>NZ_CP049872.1:1397794-2096691 GCF_011302915.1 Thermomonas sp. HDW16 | reverse complement strand
CATCAAGCACTGCAATCGGCTGGAACAGGTGCTGGCGCGTGCCAAGGTCGAATCCGTAGGCTGCGACGAAGGCCTGATGCAAGACGTGGCGGGCAACGCGATCAGTGCGACAGCGGCCAACTTGCTGGCGCTGTGCGACGGACGCTGGTTGACCCCTCCCGTGGACGCATGTGGCGTTGCCGGCGTGTTGCGCGGCTGGTTGCTGGAGCAGGGGCTCGCGGAAATCGCGGTGCTGCAACCGGACAAGATCGAATCGGCCGATGCGCTGGCGCTCTGCAACGCCGTGCGCGGTATCCTGCCGGTCGGGTTGCTGGGCACGCGCGCATGGGCGCGGCATCCGGCGGTGGCTGATTTGCAGGAAGGGTTGGCGATGGCGTATCCGATGTTTTCGATGGCGGGGCACAGCGCATGAGTCGTCGTTCCCGCCGCGGCAAGACGGGCGGTTTCTTCCGCCGCGCTTTCCTGTTTCTGTTGATCGTTGCGCTGGCCACGGGCGCCTGGTTGTGGCAGCGCTACCAGGGCTTCGCCGACGCACCGCTGGCCGGGATCGAAGCCGGCGACAGCCTGGTAGTCGAGCGTGGCGATTCGCTGGCCAGCGTGCTGCGCAAGCTCGATGCCGAAGGCGTCGAGACGGGCGATCGCCTGCAATGGCAGGTGCTGGCGCGCGAGCTCGATGCGGCAGGAAAGCTGCAGGTGGGCGAATACGCGCTGGAAGCCGGTGCTTCGCCGCGCTCGTTGCTGCTGGCCATGCGCGACGGCAAGGTGGAGCGGCGCATGTTCACCATCGTCGAAGGCTGGAACATCCGCGAATTGCGCGCGGCGTTGGCGAAGGTGGAATCGCTGCAACAAGAGAGCACGAAGCTCGATGACGCGGCGCTGATGAAGACGCTGGGCCATGCCGGTCAGCATCCGGAAGGTCGCTTCCTGCCGGAGACCTATGCCTGGGTGCGCGGCGATTCCGACCTCGACATCCTCAAGCGCGCGCATGACGCGATGGACAACGCGCTGGATGCGGCCTGGGCATCGCGTGCGGGTGATGTGCCGTTGAAGACCAGGGACGAGGCGCTGGTGCTGGCGTCCATCGTCGAGAAGGAAACCGGCATCGCCGAAGAACGCCCCGCGATTGCTGGTGTATTTGCGCGCCGATTGAAGATCGGCATGCGCCTGCAAACCGATCCCACCGTGATCTACGGGATGGGTGCGGCCTATGCCGGCAATATCCGTCGCAGCGACCTGACCCGCGACACGCTTTACAACACTTATACCCGCGACGGCCTGCCGCCGACGCCCATCGCGATGCCGGGCAAGGCCGCATTGCAGGCCGCCACCCATCCTGAAGCCGGCGATGCGCTGTTCTTCGTCGCCGTGGGCGATGGCAGTGGCCGCCACGTGTTCACCAAGTCGTTGACCGATCACAACACGGCGGTGCGTGAATACCTGCAGCGTTACCGCGCGCAACAGCAATCGGTGCCGAAGTGATGGCGGAGTTGCAACGGCAGCCGCGCCTGCTGAGCATCGAGGGCGGCGAAGGGGCCGGCAAGAGCACGGTGTTGCGCGCATTGCGCGATGCGCTGGCAGAGGACGGCTTCGAAGTCGTCTCCACCCGCGAGCCCGGCGGTACGCCGCTCGCTGAGCGCATCCGCGAACTGTTGCTGGATCCCTCGCACGAACCGGCATCGCCCGAAACCGAGCTACTGCTGATGTTCGCTTCGCGCGCGCAACACGTGCGCGAAGTGGTGCTGCCGGCACTGCAGCGCGGTGCATGGGTGATCAGCGACCGCTTCACCGATTCAAGTTATGCCTACCAAGGTGCGGCGCGTGGATTGGACGCAGCCTTCATTGCAGAACTGGAACGGCGCGTAGTCGGCATCGAACCCGGCCTGACCCTGCTGCTTGACCTCGGCGTGGCCCACGGCCGCGAACGCACGCGCGGACGCGACCTGCTTGGTGGCTCGTCGCCGGATCGCATCGAGCGCGAACGCGACGAGTTTTTCGAGCGCGTGCGCGAAGGGTTCCTGCTGCGTGCGGCGCGGCACCCGCAGCGCATCCGCGTGCTCGATGCCAGCCCTGATGCGGAGCGGGTCGCCGAAGCGGCATTGCAGGCGTTGGCGGCGTACCGCGAGGCGATGCAATGAGCCTGTTGCCCGCGCTTGCGCCATGGCAGCAACGCGCCTACGAACACGCGGCTTCTGCGCTGGGTGGCGGGCATTTCGGCCATGCGACCCTGATCGTCGGGCCTGCGCAGTTGGGCAAGCGCGTGCTGGCCGAGCACCTGGCGCAGCGCGTGCTCTGCCTGTCGCCGCGCAGCGATGGCGAAGCCTGCGGCGCCTGCAAGAGCTGCAGCTTGTTCGCCTCGCGTTCGCAATACGATCCGCTGGAAACGCGGCCGGACAGTTCGCCCTCGCACCCATGGGGGCATAGCGCGCATCCGGACCTGGAATTCGTCGGCTACGAGATCAACCAGAAGACCGGCAAGCCGCGCGCGGAAATCGTGATCGAACAGATCCGTGCATTGTCCGAGGCGATGACCCTGACTCCACAGCTTGGCGGCGCGCAGGTGGTGATCGTCGACCCCGCCGATGCGATCAATTACAGCGCGTTCAACGCACTCTTGAAGACGCTGGAAGAGCCGCAGCCCAGCCGTTATCTGTGGCTGCTGTCCGCGAATCCGGCACGGCTGCCGGCAACCATTCGTAGTCGCTGCCAGCGTCTGGAACTGCGTCTGCCGCCGCAGGACGAAGCGCTGCACTGGCTGGCCGCGCGCGGGCATGGTGGCGAGTTTGCGCGAGAAGCGCTGGACGCGGCGCGCGGTCATCCCGGTCTGGCCGATGCGTGGGCGTCCGGCGATGGCCTGGCCTTGCGTCGTGCAGTCGCGCAGGACGTCCAGTCATTGCAGCGTGGGCAGGCCGCGCCGGCGGAACTGGCACAGCGCTGGGTGGCCGATGGCCGCGCCGAAGAACGTCTACGTCACTTGGCGGAGCTGGCATTGCACGAAGCCGCGGGCTTGACCGATCCGGCGCGAACCCGCACGCTGGCCGCGCGCTTCGATGCCGCCAACCGTACGCGCGACCTGTTGCGCAGCACGGTGCGCGCGGACTTGGCGGTGACCGAAACGTTGTTGGGGTGGTGCGCATGACGCGCCTGCAAGGACAGGGGACAGACGCATGAGTGGAGCAACCGGAGCGGGCGGCGCAAGGCAGGGCATCCTGTCGCTGGCGGTGAAGGACAAGGCTGCGCTGTACAACGCCTACATGCCCTACATCAAGCAGGGCGGCATCTTCGTGCCGACACCGCGACGCTACTTCATCGGCGATGAAGTATTCCTGCTGCTGACGTTGCCGGATTCGTCCGAACGCCTGCCGGTCGCAGGCAAGGTGTGTTGGGTCACCCCGACCGGGGCGCAAGGCAACCGCGCCGCAGGGATCGGCGTGCAGTTCGCCGACACCGCCGAGGGCGAAGCGGTGAAATCGAAGATCGAGACTGTGCTGGCCGGCACGCTCAACGCGGAGCAGCCGACCCAGACGATGTAGTCATCGGGTCATATCGAACAAAAAGAAGCCCGGCATTGCCGGGCTTCTTCGCATCAGGCGTTCGATGTGGCGTCTGCGCGCAGCAGCGGACTATCCCAACCCGCACGCGGTGCGAAACGGTCGCCATGCTTGGCCTGCAGCGCCTTCAGCTTGCCCAACAACGCATCAGCGCCGGTGTCGCGGATGTACTGGATCGGACCGCCGCGGAACGGGGCGAAGCCGGTGCCGAAGATCACCCCGGCATCCAGCAGTTCGGCATCGGCCACCACGCCATCGTGCAGGCAGGCCACGGCTTCGTTGAGCATCGGCAGGATCAGGCGGTCCTCGAGGTCGTCGGGCGCCTTGTAGTCCTTCGGCAGTTCCGGCTTCTGCGGCTTGCTGCCCTTTTCGGTTTCGACCCACTTGTACAGGCCCTGGCCGTCCTTCTTGCCGCGCTTGCCGGCTTCCACCGTGCCTAGCGCCGCCGGCACTTCGATGCCGAGGAAGGGTGCGAGTTCCTTCGCCACGCCTGCACCCACGTCCAGGCCCACGGTATCGACCAGCTCGATCGGGCCCATCGGCATGCCGAACTTCACCGCGGCCTTGTCGATGGCCGGGCCGGGGATGCCTTCGGACAACGCGGTCACCGCCTCCAGCATGTACGGGAACAGCACGCGGTTGACCAGGAAGCCGGGCGTGCCGGCGACCGGCACCGGCAGCTTGTCCAGTTGCTTGCAGAACGCGGCCAGGCGTTGCTGCGTTTCCGGCGCCATCCGGTCGTGGTGGATGATCTCCACCAGCGGCATCAGCGCCACCGGGTTGAAGTAGTGCAGGCCGGCGAACTGCGCCGGGCGCGCGATGTGCTCGCGCAGTTCATCCAGCGGGATCGACGAAGTGTTGGTGGTCAGCAGCGCGTCGGCCTTCATGCGCGGTTCGACCGAGGTGTACAGCTCGCGCTTGGCCTCGGGATTTTCGATGATCGCCTCGATGACCAGGTCGGCATCAGCCACGCCATCGCCGGCAAGATCGCCCTTCAGGCGTGCGGCCACCGCCGGGCGCTTGGCCTCGTCCTTCACCCGCTTGGTGAACAGCTCCTGCGCGCGGGTCAGCGCGCCATCGATGAAACGTTGTTCGCGATCCTGCAGGGTTACTTCGAAGCCCTTGTAGGCACTCCACGCGGCGATGTCGCCGCCCATCACGCCGGCGCCGACCACATGCACCTTGCGGATGCCGGAGTCCTTGCCGCCGATGCCCTTCAGGCGCTCCTGCAAGAAGAACACGCGGATCAGGTTCTTCGCGGTGGGCGTACCCGCCAGTTTCACCACGGCCTTCTTTTCGGCGGCGATGCGGCCCTGGATGCCGGCGCCGCCGCTGCGTTCCCATGCGGAAATCAGCGCATACGGTGCCGGGTAATGCGCCTTCGGTGCCTTGCGCGCGACCTGCTTGACCAGCATCGGCGCAAGGAGTTTGCGCGCGAGGAAAGTATTCGTCGCCCAGCCCATGAAGCGCTGCTTGAACGGGCGCTGCACGCCGCGCTTGAGCAGTTCGATGGCGGCATCCAGCAACTGCGCGGGTTCCACCACTTTGTCGACCAGGCCGATCCCGCGTGCGGCCGAGGCCGACAACGTGCGTCCTGTCAGCATCATGTCGAACGCGGCTGGCGCACCGACCAGGCGCGGCAGGCGCGCGCTGCCACCCCAGCCGGGGAAGATGCCCAGCTTGATCTCGGGCAGGCCGATGCGCGCGTCGCTGGCGGCCACGCGGTAACGGCAGGCCAGCGAGATCTCGGTGCCGCCGCCCATGCAGAAGCCGTGGATCGCGGCGACCGTGGGGCAGGGCAGTTCGGCGATGCGCTGGAAGACTTGCTGGCCTAACTGGATGAAATCGCCCACTTGCCCGCGGCGGTCCAGTTCCTGCAGCGACTTGAGGTCGGCACCGGCGGCGAACGCCGCCTTGGCCGAACGCACCACCAGGCCCTTCGGGGGCTCGATGGCGATGCGCTCCAGGATCGATTCGAGCTCCAGCAGTACGTCCTGGCTGAACGTGTTCACCGAGGATTCCGCCCGGTCGAACGACAGTATCAACACGCCATCGTCGCGACGCTCGATTTGCCAGTGGGCGAAGCGCAATCCATCGAAGCCGGGTGCAGTGTGGGTGGCGGCCATGCGCGTACCATCCGGAGCAGTAGGGGTAGGGCCGTATCCTATCCCGGGTCGATTTGAATACCACTCCAAAAACGCTCCTCGCCCACATCCCGGGAACTTTTTCCCGGCCACTACTGTCACAAGGCCCGGACGCACGGGCCCACTCGCGAGGCACCGGCGCAATGGCCGAGGATGACGTGTCGCAAGCGCTGGATCAGGATCTCGTCGCCCGCGTACAGCGCGGGGACATCGCCGCTTTCGACCTGCTGGTGCGCAAGTACCAGCATCGGGTCGGTGCGCTGATTTCCCGCTACATCCACGACTGGGCGGAAGTGCAGGACGTGGCGCAGGACACCTTCATCCGCGCTTACCGCGCCATCGGCGGCTTTCGTGGCGATGCGCAGTTCTCCACCTGGCTGCACCGGATCGCGGTGAATACGGCGAAGAATCACCTGGTCTCGCACAACCGCAAGCCGCCGACCGACGACATCGAGATCGAGGACGCCGAGCAGTTCGAATCCGGCCTGCGCTTGCGCGACAACGACACCCCCGAACGCGAATTGATGCGCCAGCAGCTGGAACAAACGGTGCTGCGCGCGGTCGAAGAACTGCCGCAGGAATTGCGCGATGCGATCACCTTCCGCGAAGTGGAAGGGATGAGTTACGAGGAGATCGCCGAACGCATGGATTGCCCGATCGGGACGGTGCGTTCGCGCATCTTCCGCGCCCGCGAGGCGATCGACGCGCGCATGAAACCGCTACTCGACCATGACGACCTGCCGAAGCGCTCGCACGCATGAAAGCACATGACATGAATACCGAATCCGCCGCCAACGACCTGACCCAACTCAGCAGCCGCGAACAGCTGTCCGCGCTGATGGACGGCGCCTTGCCGCCGGACCAGACCCGTTTCCTGTTGCGCCGGCTGCAGCACGATGCCCCGCTGGCCGAATGCTGGGAGCGATGGCGGCTGTCCGCTGAAGTGATGCGCGGCCTGGCGCCTGCGCAGCGGCTGCCTGCGGATTTCGCCTCGCGCGTGAGTGCGGCCCTGCACGGCGATGTGGCGGTTGCGCAGCAAGCGGGCAGCAAGCGTTCGCCCGCGTGGCTACGCTGGGGCGGTGGGGCGGCGATGGCGGCTTCACTCGCGGTGGCGGCGTTGATGACGCGCCAGCCGGTCACCGAAGCGCCGGCAGCCTCGGCATCGGTGCAGATTGCTTCTGCGTCGGCGCCGGCGCTCGAGATTCCCGCTACGCCTGCGCCCCAGGCTCCATCGGCACCGGACACCGGCAACGCGACGCAGGCCCTGGCGACAGCTGGTGCGATTGCCGCCGTGAGCACCACCCGGCCCGCGCGCGGTCGCAATAGCGAACAAGCCCGCACGCCCCCGCGCGTGCGAGCAGCGGCCCCCGGCATCGATGCCGGAACGCAGGTCGCGGACGCCAACGAGCGCCTGCTGGCCAGTCGCAGCAACATCCCGCAGCCCGACATCGTGACCCGGCCGTGGCCGCGCTCGGTGCTGCCGCAATACGCCAGCGGCGGCTTGAATGTCGGCTTCGGCGATCACTCACGCGGCTCCACCGCCTATAACCCGTTCCAGTCGCAGGCCGGCATCGGCAACCTGCCGCCGATCACTGCCACTGCGGCCGACGGTGACGCTGCACGCGAACCGCAACCTGCCAGTGCCGAGTTGCAGCCCTGAGCGACGCGCGGCAAACAACCCCCAATCCGAACACCCCATAGACCGAGGATTCGTCCACGATGTCCGTGAACCTGCGTACCCCCATGCTTCGTCCCGCGTTGTTGTCGGCTGCGTTGGCGCTGGCCATCAGCGGTGGCGTCGGCTGGTATTCGTCCGCCCAGGCACAGGCCCAGTCGGTGGCACCTGCGCCCGAGTTGGTCGTTGGCCTGCCGGACTTCACGCGCCTGGTGGAACAGGTCGGGCCCGCCGTGGTCAGCGTGGAGGCCGAAGTCGGCGGCAAGCCGCGCACGGCGACCGCGCAACGCGGCCAGCAGCCGCAGATGCCGAACGAGGAGCAGATCCCCGAATTCTTCCGCCGTTTCTTCGGCCCGGACGGCATGCCGATGCCGGGTGCGCCCGATGGCGGTAGCCGCCCGCGAGGCGTGTCGCAGGGAACCGGGTTCATTATTTCCGCCGATGGTTATGTACTGACCAACCATCATGTGATCGATGGCGCGGATACAGTGCGCATCAAATTGTCCGACCGTCGTGAGTTCACTGCGAAAGTCGTCGGTAGCGACGAACAGTCCGACGTGGCCCTGCTGAAGATCGCGGCAACCGGCTTGCCCATGCTGCGCATCGGCGATTCCAAGAGCCTGAAATCCGGGCAGTGGGTGGTCGCCATCGGTTCGCCGTTTGGCCTGGATCACTCGGTGACCGCCGGCATCGTCAGCGCGGTCGGCCGCGCGAACCCGTACGCAAACCAGCGCTACGTGCCCTTCATCCAGACCGACGTGGCGATCAACCGCGGCAATTCCGGCGGCCCGCTGCTGGATACGCGCGGCCAGGTGGTCGGCATCAATTCGCAGATCTTCAGCAACTCCGGCGGCTACATGGGGGTGAGCTTCGCCATCCCGATCGACGTGGCGATGAACGCGGTGCAACAGTTGAAGGCAACCGGCAAGGTGACCCGCGGGCAGCTGGGCGTGGTGATCCAACCGATGGACCGCGAACAAGCCAAGTTGCTCGGTATCGCAGATGGCAATGGTGCGTTGGTGGCCGACGTGCAGCCAAACAGCCCGGCGTCGCGCGCCGGCATCCTGCGCCAGGACGTGATCCGCAGCATTAACGGGCAATCCATCCACGAATCCAGCGATCTGCCGCCGATCGTCGGCGCGATGGCGCCCGGCGCCAAGGTGACAGTGGAATTGATCCGTGACGGCAAGCCGCGCACCGTGACCGCCACGCTCAATGCATTGGACGAACGCGTCGCCAGCGCCGATCAGGGCGACGATCAGGATGCCCCGCGTCCGGCCGCGGCTGCGCAGGCCAATGCGCTCGGGATCGTTGGCGAGGACCTGGATGCACAACAGCGCAGCAGGCTGGGCCTGCAGGCGGGCGAAGGCGTGCTGATCGCGCGGGTGGAAGGCATGGCGGCGCGCGAAGCCGGCCTGCGTCCGGGCGACGTGGTGCTGGCGGTGGGGCGCAACGACGTCGGCAGCGCCAATGCGCTCAACGGACAACTGCGCGGATTGAAGCCGGGCCAGGCGGTCATGCTGCTGATCCGTCGTGGCGGCGGCACCCAGTACATCACCGTGGATCCGGCGGGAGAATGAGCCCGCGAACGCCTGCGCCGGGCAAGGCGCAGGCGGGGCTGTGCGATAATTCGGCGTTTACCCCAGCACATACCCGTGCAGGCGGCTGCGATCCCGCGGCCGTCGTCGCCAGAAGCAGCCCTACGTTCATGCAGCACGACGCCATGCGGTTCATCCGCAATTTTTCCATCATCGCCCACGTCGACCACGGCAAGTCGACCCTGGCCGACCGCATCATCCAGCTCTGCGGCGGCCTGCAGGCGCGCGAGATGGAAGCGCAGGTGCTCGACTCCAACCCGATCGAGCGCGAACGCGGCATCACCATCAAGGCGCAGTCCGTCTCCCTGCCGTACACGGCCAAGGATGGCGTGACCTACCAGCTGAACTTCATCGACACCCCCGGCCATGTCGACTTCAGCTACGAAGTGTCGCGTTCGCTGGCCGCCTGCGAAGGCGCATTGCTGGTGGTCGATGCAGCGCAAGGCGTGGAAGCGCAGTCCGTCGCCAACTGCTACACCGCAGTGGAGCAGGGGCTGGAAGTGGTGCCGATCCTCAACAAGATCGACCTGCCCACCGCCGACATCGACAAGGTCAAGGAAGAAATCGAAGCCGTGATCGGCATCGACGCCGCCGACGCGGTGGCGATTTCCGCCAAGACCGGCCTCAACGTCGGCGACGTGCTGGAAGCCATCGTCCAGCGCATCCCGCCGCCCAAGCCGCGCGACACCGACAAGCTGCAGGCGCTGATCATCGATTCCTGGTTCGACAACTACCTGGGCGTGGTCAGCCTGGTCCGCGTGATGCAGGGCGAGATCAAGCCCGGCGACAAGCTGCTGGTGATGTCGACCGGCCGCACCCACCAGGTCGACAAGGTCGGCGTGTTCACCCCCAAGCGCAAGGAGCTGACGAAGCTCGGTGCCGGCGAGGTGGGTTGGGTGCATGCATCGATCAAGGACGTGCACGGTGCACCGGTGGGCGACACGCTGACACTGGCCGGCGATCCCGCGCCGAACCCGCTGCCGGGTTTCCAGGAAATGCAGCCGCGCGTGTTCGCCGGCCTGTTCCCGGTCGATGCCGAGGATTACCCCGATCTGCGCGAGGCGTTGGACAAGTTGCGCCTCAACGATGCCGCGCTGCGCTTCGAGCCGGAAAGTTCGGAAGCGATGGGCTTCGGCTTCCGCTGCGGCTTCCTCGGCATGCTGCACATGGAAATCGTGCAGGAACGGCTGGAGCGCGAGTACGACCTGAATCTCATCAGCACTGCGCCCACGGTGATCTACGAGGTGCTGAAGACCGACGGCGCCATCGTGCCGATGGACAACCCGGCCAAGCTGCCGCCGGTGAACATGGTGGCCGAAATCCGCGAACCGATCATCCGCGCCAACATCCTCACCCCGCCGGACTACATCGGCAACGTGATCAAGCTGTGCGAGGAAAAGCGCGGCGTGCAGGTCGGGATCACCTACATGGCGAGCCAGGTGCAGGTCAGCTACGAACTGCCGATGGCCGAAGTGGTACTGGATTTCTTCGACAAGCTGAAGTCGGTGAGCCGCGGCTACGCCTCGCTGGATTACCACTTCCTGCGCTTCGAGGCCGGCCCGTTCGTACGCGTGGATACGCTGATCAACGGCGACAAGGTGGATGCGTTGAGCATCATCGTGCACCGCAGCCACGCGGATCGGCGCGGTCGTGAGTTGACCGAGAAGATGAAGGAACTGATCCCGCGGCAGATGTTCGACGTGGCGATCCAGGCCGCCATCGGTGGCCAGGTCATCGCCCGCACCACGGTCAAGGCAATGCGCAAGAACGTGTTGGCCAAGTGCTACGGTGGCGATGCCACCCGCAAGAAAAAGTTGCTGGAGAAGCAGAAGGCCGGCAAGAAGCGGATGAAGCAGGTGGGAAGTGTTGAGATCCCGCAGGAAGCCTTCCTCGCCGTGTTGCAGATGGACAGCAAGTGAGCGCGGTTCACATTCCGGAGAACGTCGCATGATGGTGTGGTTCGAAACGATTCTGGTCTCGTTGACCGCACTCAGTGGCCTGATCTGGTTGCTGGACAAACTGTTCTTCGCCAGACGCCGCGCCGCCGAGTCCGGGGTGCTGGAGGAAGCGAAAGAGCCGGTGGTGGTCGACTATGCCAAGGCCTTCTTCCCGATCCTGGCGCTGGTGCTGGGCCTGCGCAGCTTCGTCGCCGAGCCGTTCAGGATCCCGTCCAGTTCGATGATGCCCACACTGCTGATCGGCGATTTCATCCTGGTCAACAAATTCGCCTACGGCCTGCGCTGGCCGATCACCAACAAGAAGTTCCTGGACAACGGCGAGCCGCAGCGCGGCGACGTGGTGGTGTTCCGCCCGCCGCACCACCCGCGCGAGGACTGGATCAAGCGGGTCATCGGCCTGCCCGGCGATACCATCGGTTACCACGACAACAAGGTTACGGTGAACGGCAGGGAATTGCCCTACCGCCCCGAGGGGGCGTACCAAGGCGTTGGCCAGGGTGTGAACGAAACCGGGGCGACCAAGTTGACCGAGGGACTGCCTGGACGCCCGCACTATGTCCTGGAGCGCGAAGACCTGCCGTTTATCCCGCAAGGGCAGGGCGAGGGTGACTGGACGGTTCCGGCGGGGCATTATTTCGTCATGGGTGACAATCGCGACAATAGCGAGGACAGTCGCTTCTGGGGGTTCCTGCCGGAGGCGAACCTGCGCGGCAAAGCGTTCCTGGTCTGGATGAACTTCGACTGGAGCGCCGAGGACAAGGTGGATGTCTCGCGGATCGGTACCAAGATTCCATAACAACTCAGCTAAACAACTCAGCTAGGGGGACGCGATGAATCGCAAGCAAAGTGGCATGACCATGCTCGGCTTCCTGATCACTCTTGCGGTGGTCATGTTCTTCCTGTTTTGCGGGATGAAATTGTTTCCGATGTATACCGAGTTCTATTCGGTCAAGAAAGCATTGGCGAGTATCGCCAGTGATCCGGGATCGGCGAACGCCTCGAAGGACAAGATCCGCGCGTTGTTCTCCAGGCACATCCAGATCGACTATGTTTCCGTCATCAAGCCCGAAATGTTGAGGATCGAATCCACCGACACCGGCTACAATTTGGTGATGGACTACGAGCGGCGGACGCCGCTGTTCGCCAATCTCGACGTAATAGCCAAATTTCATGCCGAACAGGCCGTGACGCGTGGCTCTGGCGCGCAATGATTCTGCGTTGCCGCGGGAATTTGCCGGACACTCATTCGCTGCCCCAGCCTTGCTCGCCCAAGCGCTGACCCACCGCAGCGCCGGCAGTCCGCACAACGAACGCCTTGAATTCCTCGGTGACGCACTGGTCAACCAGTTCGTCGCCGAGGCGCTTTATGTGCATTGGCCAAAGGCCGATGAAGGCGCGCTCACCCGCGCCCGCGCGGAGTTGGTGCGCGAATCCGCGCTGGCCGGCCTCGCCCGCGAGCTCAAGCTTGGCGAGCACCTGGTGTTGGGCCCGGGCGAAATGAAGACCGGCGGCCATCGCCGCGATTCGATCCTGGCCGACGCGTTGGAAGCACTGGTCGCGGCGATCCACTTGGATGCCGGTTTTGAAGCCTGTCGTGCAGTGGTGCTGCCGTGGTTTGCACCGCTGATTGATGCCTTGCCTCCACCGAACAAGGTTGGTAAGGACGCGAAGACGCGCTTGCAGGAATGGTTGCAGGCACGCCAGCACGTATTGCCGGTGTATGCGCTGGTCGAGGAAAGTGGCGACGACCATGCACGTATCTTTCGTGTGAGTTGCACCTTGGCCGAACCGGCCGTTCATACCGAAGGCGAGGGCAGTTCACGCCGCGCCGCGGAACAACAAGCGGCGGAAGCCGCGCTACGGGTCATCGAAAAATGAGTACGGAAACACAGCGCAGTGGTGCCGTTGCGGTCATCGGTCGCCCCAACGTCGGCAAGTCGACGTTGGTCAATGCATTGGTCGGCGCCAAGATCAGCATCACCTCCAACCGACCGCAGACCACACGCCACCGGCTGCTCGGCATCGCTACCTTCCCGGGCGGCCAGCTGCAGCTTGTTGATACGCCCGGCATCCACGGCGAACAGGGCAAGCGTTCCGGCAAGGCGATGAACCGGATGATGAATCGCGCCGCGCGCGGTGCGCTGGAAGGCGTGGATGCGGCGGTGCTGGTGATCGAGGCCGGCCGCTGGGATGCCGAGGACGGCCTGGCCTACGACGCGCTGCGCGATGCCGGCGTGCCGGTGGTGCTGGTAGTCAACCAGGTCGACAAGATCAAGGACAAGGGCGAGTTGCTGCCGTTCATCGCCAAGGTCAGCGAGGGCCGCGAGTTCGCCGCCGTGCATCCGCTGTCCGCACTCAAGCGCAAGGGCCTGGAGCCGCTGGTGCAAACCCTGCTGGACTTGATGCCCGAAGCGCCGCCGATGTACGCCGAGGACGAGATCACCGACAAGAGCCAGCGCTTTCTCGCTGGCGAACTGGTACGCGAGCAACTGATGCGCCAGCTGGGCGAGGAACTGCCGTATGCGACCACCGTCGAGGTCGAGAAATTCGAGGAAGACCTGACCGGTCGGCAACCCGTCTACCGCATCGACGCGGTGATCTGGGTCGAGCGCGACGGCCAGAAAGCGATCGTGATCGGCAAGGCCGGCGAGCGACTGCGCGAGATCGGCAGTCGCGCACGCCTGCAAATGGAACGCCTGTTCGACAGCAAGGTGTTCCTGCAGACCTGGGTACGCGTGCGCGAAGGCTGGAGCGACGACGAAGCCGCGTTGCGTGCGCTGGGCTACCACGACTGAGCATGCGCTTCGTCGCCGAGCCTGCGTTCGTGCTGCATGCGCGGGCCTGGCGCGAAACCAGCCTGCTGGTGGAAGTCCTCAGTGCGGAACACGGCCGCATCGGCCTGGTTGCGCGCGGCGTGCAGGGGCCGAAGCGGCATGTGCTGCGTGCAGCCCTGCAGCCGCTGCAATCCATTCGTTTCGATGCCGTGCAGCGCGGTGAATTGGCGCAGTTGACCGCGGCCGAGGCCGTGGATGCCGCCCCGTTGCTGCATGGTGATGCCGCGATGGCGGCGTTCTACATCAACGAACTTTGCCTGCGCCTGGCGCCGCGCCACGACCCGCAGGCGGAACTACATGCGGTTTACGCACGTGTGCGCGAGTGCTTGCGCGCTGGCGCGCCGCTGGCCTGGACATTGCGCCGATTCGAGCGCGACCTGCTCGAAGCGCTGGGTTTTGGCTTTGATTTCGGCAGTGATGTCGATGGCGTGCCGGTCGATCCCGCCGCGCGCTATCGCCTGGATCCCGAGCAGGGGCCGTATCGCGTATTGAGCGAACGCACGGGCGAACGTCGCGATTCCGCCACCGGACAGGCCTTGCTGGCGCTGGCCGACGACACGCTGCCGCCCTCGGACGATATCGCTAGCCTGCGCCTGCCGTTGCGTGCGGTGTTGCTGCACCATCTGGGCGGGCGCGGCTTGAAATCGTGGGACATGATGGGCGAGCTGGGGCGGCTCGGCCGGCGCGGAGAAGCGGGAAGAGAAACGGGGTCAGAGTGAAGTTTTGCGACCGGGTGTTCCGGCAATACCGCTCTGGATCGGCGCAAAATTCACTCTGACCCCGTTTCTCGCTCAGGCAGGTCCAAGCAAGTCATCCATCGCAAAATCCAGCCGCTGAAATGCTTGGGCATCCAGCGGCACCGACTGCAGTTCGCGCACCGCCGCCGCCAAGCGCGCCGCGCCCACGAAACCGCAGCTAGCCACCAGTCGATGCAGTTCTTCACGAATCGCAGCTTCATCGCCGCCGGCGGCCGCTGCCTCGATGCGTTGGCGCTGGCCGGGTAATTCCTTGAGGAACAGCCCGCGCAGTGCATCGACATGCGCCCGCTGGCCACCGAGTGCGGCCAGTGCGGCGTCATCGTCCCAATTCGGCTGTTTGCCGCAGGTCGGAGGCGCGATGGCGAGATGTGGACGCAGGGCTGCATGCAACTCGGCCACGCCCAACGGCTTGCTCACCATGTCCACGAAACCGGCGGCAAGCAGGCGCTCGCGGATCGCCGTATCGCGCGCGGCGGTGTGCGCCAACGCCGGTGCGATGAGGCCACGCCGGCGCAGTTCCTGCAGCAGGACTTCGCCACGCCCGTCCGGCAGGTTGGCATCGATCAGGTACAAATCGTGCCTGCGCAGGGAGGCTGCGGCCATCGCCTCGGCGATGCTGCCGGCCGCGTCCACCTCGGCAGGAAGAGCAGCTGCGGCATCGCGCAGGAACACCGCGCTGACCGGGTCGTCCTCGACCAGTAGTAGCGTTGGCAACGTATTCGGGGATCGATTCATCGTTTCGTGATCCGGTGTTTGTATGCTGCCGGCATGTCGCGACCGATCATAGCCGCAACCCTGTGCCTGCTGGCCGCGCTTGGCGCGATGCCCGCATCCGCGCGCAGCATGCAGGCGAAGATCGCCAAGATCACCACGCCGGTCGCCACACTGGAGCAGGTGCGCGTGCGGGTGGACTGGGCAGCCGATGCCCAAAGCGGCGAACTGCAGCTATGGGCGGGGAATGTGGAAGCGCCCGATCTCGGCTATCGCTATCGCGACCTGCACTGGCGCTGCCCGTTACAGCGCGAGGGCAAGGACGGCTGGCGGTGCGCGGGTGCGCTGCGCTCCGGCACGTCGGCGCCGTTGCAGTTGGCGGTGCGTTTCGATGCAGCCACGACGCAAGCTTCGCTGTCGAAGGGTGGGGCGCGGATCGCGCTGGATCGGAATGCCGCATCGCCCGACCTGACATCGTTCGATCTCACCCGCGTGCCGATCCAGTGGGCACAGGTGCTGATGTCGAAAGCATGGCCGGAGGCGAATCTCAAATCCGGCGAGTTCGACGCGCAGTTGATGATCGATGCAGCGACGGGCCGTCCCCTGCGGATTTCGGGCCCACTTACGCTGCGCGGCATCGGTCTGGAAACCGCCGATGCCTCCATCGCCGGGGAAAAGCTCGGAGGTCGTTTCGCCATCGACTATCGCACCACGCCTGCGTTGTCGCTGCTCGCATTGGATGGCGAGCTGCGCGGCGGCGAATTCCTCGCGGGCAACACCTATGTCGCCTTGCCGGCCACGCCGGTGGGCTTGCGCATCGATGCCATGCAGCATGCTGGCAATGGCTGGGAATTGCCGCGCATCGAATGGCGCGACGGCGACGCGCTGACAGCCGAAGGCAGCGCCAGTTTCGCCAGCGATGCCAGCCTGCAGGCGCTGGACATGCAGGTGCACAGCAGCGACATGTCGCCGTTGCGGCAACGTTATCTGTCCGGCTGGCTGGGCCTGTTCGGCCTGGGCGAGGTCGACCTGCACGGCGCGATGGACATGCACGTGCAGCTACGCGATGGACGGCTGCAGGTCGCGGATGCCCGAGTGCATGGCGTCGACCTGCGCGACCCGAACGAGCGCTTCGTGTTCGATGGCCTGCAGGGCGACGTGCGCTATTCGGCAGGAGCGCCGGTGCAGAGCGAACTGCGCTGGCAACGCGGGAAACTCTACGGGTTGGATTTCGATGCCGCGCGCCTGCCGTTCGCAAGCAGCGATGGCCTGCTGCGTTTCCGCGAGGACGCCACGGTGCCGTTGATGGGCGGCACGATGACCTTCCGTGATCTCACCATCCGTCCGCCACAGGGCGAGGCAGGTGCCGATATCCGCTTCGCGTTGGTGCTGGACGATATCGATTTCGGTCGCGTCTCGCAGGCGATCGGGCTGCCGGCATTCCAGGGCCGGCTTAGCGGCACCATCCCGAACGCGCACTACGCCAACGAGCGCGTCGATTTCGACGGTGGCCTGTCGATGCAGTTGTTCGATGGCCGCGTCGCATTCTCTTCGCTGGCGCTGGAGCGCCCGTTCGGCAGCGCGCCCAGCCTGAGCGCGGATATCGCCCTCGATGATCTCGACCTGCTGCGGCTGACCGAAGTGCTGGGTTTCGGCAGCATCACCGGGCGCATCGATGGCCGCATCGACGGCCTGCGCCTGGTCGATTGGACGCCGGTCGCGTTCAACGCGCGTTTCATCACCGACGAACGTCCCGGCGTGAAGCAACGCATCAGCCAGCGCGCGGTGCAGAACATCAGCAGCGTGGGCGATGCCAGTTTCGTGACCAGCCTGCAGGGCCAGTTGATCGGCCTGTTCGACGATTTCGGTTATCGGCGGATCGGCATCGGCTGTCGGTTGGCGAACGAAGTCTGCGTGATGTCAGGCCTCCATTCAGGTAACAACGCCTTTACTATCGTGGAAGGTGCCGGGCTCCCGCGCCTGAGCGTGGTCGGCTTCAACAAGCAGGTGGATTGGCCCACCCTTGTCGAACGCTTGGCGGCGGTCGGGTCGGGCGATGTGAAACCGGTCGTGAAGTAGTCGTTTGAAAGCATGCCGCTTGAGGAGCAATGCAATGAAACAGTGGTTCGGGGTACCGGTCGTGGGCGCATTGCTGCTCACCGCCTGCGTGACCATCAATGTCTATTTCCCGGCGGCGGAAGCCAAGGCGGCGGCGCGCGAGTTCGTCGAGAAGGTAATCGACGAGGCCGATAAAGTCGAGATCAAGGACAGTAGCGGCGGCGGCATGGCCATGCTGCAGGATCGCTTCGATTTCGACCCGTGGATGCTGCTCGGCATCGGCAGTGCGCAGGCGCAGTCCGCGCCGGACATCAGCATCAAGACCCCGGCGATCCAGGCGATCCAGGGCCGCATGGAGTCGCGCTTCAACAGCACGCTGCGTGACGGATTCGACAGCGGTGCGCTGGGCTTCACCAGCGACGGCCTGATCAGCGTGCGCGATGCCGGCAAGTTGGAGCTGAAGGATCGCGTATCCATGAATGCCGCGGTAGCCGACGACAACCGCGACCGCAAGGCGGTCTACCGTGAAGTCGCGGTGGCCAACGGCCATCCGGAGTGGGAAAGCCAGATCCGCGACGTGTTCGCCAAGCAGTGGGTGGACAGCGCCCGCAGCGGCTGGTGGTACCAGAGTGGCGGCGGCTGGAAACAGAAATAACCCGGCTTGCCCACAACGGCCCGCTTCGGCGGGCCGTTCGCTTTTGCGGGATGCGACAATAGTCGGCCATTCATATCGCAAGATCCCGTGGCCCGTCTCGATCACTCCCCCAAGACCGTTTCCATCGTTAATCTCGGCCACGATGGCCGTGGCGTTGCGCGTTGGCCGGAAGGCCATGCCAACGCCGGCAAGACCGTGTTCGTGTCCGGCGCGCTGCCCGGCGAAACCGTAAGCGTGCAGCAGACCGCGCGGTCGCGACATTTCGACGAGGCGAAGACACTGGAAGTACTCGAGGCATCGCCGGATCGCGTCGAACCGCGCTGTCCGCACTTCGGTACCTGCGGCGGCTGCGTGCTGCAGCATTTCGCCGAAGACAAACAGATCGACGCCAAGCAGCGCCAGTTGCTGGACAACCTGCAGCGCATCGGCCACGTAACGCCGGCATCTGTATTGCCGCCGTTGCGCGGCGACAGTTGGGGCTATCGCCGCAAGGGCCGCTTCTCGGTGCGCCGGGTCGAGAAAAAGGACAAGACCCTGGTCGGCTTCCGCGAGCAGGATCCGCGCTTTGTCGCCGATATCGGCGAATGCCATGTCGTGGTGCCGCAGCTCGGCTTCAAGGTTGCGGCACTCGGCGCGCTGGTCGATGGCCTGGACGCGCGCCGCGACATCCCGCAGATCGAATTCATCACCGGCGACGCGCATATCGCGCTGGTCTTCCGCCACCTGCAGCCCCTGTCCGATGCCGACAAGGCCAAGCTCGAGGCTTTCGCTGCAGCGGAAGGATTCACCATCTTCCTGCAGCCGGGCGGCAACGACTCCGTGCATTCGCTGTCGGGCGATGCGCCGCAGCTGTCGTTCCGCCTGCCGCAGTGGGACATCGAACTGCTGTTCCGCCCGCTGGATTTCATCCAGGTCAATGCGAAGCTCAATGAGGCGATGATCGCGCGCGCGCTGGAGTTGCTGGACGTGCAGCCGGGCGAACGCGTGCTGGACCTGTTCTGCGGATTGGGCAACTTCACCCTGCCGCTGGCACGTGCATCGGGCGATGGTGAGGTCGTCGGCGTGGAAGGCGAAGCCGGACTGGTGCAGCGCGCCCGTGCCAATGCCGCGCACAACGGTTTGACCAATGTGCAGTTCCATGCCGCCGACCTTTCCCAGGATTTGGCCGCGCAACCGTGGCTCAAGGCCGGGTTCGACAAGCTGCTGTTGGATCCGGCGCGTTCCGGTGCGATCGAGGTGCTGAAGCAGCTGCCGCTGAAGGGCCTGAAGCGGATCGTCTACGTGAGCTGCCATCCGGGCTCGCTGGCCCGCGATGCCGGCTACCTCGTCAACGAAGCAGGCTGGACGCTACGCGAAGCAGGTGTCATGGACATGTTTCCGCACACTGCGCATGTCGAATCCATCGCCGTGTTCGATCCGCCGAAGAAGGGCTGAGTATGGGCATCGAAATCGAACGCAAGTTCCTGCTTATCAACGACAGTTGGCGATCCGCCGCGCACAAGATCGTGCCGATGGCGCAGGGCTATCTCAATGACCTCGCCATGGTCGATTCCAGCGCAATGCAGACTTCGGTGCGCGTGCGCATCGAAGGCGATGCGGCCTTCCTCAACATCAAATCGCGCGAAGCGGGGCCGAGCCGGCAGGAATTCGACTACGAGATCCCGGTAGCCGACGCACGTGCGCTGCTGGCGCTGTGCGTGGGCGGCAAGATCGACAAGCGCCGGCACTACGTCCAACACGCCGGGCACCTGTGGGAAATCGATGAATTCCTCGGCGACAACGCCGGCCTGGTAGTCGCCGAGATCGAGTTGGGCAGCGTCGATGAAGTCTTCGCAACGCCTGCGTGGATGGGCGTGGAAGCGACCCATGCGCAGCGCTACTACAATCTGGCATTGGCCTCGCGTCCGTATTCGCAATGGCGCGAGGACGAGCGCCTCGCCACCGATCTGAAGGAAGCAGACTGATGTTGGTCATCGGCGTCTCCGGACACGAACTCAGCGCGCGCGAACGCGATTGGCTGCAGCATGAAGGCTGCGCCGGGGTGATCCTGTTCCTGCGCAACTTCGCCTCGAAGGCACAGGTCACGGAACTCACCCAATCGATCCGCGAAGCCGCGCCACGACCGATGCTGCTCTGCGTGGACCAGGAAGGCGGGCGCGTGCAGCGCTTCCGCGACGGCTACAGCAAGTTGCCGCCGCTGGAGGGCTTCGATGCGCTGTACCGGCGCGACGCGGATACTGCGCTCGAACTCGCGCGCGAACACGCCTGGCTGATGGCCAGCGAGATCCGCGCGACCGGCCTCGACCTCAGCTTCGCGCCGGTGGTGGATCTGGGTCGCGGCAACCGCGCCATCGGCAACCGCGCGTTCTCGCCGGACCCGCAGGTGGTCGCCGCGTTCACGCGCGCCTATGTCGACGGCATGCACAGTGCCGGCATGGCGGCGACCCTCAAGCATTTCCCCGGTCACGGCTCGGTGCCGGAAGACACCCATTACGAAGTCGCGATCGACGATCGTTCGCTGGAGCAGATACGCGCCCTCGATCTCGTGCCGTTCGCGGCCGGCATTGAGGCGGGCGCGGAGGCAGTGATGATGGCGCACGTGACTTACCCGCAGGTCGCGCCGGAACCGGCTGGTTATTCGCCGCGCTGGATCAAGGAAATCCTGCGCGAGGACATGGGTTTCCGCGGCGTGGTATTCGCCGACGACATCGGCATGGCCGCCGCCTTCGGTGCGGGCGGGGTCAAGGCGCGCATCGATGCGCACCTGGATGCAGGCTGCGATGCGGTGCCGGTCTGCCATCCGGACCTGGTGGAAGAAGCGTTGCGCGCGGTCGAGGATCGCCCGCTGGCGACGTCCGGCCTGGCCGGGATGATGGGTCGCGCGGCGCCGGGATGGGATGCCTTGCTGGCGGACGCGCGTTACGGCAATGCGCAGGCGCGGATCGGCGAGGTGCCGGTCTCCACCCATGATGTCGGAGTCACCTCCGGCGCGAACGACGAGGCGAACGCGACATGAGCGCACCCAAGCTTGCCGAGGCATTGGCCAATTCGCACGTGGTCCACGACCGCGAGGTGCTGGAAGCGTCGATCGAGCGGATCGCCGATGACATTCGCGGCGAATACGCCGATGGCGAAGTCCCGGTGTACCTGACGGTGATGAACGGCGGTTTGCCGTTCGCCGCGCAACTGGCATTCGCGCTTGGCGAACGTGGGCTCGACCTCGAGTTCGATTACCTGCATGCCACTCGCTATCGCGGGCAGACCAGCGGCTCCGGGCTTGCGTGGCTGCATCGCCCGGCCACGCCGCTGCGCGGACGCAAGGTGCTGCTGGCGGACGACATCCTCGACGAAGGCCATACCTTGCTCGCGATCAAGCACTGGTGCGAAGACCAGGGCGCGGCCGAGGTGCGGATCGCGGTGCTGGCCGAGAAGGTGCATGACCGTTGCGTGGACGGCATCAGCGCCGACCATGTGGGCGTGCAGGTGCCGGATGCGTACGTGTTCGGTTACGGCATGGATTTCCACGAGCAGGGCCGCAACCTGCCGGCGATTTACGCACTGGGCGAATGAGCATGGCCATCGACCTCGCTGTCATCGGTGGCACGGGCGTTTACGCGCTCGGCGAGCTGGCCGATGTCGAAACCCACCAGCCTGTCACGCAATACGGTGCGCCGTCCGGGCCGATCCGTGTCGGCACCTATGCCGGCAAGCGCGTCGCCTTCCTCGCGCGGCATGGCGAAGGTCATTCGCTGCCGCCGCACAAGATCAACTACCGCGCGAACCTCGCTGCATTGAAAGCCATCGGTGCGACGCGCGTGCTGGCGTTGAACACCGTGGGCGGCATCACCGAACAATGCGGCCCGCGCGTACTGGCCTGCCCGGATCAATTGATCGACTACACCTGGGGACGCATCAGTACCTTGTGCGAAGAACCCGGCACCGAGGTGTTGCACGTCGATTTCGGCGATCCGTACACGCCTGCGCTGCGCGCCGAAGTCATCGCCGCATCGAAACGAGCCGGCGTGGCCCTGGTCGATGCCGGCTGCTACGGCGCCACACAAGGCCCACGCCTGGAAACCAAGGCCGAGATCGCGCGCATGCGCCGCGACGGCTGCGACCTGGTCGGCATGACCGGCATGCCGGAAGCCGGGTTGGCGCGCGAACTCGGGCTGGATTACGCCTGCCTGGCCATCGTCGCCAATTGGGCGGCGGGTGCCGGCCCCGATCCCGACGAAGTGATCACCCTGCAGGATGTGCTGGACAACGTGGCAACAGCGATGGACGACGCGGCGCGTTTGCTGCGGGCGATGTTGGCCGGCTGATCGCGTTATGGCGAGGAGGCGTGTCGCCATCGTCGGTTACGGCAGCGGTGGCCAGGCCGCTGCATTGGCATTGGCACGCCAAGGCGAGCAAGTTGAAATCTTCGAGCGGGTCGCCGATCCGGGGCCGGTAGGTGCCGGCTTCCTGCTGCAACCGACCGGCTTGCAGGCGCTGTGGCGATTGGGGTTGCTGGATGCTGCCTGCGCGCTGGGTGCGCCGATCGAGTGCTTGTACGGCGAGACCGCGGCAGGCCGCGCAGTCATGGATATGCGCTATGCCGATCTTGATCCGCGGCTGACCGGCATCGGCATGCAGCGTGGTGCTCTTTTCGCCCTGCTGCATCGCGCGATTGCGGGGGAAACCGGCATCCAGCTGCACGCTGGTTGCAGCATCGTCGAACTGGATTGCGATGCCGGGCGTGTGCGTGATGCATTGGGCAACTGGCATGGCCCGTACGACCAGGTGATCGTGGCGGACGGCGCGGCCTCGAACTTGCGCGCGCAGGTGACCGAGACACGCATCGATCGGCCCTATCCCTGGGGCGCGCTGTGGTGCCTGTTGCCCGAAGGCGATTGGCCTTGGCGCCGCGAATTGAGCCAGCGTTATCGGCTGGCGCGGCAGATGGCAGGCATGTTGCCGGTGGGTATCACGCCTGCCGATCCGGTGCGCAAACTGAGTTTCTTCTGGAGTTTGCCGGTCGGCGATTTCGAGGACTGGCGCAAGGCTGGCCGCGACGCTTGGCTACAGCAACTCGACGCGTTATGGCCGCAGGCGCGGGAGCGGTTGGGCGATCAGTTCGATATCGCCTGGCTGGCGCGCGCCGCCTATCGTGATGCCATCCCGAGACGCTGGTGGCGGGGCCGTGCAGTCTTGCTGGGCGATGCCGCGCACGCGATGAGTCCGCAGCTGGGGCAGGGCGTGAACATGGCGCTGGTGGATGCCGTGGCGTTGGCCGCGCACTTGGGCGATGTAGCGGTATCGGCAGACGCGCTGAATGCCTATGAACGCGAACGTCGCGCGCATCTTGCCGCCTACCATCGCTACAGCCGCTGGCTCACCCCGCTGTTCCAGTCCGCACACGATGGGGTAGCGCGATTGCGCGACCTGGCCTTCCTGCCAGCCGGCCGTTTGCCGCTGGCGCGGGGGCACATGTTGCGCGTGCTTTCCGGCACCCAACATGGCTGGTGGCGGCGCTATCGTCTGGAGCAAGACTTCATCGCGGCGCTGGGCGCGGCATTGCACGCGAATCCGATGGAATGAGCGCAGGGCATTGCATGCGCGCCCGGTTGTTGCATACTCGCGCCGTGCCGCAGACGCGCGGCACGTTCCCGCAAACGATCATGCTAGAGGTCATCGCACCATGCAAAACGGTACCGTGAAGTGGTTCAACGACGCCAAGGGCTTCGGCTTCATCACCCCCGAGGACGGCAGTGCGGATCTGTTCGTGCATTTTTCCGCGATCGATTCCACGGGTTTCCGCAGCCTGCAGGAAGGCCAGCGGGTCAGCTTCGAAGTCACCCAGGGCGCAAAGGGTGCGCAAGCCACCGGGGTCAAGCCCGCCTGATTGCAATCGCGCACAGGAATTTCAGGCCCCGCCTCGTGCGGGGCTTTTTTATGGTGGCGGTCAGCGCTTCAGCAAACCCAGCCGCAACAGGCTTTCCGCAGTCGCGGCCAGCGCGTCTTCGTTGCTGCGCGGCGACCAGCCCAGCACGCGCCGTGCCTTGTCGGCGGTGGCGTTCTTGTATTTGTCGAGGTCGGGCACGATCTGGCGCACGGTCGGATCGGCCAGTGCCACCAACCGCACAAGCCAGCTGGGCAGTTCGCGCGTCGGCACCTTGCGTGCGGCATCGCCCAGGCGTGCTTTCAATGCCAGCGCCATCGCCTGCACGCGCATGAAACTGCCGGCCACGGCCAGGAAGCGTTCGCCGTTCGCCGCCGGAGCGGTCATCGCGCGCAGGTGCAGGTCGACCACGTCGCGTACGTCGACCACGCCGAAGCGCAGTTTCGGGCAGCCGGGCAGGGCGCCGTCCATCAGCCGCTGCACCAACTGGATCGAAGTGGCGTAGTCAGGGCCGAGCACCGGGCCAAATACGCCGACAGGATTCACCACCGACAACTCGAGTCCGCCGCCTTCGCGGGCGATGAAGTCCCAGGCCGCGCGTTCGGCCAGTGTTTTCGATTTGGTGTAAGCCGCGATGGGGCCGTCGAGATTCGTCCACGTGGTTTCGTCGAACGGCGCTTGCTGCTGCGGATGGCCGTAACCGATGGCGGCGAACGACGAGGTCAGCACCACGCGTTTCACCCCGGCATCGCGCGCCGCGCGCAGTGCGCGCAGGGCGCCGTCGCGCGCGGGCACGATCAACTCGTCTTCGTGCTTGGGAATGCCGGTGGGGAATGGCGAGGCGATGTGCAGGACGTAGTCGCAACCGGCAGCCGCATCGGCCCAGCCTGCATCGCGGGTAAGGTCTGCCGCGAAGAAACGCAGGCGGTCGTCGGCATCGGCGCCGTTCGCATGCAGTAGTGCGCGCAGTTCGCCTTCGCGTTGCAGGCTGCGCACGGTGGTACGCACGTCGTGGCCGGCGGCCAGCGCTTGCAGGATGGCGTGGCTGCCGATGAAGCCGGAACCACCGGTGATCAGGACCGTCGCCATGCGTGCGTGCTCAGTCGAGGAACTGCAGTTTCGCCAGCTCGGCGTACAGGCCACCCTGTGCCAGCAATTGCTCGTGGGTGCCATCGGCGACGATGCGGCCGGCCTCCATCACCACGATGCGGTCAGCCTTGAGGATGGTCGCCAGCCGGTGCGCGATCACGAGCGTGGTGCGCCCGGCCATCAGGTTCTCCAGCGCGTGCTGCACGGCGCGTTCGCTTTGCGCGTCGAGTGCGGAAGTCGCTTCGTCCAGCAGCAGGATCGGCGCGTCCTTCAGTAGTGCGCGGGCAATGGCGACGCGTTGCTGCTGTCCGCCGGACAGGCGCGCGCCGCGTTCGCCCAACTCGCTGGCGAAGCCTTCCGGTAGCGTGTCCAGGAATTCGTCGGCTTCGGCGGATTCGGCCGCCTTGCGTACTTGTGCATCGCTGGCTTCCAGCTTGCCGTAGCGGATGTTGTCCATCGCCGTGGTGGCGAAGATGGTGGGCGACTGCGGCACCAACGCGATCGCATCGCGAAGCGCATGCGGGTCGAGGTCGCGCACGTCGATGCCGTCCAGCGAGATGCGGCCGGTCTGCGGGTCGTGGAAACGCAGCAGCAGCGAGAACACCGTGCTCTTGCCGGCGCCGGACGGGCCGACCAGGGCAATGGTTTCGCCGGGCTGCACGCGCAGGCTGAAATCCCGCAGTGCTGCGGTATCCGGGCGCTGCGGGTAGTGGAAGGTGACCGCATCGAACACGATGTCGCCGCGTACCGGCACCGGTAGTGGCGTGGGCTGCGCAGGGGCGACGACCTCCGAGTCCTCCTGCAGCAGCTCGTTGATCCGGCCCATGCCGCCGGCGGCCTTCTGCAGCTCGTTCCAGACCTCGGCCAGTGCCGCCACCGAACCGCCACCGAACAGGGCGTACAGCACGAACTGGATCAGCGTGCCGGCGCTCATGCGGCCGGCGATGACGTCGTGCGCACCCGACCACAGCACCAGGGTGATCGCGCCGAAGAACAGGGTGATAGTGGTGCCGGTCATCAGCGACTGTGCGCCGATCCGCTTGCGCGCGGTGTCCACGGTATTGGCCACGGCGGTGGCGAAGCGGCCGCGTTCGTAGTCCTCGCGCGCGTGCGCCTGCACCGTGCGCACCGCGCCCAGGGTTTCGGTGGCCAGCGCGTTGGCATCCGCCACGCGATCCTGACTGTTGCGCGAGATCTTGCGGATCATGCGTGCGCCGATGATCACCGGCACCACCGCGACCGGAATGCCGACCAGCGCCCAGGCCGCCAGTTTCGGGCTGGTGACGAACAGCATCACCAGCGCGCCGACGGCGGTGATCGTGCTGCGCAGGGCGATCGACATCACGCTGCCGACCACGTTGCGGATCAGCTCGACGTCGGCGGTCAGGCGCGAGACCAGTTCGCCGCTGCGGGTGCGGTCGTGGAAGCCGGCATCCAACCCGATCAGGTGCGCATACAGCTGCGTGCGCAGATCGGCGACCACGCGTTCGCCCAGCAACGAGACGAAGAAGAAGCGCGCGGCGGTACCGAGCGCCAGCAGCAGCGCCACCGCGAACAACAGCAGGAACGCACGGTCGATGCTGCCCGCGCTGCCGCTGCGGAAACCGTCGTCGATCATGGTGCGGAACGCGACCGGCAGGCTCAGCGAGGCGCTGGAGGATATCGCCAGCGCCAGCAGCCAGGCGATGAACAGGCCGCGGTGGCGGCGCACGAATGGCCAGAGTGCGCGCAGGGAACCGATGGGCGCCTTGGCCGGCGCTTGTGCAGGAGAATTCATTCGCGCATGTTAGCCGCGCGACGCGTGGGCGTCAGGGGCCGAGCTTGCGCAGTTCCGGCGGCAATTCGGCATCGGGATAGCGGCGCCGGAATTCCTTCAGGCTGGCCTTGGCGTCCTCGGTATGGCCCTGCTCCAGCAATTCGCCGATGCGACGCAACCAGGCATCGCGCACAACGGGCGAATCCGCGGTGGCCGGCGGCACTTCGACGCCGGGATCGTCGGCGCCGACGGCATCCAGCATGGCGGCATTCGCGGCCCTGTCCGCTTCGTCCTGTTCAACGCGCTCCTCCGCAGCCGTGCCGGAAACCGTGATCCGCTCGCGGGTGGTATCGCTGGCGCGTGCGGCCTTCGCCATCGCCATCGCCGGCGCTGGGGCGGGTGCGGATGTAGCGGCGGACTGCGCCGCTCGCGGCTTGGCGGCGGCATCCTGCGCAACGACCGCTGCTGGTGGGGCGGGTGGCGCAGGTGGCGGTGGTGCCGCCGTCGGTGCGGCAACTTCCGCGATATCGGCAATTGCGGCGGGTGCCGATGCCTGCTTGGCGACTACTGCGTGCGGTGCAGGTATCGGGGCCGGTTTCGACTCGATCGTGGCGGCGGGTACCTGCGCCACCTGCGCTTCGGGTGCGGGTGGCGCTGAGAAGGTACGTGCGACCACAGCGCCCGCAGCCGGAGCCGCGGCTGCGGCATCCGTGGCTTGCGCGTGGTATTCGGGTGTCGGCGGCGGGCGCAACTGCCAAGCCAGGCCCAGCGCCAGCACCAGCGACGCCGCCACGGCGACCGGCGCGATCCAGCTCCTGCGTCGGCGATTTGGTGGCGATTGCCAATGCACGGCCGCCTGCGCGGCCGCAAGGATGCGCGCATCCAGTTCCGGGCCGGGCTCGCTGCGGCCATGCGCACGCGGCAACTGCGCGGCCAGTGCGCGTTCCTCGGCATCCAGTCGTTCGTTGGGCGGCGGCGGATGGCGGTTCATGCCGGCAGCCTCGAACGAAGTTTGTCCATGGCATAGCGCAGGCGCGACTTGACCGTCTCCCGGCCAACACCGGTGATGTCGCCGATTTCCTCCAGCGTCAGCTCCTGTTCCAACCGCAACAGCAGTACCTCGCGTTGTTCCTCGGGCAGGTCGTCCAGCGCCAGTTGCAATTGGCGGCGGCGTTCGAATTCGGACAATACCCGCTCCGGCGTGTCTGGATCGGCCACGCGTGCGGTGCGTTCATCCGCGTCCAGCGGTGCCGCCGGGCGGTGCTTCAGGCTACGCCAATGGTCGCCCAGCCGGTGATGGGCGATGGTGTACAGCCAGGTGGCGAAACCGGCATCGGGTTTCCAGCCGGCGCGGGCGGAAATCACACGCTGCCAGACGTCCTGGAAGAACTCGTCCGCCAATGCGTTGTCGCGCAACTGACGCAGGAGGTAGCGGTACAGTCTGCTTCGATGGCGGGCATACAGTTGCTCGAACGCCGCCGTTTCGCCAGCGGCATAGGCGAGCATCAGGGCTTCGTCGCTGGCATCTCGGCCATCCATGCACGCCAGCGTACGGATTGGTGGCGGTGCAGGGAAGGGCGCCAGCAGGCAGGCGGAAGCGACAGGGGCGAGGTTCATGACCAGGCGAACGTACGGACAAGGTCGGTGGGGTTGCCGGAGCTTGCCCACTAACGCGTAGTTAGAAGTATCCTCACGTCCATGAACGGGGGACGTATCGTGCAGTTTGCGCAGGGCACCGAAGACGCGCGATCCCGCCGTGAAGGACTCGGCCGGGACGAGTTACTGCGCCAGCTGGACGTGGCCGAACAACGCATCGAATCCCTGCGCCGCAACGAGCGCCTGCAGCTGGCGTTGTACGAGATCGCCGACCTTGCCGGCGGCACGCTGGACATGCAGGAGATGTTGCGACGCATCCACGGGATCGTCGGCGAGCTGATGTATGCCGAGAATTTCTACATCGTCCTGTACGACGAAAACCGGCAGAAAATGCGCTTCCTGTACTTCGTCGACCAGCTGGATCCCTATGTCAACGATCCGGATGCCGAGCTCGACTTCGACCAGGCCGAGGCCAACCTGACCGTGGCCATGTTGCGCAGCGGCACCGCGATGCGCGGGCCGTCGAGCGAATTGCGCGAGCATCTCGGCATCGCCTGGGACGCCACCAACGGCCCGGACAGCGCCGACTGGATGGGCGTGCCGATGCTGCGCGAGAACCGCGTGGTCGGCGGCATCGTGGTGCAGAGCTACGAACATCCGGACCTGTACAGCGAGGAAGAGCGCGTGCTGCTGGCCTACGTGGCGCAGCACATCCTGACCGCGCTCGACCGACATCATGCGCGCGAGCAGCTGGAACACCGGGTCGAGGAACGCACCCGCGAGCTCAAGCAGGCCAATGCCGACCTGCAGGCCGAGGTGCTGGAGCGCCAGCGTTCGCAGGAACTGCAGCGCGCGTTGTTCCGCATCGCCGAGCTGTCGATGACCAGCGAGAGCCTCGAGCGCTTCTACGCGGAAATCCACAAGGTGGTGGGCGGCCTGCTGTTCGCCCGCAATTTCTACATCGCCATGCTGTCCGAAGACGGCAGCATGCTGGAGTTCCCGTACTCGGTCGACGAACGCGACACCATCAACCGCCGGCGCAAGGTCGCCAAGGGGCTGACCGAGTACGTGCTGCGCAGCGGCAAGGCGTTGCTGGCGGATCGCCCACGCATCGCCCAGCTGGAGGCGGCCGGCAAGGTGCGCAGCATCGGCTCGCTGGCGCATTGCTGGCTCGGCGTGCCGCTACTGAACGACGAACGGGTGGTCGGCGTGATCGCCGTACAGAGCTACTTCGCGGATATCGGTTTCAGCAATCGCGACCTGGAGCTGCTCACCTTTGTCGCCTATCACATCGGCAGCGGCCTGGCCCGCAAGCAGGCGCAGGACAAGCTGATGCAGGCGCACGCCGGGCTGGAACAACGGGTCGGCGAGCGCACCCACGAACTGGCCGAGGCGAACGCCGAGCTGGTCGAACAGATGGGCGAGCGCATGCGCGCCGAGCGCAAGCTGACCTACCAAGCCACCCATGATGCGCTGACCGGCTTGCCTAACCGGGTGCAGTTGCTGGAGCGACTGGCGCGGGCGATCGCCACCGCGCGCGACGATGAGAACGCCTGTTTCGCCGTGCTGTTCCTTGATCTTGACCGCTTCAAGCTGGTCAATGACAGCGTGGGTCATGCGGTCGGCGACGAATTGCTGGTCGAGGCCGGGCGCCGCATCGTCGGCACCGTGCGCGGCAACGACGTGGTCTCGCGGCTGGGTGGCGACGAGTACGCGATCCTCGCCGAAGGCCTGGAGGGCCCGGCGATGGCGGAAGAGCTGGGGCTGCGCGTGCTGGCTGCGCTCGGTGCACCGATCTGGATCGCGGGCCGCGAACTGTTCCCCACCGCCAGCATCGGCATTGCGATGTGGCATCCGCGCTACGCCAACGGCGAGGAAATGCTGCGCGACGCCGACGCGGCGATGTACCGCGCCAAGAGCGAGGGCCGCGACCGTTGCGCGCTGTTCGACGAGGCGATGCGCGAGGAAGCCATGCGCACGCTCGACCTGGAGGCGGACTTGCGCCGCGCGATCAACAGCGATGCGTTCGAACCGCATTACCAGCCCATCGTGCGCATGGCCGATGCCGCGATCGTCGGATACGAAGCCCTGCTGCGCTGGCGCCACGAACAACGTGGCTTGCTGTCGCCCGGCGAGTTCCTCGACGTGGGCGAGGACAGCGGTTTGATCGAACAAGTCGATTGGCTGATGTATGCGCGGGTGATCGCCGACATGTCCGGTTGCACCGGGGATGCGAACGTCTCCATCAACGTGTCCCCCAGGCATTTCCGCTCGCCGGATTTCGCCGACCGCCTGCTCCGCCTGCTGGACGAGGCAGGGGTTCCGCCATCGCGGCTGCGGATCGAGATCACGGAGGTGGCCCTGCTGGACGATGCCCCGCGCATCAGCCAGACCCTGAACCTGCTGCGCGAGCGTGGCGTGCGGGCGCAACTGGACGATTTCGGCACCGGATTCTCGGCGCTGTCCTACCTGCACCGGTTCCCGATCGCCGCGCTCAAGATCGACCGCAGCTTCGTCGCCGACCTCAACGGCGATGCACGCGCGGAAAGCGTGGCGGTGATCCGCGCGATCGTGGCCCTGGCCGGAAGCCTCGGCATCGACATCATCGCCGAAGGCGTGGAGACCATCGCCCAGCGCGAACGCCTGATGGAACTCGGCTGCACCTACGCACAAGGCTTCCTGTACGGCCGGCCGCAACCGAAGCAGGTCTAGCTGCGGATCACCGGTCGCGGATCACCAGTAGCCGTTCCTCGGTCATGTCGGCGATCGCCCAGCGCACGCCTTCGCGGCCCAGCCCCGACGATTTCACCCCGCCGTAAGGCATGTTGTCCACGCGGAAGCTGGGTACGTCGCCGACGATCACGCCACCGACTTCGAGCCGATCCCAGGCGCGCATCGCATGGGCGAGATCGCCGGTAAACACGCCGGCCTGCAGGCCGAAATCGCTGTCGTTGACGCGGTCGAGGGCGGCATCGAAATCATCGAACGCCTCGATGCAGGCGACCGGGCCGAAGGCTTCCTTGCGATACAGGTCGGCATCGTGCGGGACGTCTTGAAGCAATGCGGCGGGCAGCATGTTGCCGCTGCGCTGGCCGCGCACGAGCACCTTGGCACCGCCGGCGATGGCGGCATCGATCCAGCCGTCGATGCGCTGAGCGGCGGCTTCATCGATCACCGGGCCGATGAAGGTGGTTTCATCACGGGGATCGCCGGTTTTCAACGCACGCACGGCATCGGCCATCGCCTCGCTCACCGCCTGCAATTGCGAGCGATGAACCAGGATCCGCTGCACGCTGATGCAGCTTTGCCCGCTCTGGTAATAGGCGCCGAACACCAGCCGCTCGATTACTTCGCCCAGCGGCTTGCCGGGATCGGCATCGACGATGCAGGCGGCATTGCCGCCGAGTTCCAGGGTGACTTTCTTGTGGCCGGCGCGGGCCTTCAGTTCCCAGCCGACCAGGCCACCGGTGAAACTGAGCAGGGCGATGCGCGGGTCTTCGGTCAGCGCGGCAGCGTCCTCGTTGCTGCAGGGCAGGATCGAGAACGCGCCGGGCGGCAGGTCGGTTTCGGCCAGTACTTCGCCGATGATCAGCGCGCCCAGCGGGGTTTTCGCGGCAGGCTTGAGCACGAACGGACAGCCGGCGGCGATGGCGGGTGCGACTTTGTGCGCCACCAGGTTGAGCGGGAAGTTGAACGGGGTGATGAAGCTGCAGGCGCCGATCGGCACGCGCTTGGTCATGCCGCGATAGCCGCGGGTGCGCGGCGAGATGCCCAGTTCCAGCACTTCGCCATCGATGCGGGTGGCTTCGCCGGCGGCGATACGGAAGGTGTCGATCAACCGGGTGACTTCACCGCGCGCATCGCGGATCGGCTTGCCGGCCTCGATGCACAGGGCCAGCGCCAGTTCATCGCTGCGTTCACCGAAGCGTCGCACGCAATGTTCCAACACGTCGCGGCGTGCATCCGGTGGGAATGCGGCCATCGCTTCGCGCGCGGCATGGGTGGCGGCGATGGTGCTGTCGATCGCGGCGGCATCGCCATAGGCCACGCGAGCGGCCACTTCGCCGCTGTACTTGTCGCGCACTTCGAGGTCTGCATTCGGTTGCAGCGGGCGATTGGCGATGTAATAGGGATACGTCTTCATGCGGCGGGCTCCTTGTCCTGGCCTTCCACGCGCAGGCGCAGCTGACCGTCGTGCAGGCGCGCGTCGATCGCTTCATCGATGGCGACATCGTCCACGCTGCGCACGATGCGGCCATCGTCGTGCTGGAGAATGCTGTAACCGCGCGCGACCGTGGCCAATGGGCTGATGGCGTGCAGCGAACGGGCGAGTCCGCGCAGGTGCAGGGCCTCGCGCTGCAGGCGTTGCGCGAGCAGGGCGCGTGGACGGTCGCGCAGGGCATCGAGCCGTTCGCGCAGCAGTTGCAAACGCCGCTGCGGATGGGTGGCGCGCAGGATCGCATCGGCATGGCGCAGGGTGGCGCGTTCGCGCTCCAGCCGGCGTTGCATCGCCTGTTCCAGGCGTCCGCGTGACTGATGCGCGCGTTGTGCGAGTGCCTCCAGTCGCGCCTGTGGACGCAGTGCCTGCAGGCGCAGGAAGGCACGATCCACGCGCTGCATGCGCTGTCGCATCCCGTTAGCCTGCGTGTTCTGCAGTTGCCGATGCAGCTGCTGCAGGCGTGCCGACAGCGTGGCGGCATCCGGCACCAGCAGTTCGGCGGCGGCAGATGGCGTGGGTGCGCGCAGGTCGGCGGCGAAATCGCTGAGCGAAAAATCGGTTTCGTGACCGATGGCGGAGACCACCGGCGTATGCGCGGCGGCAATCGCGCGCGCGAGCGCTTCGTCGTTGAAAGCCCACAGGTCTTCCAGCGAACCGCCGCCACGGGCGAGCAAGATCGCGTCGTAGCGGCCGCTGGCATCCGCGCACTGCAGCATCGCGCGGATCTGCGCGGCCGCGCCTTCACCCTGCACCGGCACCGGCAACAGGTCGATCTCGACCAGCGGGAAACGCCGGCGCAACACGCTGACGATGTCGCGGATCACCGCTCCGGAGGGCGAGGTGATGACCGCCAGCCGGCGCACGAAGGTGGGCAGGGTGCGCTTGCGTTCGGCATCGAACAAGCCTTCCGCAGTCAGCTTCGCCTTCAACTCTTCGAACGCGCGGCGCAGCGCGCCTTCACCGGCTTCCTCCAGCGCATCGCACACCAACTGGTAGTCGCCGCGCGCTTCGTACAGGGTCAGCCGGCCGCGTGCGAGTACTTTCAGACCTTCGCGCGGGGCGAACTTCAGCCACTGACTCTTGGGCTTGAACAGGGCGCAGCGCACCTGCGCGCGCGCGTCCTTGAGGGTGAAGTACATGTGCCCGGAGGCCGGCCGCGACAGGTTGCCGATTTCGCCTTCCACCAGCACCAGCGGGAAGGTGTCTTCCAGCAGGTCGCGGGCCAGGGTGTTCAGCTGGCTGGGGGTGAGGATGGGGTCGTTATGCGCCATGCGGGCAGGATACCCGGCATCGTGTTCGCGGCCAGTCATTGGTTTACCGTGCGGCGTGACCGCAGGGTATTCGCTACGCGACTCGAAATGTCGCTTCGCAAATACCCGGCGGTCACGCCGTCCCTACACTCACGGCTAAAATGACGGCATGAGCACAGCCAGCGATACCAAACCCTGCCACGATGCCGGCCGCTTCGGCCCGGACCAGCGCCGCAACACCCGCCAGGTCGAGATCGGCGGGGTGAAGGTCGGCGGTTCGGCGCCTGTGGTGGTGCAGTCGATGACCAATACCGACACCGCCGATGTCGCTTCCACCGTGAAGCAGGTGGCCGAATTGTGGCGCGCCGGCTCCGAACTGGTGCGGGTCACGGTGAACAATGCCGAATCCGCCGCCGCCGTGCCGCGCATCGTCGAGAAGCTCGACATGATGGGTATTCGTGTACCGATCATCGGCGACTTCCACTACAACGGCCATACATTGCTGGCGAACGAGCCGGCGTGCGCCGAAGCGTTGGCGAAGTACCGGATCAACCCGGGCAATGTCGGCTTCGGCAAGAAGCGCGATACGCAATTCGCGGAGTTGATCGAGTTCGCCATTCGCTACGACAAGCCGGTGCGCATCGGCGCCAACTGGGGTTCGCTGGACCAGTCGCTGGCGGCACGCCTGATGGACGAAAACCACGAGCGTGCCGAACCTTGGGATGCCGGCCGCGTGCTGCGCGAGGCGCTGATCCGTTCCGCCATCGACTCCGCCGAACGGGCAGTGGAGATCGGCCTGCCGCGCGAGCGCATCGTGCTCAGCGCCAAGGTCAGTGGCGTGCAGGAACTGATCGCGGTCTATCGCGATCTTGCGATGCGCAGCGATTTCGCCTTGCACCTGGGCCTGACCGAAGCCGGTATCGGCAGCAAGGGCATCGTCGCCTCCTGTGCTGCGTTGGGCGTGCTGTTGCAGGAAGGCATCGGCGACACCATCCGCATCTCGCTGACACCGGATCCGGGCGCATCGCGTACGCAGGAAGTGATCGTGGCGCAGGAGTTGTTGCAGACCATGGGCCTGCGCGCGTTCACGCCGATGGTCACCGCCTGTCCTGGTTGCGGCCGTACCACCAGCGAGTTCTTCCAGGAACTGGCGAAGGTGGTGCAGGAGCATGTGCGCGGCAAGATGCCGGAATGGAAGATCAGCCATCCGGGCGCGGAGAACATGACGCTGGCGGTGATGGGTTGCGTGGTGAACGGGCCGGGCGAATCGCGCCACGCGAACATCGGCATCTCCTTGCCGGGGACGGGCGAAGCGCCGGCGGCGCCGGTGTTCATCGACGGTGAAAAGTCCGTCACCCTGCGGGGTGAGAACATCGCGGCAGAATTCGTTGCCCTGATCGATGGTTATGTCGAAAAAAAATACGGGCGCACCGGCTCCCACGCCGGCTGAGCTGGTCGACGACGCACGCTTCGGCATCGACTTCCTGTGGCGTCGCTGGAAGCGCTTGCTGCTGGCCTTCGTCGGCGTGCTGCTGCCGTTGTGGGGATTCGGCGCGCTTGCCGAGGAACTGCACGACGGCGAGGCCTTCTTTTTCGACGAACCCTTGCTCCGGCTGGCCCACGACCTGGCCAGCCATGGATGGGATCGGTTGTTCCTGCTGTCTTCGAAGCTCGGTTACGAATGGGGGGTGGTGCCGTTCGACATCGCGCTGGTGTTGGTGCTGGCCGCGTTGCGCAAGCGTCGCGAGGGCCTGTTCGCTGGGACGGCGTTGGTGGGCTCGGCCTTGCTTAACCTCGGCGCAAAGCGGTTCTTCGCGCGCGAGCGGCCATCGCTCTGGGAGTCGATCGCGCCGGAGAGCACCTTCAGTTTTCCCAGCGGCCATGCGATGGGCTCGATGACGCTGGCGGTGGTATTGGTATTGCTGGCCTGGCGCACGCGTTGGCGCTGGTGGGTCGCAGTGCCGGCGGTGTTGTTCGCGGTGACGGTCGGTTTGTCGCGCGTGTACCTCGGCGTGCATTACCCGTCGGACATCCTGGCCGGTTGGGCCGCTGCCACCGCATGGGTGGTGTTCGTCTACCTGCTGGTGTTTGCCCATGGCGAACGCCCTTGGCGGGCCGCCACGGGCTGATTCACTCGCCGGGTTTGGCGGCTTCGCTCGGTGCCTGCGAAGCGGCTTGTCGCGCGAGCCGCGCTTCGCGATGCGCGATGTAGAAAGTGGCGGAGAGGATGATCGCCGCCCCCAGCAGTGTTGCGCCGTCGATCTTCTCGGAGAACAACAACCAGCCGGCCAGGGTCACGATGGGTAGCTGCACGAAGCTGATCGGGGTCAATGCCGACACTTCGCCCAACTTGAGCGCGCGCGTCCACAGCAGTTGGCCGGCCGTGCCCAGCACGCCGGACAGCACCAGCCACAGCCAGGTGATGCCCTGCGGCGGATGCCAGACGAACAGCGCAGGCAGCAGCGACATCGGCACCCACAGCACGTAGGTCCAGAACACGATGGTGTCGGCCTTGTCCACGCGCGAGAGCTGCTTGATCTGGATCGCGACCAGCGCGTTCATCATCGCCGCGCCCACCGCGACCAGGGTGCCTTGCGTGAACGCATGCGACCACGGCTGCACGATCACCAGTACGCCGATGAAACCGGCCGCCACTGCCAGCCAGCGACGCAGGCGTACGCGCTCGCCCAGCCACAGCGCGGCGGCGATCGTGATGAAGATCGGCGAGGAATACGCCAGCGAAATCGCCTGCGACAGCGGCAGGTGGCCGATCGCCCAGAACCCGCAATACATGCTCACGATGCCGATCGCGCAGCGCACGATGTAGCGGGGGAACTGGGTGGTACGCACGCTTTGCGCGAAGCGCGCTAGCGGGCGGTCGCCCTGGCGCAACACCGGCCACAGCAGGATCGGCAGCAACGAGAGGAAGCCGAAGGCATTGCGGAAGAACGCCACTTCCCAGGTCGGTTCGGTTTGCGAAGCCAGGCGGATGCAGATCGCCATCAGGCCGAAACCGACCGTGCTGGCCAGCATCAGCAGGGCAGCGCGCAGTTGGGTATTCACGATGGGTGGATGCTCACCAGGTGGCGCCAATGATGCGCGGCTCTGGTTCGATCGCCACGCCGAAGCGCTGCTGCACCGAAGCGGCGATGCGGCGGGCCAGGTCCAGCAATTGCGCGCCCGTGGCTTGGCCATGGTTGACCAGCACCAGCGCATGCGCGTCGGAGACGCCGGCATCGCCTTCGCGATGGCCCTTCCAGCCGCATTGGTCGATCAGCCAAGCTGCCGACAGTTTTCGGGTGTCGTCGCTACTGCCGCGGAACATCGGCATCTTGGCGTTATCGGCGAATAGTGCTTCGGCTTGCGCCATCGGCACGATGGGGTTCTTGAAGAAACTGCCGGCATTGCCCAGCAGCGCCGGATCAGGCAACTTGCGTTGGCGGATGCGGATGACGGCTTCGGCCACTTGCGAGGCGCGCGGCGTGCCGTCGATTCCCATCGCCTGCAATTCCTCGCCGATGCCGGCGTAGTCCAGCTTCAGTGCCGGCGTGCGCGATAGCGCGAATTCCACCGCAGTGACGATGTAGCGTTCCGGATCGTGCTTGAACAGCGAATCGCGGTAGGCGAAGGCGCAGTCGGCGGCATCGAAGCGCACGAAGCCGCCGTTGCGACGGTCGAAGGCCTTAACGGCATGGATGTGATCGCGCACTTCAACGCCGTAAGCGCCGATGTTCTGGATCGGCGCGGCGCCAACGGTGCCCGGGATCAACGAAAGATTCTCGAGGCCGCACAGGCCATGGCCCAGCGTCCACAGCACGAAGTCGTGCCAGACCACGCCGGCATCGGCGCGGACGATGGCGATGTTTCCATCGTCTTCGATGGTCTCGATGCGCTGTGCGGTCAGCGACAGCGCTGCACCGGGTAGGTCGCCTGCGAACAGCAGGTTGCTGCCGCCACCGAGCACCAGCACCGGGCCGTCGCGCAGCATGGCGTAACCGAACAGTTCCGGCAGCGCGGCGACATCCGCCACTTCGACCAGCATCGGTGCGACGGCGGGTACGCCGAAGGTATTGCGCGCGTCGAGGCGCGCATTCTCCACGATGCGGTAGGTGCCGCTCATCCGGGCGGCAAGGTCCCGCGGCTCGGTGCTTCCTTGCGGCGGCGCAGCGCTTCTACGCACTCGCCGATCAGCGCAGGACCGCGATAGATCAAGCCGGTATACATCTGCACCAGGCTCGCGCCAGCGGCCTGCTTGGTCGCGGCATCGGCGCCATGCAGGATGCCGCCTACGCCGATCAGCGGGATCGCTTCCGGCAGGCGCGTGCGCAGCATGCGCAGCACCGCGGTGGACTTGCCCATCAATGGTGCGCCGGACAGGCCGCCGACTTCATCGGCGAAACGCGCGCCTTCCACGCCTTCGCGGGCAATGGTGGTATTGCCGGCGATCACGCCATCGACGCCAAGGTCACCGAGCACGCGGCCGGCGGCCTCGATGTCGCTTTCGCTGAGGTCGGGCGCGATCTTCACCAGCATCGGCACCCGCTTGCCGTGCTGTGCACCGAATTTTTCCTGCGCTTCGCGCAGAGTGCCGACTAGCCGTCGCAGCGCCTGCTCTTCCTGCAACTCGCGCAGGCCGGCAGTGTTCGGCGATGAGATGTTCACCGTGATGTAGTCGGCCAACGGATACACGCGTTCCAGGCAGAACAGGTAATCGGATTCCGCCGATTCGTTCGGCGTGTCCTTGTTCTTGCCGATATTGATGCCGAGCAGGGCGCGGTCGCGACGCGCGCGTTCGACATTGCGTACCAGCGCGTCCACGCCCTCGTTGTTGAAGCCCAGGCGATTGATGACCGCTTGCTGCTCCGGCAGGCGGAACATGCGTGGCTTCGGGTTGCCGGGTTGCGGGCGCGGGGTAGTGGTGCCGATCTCGATGAAGCCGAAGCCCAATGCCATCAAGGCATCGATATGCGCGCCGTTCTTGTCCAGCCCGGCGGCAAGGCCGACCGGGTTCTGGAAAGTCAGCCCGAATGCCTTGGTCGGCAACGGCTTGGGCGTGGTTGCCAGCAGCGGGTTCAGGCCGCTGCGGTAGGCAGCCTCCATCGACGCCAGGCCGAGGCCGTGCGCGCGCTCGGCATCGAAGGCGAACAGGAAGGGGCGGGCGAGTCCGTACAAGCCGTCAGTGTCCCGGTTACTGCCCGAACATCGCCGCGAACCAGACCAGTCCGCCGAAGAACAGGAAGATCGCAGCCACGAACAGCACCCCGAGTGCGATCGACAGGTAGCCCAGTACCAGCCCGGCGACCGCCAGGCCATCGCCATCCAGGCGGTCTGGCTCACGACGGATTTCACTGCGCGCCAGGTGGCCGAGGATGACCGCGCCGATGCTGCCCAGGAAGGGCAGCAGGCTCCAGCCGAGCACGCCGGAAATCAGGCTGAGGATCGCAAGCGTGCTGGTCTGTCGAATGTTGGCGTTCATCGATGGGTTACTGGTTACAGGTCGAACTTGATGCCCTGCGCCAGCGGCAGTGCGTCGGAGTAGTTGATGGTATTGGTTTGCCGGCGCATATAGGCCTTCCACGCATCGGAGCCGGATTCGCGGCCACCGCCGGTTTCCTTCTCGCCACCGAACGCGCCACCGATCTCCGCACCGCTGGTGCCGATATTGACGTTGGCGATGCCGCAATCGGAACCGCTGGCGGCCAGGAAGGCTTCCGCGCGCTTGAGGTTGGTGGTGAAGATCGAGGACGACAGGCCCTGCGGCACGGCGTTCTGCATGTCGATGGCTTCGTCGAGCTCGCGGTACTTCATCACGTACAGGATCGGCGCGAAGGTCTCGTGCTGGACGATCTCGGCATCGTTGGTCAGGCCGGTGACGATGGCCGGCAACACGAAGTTGCCCGGGCGGTCGATCGCTTCGCCGCCGGTCTCGACCTTGCCGCCCGCGGCCTTGGCCTTGGCGATGGAGTCGAGGTAGGCGTCCACGCCGTCCTTGCTGTTGAGCGGGCCCATCAGGTTGGTCGGGTCGGTGGGATCGCCGATCTTCTTCTCGACCTGCTTGTACGCGGCGATCAGCTTGGCCAGCACGTCGTCGTAGACGGATTCGTGCACGATCAGGCGGCGGGTGGTGGTGCAGCGCTGGCCGGCGGTGCCGACCGCGCCGAACGCGATGGCCGGGATCGCCAGCTTCAGGTCGGCGGTTTCATCGACGATGATCGCGTTGTTGCCGCCCAGTTCCAGCAGGCTGCGGCCCATGCGGCGCGCGCAACGCTCGCCGACCGTGCGGCCAACCTTGGTGCTGCCGGTGAAGCTGATCAGCGGGATGCGCTTGTCGTCGACGAACTCGGAGGCGAGCTCGGTGCCGGCATCGTTGAACAGGAAGAAGATGTCCGGGAAGCCGCCCTTGCGCAGCGCTTCGTTGCAGATCTTCATCGAGGCGATGGCGGACAGCGGGGTCTTCGGCGACGGCTTCCAGATGCTGATGTCGCCGCAGATCGCCGCGACGAACGAGTTCCACGCCCACACCGCGACCGGGAAGTTGAACGCGCTGATGATCCCGACGATGCCGATCGGGTGCCACTGCTCGTACATGCGGTGACCCGGGCGTTCGGAATGCATGGTCAGGCCGTACAGCTGGCGCGACAGGCCCACGGCGAATTCGCCGATATCGATCATTTCCTGCACTTCGCCATCGCCTTCCGGCTTGGACTTGCCCATTTCCAGCGCGACCAGCGAACCCAGCGCGTCCTTGTGCGCGCGCAACGCATCGGCGCACAGGCGGATCGCCTCGCCACGGCGCGGCGCCGGAGTGGTGCGCCACACCTTGAACGCGGCCTGGGCGCGCTCGACGATGGTGTCGTAGTCGGCCTTGGAGGACGCATGCACGCGGCCCAGCACCTCGCCGGTGGTCGGATTGATCGGCTCGATCACGCCGGCATCGCTGGTCTTCGACCATTCGCCATTGCCGAGGTAGGTGCCGGATTCAACGGCCGAAAGGCCGAGCGCGGTGAGGACGGGGTGCGACATGGGGAACTCCAGATACGAAAGGCGTGTTGGTGGTGACCCCGGCGCGATTCGAACGCACGACCTGTCCCTTAGGAGGGGACCGCTCTATCCAGCTGAGCTACGGGGCCACAAGCCCGCAATTATCGCAGCCGGTCACGCTTTCGGCCAATGCGACCGGCGGATTGGCGATTCGCCCGGTCGTTCTTGGCGGAATGCCCGCTCGGGTCAGGGGCTTCTGAGCAGATCGCAGAGGGCTGGCTGATTGGCCAGCGGTCGCATACGCGCGGATCCCGATCAGTTTCGAAAGATATCGCGCACGGCTCTTTGCCGACAGCGCGGCCTTGTCCCGATATTCTCCTGAGCGCTCATCCGCCAGGAGAAACGCCCGATGCATCGTCGTTGGTTGACCGCCATCCTCTTGGCCGTGGCGCTATCGGGCCCGGCACTTGCCGCCGCACCGCAGAGTTTCGCCATCGAAGGCCGGCACTTCCTGCGCGACGGCAAGCCGCACGTGATCCGTTCCGGCGAGATCCATTACCCGCGCGTGCCGCGTGCGTACTGGCGCGATCGCATGCAGAAGGCGCGCGCGATGGGCTTGAACACGATCCAGACCTATGTGTTCTGGAACCTGCACGAACCCGAGCCCGGCAAGTTCGATTTCAGCGGCAACCTGGACATCGCCGAATTCGTCCGCATCGCCGGCGAGGAAGGCCTGGACGTGATCGTGCGCCCGGGGCCGTACATCTGCACGGAATTGGATTTCGGCGGATTTCCTGCATGGTTGTTGCGCACGCCGGGCCTGCGCGTGCGCAGCATGGACTCGCGCTTCATCGCGGCCAGTGCGCGCTACATGCAGCGCGTCGGCCAGGAGCTCGCGCCGCTGATGGTGACTCGCGGCGGCCCGATCGTGATGGCCCAGGTCGAGAACGAATACGGATCGTTCGGTCGTGACCGCGACTACATGCAGGCGATCAAGCAGCAAATGCTGGACGCCGGTTTCGACATCCCGCTGTTCACCGCGGATGGTGCCGGCCCCAGCTATTTCGAAGGTGGCCCGATGCCGGGCGTGACTGCGGTCATCAACTTCGGTGGTGGCCTCAAGGACACGCAGGACTCGTTCGCGGAACTCGAGAAATTCCGTCCAGGTGGCCCGCGCATGGTCGGCGAATACTGGGCGGGTTGGTTCGACCATTGGGGCGAAACGCACCACGTCACCGATCCGGAGGAAGAAGCGAAGGCACTGGACTGGATGCTGAGCAACGACATCTCCTTCAGCCTGTACATGTGGCACGGCGGCACCAGCTTCGGCTGGCAGCCGGGTGCCAATGGCGGAGGCGCGTCGACGCCGTACCAGCCGGACACCACCAGCTACGACTACGACGGCGCGCTGGACGAAGCCGGCGGCATCACCAGGAAGTACCGCTTGTTCCGCGAGGTCATCGCCAAGCATCTGGCGCCGGGCGAAACCCTGCCGGAGATTCCGCAAAGCGCATCACCCATCGCGGTGCCGCGGTTTGCGTTGACCGAATCGGTCACGCTGCGCGACGCATTGCCACGGCTCGGCAAACCGCAGACGCATTACTTCCCGCGCAGCATGGAAGACCTCGGCCAGAACTACGGCTTCGTGCTGTACCGCAAGCGCCTGGATGCCGCCGCGAAGGGCAAGCTCGACATCAACGAAGTACGCGACTACGCCACGGTGATGGCGAACGGCAAGGTCATCGGCACGTTGGATCGCCGCTTCGGCGAGCGTGGCTTCGAGACCGACATCGCCGCCGGCACCACCCTGGATGTGCTGGTCGAGAACATGGGTCGGATCAATTTCGGCAGCAAGCTGGTCGACGAATACAAGGGCATCACCCGCTCGGTGCGGATCGGCGACGAACAACTGAACGATTGGACGATGTACCCGCTGCCGCTGGACGACCTGTCCGCACTGCAATTCCGCAAGGATGCGTCGGCGGCCACGCAACCGGTGTTCCGCCGTGGCCATTTCGCGTTGAAGAACGTCGGCGACACCTTCCTGGACACGCGCGAACTCGGCAAGGGCCATGTCTGGGTCAACGGCCATCACCTGGGCCGCTACTGGCAGATCGGCCCACAACAGACCCTCTACGTCCCCGGTGTCTGGCTGAAGCCGGGCCGCAACGAAGTGGTGGTGCTGGAAGTCGAAGGCGGCAGCGGTCGTTCGCTGCAAGGCCTGACCGCGCCGGTATTTTCCAATCCGCCCAATGCGGACAAGCCAAAGTCAGCGGCATCACCCTGAAGCAAGCGATGGCGACCGGCCACCCAATGGCCGGTCAATCGTGCAATATGGCTCGCAGTGCGCCGGCATCATCGGCCAGCGCTTGCGCGTGGCTGGGCCGTTCCAGCATCGCCGCCAAGGCCGGCGGCAGCGGCACCTCGCGGCCGATCAGCGGTTCCACCACCTCCGGGAACTTGGCCGGATGCGCGGTCGAGACCACCGCCCAGTCGCCCTCCACGCCCTCCACGCCCTCCGCGCGCAGTCGCTGCAGCACCCGCACCGCGCAGGCGGTGTGCGGGCAGATGGTTTCGCCGTGGCGCTGGAATGCATCGACGATGGTGTCGCGGATCTCGTCGTCGTCCACCGATTCGGCCGACAGCTGCGTGCGCAACGCCGTGGCGTCGGGTTCCAGCCATTGCAGGCGTTCGAAGTTGTTCGGTGCGCCCACGTCCATCGCATTCGCCAAGGTGGACAGGCTGGATTGCGGCGCGTAGTCGTCACCTGCGAAGAATTTCGCCAGCACATCGTTGGCATTGTTCGCCAGCACGATGCGGCCGATGGGCAGGCTCATGCGCCGGGCCAGGAAACAGGCCATCGCATTGCCCAGGTTGCCGGTGGGCACCACGAAATTCAGCGATCGACCGGTGGCGCGCGAATGCGCCAGCGATGCGTGCGCGTAATAGGCCATCTGCGGCAGCAGCCGGCCCAGGCTGATGCTGTTGGCCGAGCCCAGCGGCACCTCCTGCTTGAACGCGGCATCGGACAGCAGGGTCTTCACCAGTCGCTGGCAGTCGTCGAAGCTGCCGGCCACGCGGAACGCGCGCACGTTGTCGCCGAAGCAACCCAGCTGGTGAGCCTGCCGCGGAGACACGCGGCCATCCGGATACAGGATCGCCACGCGCACGCCGGGTTTGCGATGGAAGGCGGCACCGACCGCGGCGCCGGTATCGCCGGAGGTCGCCACAATGATCGTCAACGGTTTGTTGCCACGCGGGAGTGCGGCCAGCGCCGCCGCCAGGAAGCCCGCGCCGTAATCCTTGAATGCGGCGGTGGCGCCGTGGAACAGCTCGAGGATGAAGTCGCCCGACTCGCCGAACGCACGCAGCGGCGGTTCGATGGCGAAGGCGGTGTCGCAGATCGCGTCGAGTTCGCGTTCCAGCGCATCGCCCGCGAAGAATGGCTGAAGCAGGTGCTTGGCGACTTGCGCCAGCGTCGCATCGTCATCGAAATCCGTTGGTGCGAACGTCGGCAGCGATTCAGGCATGTACAGGCCGCCATCCGGCGCGAGGCCGGCGGCGATGGCATCGCTGATCGAAGCGGGTGGGGCGACGCCGCGCGTGCTCAACATCCTCATGCGATCACCGCCGCAGCCGGGCCGGCGATGGGCGTGAGGTGCACGTCGCTGTCGAAACCGGCCTGCGCGAATGCAGCAGCCATGCCTGTGGCGGCGCGTTCGGCGTCGGCGCGCGATTCGCACCAGGCGAAGACGCTGGGGCCTGCACCGGAAATGCTGGCGCCCATCGCGCCGGCGTCCAGTGCTGCGCGCTTCACCGCGTCGAAACCGACGATCAGCGGCGCGCGGCGCGGCTCTACCAGCAAATCATCAAGCCCGGCGCGTACCAGCGAGGCATCGCCGCGCTCGCAGCCCAGCAGCACCTGTGCGAGTTGTGCACTCTGCGCGACGAATTCGCCCAATGCGTAATGGCCGGCGAGTGCCGCACGCGCCTGCCGGGTTTCCAGCACCGCATGCGGGTGCACGACGGCAGCGTGCCACTCGCTTGGCACATGGATTTTCGTCAGGCGTTCGGCGGTGGCCAGCACCAGGCCGCCCAGCAGCATCGGCCCGACGTTGTCGCCATGCTTGCCGCCGCTGGCGACGGCTTCGCCGTTGAGTGCGTGCGGATACAAGTCTTCGGCGGAGAGTGGCGCATCGAGTAATGCGTTTGCCGCGACCAGCGCCGCCACGCACGATGCGGCCGAACCGCCCAGCCCGGAGCCGAGCGGAATGCCCTTGTCGATTTCGATCTCGAAGCCGAACGGCAAGGCCAGCGCGTCGCGCAACGAGATCAACGCCATGCCGGCGGTATTGCACTCCGCTTCAAGTGGCAGGTCGGTGACGGTACCGCGGATCGCGCTGATGCGGACGGTCGGTTCATCGATGCGGCGCACCGTGGCGGTATCGCCGATGCCGGCGATGCTGTGGCCGATGATGTCGAAGCCGACGCCGATATTGCCCACCGAGCCTGGCGAGAAGGCTTTGACGATACGAATCACAAGCGCGCTCCCAACGCGGCGGACAGGCGCAGCAAGTCGGAGAACACGCCGGCCGCGGTCACTTCCGGGCCCGCGCCGGGGCCTTGCACGATCAACGGGTTGTCGCAGTAGCGGCGGGTGGTGAATTGCACGCAGTTGTCGGTCAGTCGCAGGTGGGCGAAGGCATGGTCGTTCGGCAGTTCCAGCAACGCAACCTTTGCGCTGCCGTCGGCTTGCAGGCGCGCCACGTAGCGCAACACGCAGCCGCGTTCGCGCGCGGCCTGCAGGCGCTGCAGCATTGGCGCGTCCAGCGATTCCAGCCCGGCCATGAAGCCGTCGCGATCGGCATCGCGCAGGGCCTCCGGCACCAGGCTTTCCACTTCGACATCGGAAAGCGACAGCGGCATGCCGGCTTCGCGGGCGAGGATGGTCAGCTTGCGCGCCACGTCCATGCCGGACAGGTCGTCGCGCGGATCGGGTTCGGTATAGCCCAGTGCATGCGCCTCGCGCACAAGTTCGGAGAACGGCGCGCTGCCGTCGAACTTGTTGAACAGCCAGGCCAGGGTGCCGGAGAAGATGCCGTCGATGGCGATCAGTTCGTCGCCGGTATCCAGCAGGTCGCGCAGGGTGGAGATCACCGGCAGGCCGGCGCCGACCGTGGCTTCGTAGCGGAAGCGCGCACCACTGTGCGCACGCGCGGCGCGGATGGATTCGTAGCGTTCCAGCGGGCCCGCGCCGGCCTGCTTGTTTGGGGTGATCACGTGGATGCCGGCCGCCAACCACTGCGGATAGTGTTCGGCCACCGCGCTGCTGGCGCTGCAATCGATGATCGCGGCGTGCGGCATGTGGGTGTCCAGCAAATGGCTGGCGATGGCGGACAGATCGGTGGCAGTGGGGGCTTCATTCATGCGCGTGCGCCAGTCCTTGCTGTCGCGATGCTCGCTCAGCCACAGCTTGCTGCTGGTGGCGAGCGCGCGCAGGCGCAGGTCGATATTGGCTTCGCTGCGCAGGCGCGGTAACGCGGCCTGCAGCTGGTCGAGCAGGGCGGCGCCGACCTTGCCCGGGCCGATCACCGCCAGTGCCACCGTCTGCGGCGACAACCAGAACGCGGCGTGTGCAGCACGCAGGGCGCGGGTCTGGTCTTCGGCGGCGATGGCGACGGAAATGTTGCGTTCGGACGCACCCTGGGCAATCGCACGGATGTTCACCCGTGCCCGCGCCAACGCGCCGAACAGCTGCGCGGCGATGCCCGGCGTGCCGGCCATGCCGTCGCCGACCGCGGCCAGCACGCTGATGCCGGGCACCACCTGCACGCCCTGCACCTGTGCGGAAGCGAGTTCGCGCGCGAATTCGTCCAACAGTACGTCGCGCGCGGCGGAGGCGTCGTTTTCGCGTACCACCGAGCAGATCGAATGCTCGGATGAGCCCTGCGAGATCATCACCACCGAGATTCGTGTCGCATGCAACGCGGCGAACACGCGCTCGGCGGTGCCGGGCACGCCGATCAGGCCGGCGCCTTCCAGGCTGACCAGAGCGAGATCCGTGTTCAGCGTGAGGCCTTTGACCGGGCCGCCGGCGCCACCATTGGCATCGATCCGCGTGCCCGCGAAATCGGGATTGAAGGTATTGCGCATCAGGATCGGCAGGCCGCGTGCGATGGCCGGGGTCATCGTCTGTGGATGGATCACTTTCGCGCCGAAATAGGCCAGTTCGCAGGCTTCCTGGTAGCTCATCGCGGTCAGCGAGACCGCTTCCGGCACCAATCGCGGATCGGCGGACAGCACGCCATCGACGTCCGACCAGATGTGCAGTTCGTCGGCATCGAACAGGGCGGCGAAGATCGCCGCGGAGAAATCGCTGCCGTTGCGGCCCAGCACCGTCGGCAGACCGTCCTTGCCGCCGGCGACGAAGCCGGTGGCCACCGCGCGCGTTTGTGGGTGCGCCTGCCGCCATGCGGAAAGTCGCTGTGCGCTCGCGTCCCAATCGACGATGACGCCGAGTTCGCCGGGCTGCACCACCAGCACCTCGCGCGCATCCAGCAGGGCGTAATCGCCGCCGCGTTCGCGCAGGTGCGCCTGCAACAGGCGCGAGGACAGCACCTCGCCCATGCCCTGGATGCGTTCGAAGGCGGCGCGCCCGGGTTGCCGCAGCAGGCCAACCGCGCGCAGAAGTTCGGCCAGTTGCGCGAACTGCGTTGCAAGCCAATCTTGCGTTTCTACCGGGGCATCAAGCAGCGCGTTTGCGGCATCCAGATGTCGTTGCTGCAAGCTGTCCAACGCGGGTTGCCAGTCGGCGCCCTCGGCTGCGGCATTGGCGATGCCGATCAATGCATCGGTCACGCCCTGCATCGCCGACACCACCACGACTTGCCGTGGATCGTCGGACTCCAGCATCAGTCCGGCGACATGGCGAATGCGCCCGGCATCCGCCAGCGAACTGCCGCCGAACTTGTGCACGCGGCACTGCACGGCGGGCTGTTTGGATGGTTCTGAATCGTCCCGCGCGGGCAAAGCGTTCATCGTGGCTCCTGTGGAGCCCCGCATCGCGTCAGGAAGGGGGTCTGCGCCCCGTCTCTGTTCGAGTGCGGGGCGGTGTACGTGGAAGACTTATCCAGGCATGACCGACCGCACCGGCGTGGTACCGGTACCGGTAATGGTCGTGGTGGTGGTCAGGCGGCGGGACATGGCTCGACTGTGCTGCAGTGCAACGAAGGCTGTCAAGCAGTGGTCTCGCCTGAAACCGTTTCGTTGCCCGTGCTGCGCGATGCGACCAGCGCATTCGCGGTCATGTCGCCAGTGACATTGCCCACGGTGGCCAGCACGTCCGGGATCGCGTCCACTGCCATTAGCACCGGCAATGGCGCGATCGGCAGACCCATCGCCTGCGTGACCGGCAGGTTGGTGGCGATGAAGATCGCCTGGCCGGGCAGGCCGACTGAGCCCATGCTGACCAGCACCGACAGGGCAACGCCGGTGGCGAGCTGCGCGGCGGTCAGGTCGATGCCCATCGCCCAGGCGATGAAGCTGGCGCTGGCGATGTACTGGATCGGCGAGGTGATGCGGAACAGCGACACCGCCATCGGCAGCACCAATCCCGATACCGATTGCGGGAAGCCGAGCCGGCGTTCCGAGCTTTCCAGCATCGCCGGCAAGGTGGCCAAAGAGGACTGCGTGCTGGCCGCGACTGCCTGTACCGGCGCCAGCCCTGACATGAAATGCCCCAGGCGCTGGCGGCCTGCGATCACCGCCAAGCCGATCAACAGCACCGTCGCCAGCAGGTACAGCGCGCATTCGAGCAGGATGTAGATGCCCAGCGCCTGCAGCATGCCGATGCCGGAACGCGCGGTCAGCGCCAGCACCAGCGCGAAGATCCCGACCGGTGCCACCCACAGCACCCAGCGCACGATCACGATCATCGCGTCGCTGATCGCCTGGAAGAAGCCGACCACTTGCGCGCGCCGAGTGGGTTCGATGCGGGTGAGGGCGAAGCCGAAGAACAGCGCGAAAGTCACCAGCGGCAGCATCGCGCCGGCTGCGGCGGCACCCACGGCATTGCTGGGAATGATCGCGGTCAGCGCATTCGCCCAACCGCCGGTGGTCTGCGGCAGTTCGGCTTCGTGGCCGCGCAATGCGGCGGCGACGGCAGGGTCGGGTTGCAGCATCGACAACGCCAAGGGTGCCAGCACCGCAGTCATCGCCGCGGCGGCGGTCAACAGCACCAGGAAGATGATGATGGCGCGGCGCGCGACCCGGCCGGACTGGGCGACGTCGGTCGCTTGGTTGACGCCGATGATCACCAGCGACAGCACCAGCGGCACCACGGTCATCTGCAGCGCATTGATCCACAACTTGCCGAAGGGTTCGACGATGCTGGCCACCGTGTGCGCAAGCGCGGGGTCCGTCCACGCCAGCAGGATGCCGAGCACGATGCCGGCGACCAGGCCGGTGAGGACGCGTGCCGTGGTGCTCATGGGCTCACCTCCGGGAGTTTCCAGCTCGTGCGCAATTGCTGGTACTGCGCCTGCGGCAATTCCACGAACACCGGGTGCTTGCGCGCATCCAGCCAGGCAAGCAACGGCGCCATGTTGTCGGGTGCCATCGCGGTGCAACCGGCGGTGGCTTCGCCCGGCGCTTTCCACAGGTGGGCGAAGATGCAGCTGCCGCCATTGCGCACGGCGCCATCGGCGTTGTGTTCGATCACGAAGCCCTCGCGGTAGCGCTGGTCGCCATCAACATGCAGGTCGCGACGCATCGGTTCGCTGGATTTGTCGAGGAAGGGCGCCTTGACCATGCTTCGGTCGATGATCTTGTTGTAGTAGTTCGATTCCGGCACGTCGATGCACCAGTCGTTCACGCCCATGCCCTGGTAGGCCAGGCCGGTGGTCGCGGTGGGCGCGTAACCGAAAGCGGTGCCGATGGCGAACACGCCGGCCGGCGCCTTGCCATCGCCTTCGCGCTTGACCGGGCCATCGCTGCGCGCGGCATGCAGGCCGATGCCCCAGGCGGTGCCGGTGCGGCCGACGGTGACATCGAAAGCATCCCCGACCTGCCGCCAGCCATCGCCTGCGCGTTCGTAGTAACGCAGGGTGCCGGTCGGCGCATCCCAATCCGTGGTGGTCACCAGCACCAGTTGCCCGGCGTTCGCCCAGTGCGCGGCTTCGCCATTCGTGCTGGGTTGGTGTGCGCAGGCCGTGGCGAGTAGCGACAGCAACAAGGCAATGTAGCGGAACGACATGCGTATGGCTCCAGGAAACTGAGGCATGAAGATACCGGCAAGCATGCACCAGCGCAGGTTGGCGGTCACCGAGCGGCGGCTATCAGGCAAGATGCGGCGGCAGCGGTTGCAATCCTTCGATGCTACGAATGCCGAGTCCCGGGGCATCGTCGATTTCGATCGCGGCTCCGTCGAAGCGCACGTTGCCGTGCACCGGATCGAAGTGGCACAGCATCGGGACGTCCAGGTCCACCTTGCGGATCACGGTAGAGCGCGCCACTGCCAGGTGCACGGCGGCGGACACGCCGATGCTGGATTCCAGCATGCAGCCGATCATGCACTCCGTTTCGTGCCGTTCGCATACATCGGCGATTTGCAGGGCAGGGGAAATGCCGCCGGCCTTCATCAGTTTGATGTTGACGATGTCGGCTGCCCGCATGTCGATCAATCGCAGCGCTTGCTCGGCATCGAACACGCTTTCGTCCGCCATCACCGGCGTGTGCACGTGCTCGCAGACGTATTTCAGCCCGGTCAGGTCGTTCGCCTTGACCGGTTGTTCGATCAGTTCCGGTTCGATTCCCGCGGCTTCCAGCGTGCGCAGCACATGCACGGCCTGCGTTGCCGTCCAGCCCTGGTTGGCGTCCAGCCGTAGTAGCGCGTGGTTGGATACGGCGGAATGGATCGCTTTGCAGCGCGCGATGTCCTCGTCGGCATCCTTGCCCAGCTTGACCTTCAGCGCAACGAAGCCGCGTTCCACCGCATCGATGGCATCCGCCACCATCTTGTCGATGGTATCCACGCTGATGGTGATGTCGGTGGTCAGCCGGGGCGTGCCGCCACCCAGCAGTTTGTACAAGGGTTCGCCATGCAATTGCCCCCAAAGATCATGCGCTGCAATCTCGGCCGCGGCCTTCGCATTGCCGTTCCCGGCGACGGCGCCCTGGATCAGGGCGGTGACGTGGTCGAGATCGGCGATGTCCTGGCCTAGCAGGCGCGGGGCGATATGGTTGCGCAATGCAGCCACGATGGAGGAATGGGTGTCGCCGGTGATGGCTTCCGTGGCCGGTGCGCTGCCGTAGCCGACATGGTCGCTGTCGGTGTCGATCATGAAAACCACGTCCTCCACCTGTTCCACCGTGCGCAAGGCGGTCTTGAACGGCGTCCTCAGTGGCGCGCGCAGCATGCCGAAGCGGACGGCGGTGATCTTCATTGCGCGCGAGTCACCCGGACGATGTTGGTGATGCGGTCGACGTAATCGTGTTCCTTGTCGAATCGCAGGGGCAGCAGCGGTGTCAGCGACACGGCGTTCAGGTGCATCGAATACAAGGCGCCGTTGGTGTCGAGCACGCTGCCGCCATTGGTGTCGTGGATCACGTAGGGCCTGCCGTCGATGCGGCCGATGTACATCATCACGTGCCCCGGGATATAGATCAGGTCGCCGACGTCCAGCGCTTCGACTGCAGTCATGCGCGTTTCGCGCGAATCGCGAGGTTCGAAATGGGTGCGCGCGAAGACCGGACTGACCGCTTGGTCGCTGGTATTGCGCGGCAGCTGCACGCCCATGCTGCGATAGACCTCGGACACGAAACCGCTGCAGTCGCGGCCGTTGTACGAATGTCCCCAGCCGTAGCGTTCGCCGAGGAACTCGAAGGATTGGCGGATCAAGTTGGCGCGGGTCAGCGGCAGGTAATCGGCGGCGCTGTCGGCATTCTTCTGCAGCAGCGCGGGGGCGAAGCCGAGGCGGCCATCGTTGCCACGCAACGGCAGGTCGAGGATCCACGACGTGTACGGATGCTGGCCATTGACCGACTTGTCCAGCGCCACGCCGGCCAGTGGAATGCGCAGCCCCATGTCCAGCTGCAGCTCGGACAGTTGCGGCTCCTCGCGGGTGAACACGGTGCGCGGTTTGGCGCCGGTGATCACGCGATAAGGCGCACGCGCGCCATAGCCGAGCACGCTGGCCAGGTCGCCTTCGGCGATGGTCTTGGCGTCTACCCAGGCGGCATAGCGTGGGCTCACCACGAACAGCCATTGTCCGTCGGTGCTGGCATGCGCGATGAGCACCGGGTCACCCGGGAACAGCGCGCTTTCCTGGAAGCGGTCGATGTCGGTGTCGCCCTGGCTGCTGAAGACCCGCAGTGCCGTGGGGAAAGTGCGCAGTGCGGCGCGCTTGACCGTCATGCCATAGCGCGTGGCCTGGTTGGCGGGAATCGCATCCATGGCGCGGTTGGCGATGATGGCATCGAGTGCAGTTTTCGATACCGGATTGCCGGCTTCATCCCACAAGGCCTTTACAGGCCGCGATGCGAGGTCATTTATCCATCCGACCACTTGCGCGCGGTCAAGTGCCGACGGCAACGCCGCAAGGTCATGCATCGAATCGTCTTCGCGCAGCAGGCGCGCGTTGCGTGCATCGATCGTCGCGCGATCCATCAGCACGGCATCCGGCTCGCGCAGGCGGGCGATCCAGAAATCGGGCGAAAAATACGCATCCTCAACGCCGATTACCCCGCTGGCGGGCAGCACGCTCGTCCTGTCCAGGTCGCGCGCGGTACCGGGGAGTGTGGCTAGGGCGAGTGCCATCGCAAGGACGCCCAAGGCGAGAAGTGCACCCCGCCGGTATCGCTTCTCGGCCATGTCGTTCCGTTTACCCTGACGCGTCATGATGCCGATGGTACTTCGATGAGATGATCGCAGGCGAACAACTGGCCAATAACTGGAAACCCGCATGAACCACGCAGCATCGCATGCATTGCTCGCACTTGCGGTTGCTTTCGCGCCCATGGTGCAGGCGAAAGAGCCGGCATTCGGGCCGACGCCTGCCGCCATCGATGCCGCGGTGCGCGCCACCGTCGATCGTTACCAGCTGCCCGGCATCGCCGTTGGTGTGATCGAGGATGGCAAGGTGGTGTACGCGCGCGGCTATGGCGAAACTGTCGCGGGTTCCGGCGATACGGTGACCACGAAGACGCTGTTCAAGATCGCCTCCAACAGCAAGGCGATGACCTCCGCGGTGTTGGCGCGGCTGGTGCAACAAGGCAAACTGCGCTGGGACGATCCTGTGGTGAAGCACGTGCCGCAGTTCGCGATGCACGACCCATGGGTCACCCGGCACATGACCGTGAGCGACTTGCTGGTGCACAACAGCGGTCTACCCGAAGGCGGCGGCGACTTGATGCTGTGGCCCGAACCGAACCTGTTCACCCGCGACGACATCGTGCGCGGCTTGAAGCACATCAAGCCGGCCTACGGCTTCCGTTCCGGTTATGCCTACGACAACCTGCTGTACGTGGTGGCGGGGCAGGTGGCCGCCGCCGCGGGCGGTGCGTCGTACGAGGAGCTGGTACGCCGCGAACTATTCGTCCCGCTGGGGCTTGATGGCTGCCGCGTCGGTGAATTCCGGTTGGCCGATGCCGGCAGCGTGGCGCAGCCGCACACGCGCGAGGGTGGCCGCAACCTGCCCATGCGCCGCGACGGCGACACCGTGCCGGCGATCGTCTCGGCGCCGGCCGGCGGCATTCGCTGCACCCTGGACGACATGCTGGTCTGGGCCAGTAACTGGTTGGTTCCGAACGATGTGCAGATGGCGTGGCTTGGCGATGCGCAACGCGCGCAGATGTGGAAGGCGCGCACGCCGATGCCGATCTCGTCGCAGCGCAAGCGCTGGGACGATACCCATTACTACGCCTATGCCTACGGGTTTCGATTGGCCGATGCGGATGGCGCGTGGACGGTCTCGCACACCGGCACGCTGGGCGGCATGTACTCGATGATGATGCTGGTGCCGGACCGCAGGTCAGGCTTCGTGCTGATGACCAACGGCGATGGTGACCGCGCGCGCAGCGTGCTGGGCGAGGTGTTGCTCAAGATGTTCACCGCGCCGGAAAAGTCTTTGGGCGTGACCGGTTATGCCGATGAACTCGACAAGCCGTCCGTGACGACGGCTCCGGTGGTGAAGCCGAAACTGCCGGACATCGCCGCGCGCAAGCCGGTCACGGCATCGCAGCTACGCGAATGGCTCGGCACGTGGCGAGATCCGTGGTTCGGCGACGTGCGCGTATGCGCGGCGGGAGATGGCGTCGAATGGCGTTCGCTGAAGTCGCCGAAGATGCACGGCAAGATCGGCGAGCTTGACGGCCGTTACCTGCTGCGCTGGGACGATATCGCAGTGGACGAAAACGCCTGGCTGGATTTCGGTGGCACAGGCGATTCGCGCCAGTTGCGCATGGCCAAGCTCAACCCAGACGGCGATTTCAGTTCGGACTACGAAGATCTTGCCTTCGTGCGGGTAGGTGGTTGTGGCTAGGTGGCCATTGGTGCTGGCGGCGCTGCTGCTTGCGGCCATCGGCTGCACCAGCACCGCGAAGCAACCGGGGTCGGTGCTTTCGCCGGCAGCGACCATGCAGGAAGCGGACATGGTCGACATCCGCAGCCTGGTGCCGGACATCGCGCAGGACATCAAGTATTTCGGCAGCGACAACTTCGTCGGCGTGCCGGTTGATGGCTACAACGCGCCGCGTTGCTACCTCAAGCGTGAGGTCGCCGAGGCATTGGCGCGCGTCGAGCACGATCTGCGCGCGCGTCATCAGCGCCTGCGCCTCTACGATTGCTATCGCCCGGCACGCGCGGTCGCGCACTTCATGCGCTGGGCCGCCGATTCCGCGGATGTGAAGACCAAGCCCGCGCATTACCCTGGCTTCGACAAGCCGCAGCTGTTGGGCGAGTACATCGCGCCGGTCTCCGGCCACAGCCGCGGTGCGACAGTCGATCTCACGTTGTTGCAATGCAATGCGGCAGACGCCGATTGCCGGCCGCTGGACATGGGCACCGATTTCGACTTCTTCGGCACCATCGCCAATACCGATTCGCCGGACGCCAGCGAGTCGCAGCGCCTCAATCGCCACCGATTGCGCGAGGCGATGACTGCGCAAGGCTTCCGCAACTATCCGATGGAATGGTGGCACTACACCTTCCAGCCCGAACCCACGCCCGGTCTGCTGTACGACGTGCCGGTGCAGTGACCACGGAAAAAACAAAGCCGGCGCAAGGCCGGCCTTGAAATCGTGGTGGAGCGGAGGGGGATCGAACCCCTGACCTCCACGATGCGAACGTGGCGCTCTCCCAGCTGAGCTACCGCCCCACGAAGACAACGCCCCGGATTATACGGATGCCGCCGCCGGGTCGCCAGCCGTGAGCAGGGGCGTCAGGCGCGGCTGCAGGATGCAGCGCCGCCAGCCTGCCAGTGGGCCAGTCCAGCCACCACCATCCTGCAAGGCTTCCAGCAGGCGGCGTGAAGCCAACAGGCCCTCGGGCAGGCCGAGTTCCGCCGCCGCCGCGGCCACGGCTTCCTGCAATGCGCGCAACTGCTTCTTGTCGCGGTCGTCGCCACGTGCAACCGGCGCCTCGGCCTCATCCGCCAGCGGGGTGGAGATCGCCTCGAACATCGCCCCGCCCAGGCTGCGCGGCGCTTTCGGAGTGGCGTCGAGGATCGCCTGTACGTCGGCATGCGCCGCGCGCGCCGCGCGCGCGAGGGCGAACGCCAGTTCGTTGTCCAGGATCCAGCTGCGCGGGCGGTCGCTGCGACGTGCGTAGGTTTCGCGCCAGCGTAGCAGGCGCAACAAGCGCAGTTGCCCGTCACGATCGAGGAACTGCGCGCTGCGCAGCGAGAGATGCGGCCAGCGTTCGCCCTGGTCGTCGGCTACCGTGGCCAGCAGGCGCGCGCAATCCTCCTGCAGCCACCCAGTACGGTTTTGCGTGGCGAGTGTCGCGTCGAGATGCCGGTGCAAGGCATGCAGGTGGCGCACGTCATCCGCGGCGTACTCGAGTTGAGATGCGGACAATGGCCGGCGCAACCAGTCGGAGCGGGTCTCGCCCTTGGCCAGCGCCACCCCGGTGATCGCCTGCACCAGTTTCTGGTACCCCATGCCGCCGCCGACGCTGGCCAGCGCCGCTGCGATCTGGGTGTCGAACATCGGCGCCGGCAGTACGCCGCAGGCATGCTTGAACGCCACCAGATCTTCGCTGGCGCTGTGCATGATCTTCAGCACCGACGGGTTGGCCAGCAATGGCGCCAATGCGTCGCACATGCCCGGTACCAGCGGGTCGACCAGCAGGATGTCGTCTTCGGCTTCACCCAGCGCGATCTGCACCAACGCCAGTTGCGGCCAGTAGGTGCGCTCGCGGATGAATTCGGTATCCAGCCCGATGCTTTCGGGTGGGTTGGCGATGCGCGCACGCAGCGCGTCGGGGCTGTCGATCCACTGTGTCATGCGCCCATTATGCGGGCGGCGGCGGGGATGGCTTAACCTAGGCCCGCCCATTCGCCACATGGAGTGCGGTTTGCGCGCAGCTTGGCCCCTGATCATCGTCGCATCGATTGCACTTTCGGCCTGCAAGCCGCAGGCGTCGGCACAGGCGACAAAAGCGGACGCACCCGAACGCACCGGCAGCGTGAGCATCAGTGGCGGCGATGAGCTTGCGCAGGTGTTGAGCTGGTCGCTGCCGGGGGTGCCGTTGCAGGCCGACGGCGCGGCCGCCGCACGAGCCAGGGCGAAACGCGCGATGGCCGATGGCGACCTGTTCGAGACCGCCGATTCGGCGATCCCGCTGCTGTTCGCGCTGCAGGCATTGCAGCCGGATGATCCGGGCATCGCGCAATCGCTGGGAACGGCACGTACGGCCTTGATCGAGCAGGGCGATGCCGCGCTGGCGATGGGCGACGACGACATCGACGCCTTGCGTGCGGCGCAACGCCGTGGCGCGGTGCTGCGCAAGCTCTGGCCGCGACAGCCGGAGGTCGTGGCCTATCTTTCGCGGGTGGACCGCAGCGAACAGGCGTGGGATCGCAATGCGCGCGGTGAGGCGTTTCTGGCCGAGAACCAGCTAGGCGAAGACGGCGGCGGCGCTTTGGTGGCATTTCGCGCGGCACTGGAATTGCGACCGGGCCAGGCACGGGCGATGCAGGGCGTCGCAGCGGTCGAAAGCGGCCTGATCCGGCGTGCGGAAACCGCTGCGCAGCAAGGTGATTTCGATGTGGCGGGCAGGTGGTTGGCGCATGCCGAAAACGTCCGCCACCATCCGGACACGATCCCGGCCGCTCGCAATCGCATCGAGGTATTGCGCGCGGATCGGGTGCGCCGGCTTCGCGATGAAGGCCTGATCGCGCTTGGTGATGGCGATGGCCTGGATATCGCCCGCAAGCGGCTGGCCGAGATGCTGCGCATCGCAGCACCTGGCAATCCGGCCAGCATCGAACTGCGCCAGCGCATCGACCTGGTCAGCCACTACGGTCTGTTCCGCCCCGGCCAAGTGTTCACCGATGGCCTGCGAGACGGCAGCCGTGGGCCGGTGCTGGTGGTGGTGCCGCATGGTGCATTCGGCATGGGCGCGCCGGTAGGCGAGCCGGGCGCCACGCCGGCAGAGCAACCGCAACACGTGGTGCGTCTGGAACGCGGTTTCGCGATGTCACGCATGGAGGTCGCGGTTGGCGAGTTCGCCCGCTTCGTGACTGCGACCGGCTACGAACCGCGCGCTACCCAGCGCGGGCATTCAATGGCCTACGACGTGCGCAGCGGCAATTTCGTGCGCGGCAGCGGCATCGACTGGCGCTCCGGCTACGATGGCCAACCCGCCGCTGCGAACATGCCGGTGATCCATGTGACGGCCCGCGATGCCGAGGCCTACGCGGCCTGGCTGTCGGAGCAGACCGGTGCGCATTACCGCTTGCCCAGCGAGGCCGAGTTCGAATACGCCTTGCGCGCCGGCGGCAGTAGCCGCTTTCCGTGGGGTGAGGATGCGCCACCGCCTGACACCGACAACCTGACTGGTGCGCTGGATCGTTCGCCGCGCGGGTTGTCGTGGAGCAATGCCTTCGCCGGCTACGGCGATGGCTGGTGGGGGCCGGCGCCAGTGGGCAGTTTCGCGGCGAATGCATACGGTCTTCACGACGTGGCCGGCAATGTGAGCGAATGGATCGCCGATTGCTGGCACGAAGGGTATCGACGCGCCCCGGCGAACGGCTCTGCATGGGTGAACCCTGGTTGTCGCAACCGTATGTACCGTGGCGGTTCCTGGGCCAGTGCGCCGGCGCAGGATCGGTCGGCCTGGCGCGCTGCAGGCGGTACCGACGTCACCAATGCACGGGTCGGTTTCAGGCTGGTCAGGCAGTTGTAGTATCCACGTGAATTCCGCGCGCGGCGTTCCGCGCAAGCCACACAGGAGCAGGCGATGAACCAGGACCCATTCGGCAACCAGCAGTACGAGCAGCAACCGCGCCGTCGCGGTTTCAATCCACGCTTGCTGATCCTGGTGCTGTTCGCCGGCTATGCCGCGTACTACTATTTCTCCAACCGCACCACGGATCCGCTGACCGGCGAGAAGGTGCTGATCGACAAGAGCATCTCGCCCGATGACGAAAAGGCGATGGGCCTGCAGGCCTTCGAGGAAATCCTGCAGAAGGAACAACCGGTCGATCCGAACTCGCAGATCGCCCAGCAGGTGCGCGGCATCGCCCAGCGCCTGATCGCCAAGGTGCCACAGGTCACCGACGACGTCGCCGCCGAACATGGCTTGCAAGCCAACCACGTCGAGAAAACTTTCGATTGGGATGTGGCCGTGCTGAATTCCGAACAGGCCAATGCGTTTTGCCTGCCCGGCGGCAAGATGGCGGTCTACACCGGCCTGGTGCCGGTGGCGCAGAACGCCGATGCGATGGCGGTGGTGATGGGGCATGAAATCAGCCATGCCCTGCTGCGCCATGGCGCGCAACGCATGAGCCGCGGCAAGCTGGAGCAACTCGGGCAGATGGCAGGGGCGGCCAGCGGCATGGATGCCGGCACCATGCAAACCGTGATGTCCGCCTACGGCTACGGCAGCGCCTTGCCGTATGCGCGCAGCCAGGAATCGCAGGCGGACGAACTGGGCCTGATGCTGGCCGCGGCGGCCTGCTTCAACCCCCAGGAGGCCATTCCACTGTGGCAGCGCATGGACCAGATGTCGGGCGGCAACAATCCACCGGAATTTTCCTCCACCCACCCCAGCGCCGGCACGCGCATGGAGCACCTGCAAGCGCTGATGCCGAAGGCGTTGGCGTTCCGTCAGAAATATTGCGGGCAGGGCGGGGCCGGCGCTGCGACCAACTGAGCAGCACCTGGCTGATCCACGAAGGAACGGGCCGCAAGGCCCGTTCTTCGTTTGTGGCTGGTACTGCAGTGCATTCCATCCTTCAGTCCAACCCGCGCCAAGGTGGTTGACGCGGCGCAGCATTCTCGATTAATGTGTTAATGCGTTAATACATTAATCAAACAATTTGCAATGAAAAGCCGGCCCCATAACCCGCCCAAACGCCAATCCGATGCGGATTTCCGTGTTTTAGCGCTTGCACTCGCTGCGCTGGACGATCCGAAGCAGGTTGCGGCCTTCCTGCAGGACCTGTGCACGCCGGCAGAACTGGAGGCCATCTGTGACCGCTGGAAGGTGGTGCCGCACATCGTTGCGGGTGAGCCCTACCGGAACATCCACGACAAGACCGGGGTCAGCGTCACCACCATCGGCCGCGTCGCCCGCACCCTCGACCAGGGCAGTGGCGGTTACGCTGCCGCGCTTGCCGCCCAACCTTCCTCGCACTAAGGCCGCCCCAATGAGCCCGAAACCCGCGCCAACCGGGCGCGACCGATTGCGCATCGCGATCCAGAAGAACGGCCGCCTCAGCGAGCCGGCGCGCGCGCTGCTGGGCAGCTGCGGCCTGGCTTGGCGTGAAAGTCCCGACAAGTTGTTCTGCTACGGCGACAACGCGCCGGTCGACCTGCTACTGGTGCGCGACGACGATATCCCCGGCCTGATCGACAGTGGTCTGTGCGATCTTGGCATCGTCGGCCGCAATGTGCTGGCCGAACAGTCCAATGAACGAGGAGAGTCCGCAACGCCGGCGAACTTCCGCGAATGGCGCGCGCTCGGTTTCGGAGGCTGCCGCTTGTCGCTGGCGGTGCCGAACGAGTGGGATTGGCAAGGCGCGGCACAGCTGCAAGGCAAGCGCATCGCGACCTCGTATCCGGCGATCACCCGCGCATGGTTGCGCGGGCAGGGTGTGGATGCGGATGTCGTGGTGTTGAATGGCTCGGTCGAAATCGCGCCGCGCCTGGGTCAGGCCGATGTGGTCTGCGATCTCGTTTCCAGCGGCGCTACGCTCGTGGCGAACCAGTTGAAGCCTGTCTGCGACCTGCTGCAAAGCGAGGCGGTGCTGGCCGGACCGGTGGCCGAACTCGATCCGTTGCTGGCCGAGACCGCGCAGATGCTGCTGCGCCGGATCGATGGCGTGCTGCGCATCCGCGACAGCAAGCTGCTGATGTTCCAGGCCCCGCGCGATGCGGTGGCCGACGTATTGCGCCTGCTGCCGGACGCGGAACCACCGACCAGCTATCCGATGGATGGCGACAACATGCTGGCGATGCAGGCGCTCTGCCACGGCGTGGTCACCTGGCAGCGATTGGAAGAATTGAAGCGTGCCGGCGCGCGCGGACTGATGGTGCTGCCGGTCGAGAGGATGCTGGCATGAAGCGCGTCGATTGGAATGCGCTTGACGAGGCAACGCAGGCGCAATTGCTGACCCGGCCGACACGCTCGCTGGCTGCTGGCGTTCGCGGACGCGTCGAGGAAGTGATGGCCGATGTTGCCGCGCGCGGCGACGTGGCCCTGCGTGTGCTCACCGAACATTACGATGGCGTGCGCCTGGACGCGTTCGAAGTCGATGCCGACGAGCGTCGCGCCGCGCTCGATGCCGTCAGTCCTGAATTGCGCGCCGCCATCGATGAAGCCGCATCGCGGATCGAAGCCTTCCACCGCGCCGGCATGCCGCAGGCGTACGCGCTGGATACAGCGCCGGGCGTGCGCTGCGAGCGCGTGCTGCGGCCGATCAGCCCGGTCGGTCTGTATGTGCCGGCCGGCAGTGCGCCGCTGCCCTCGACTGCGTTGATGCTGGCGATCCCTGCGCAACTCGCAGGCTGCGATGAGATCGTGCTGTGCACGCCGCCGCGTCGTGACGGCAGCGCCGATCCGGCAGTGCTGGTCGCCGCGCAGTTCGCGCCGAACGCGCGCATCTTCAAGCTTGGCGGTGCGCAAGCCATCGCGGCGATGAGCTTCGGCACGGCCAGCGTACCGCGCTGCGAAAAGCTGTTCGGTCCCGGCAATGCCTATGTTGACGAAGCCAAGCGGCAGGCCGCGGAACGTCCTAACGGCCCGGCCATCGACATGCCGGCTGGTCCGTCCGAAGTGCTGGTGATCGCGGACAGCGGCGCGAATCCCGTCTTCATCGCCGCCGACCTGTTGTCGCAGGCCGAGCACGGCCCGGATTCGCAGGTGATCCTGCTCAGCGATGACGATGCCGTGCTGGACGCGACTGCAGCGGAAGTCGAACGCCAGCTCATCACGCTGCCACGTGCCGAGATTGCCCGCCGCGCGCTGGAACACTCGCGCCTGATCCGCGTGGCCGACATCGCGCAGGCGATCGCCCTCAGCAACGACTACGCACCCGAGCACCTGATCCTCAGCGTGCGCGATCCACGTGCCTGGCTTGTCGATGTACGCAACGCTGGCACCGTGTTCATGGGCGACTGGACGCCTGAATCGCTCGGCGATTACTGCTCCGGCAGCAACCATGTGTTGCCCACCGGCGGTGCGGCGCGTGCGTGGAGCGGGTTGTCGGTCTCCAGCTTCATGAAGTCGCTGACCGTGCAGACAGCCAGTCGTGCCGGGATCGGCAGCATCGGCCCCTGCGCGGTGACGCTGGCGGAAGCCGAAGGCCTGCATGCGCATGCGCGCGCTGTGCAACTGCGGTTGGCTGTGCCGGCATGAACACGGCGCGGATGCTGCTGCGCGACGACTTGCGCGATTTCACCGGTTATCGCTCGGCACGAAGCGAGTCCGTGCAAGGCACGGTGTGGCTGAATGCCAACGAATCGCCGTTCGCATCATCGGGCGATGCCGAAGGCGCGATGCGTCGCTATCCGGATCCGCAGCCGCAGGCGCTGCGCGATGCGCTGGCGGCGTTGTATGGCGTGGACAGCGCGCAAGTGCTGGCCACCCGAGGCAGCGACGAAGGTATCGACCTGTTGCTGCGCGCGTTCTGTGCGCCGGGGCGCGGCGCCATCGTGATCGCGCCGCCGGTATTCGGCATGTATGCGGTCTGCGCGAAACTCCATGGTGTCCGCACGATTGAAGTGCCGGCACGCGACTCGGACAACGGCTGGCGTTGCGATCTCGATGGCATGGCGGCTACGGCGCTCAGTCGCAACGCGCCGCTGGTCTTTATCTGCAACCCGGGTAACCCGACTGGCGAGGCGATTGCCGATTCCGGTATCGCCCGCTTGGCCGAACGCTTGCGCGGACGAGCGCTGGTGGTGGTGGACGCGGCCTATGCGGAGTTTGCTGATAACGACGCCAGTACCGCTCTGCTTGCAGCGCACGAAAACCTCGTCATCCTGCGCACGCTTTCCAAAGCGCATGCGCTGGCCGGTGCTCGCATCGGCAGCGTGTTGGCCGCGCCGGAACTGATCGACATGCTGAAACGCTGCCAGGCACCGTACCCGCTTGCCCAGCCTGCCGTGCAGGCCGCATTGGCAGCGCTCGCACCGGAAGCGGTCGCGCGCACCCGTGCAGCGACCACCCAGCTGCGGATGGAACGAGACGCTTTTCGGGACGGCTTGCAGCGCACTCTTGGCGTCCGTCGCGTCTATCCGTCGCAGGGCAATTTCCTGTTGGTGCGTTTCGACGATGCACAAGCGGCATTCGATGCCTTGCTCGCTGCCGGCGTGGTGGTGCGCGACATGCGCGCAACCCCGGGATTGGAAGATGCGTTGCGGGTCAGCATTGGCACGCCGGAGCAGAACAGGCGCGTGTTGGCCTTGCTGACGCAGGCGAGGGTAGCGGCATGAGCGCGCCTGTACCCATCCTGTTCGTGGACCGCGACGGCACCCTGATCGCCGAGCCCGACGATTTCCAGATCGATGCCTACGAGAAGCTGCGCTTCGTCGATGGCGTGATCCCGGCGCTGTTGCGCCTGCGCGATGCCGGCTGGCAGTTCGTGATCGTGACCAACCAGGATGGCCTGGGGACGGACGCCTTCCCGCAGGCGGCGTTCGACGGCCCACATGCGTTGATGCTGCAAATCTTCGGGAGCCAGGGCATCACGTTTCGCGACATCCTGATCGACACCAGCTACGAGCGCGACAACGCACCGACACGAAAACCGAATACTGGCCTTGTCACGCATCTGCTGAAGGATCGCGGCATCGACTGGACGCGCAGCGCGATGGTGGGCGACCGCGATACCGATATCCGTTTTGCCGAGAACCTCGGCATCCGCGGTTTCAAGCTACGCAGCCCGCAGTTCGGCGAGGGCGTGGCTTGGGCGGACATCGCACACGCGCTGGTGGACACACCGCGCACCGCGACTGTGCGGCGCAAGACGAACGAAACCGATATCGAAGTCGAGATCGACTTGGACAGTTCCGCGAAGCCGGACATCGCCACTGGGCTCGGTTTCTTCGACCACATGCTGGAGCAGCTTGGCACCCACGGCGGTTTTGGACTGCGCCTGCGCTGTGCCGGCGACCTGCACATCGACGAGCACCACACCGTCGAGGACTGCGCGCTGGCGCTGGGCCAGGCGCTGCGCGAGGCCTTGGGCAACAAGCGCGGCATCGCCCGCTACGGCTTCGTGCTGCCGATGGACGAGTCGCAGGCCAGCGCGACGCTCGATCTTTCCGGGCGGCCGTACTTCGCCTTCGAAGGTGCGTTCGCACGCGAACAAGTGGGCGACTTGCCGACCGAACTGGTACCGCACTTCTTCCACTCGCTGTGCCAGTCCGCCGGCATCACCCTGCACCTTGCCGTGCGCGGCGACAACGCCCACCACCAGGTCGAAGCCTGCTTCAAGGCGGTGGCGCGCGCGTTGCGCATCGCGCTGCGGCGCGAGGGCGATGCCTTGCCCAGCAGCAAGGGCGTGCTGTGAGTGGCGTCGTGATCATCGATGCCGGTGGTGCCAACCTCGGTTCAGTACGCGGGGCGTTCGCGCGGCTGGGTATCGAGCCGGAAGTGAGCTGCGATCCGGCGCGTATCGCCGTGGCTGAGCGGTTGGTATTGCCGGGTGTAGGTGCGGCTTCGCCGGTGATGCGAAACCTGCTCGATTCCGGTATCGATGCCGTGTTGCGCGCATCGAGCAAGCCCTTGCTCGGCATCTGCATCGGCATGCAGGTGCTGTTCGAGCACAGTGAGGAAGGCGATGTCGCCGGGCTGGGCCTGCTGCGCGGTGAAGTCCGCAAACTGCCGGCTTCGGCAGGTGCGCGTCTGCCGCATATGGGCTGGAACCAGCTCGGAAAGCGCGCCGCATCGCCGTTGCTGGATGGCATCGAGGACGGCGCGCAGGCGTATTTCGTGCACAGCTACGGCGTGACCGGCAGCAGCGATGCCATCCTCGAAGCCGAACACGGCGGCGCGTTCGCGGCGGCGGTCGCGCGCGCGAACATCGCCGGCGCGCAATTCCATCCGGAACGTTCCGGAGTGGTTGGTGCACGCTTCCTGCAGAATTTCCTGGCGTGGCAGCCGGCATGAGCTTCACCGTCTATCCCGCCATCGACGTGCGCGAGGGTCGAGTCGTGCGTTTGGCGCAGGGCGATTACGCACGCGAGACGCGTTATGCCGCCGATCCTTTAGCACAGGCCATGGCCTATGCCGATGCCGGCGCTTCGTTCCTGCACCTGGTGGACCTGGATGCAGCGCGCGATGGCGGTTACACCTTGCTGCCGTTGCTACGCGCGATCGCGCAGGACGGACGCCTGCAGGTGCAGACCGGTGGCGGCGTGCGCAGTACGGCCGACACGCAGCGCATCCTCGATGCCGGTGCCGCGCGCGTCGTGGTCGGCTCGCTGGCGGTGAAGGAGCCGCAGCAGGTCGCAGGCTGGTTGGAGCGCTTTGGAGCGGAGCGCATCGCGGTCGCCTTGGACACGCGCCGTGACGACGATGGCGTGTGGCGCTTGCCCGTGCACGGTTGGACGCAGGGCAGCGGCATCGAGCTTGACGTGTCGCTAGCGCATTACGCGAGAGCGGGCGCCAGGCACCTACTGTGCACCGACATCGCCCGCGACGGCATGTTGAACGGCCCGAATATCGAGTTGTATCGGCGCATTACCAAGCTCTGGCCTGCCTTTGCCGTGCAGGCATCGGGTGGCGTGCGCGAGGCGGCGGACGTGGAGGCCGCACGCGACGCTGGTTGCGCCGGCATCGTGCTCGGCCGCGCCTTGCTGGAAGGACGCTTCGCGTTGACGGATGTATTGCCGCAGGACGCCGCATGCTGAGCCGCCGCATCATTCCCTGCCTGGACGTGCGCGACGGACGCGTGGTCAAGGGCGTGCGCTTCCGCGACCACGTCGACATGGGCGTGATCGAGGAACTTGCGCTGCGCTATCGCGACGAAGGCGCCGACGAGCTGGTGTTCTACGACATCGCGGCCAGTCCGCAGGCACGCGTGGTCGATGTGTCGTGGGTGAAGCGCGTCTCCGACCTGCTTGACATTCCATTTTGCGTGGCCGGCGGCATCGACAGTGTCGCGCGCGCGCGCGCGGTGCTGCATGCCGGCGCGGACAAGGTGTCGGTGAACACGCCGGCATTGCAACGGCCGGAACTCATCGGGGAGTTGGCCGAAGCCTTCGGCAATCAATGCGTCGTGGTCGGCATCGATTCACTGCTCGACGACGACGGGCAGTGGCGCGTGCGGAGCCACACAGGCGACCCGGACAAAATACAGGTGCATGCACGCCGCACGCTGGATTGGGTGCTTGAGGCGCAGCAACGCGGCGCCGGCGAAATCGTGCTCAATTGCATGGGCAGCGACGGCGTGCGCAATGGCTACGACATCGAACAGCTGCGCGCCGTACGTGCGATGTGCCAAGTGCCGCTGGTGGCCTCCGGCGGTGCGGGAACTCCACAGCATTTCGTGGACGCCTTCCGCGATGCCGACGTGGATGCCACGCTGGCCGCAAGCGTGTTCCACTCCGGCACGGTGGCGATTCCCGCGCTCAAATCCGTGCTCCACGACAACGGCATCGAGGTGCGCCGTGGCTGACTTCGATATCGAATCCCTGGATTGGGACAAGCAGGGCGGCCTGCTGCCAGCCATCGTGCAGGACGCGGCCAACCTGCGCGTGCTGATGCTGGGCTACATGTCGCGCGCATCGCTGGCGGTCACGTTGGAAAGCGGGCAGGTCACGTTCTTCAGTCGAAGCAAGCAGCGCCTATGGGTCAAGGGCGAAACCAGCGGCAACACGCTGGCGATGGTATCGGTCGCGATGGATTGCGATGCCGATGCCCTGCTGGTGCAGGCGCGCCCGCAGGGCCCGACCTGCCACACCGGTGCGGTCAGTTGTTTCGTCGATGCGCCAGCCGATGTTTTGGGCGAGCTTGATAGGGTCATCGCGCGACGCAAGGTCGGCGATGCGGAGGCGAGCTACACGCGCAAGCTGTTCGATGCCGGCATCGCCCGCATCGCGCAGAAAGTGGGCGAGGAAGGCGTGGAAACGGCACTGGCCGCGGTCACTGCGGACGATGCCGCCCTGTGCGGCGAAGCGGCCGATCTTGTCTACCACCTGTTGGTGCTGCTGCAGGCGCGTGGCCTGGCCTGGGACGGCGCGCGCGCCGAACTGGCGCGGCGCGCGAAGGGCTGACTCAGCGTTTCTGGCTGCCGCGATCGCGCGGCGGCGTGGACGTGCCAACGCCGCCGACCAGGTTTTTCTGGAAGTCCTTCCAGAGTTCCATGTTGCGCTCGGTGAGCTGGTTGAGCATGGACCACGGGGTCTGCCCGATCAGCCCGCCCATCTGTTGGCGGAACTGCTGTTGCTGCTCCAGGAACACCTGCATCGAGCGTTCCAGGTAGTTGCCCATGAAGCCCTGCAGCGAATCGCCGTAGAAGCGGATCAGCTGGCTGAGCAACTGGGTGGACAGCATCGGCTGACCGTCCTGCTCGTGCTCGGTGATGATCTGCAGCAACACCTGCCGGGTCAGGTCGTCGCCGGTCTTGGCGTCGCGCACCTCGAACGACTCGCCATCGACGATCAGCTGGCGCACGTCCTCGATGGTGATGTAGCTCGAGATCTCGGTGTCGTACAGCCGACGGTTCGGATATTTCTTGATGATGCGGATCGCGGACATTGAGCAAAGACTCTAGCGGCGCTGGGCGCAGCATGGCGCACTGCAGCACGGGTTGCAACAAGGTGCAGCAACGTTGCAACAAAAAACGAGCCGGCAATGCCGGCCCGTCTTGTCCAGGCAATGCGCCAGCGTGTTGTCACCACCCCATGTGATGGCCGCCGTTGATGTCGAGGTTGCTGCCGGTAATCCAGCCGGCCTGCTCGTCGGCCAGGAAGGCCACGCCGTAGGCGATCTCGTCCGGCGTGCCGAGGCGACCAGTGGGGATGTCGGCCACGATCTTCGCGCGTACTTCCTCCGGCACCGCCATCACCATGTCAGTGGCGATATAGCCGGGCGAGATGGTATTGACGGTCACGCCGTTGCGGGCGTTTTCGCGCGCCAGCGAAATGGTGAAGCCATGCATGCCGGCCTTGGCCGCCGCGTAATTGGCCTGGCCGTACTGGCCCTTGAGGCCGTTGATCGAGCTGATCTGGATGACCCGGCCCCATTTGCGTTCGCGCATGCCTTCGATCACCGGGCGGGTAACGTTGAACACCGAATTGAGGTTGGTGTTGATCACGTCCGACCATTGGTCGGCCTTCATCTTGTGGAAGGTGCCGTCGCGGGTGATGCCGGCATTGTTGACCAGGATCTCGATCGGGCCCAGCGCGGTTTCCACTTCGCGCACCATTGTCGCTGCCTCTTCCGGCGAGGTGACGTCACCCTTGACGATGGCCACGTCGTAGCCCTGCGCCTTCATCTGTTCCTGCCAGGCGCGCGCGCGCTCCTCGTTGCGATAGTTGGTGGCGACCTTGTGGCCCATGTCGGCCAGGCGCTTGACGATGGCGGTGCCGATGCCACCGGTGCCGCCGGTCACGAATGCAACTCGGGAAGTCATGTGGATCTCCTGAAAGACATGGGATGAGGGCTTCGATTCTAGGCATGCGATGTTGCGGAATCGTTGTGCACTGCGGCGGACAGCGGCAACGCGCGGCGCGGCACGCGCTCGAGCCGGAATGCCGCGATGGCGACATCAAGGAATGCGGGCGTCGATTGCAGGGCGTCCGCAGGGAGTGGCGATTGCCCCAGGCAATGCCACAGCAGGCGCAGCGTCGGCAACCGGTCTTCGACATCGACCGGCAGCGCGGCATCGGACTTGGACAGCTTCTTGCCATCATCGTCCAGCAGCAGCGGCAAATGCGCATAGCGCGGGGTCGCCAGGCCCAGTGCACGCTGCAGCAGGATTTGCCTGGGCGTGGAATCCAGCAAGTCGGCGCCGCGCACCACGTCGGTGATGCCTTGCTCGGCATCGTCCACCACCACCGCCAGCTGATAGGCCCACAGGCCATCGGTGCGCAGCAGGACGAAATCGCCCACGTCGCGATCGACGCGCTGGACGACTGGGCCGTGTACGGCATCTTCGAAAACGATTTCGCAACCATCCGCCACGCGCAGGCGGATCGCCGGGTCATGGCGTGGGGTGGTTGCGACGCAGTGGCGGTGGATGCCGCCAACGGCTGCCAGTTCGGCGCGGCTGCAGTGGCATTCGAACGCCAGTCCCTGCGCCATCAATCGGTTGAGCGCGGCGCGATACAGGTGTCCACGCTGGCTTTGCCGGACAATCTCGCCATCGTGCTGCAGCCCGAACGCGTCCAGCGCCTGCCGTTGCTGGCGGGCGGCACCTGCCACTTCGCGTGGCGGATCGATGTCCTCGATCCGCAGCAGCCACTCGCCGCCGGCCTGGCGCGCCAGCAGCCAGCTGCCCAATGCCGCCAGCATCGAGCCGGCGTGTAGCGGCCCGGTGGGCGAGGGGGCGAAGCGGCCGCGGTAGGAGGTCTCCGGCATCGGAAGGTCGCGCTTTCAGATTGAATTTATGGATGCGCGGCCACACTTCGTCGACAAGCCGCGCCTTTTCCTGCGGCAGGATGCCAGACCGATGTTCAAGCGTGTGTTCCTGTTCCTTGCGACCAATATGGCCGTGCTGGCCTTGGTCAGTATCGTCATGTCGATCCTCGGGGTGAACCCGCAAAGCTTCGCCGGCCTGCTGGTGATGGCCGCGCTGTTCGGCTTCGGCGGTTCCATCGTCTCCCTGCTGCTGTCCAAATGGGTGGCCAAGCGCGCCACCGGCGCGCATGTCATCGACACCCCGCGCAACGAGGCCGAACAGTGGCTGCTGACCACCGTGCGCCTGCAGGCGCAGAAGGCCGGCATCGGCATGCCCGAGGTCGCCATCTACGACGCGCCGGAGATCAATGCCTTCGCCACCGGCGCCAACCGCAACAAGGCGTTGGTGGCGGTGTCCACCGGCCTGCTGCGGGCGATGAACCGCGACGAGGCCGAGGCCGTGCTGGGCCACGAAGTCAGCCACATCGCCAATGGCGACATGGTGACGATGGCGCTGCTGCAGGGCGTGCTGAATACCTTCGTGATCGTGCTGTCGCGGCTGGTGGGCCGCGCCATCGACAGTTACCTGGGCAATCGCGACGGCTACGGCATCGGCTACTACCTCAGCGTGTTCGTGCTGGACATGGTGTTCGGCCTGTTCGCCTCGATGATCGCGATGTGGTTCTCGCGCCATCGCGAATTCCGCGCCGATGCCGGTGGCGCCGCGCTGGCGGGCAAGCCGAAGATGATCGCCGCGCTGGAGCGGCTGGCGCAGACCCATGGCGAAAGCACCCTGCCCAAGCAGGTGGCGGCGTTCGGCATCAGCGGTGGTGCCGGTGGCGGCCTGAAGCGCCTGCTGATGAGCCACCCGCCGCTGGAGGAGCGCATCATCGCGCTGCGCAATGCCACGCCGAAGGCCGGTGATATCCGCGAAGGCATCGTTTCCTGAGTTCCACGCCGCCTCCGATGCAATCGAAAAGCCCGCCATCCGGCGGGCTTTTTCGTGGTGGCACGGTCGGCAGCCGATCGATCAGCTGAAGTCGTAGTTCATGGTTGGGCCGGCCGGGGCCAGGAAATCGCCCTGCACGAAATCGATCCCCGCAGAGAACAACAGGGTCATGCTGGTGGCGTCCTGCACGCCGTCGGCGATGGTGCGGATGCCGCGGCCGGCAGCCTGGCTGGCGATGTTGCGCACCTGCTGCTGGGAATCCGTGCTCTTGGCCAGGTCGTCCATGAATTGCGGGTCGATCTTGAGGAAGGCCGGGTCGAAGTGACTCAGCAGCTGCATCGAGTTGAGGCCGGCGCCGAAGCGCTCCAGCGCGATGCGCACGCCGAAGCCGGCCATCGCGCCCAGGAATGCCTGCGCGGCGCTGAGGTTGGTGAACACCTTGGCTTCCGGCACCGCCAGCACCAGCAATTCGCCAGGCACGCCGGCGGAGGACAGGTGCGCGGCGATGAAGCTGGCCATGGTCGGATCCTGCACCGCCTCGCTGGACAATGAGAGCAGCAGGCTGGTGCGTTTGCCGGCCTGCAGGCGTTCGCCGATCAGTTCGATTGCGCGTGCCACCGCCCAGCGGTCGATCTGGCCCAGCAGGCCGTGTTCCTCGGCAATCGGCAGGTAGGTGCCGGCATCGACCGGTTCGCCATCGCTGCCGTACAGGTGCAGGTACATTTCGTAGCGCTCGACGCCGTCGCCCTGCAGCGCGATCACCGGCTGGAAATCGAGGTGGAAGCCGTCGCCTTCCAGCGCCACCTTGATTCGCGCCACCCAGGCTTCGATGCGTTCCAGCTCGGCACGGTCAACGGCGCCCGGATCGAACAATTCGGCCCGGTTGCCGCCCACGCCGGCCGCGGACACGACGCCCTGGTTGGCCTTGGCCAGTACCTGACTGGTGCTGGCGATCTTCTCGCCGATCTGCACGCCGCCAATACTGACCGTGGCATTGAGCGAATGGTTGCCGACCGTCAGTACGTGTTCGGCGAAGGCATCGCGCACGCGTTCGGCCAGTTCGCTGGTGGCCATGTGGTCGCTGCCACGCACCAGCAGCGCCAGCTGGTGCTCGCCGAAGCGGGCGATGGTGCCGCCCGGGGTCACGCTGTCCAGGCGTTGGCCCATCGCCGTCATCAGTTCGTCGGCGGCATCCAGCCCGATCACCTGCAGCAGTTGCGCATAGTGGTCGGGTTCGATCAGCAGTAGGCCATGGGTCGCGCCCTGGCTGGCGGCTTCGGCCACCGCCGCGTCCAGCAGGCCGAGGAAGGTGGGGCGGTTGAGCAGGCCGGTGCCTTGGTCGCGCTGCTTGAGCTGCTCGACCTGCCGCGCCAGTTCCGGATCCGCATCCATCGCCTGGCGGCGGAAGATCACCTGCTGGCAGGCTTCGCCTTCGTATTGCGCGGCGGTGAACTCCATGATCGCGGGAAAGTCGTTGCCTTCGATGTCGCGCGCGGTCAGTTCATAACGCGGTGGCGGTGCTTCGCCCTTGGACAGGCGCTTGAGCAGCGCCTTGAACTCGTCCACGTGGGCGGGCGCCACCAGGTCGAGCAGGGACATGCCCTCGATGTCCTCGAAATCCTCGTAACCGAACATCTCAAGGTAGGCCGGGTTGGCGCGGATGTGCATGCCTTCGTGGATGTAGGCGATGGGTTCACGCGAGGAATCGATCAGCGCGTCGCAGCGGCGCTCGGTCTCGCGCATCTGTGCTTCCAGATGGCGCTGCGAGCGGCGCGCATCGAGGTCGATCCACTGGCCGCGCACGGCCTTCAGCAACTGCGGCGGTCGCCCGCGCAGGGCCACGCCTTGCGCCCCAAGCGCCTGCACGGCATCCAGAATTTCATCGGTCACGCCATCCAGCACGGCCAGCAGCGGCACGTCGCGGCCGCAGCCGCCGACCACCATCGCCACTTCATTGAACGGGAGGTTCTGCGAGGCGTATTCGGCCAACACCAGGTCGACCTGCTGCTGGGCCAGCTGGCTGGCCAGTTCGTCCAGTGATTCCGGGCGCAGCGGGCGCACCGCGATGCCGGCATTGCGCAGGCCGCTGACGATGGCCTCGGCCTCGTTGACCTGATCGTCGACCAACATCAATCGCAGTGCGGTGTCCTTACCGATGGCCATGCAGGTGGAGTCGCTCGAAATGTCGGGGGATACGCAGAGGCTAACTCATCCGGAGGCCGGAGTGCCGCTGTCCGGTGCCAGCAGCGGGGTCTTGCCGGGCTGTCCGGCGATCTCACGCACCAGTTTCGGCACCAGGTAGCCGGGCAGGCGCGCGGCCAATGCGGCATGCAAGGCCAACGCCCGCGCATCGTCGATCTCGAAATGCGCGGTGCCGGCCACGCGGTCCAGCTGGTGCAGGTAGTAGGGAAGTACACCGGCCGCGTATCCGCGTTCACACAAGTCGGCCAGTGCATCGACCGAATCGTTCACCCCGCGCAGCAGCACCGCCTGGTTGAGCAGGGTGATGCCGGCATCGCGCAAATCGGCAAGTGCGGCATCCACCGCGGCATCGAACTCGTTGGCGTGGTTGGCGTGGATGACGATGGCGACCGGCCACGGCAGCCCGCGCAGCCAGGCCAGCAGACCAGCATCCACCCGCTCCGGCAACACCACCGGCAGGCGGGTGTGAATGCGCAGGCGGCGCAGGTGCGGAATCTCGCGCAGGGCTTCGGTCAGTTCGGCCAGCTTGTGGTCGGCCAGTGAGAGTGGGTCGCCGCCGGAGAGGATGACCTCGTGGATCGAGGCATCGCCGCGGATCAGTTCGACCGCCTCGCGCCAGCCAGCCGCCGCCGCGGTGTCTTCGGCGTATGGGTAATGGCGACGAAAGCAGTAGCGGCAATGCACCGCGCAGCTGCCGGTGGCTATCAGCAGGGCACGGCCGTTGTATTTGTGGATCACGCCACCGCCGCGCCGGGCCGCTTCATCGCCCACGGCATCCAGGCCGAAGCCCGGGACGATGCGGTCTTCATCGAGGATCGGCAGCACCTGCCGCAGCAATGGATCCTGCGCATCGCCGTGGCGCATGCGGGCGACGAAGCCGCGCGGTACCCGCAGCGGGAACTGGGCCGCGGCGTTGTCGGAAAGGTCGCCAGCCAGCGCGTCCAGGCCCAGCAACGCCAGCAGTTCGCGCGGGTCGCGCAGGGCCTCGCGCCAGGCCTGCCGCCAGCGCGGGGCGGGGGCAGGCTGCAAGGCCATGGGGGCAACAGGTATCATGTGCGTCTGCGATCCAAAGACATGTTCCGGTCGCGCCGGAATCCCGAACCCCACATTTTATGCCGCCCGCGCGGGCGGCACCAAGGAGTACCCATGGCCACCCTGGGCATGAACGACGTCAAGAACGGGATGAAGATCCTGGTCAACAACGAACCTTCGATCATCTTCGAAACCGATTACGTCAAGCCGGGTAAGGGCCAGGCCTTCACCCGCGTGCGTTTCCGCCAGATCCGCACCGGCCGCGTGCAGGAAATCACCATGAAGTCGACCGACTCGGTGGAAGCCGCGGACGTGGTCGATACCGACATGCAGTTCCTGTACGCCGACGGCGAGTACTGGCACTTCATGAACCAGGAAAGCTTCGAGCAGATCCAGGCCGACAAGGCCGGCGTGGGCGATGCCGCCAAGTGGATCAAGGGCGAGGAAGAATGCGTGGTCACGCTGTTCAACGGCAACGCGATCCAGGTCACCCCGCCGAATTTCGTCGAACTGAAGATCGTCGAGACCGATCCGGGCGTGAAGGGCGACACCGCCGGTACCGGCGGCAAGCCAGCCACGCTGGAGACCGGCGCGGTGGTGCGCGTGCCGCTGTTCGTCGCCCAGGAAGAGATCATCAAGGTCGATACCCGCAGCGGCGAATACGTCTCCCGCGTGAAGTAAGCCGATGACCGACAACGCCCCGCAGGCCTGCGATCTCATCATCGAAGCCGGCTGGGTCGTGCCGGTCGTCCCGCACGGCGTGGTCCTCACGGATCAGGCCGTCGTCGTTTCCGCTGGCGCCATCGTCGCCGTGCTGCCGATCGCCGAGGCACGTTCGCGCTTCAGCGCGAAGGAAACCGTTTCGCGACCCGACGCCGCGCTGATCCCCGGCTTCGTCAACGCGCATACCCACAACCCGATGACCCTGCTGCGCGGCGTCGCCGACGACCTGCCGCTCAAGGTCTGGCTGCAGCAGCACATCTGGCCGATCGAGGGTGCGGTGATCGGCCCGGATTTCGTCGCCGATGGTGTGACCCTGGCCATCGCCGAGATGCTGCGCGGCGGCACCACTTGCTGCAACGAAAACTACTTCTTCCCGGACGTACAGGCCGCCACCTACAAGCGCCACGGCTTCCGTGCGCGGATCGGCCTGCCGGTGATCGATTTTCCCACCGCCTGGGCCAGCAGTGACGACGAATATTTCGACCGCGCCGGCGAAGTGCACGATGCCTGGCGCGACGACGCGCTGATCGGCACCGCGTTCGCGCCGCATGCGCCGTACACGGTGAACGATGCCAACTTCGAGCGCATTCGCCTGCTGTCCGACCAACTGGACATCCCGGTGCACCTGCACCTGCACGAGACCGCGCAGGAAGTGCAGCAGTCGGTGGAGCAGTACGGCCAGCGTCCGATCGCGCGCATCGATCGGCTGGGTCTGTTCAACGACCGCCTGATCGCGGTGCACATGACCCAGCTGACTGAGGCCGAGATCCACCTGTGCGCCGAACGCGGCGTGAGCGTGGTGCATTGCCCGGAATCCAACCTCAAGCTAGCCTCGGGGTTCTGCCCGGCCTGCGCGCTGGAACGCGCGGGGGTGACGCTCGCCATCGGCACCGATGGCTGCGCCAGCAACAACGACCTCGACATGGTCGGCGAGACCCGCACCGCGGCGATCCTGGCCAAGGCGGTGGCCGACGATGCTGCGGGCTTTGATGCGCATGAAGCGCTACGCGCGGCCACATTGGGCGGCGCCAAGGCGATCGGCTTCGACCATCTGGTCGGCAGCCTCGAACTGGGCAAGCAGGCCGACATCGCCTGTATCGATCTGTCCGCACTGGAAACCCAGCCGTTGCACAACGTGGTCTCGCAACTGATCTACGCCAGCGGCCGCCACCAGGTCAGTGACGTCTGGATCGCGGGCAGCCACAAGTTGCGCCAGCGCGTGCTGGTGGACATGGATATCGACGGCATCATCGCCAATGCGCGCCAGTGGCGCGACCGCATCGCAGGAGTGCGCGCGGCATGAACGCAGCATCGAGCAATTTCTCGCAGGCCGAACTCGACAAGTTCGACGAACTGGCCCAGCGTTGGTGGGATCCAAACGGCCCGCAGAAAGCCCTGCATGCGCTGAACCCGGCGCGGCTTGGCTATGTTGCCGAACGCGTGCCATTGCGCGATGCCGCGGTGCTCGATGTCGGTTGCGGCGGCGGTCTGTTGAGCGAGGCGCTGGCGCAGTCCGGCGCCAAGGTCACGGCCATCGACCTTGCGCCGAACCTGCTCAAGGTCGCGCGCCTGCATGGACTGGAACTTGCCCAGCAACAGCCCGGCATCAAGGTCGATTACCGCGAGATGTCGGTGGAAACTTTGGCGGAAGAAGCGCCGGCATCGTTCGACGCGATCACCTGCATGGAAATGCTGGAGCACGTGCCGCAGCCGGCGTCGATCATCGATGCCTGCACGAAGTTGCTCAAGCCCGGCGGCCGCCTGTTCCTGTCCACCCTCAATCGCACGCCGGCGGCGTTCGCGTTGGCCATCGTCGGTGCCGAGTACGTCGCGCGCGTGTTGCCGAAGGGCACCCACCAGTACCGCGATTTCATCAAGCCATCGGAACTGGCGAAGTGGCTGCGCGAGGCTGGCCTGGAACTGGAAGACGTCAGCGGATTGATGTACGAGCCGTGGCGCAACAGCGCGCGGGTGATCTCGCGCACCGACATCAATTACCTCGCCTGCGCGCGCAAGCCGGCATGAGTCATACGTTCCCGAAGCTGGTGCTGTTCGACCTGGACGGTACCTTGCTGGACAGCGCGCCGGACATGGCGACCACGGTCAACCGCATGCGCGCGGCGCGCGGGCAAGGACCGATGCCGCTGGATGAGTTGCGTCCGCACGTGTCCAAGGGCTCGCGGGCGATGAGCGCCGCGGCGTTCCCGGAACTGGGCGGCGAGGTCAGTGGCGAGATGATCCGCGAGTTCCTCGACACCTACGAGCAGGAGCTCGGCCGCAGCAGCGTGCTGTTCGATGGCGTGGCAGAACTGCTGGATGCGATCGAAGCCGAAGGCGCGCGTTGGGGCATCGTCACCAACAAACCGGAATACCTGGCGAAGCAGGTCATGCCGCAACTCGGCTGGGACACGCGCAGCGCGATCCTGGTCGGCGGCGACAGCCTGCCGCAGCGCAAACCACATCCGTTGCCGCTGCTGCATTCGGCGGAGCAACTCGGCGTAGCCATCGAGGATTGCGTCTACGTCGGCGACGACCAGCGCGATATCGATGCTGCGCGCGCGGCCCGGATGCGTTCGGTGGTCGCCCTGTGGGGCTATCGTCCCGAAGGCGACGATCCGAATACATGGGGCGGCGACGTGTTGGCGGATTCCGCGCGCGACCTGCTGGATCCCGCGCTGTGGGGATCACTGCGATGAGCGACCGCGAGGCCTTGCAGGGCTTCCTCGACAAGTGGCGGGCGCAGTGGCCGGAATGGACGGTAGCCGAGGTGTTCGTGCCCCAGGTGCAGCGCGAACGCGCGCAGGCCTGGTTCGCCCTGCGCGATGAACTGAGTGAGGCCGCATGGGGCGGGGAAGATCCGCGCCCAGGCGATGCCAAGTTGGGCTGGTGGGCGGAGGAACTGGATGGCTGGTCGCGCGGTGCGCGCCGGCACCCGCTTGGCCTGGCCCTGCAGAAAATCCCCGCACCCTGGGACAACCTGGCGACCTGCCTGCCTGCATTGCGCGCGAGCCGTGAACGCCCGGCCAACCTCGATGCCGTGCTGTTCGCGCTCGAACCGTATGCCGAGGCCGTGGCCGGCGTGGCCCAGCACCTGTTCGACAGCGTGGCCCCGGCCCCGGCACGCAACGTGGTGGTCTCCCTGCTGGCCGAGCGCGTGCTGCGCCACCCGGATGGCGCCACCCCGCTGGGCGATCTGGATGTCCGTGGCTGGGCGCGCGGGCTGCTCGCGCAATGGCCGCAGCCGGGCGACGGCACCCGGCCCGGGCGCATCCATGCCGCGATGGTGCGCGGCCGCCTGCAGCGTTATGCGCAGGGCAAGTCGCCGGCTTTGCCGCGGCTGAGCGCCCTGGCCACGGCCTGGCGGGCGGCCCGCGGCTGATCGCGCCTGGTCGGGGTACGCAGCGTTGCGGGGATGCTCACGTTCGCGCCGGTACAATGACGCGATGCACAACAGTTCCCGCCAAGCCCCATTGCCCGATGTCGCCGACGACGCGGCCGCGTTCGCGCGCCCGCTGGATTGGGTCGGCATGGATGCAATGGCCATGCCGATTCGCCTCAATGGCGAGAACGGACAGGTCTTGCACGTCCCGGCATCGGTCGATGTCGCGGTCGACCTGGGCGATGCCGCTGCGCGCGGCATCCACATGTCGCGCCTGTACCTGCAGTTGCAGGAATCGCTGGCCAACGAAGCACTGAGCGCCCCCGCGTTGCGCAAATTGCTGGAAGCCTGCATCGCCTCGCAGCAGGGCTTGTCGGCGCGTGCGCGCCTGCGCCTGCGCTACGACCACCTGTTGCTGCGTCCCGCGCTGGCCAGCAGCAATGCCGGGTGGAAAAACTATCCGGTGGCGCTGGAAGCCGAGCTGCGCGATGGCCATCTGCAGTTGTCGCTTGCATTCTCGGTCGAATATTCGAGTACCTGCCCGGCGTCGGCGGCGCTGTCGCGGCAGGTCAATGCGCAGCGTTTCGCCGAGGATTTCCCCGGCCTGCGCCCGCTGTCGAACGACGTGGTGCGTGACTGGCTGGCCTCCGAACGCGGCCTGGCGGCAACCCCGCATGCACAGCGCAGCCGTGCCGAGATCCGGGTGGAACTGAAGCCGGCATTCGACGAGTTGCCGTTGAAGTTGCTGGTCGATGCCGCGGAAGCCGCACTCGGCACCCCGGTGCAGACCGCCGTCAAGCGCGAGGACGAACAGGCCTTTGCCGAACTCAATGCCGCCAACCTGATGTTCTGCGAGGACGCCGCGCGCCGCGTCGCGGCCGCGTTGGCAGGCGATGCCCGGGTTGCCGCTTGGAGCGTGCGGGTGGCGCATTTCGAGAGCCTGCATCCACATGATGCGGTGGCCAGCGTGAGCGGCCGCAACGGCTAGTCACTGAGGCGTTGGCGAGTCTGGCGGGTATTCGCTCCGCAACTCGAAATGTCGCTACGCGAATACCCGCCAGACTCGCCAACGCTTTGCGGTGTCTTGCTATTTGCGCTCAAGCACAAGCAGCGGATCGATGCGGGTGTCGAACCAGTTCATGCCCCAATGCAGGTGCGGGCCGGTCGCGCGGCCGGTCGCGCCGACGGCACCGATGATATCGCCCTGTTTCACCGCGTCGCCGACCTTGGCGTCGATGCGTGAAAGATGCAGGAAGTTGCTGCTGATGCCGTGGCCGTGGTCGAGCACCACGGTGCCGCCGGTGAGGTAGAGGTCGGGGTCGGCGAAGCTGACCACGCCGTCGGCGGGCGCCTTGACCGGGGTGCCGTTGGCGGCGGCGATATCCATGCCCGAATGCGGGGCTTTCGGCGTGCCGTTGTACACGCGCTGGTTGCCGAAGCGGCCGCTGATGCGGCCCTGCACCGGCCAGATGAAGGCTTGCGCGAAGCCGGTGCGTTCATCGTCGCGGCTGCGCACGGCGACCACGCGGGCCTGTTCGCGTTCGATGCGCTCGGCAATCGCTTTCGGCGGGTTCACCGTTGCCGGCGGCACGCCGTTGATGCGTTCGATGGGCCAATCACGCGGGGTGATCGCGATGCGATGTTCGATCCAGCCCGTCGCCGGTTGCTTGATCCTGACGATGACTTCGCCGCTGGCGTCGCGGCCGATGCCGAACACGAAGCTGCCGTAGGGCGTGACCCGCAGCGTGCGGCCCGCCACTTCCACGAGCGCGGCCGGATGGGTCACGCCCAGCACCATCGAGCCCTGCTGCGCGGAGGCGGGCAAGCGGGTGGCGCGCATCGGGATCGCGCTGTCGCCGCCCACCATCGGTTTGGTATCGGCAGGAGCCGATTGCGCGGCGGAGATGCCGGCGAGCGCGAGGCAGAAACAGAGCGGAACCAGGCGAAATTGCATCAGCGGTCGAATTGCAGGCGTTGCCCGGCAGGATCGCCGACCAGCGCTGAACCGTCCCATGCCAGCACGCCATTGACCCAGGTCGCGGCGATCCGCGAATGGAAGGTGGTGCCTTCGAACGGCGACCAGCCGCATTTGCTCAGCACGTCTTCGCGACGGACGGTGTAGGGCGTGTCGTCGATGAGGACGAGGTCGGCCGCATAGCCTTCGCGCAAGTATCCGCGATTGGCTACATCGAACAATTGCGCTGGCGCATGTGCGAATTTCTGCACGACCTGCGCGGTGGTCAAGCGGCCTTCGTGAACCAGCTCCAGCGCGGCGTTAAGGGCGAATTGCACCAGCGGCAGGCCGCTGGGTGCGCTGGCGTACGGCTTGGCCTTTTCTTCCAGCGTGTGCGGCGCGTGGTCGGTGGCGAGGACGTCGATGCGGTCGTCGGCGATGGCATCGATGATCGCCTCGCGGTCGGCTTCGTCCTTGATCGCCGGGTTGCACTTGATCAGGTTGCCCAGGCGGTCATAGTCGGGGCGCGCGAAGCGGGTGAAGTGCACGCAGGTTTCGGCAGTGATTTTCTTGCGGCTGCCGTCTGCGCGGATCAGTGGGCCTTGCTCGAACAGCGCCAGTTCGTCGGCGGTGCTGATGTGCAGCACGTGCAGCTGGGTGCCGTGCTTGTTCGCCAGCGAGAGCGCCAAGCGGGTGGACTTGATGCAGGCCTCGCGCGAACGGATGTCCGGGTGGCATTCGACCGGGATGTCGTCGCCGTACTTCGCCTGGAATTCGGCGAGGGTGGCGTTGATGGTCGGGGTGTCTTCGCAGTGGGTGATGATCGGCACCGGGGTGTCGCGGAAGATCGCGTCCAGCGTCTCCGGGTTGTCGACCAGCATGTTGCCGGTGGACGCACCCATGAACACTTTCAGGCCGGGCGTGGCCTTGGGATCGATGGCGCGGACATCGGCCAGGTTGTCGTTGCTGGCACCCATGTAGAAGCCGTAGTTCGCCCGGCAACGGCCGGCGGCGCGGAGGTATTTGTCTTCCAGCGCCTCGCGGTTGAGTGTCGGCGGATTGGTGTTGGGCATGTCCATGAAGCTGGTCAGGCCGCCGGCCACCGCCGCGGCGGACTCGATCGCCATGTCGGCCTTGTATTCCATGCCGGGTTCGCGGAAATGCACCTGGTCGTCGATCATTCCCGGCAGCAGGCGGCGTCCGGCGGCATCGATGACGGTTTCGCCATCGCGCGGGGACAGGCCGCTGCCGATTTCGGTGATCAGGCCATCCGCAAAGCGCAGGTCGCCATCGAACTCGCGGCCTTCGTTCACGAGGCGGGCATTCACGATCAGGGTCGAAGTCATGTCGGTTCCTTGGGCGACGGCACGGGATCGTGTCCACCGGGATGCAGGGGGTGGCAGCGGCCGATGCGACGGAGCGCCAGCCAGCTGCCCTTGAGTGCGCCAAAGCGGTCGATCGCCTGCATCGCATACTCCGAACAGGTGGGCGCGAACCGGCAGCGGGTGCCGAGCAGGGGGCTGATCCAGCGCTTGTAGCCGCGCAGCAGCGCGATGAGGGATTTACTGATGAAAGATGGGTCGATCACGGGCCTTCAACGCGGACGGGCGCATGCTTGCGTGGTTGCCGCTGTGTGCCCGGCAGGGTATAACAGCCCGCTTTCCCGCCTCAAGGGAACATGAGGAATACCTGCTCGTGGCAGTGAAGAAGACCGTGAAGAAGGCCGCCAAACCGGCCAAGAAGCCCGCCGCCAAGGCGCCTGCGAAGAAGCCCGTGGCCAAGAAGGCCGCCAAGCCCGCCGCGAAAAAGCCCGCACCGGCCAAGAAACCGGCCGCGAAGAAGGCTGCAGCGCCGGTCAAGAAGCCGGTTGCCAAGAAGCCCGTGCCCGCGAAGAAGCCTGTGGCCAAGAAGGTCGCTCCGGCGAAGAAAGTGGCGCCCGCAAAGAAGATTGCACCGGCGAAGAAGCCTGCAGCGCCGGCCAAGAAGCCGATTGCCGCCAAGCAGGCCGCGCCGGCTCCGAAGGCTGTGGCCAAGCCGGTCGCAGCGCCGAAGGCTGCACCTGCGCCGAAGCCAGCCGCAGCGAGGAAGCCAGCCAAGCCGCCGGTCGATCCGCTGCCCAACGCCAGCGGCGTGAAGGCCGCGCTGGCCGCCAATCCGGCGTCGCCGGTGACTGCGCCGCGCAAGCCGGGCAAGGTCGCGGTGGCCGTGGTCGCCAAACCGTCCGCGCCGGCGCCGAAGGCCAAGTACAAGGTCGTGGCATACCAGACCGATGAAGCCACCGGCCGTCCCATCGTCCCGCCGGGCTACAAGCCCACCGCAGACGAGGAGTACATGAGCGCGCTGCAACTGGAGTATTTCCGCCAGAAGCTGCTGAGCCGCCGCCTGGAGCTGGTCGATGAATCCAAGCAGACCATCGAGAACCTCAAGGAAGAAGTGCGCGATGTCGGCGATGAAGCCGAACGCGCCAGCCGCGAGACCGAGAACGCCCTGGAACTGCGCACCCGCGACCGTTACCGCAAGCTGATCGGCAAGATCGACAGCACGCTGAAGCGCGTGGATGGCGGCGACTACGGCTTTTGCGTGGACACCGGCGAGGAAATCGGCCTGGATCGCCTGGAGGCGCGCCCGCAGGCGGAGCGCACCATCGATGCGCAGGAACGCTGGGAGCATATGCAGAAGCAGATGGGCGATTGACGCTGCCGCATCCCGATGAGAAACCCCGCTTCGGCGGGGTTTTTCGTTATTGCAGCTCGCGCAAGTCCAGGCTGCGCAGCCTCGGTGCCCGCCAGGCCGTCACGGCGGCCACGCCCATGGTGGCGAAGCCGCCCAGCACCACCGCTGGTACCAGCCCAAGCAACCGCGCCATCGAACCGGAATAGAACGCGCCCAGCTCGTTCGAGCTGCTGATGAAGATGCTGTTGACCGAAGACACCCGGCCACGCATTTCGTCCGGCGTGGACAGTTGCAGGATGGTGGAGCGCACCACCACCGAAACGCCGTCGCAGACGCCGGACAGCAGCAGGAACAGCACCGACAGCCACAGCACGGTGCTCAGGCCGAAGCCGATCATGCACAGGCCGAACCCGGCCACCGCGAACAGCAGGATGCGCCCGGCACCGGCCTGCAGCGGCCGCCGCGACAGCCAGATTGCCACCGCGACCGAACCCACCGCCGGCGCCCCGCGCAGGATGCCCAGCGCCTCCGGACCGGCGTGCAACACGTCCTTGATGAAGGCCGGCGCCAGCGAGATCGCCCCGCCGAGCAGTACTGCGAACATGTCCAGCGCCAGCGCCGCCAACAGCAGCTGGTGGCTGAACACGAAGCGCAGGCCCTCGGCGATGCTGGCGAACACCGGGCCGCGCTGCTGCAGCTGGGCGGGCTCGGTGACCGGCATCGCCAGCAACGCGGTGGCCGCAGCAAGCGCGAAACCCGCCGCCAGCGCATACGCGGTGGACTTGCCGGCCGCGCCCACCAGCACGCCGCCCAGCGCCGGCCCCAGGACCAGGCCGGTCTGGAACACGATGCTGCCGATGCTGGCGCCGCGCACGAACTGGTCGCGCTTGAGCACGCGCGCGAACAGGGCGTTGTGGACAGGGCCGAGGAAGGAGCGACCGATGCCGCCGATGGCGATGGCCAAGTAGATCGGCCAGAGGCCATGCAGCGGCAAATGGCCGCTGGCGAACAGCGCCAGCGCCACGGCATTCAGTGCCAGCAGGCCACAAGCAGCCGCTCCCAGCTTGCGCCGCGGCAACAGATCGACCAAGTAGCCGGAGAACGGCGCCACGCAGAAGAACGGGATGACTTCGGCCAGGCCGATCAGGCCCAGCGACCACGGATCGCGGGTGAGCTCGTAGACGTGCCAGCCCACGGTCACCGCCACCATCTGGTAGGAGAACAAGGTGCAGATGCGGTACAGCATCAGCCAGCGGAAGCCGATGCTGCTCAGCGGCGACGCCGGGGTGTCACTCATCCGGCCAGGGTGGCGCGCGCGTGCTCGCGGATGAAGGCCAGCAGCGAGGCCAGGCCATTGCTGCGGGTCGGCGACAGGTGCTTGGCCAAACCGATCTTCGCGATGTAATCCGGTTCGGTGGCCAGGATTTCCTCGGCGCTGCGGCCCGAATACACCCGCAGGGCCAGGAACACCAGGCCGGAGACGATGGCCGAATCGCTGGCCGCGGCGAAATCGAGTTTCGCCGCATCACCCGAGGCCACGATCCACACCATCGACTGGCAGCCGAGCAGGCGGTGTTCCTCGGTTTTCCACGCATCCGGGAATGGCGGCAGCTTGCGGCCCAGGTCGATCAGGTACTGGTAGCGCTCCGACCAGTCGCCGAAGAACGCGAATTCCTCGGCGATCGCGGCTTGCGCGTCAGCGGCAGTGGCTTCCAGCGGAAAGGGTGAATCGCTCATGCGCGCTTCCAGCGCACGCCCTGCGGCGTGTCTTCCAGCAGGATTCCTTCATCCGCAAGCTGCTGGCGGATGGCGTCAGCGCGGGCGAAGTCGCGCGCTTGCTTTGCGGCGATGCGTTCGTCGATCAGCGCCTGGATGCGGGCATCGTCAGCGTTCGACGTGCCGCGCGCGAACCATGCGGCCGAATCCTGTTGTAGCAGGCCGAGGGCAATTCCGCTTGCCTTGAGTTGGGATGCGAGTTCCAGGAGTTGTGGGAGAGCATCGGCCTTTGATGCATCGTGAACAAGAGTGTTTCTGAGTGCACGCGCTTCACTCGCAGTCTTTGCGATGATCGCGAGCGCTGCTGGAGTATTGAGATCATCGTCCAGCGCCGTTTCGATCTCGTCGGGAATATCAGCTTTCGACATCTTAATATCCGACATCGCGGCTAACGCTTCGACATCGCGCAGCGTTCCGTATAGCCGATCCAACGTGCGCACCGACTGCTCGATCAACGCATCGCTCCACTCCAGCGGCTGCCGGTAATGCGCGGAGAGCAGGGCATAGCGCAGCGCTTCCGGTGGATGCGCACGCACCAGGTCGTGGATGCGCTCGATGTTGCCGACCGATTTGCTCATTTTGGCACCGCCGAAATTCAGCATGCCGTTGTGCAGCCACCAGCGTGCGAAGACCTTGCCGCCATGCGCGCATTCGCTCTGCGCGATCTCGTTCTCGTGGTGAGGGAACTGCAGGTCGATGCCGCCGGCATGGATATCGATGGTGGTGCCCAGGTGCGCCGCGGCCATCGCCGAGCATTCGATATGCCAGCCCGGGCGGCCGCGACCCCAGGGCGAATCCCAGCCGGGCAGGTCGTCGGTCGACGGCTTCCACAGCACGAAATCGCCGGCATCGCGCTTGTACGGTGCCACTTCCACGCGCGCGCCGGCCAGCATGTCGTCCAGGTCGCGGCGTGAGAGCTTGCCGTAATCGGCGAAGCTGCCGACCGAGAACAGCACATGGCCCTCGGCCGCATAGGCGTGGCCATCGGCGATCAATCGCTCGATCATCGCGATCATCTGCGGCATGTGCGCGGTCGCTGCCGGCTCCATGTCCGGCGCGAAGTCGCCACTGACGCCCAGCGCGGCCATGTCCTCGCGGTAGGCGGCGGTGTACTTGTCGGTGATGGTGGCTATCGGCGTACCGAGTTCCTTCGCCGCGGCGTTGATCTTGTCGTCGACGTCGGTGATGTTGCGCGCATAGCGCAGGCCGCCAAAACGGCGGCGCAGCAGGGCGGCCAGCACGCCGAACACCACCGGCCCGCGTGCGTTGCCGATGTGCACGTAGTTGTAGACCGTCGGGCCGCAGACGTACATGGTCGGGCTGGCGGGATCGAGCGGCGCGAACGGCTCGATCCTGCGCATCAGGGTGTTGTAGAGGGAAAGACTCATGGCATCACGCACGTGGGATGGCGCATTGTAGCGGGCCGCACAGCGACGATTCATCCGCGATGGGCGTTGCGTCGATAGACTTCGGTCATGTTGCGCCTTGTCTTGCCCTGCCTTTGTCTTTCCATCGTCGGCCTGTCGGTCATCCCGAGCGCGCAAGCGCAGGACGCCGGACGGGAGATGGTGGTGCCGGTCGAAAACGTGCGTTACGACTATGCGCAGGTGCTGGAAGTCAGTCCGATCTACCAGACCCTGCGCGCAACGCGAACCGAGCGCGTCTGCGACGCGAAGTCGGAATCGGGCCTGTCCAGGGTGGTCAGCGCGGTCAAGGATCGGCTGGGGAGAACCAGCAAGGAAGAGCGCGACGCGGGCCTAAGCAATTGCAGGATGGAGCCAGTGGTGCGCGAGTACCGCCGCCCGATCGCTTTTGACGTGGACTATGTCTACAAGGGTGGCAAGTTCCGCACGCGGCTGGCGCAGGATCCCGGCAATCGCCTGCGTGTCCGGGTTTCGATCACTCCGCAGCCTGCGGCCGGCCCCTGAGGGGGTCGAAACCCTTGCATGCTGCAGCGCCACATGCGAGCATCCGCGCCTGATGCATGCCCACCTCGCCACGCGCCACGCTGACTCCGCCCGGATGGCCTCGGGCATGACGTCGCGTGCGCGCCGACCGGAAACCTCATCTTTCGCTGGGTAGCCGGAGCGCAACACTGTTGCACCACACTTCGAACCCAGCCCTCGCGCTGGGTTTTTTCGTTCTTGCACTACGGGATTGATCGCATGAAGCATTTCTTGAATACCCAGGACTGGAGCCGCGTCGAGCTGGACGCGCTGCTTGCGCGGGCCGCCATGTTCAAGCGCAACAAGCTGGGTGATGACCTCAAGGGCAAGTCCATCGCCCTGGTGTTCTTCAACCCGTCGATGCGCACCCGCACCAGCTTCGAGCTGGGCGCGTTCCAACTGGGCGCGCATGCCGTGGTGCTGCAGCCGGGCAAGGATGCATGGCCGATCGAGTTCGACCTGGGCACCGTCATGGACGGCGATACCGAGGAACACATCGCCGAAGTGGCGAAGGTGCTGGGCCGCTACGTGGATCTGATTGGCGTGCGCGCCTTCCCGAAATTCGTCGACTGGCAGCGCGACCGTCAGGACATCGTGCTGAAGTCCTTCGCCAAATATTCGCCGGTGCCGGTGATCAACATGGAAACGATCACCCATCCCTGCCAGGAACTGGCCCATGTGCTGGCGCTGCAGGAAGACTTCGGCACCACGGATTTGCGCGGCAAGAAGTACGTGTTGACCTGGACCTACCATCCGAAGCCGCTGAACACCGCCGTTGCCAACTCCGCGCTGACGATTGCGACGCGCATGGGAATGGACGTAACCCTGCTGTGCCCGACGCCGGAGTACATCCTCGACGAACGCTACATGGGCTGGGCCGAACAGAACGTGGCCGAAAGTGGCGGCTCGCTGATCGTGAGCCACGACATCGCATCCGCCTATGCCGGCGCCGATGTGGTCTACGCCAAGAGCTGGGGTGCGCTGCCGTACTTCGGCAACTGGGAGCCGGAGAAACCCATCCGTGATCAGTACAAGCACTTCATGGTCGATGAAACCAAGATGGCGCTGACCAACAACGGCGTGTTCAGCCACTGCCTGCCATTGCGCCGCAACGTCAAGGCGACCGATGCCGTGATGGACTCGCCCAACTGCATCGCCATCGACGAAGCCGAGAACCGCCTGCATGTGCAGAAGGCGATCATGGCCGCGCTCGCACACCAATAACTCCCCCGGAATTTCTCCTCAATGACTTCCCCCAACGAATCCCGCGACATCGTCCTGGCCTTTTCCGGCGGACTCGACACCAGCTTCTGCGTGCCCTACCTGACGGAGCGCGGCTGGAACGTGCATACCGTGTTCGCCGATACCGGCGGCGTGGATGCGGACGAACGCGCCTATATCGAGCAGCGCGCCGCTGAACTCGGCGTGGCCTCGCATGTCACCGTCGATGGCGGCCCGGCGATCTGGGCCGGCTTCGTCAAGCCCTTCGTGCAAGCGGGCGAGGCCTACCAGGGCCAGTACCCGCTGCTGGTCAGCGACCGCTACCTCATCGTCGATGCTGCGCTGGCACGGGCCAAGGATCTGGGGACCAATGCCATCGCGCATGGCTGTACCGGCATGGGCAACGACCAGGTGCGCTTCGACCTGGCGGTGAAGGCGAGCGGCGACTACCGCATCGTCGCGCCGATCCGCGAAATCCAGAAGGAACACACTCAGACCCGCGCCTACGAACAGGCTTACCTGGAAGAGCGCGGCTTCGGCGTGCGCAGCAAGCAGAAGCAGTACACGATCAACGAGAACCTGCTGGGCGTGACCCTGTCCGGTGCCGAGATCGACAGCTGGGAAGCGCCTGGCGAAGGCGCGCGCGGCTGGTGCGCGCGTCGCGAACAGTGGCCGGTCGAGGCGCTGGAAGTCACCCTGCGCTTCGTCGAAGGCGAAGCCGTTGCGCTGGATGGCAATCAACTGCCGGGCGAAAAAATTCTGGCCAAGCTCAACACCATGTTCGCCCAGTACGGCGTGGGCCGTGGCATGTACACCGGCGACACCACGATTGGCCTGAAGGGGCGCATCGTGTACGAAGCGCCGGGCCTGGTCGCATTGCTCACTGCCCATCGCGCGCTGGAAGAAGCGGTACTCAGCAAGCAGCAGAACCGCTTCAAACCGGATGTGGCGCGCAAGTGGGTGGAAGTCGTGTACGAAGGCTTCTTCCACGACCCGCTGAAGACCGACCTCGAAGCCTTCCTAGCTTCGTCCCAGCGCATGGTCAATGGCGAAGTGGTGTTACGCACCACTGGCGGCCGCGTCGATGCCGTTGCCGTGCGTTCGCCGCATATCCTCAATTCCAAGGGCGCAACCTACGCGCAGTCCGCGGACTGGGGCGTGGAAGAGGCCGAAGGCTTCATCAAGCTGTTCGGCATGAGCAGTACGCTGTGGGCGCAGGTCAATGGCGGGCAGGACGACGCCTGACATGCTGGATGCCGTCCTCCGCCACCTCGAAGCGCTGGTCTCGTTCGATACCCGCAACCCGCCGCGCCTGATCGGCACCGGCGGGATCTTCGACTACATCCGTGCGCAGTTGCCGGATTTCCGCGTCGATGTCATCGATCATGGCGAAGGCGCGGTGTCGCTGTTCGCGGTGCGTGGCAATCCGAAACGTGTGTTCAACGTGCACCTGGATACGGTGCCGTCGTCCGAAGCATGGAGCGCGGATCCGCATGTGCTGCGTGTCACCGATGATCGCGCCATCGGTCTCGGTGCTTGTGATATCAAGGGCGCGGCAGCGGGTTTGATCGCTGCAGCGAACGTGACCGATGGCGACGCCGCCTTCCTGTTTTCCTCGGACGAGGAAGCCAACGATCCGCGTTGCATCGCCGCCTTCCTCGCCAGCGATCACGGCTTCGGTGAAGCGATCATCGCCGAGCCAACGCGTTGCGAAGCGGTACTGGCGCATCGCGGGATCAGCTCGGTGCTGCTCAAGTTCAAGGGCGAGGCCGGCCATGCCTCCGGTGCCAATGCGATGACCGCCAACGCGCTGCACCAGGCGATGCGCTGGGGCGGCAATGCATTGGACTTGGTTGAAGGCGAGGCGCAGTCGCGCTTCGGCGGCTTGACCGGGTTGCGCTTCAACATCGGCAAGGTCGAGGGCGGGATCAAGGCGAATGTGATTGCACCCAGCGCGGAAGTGCGTTTCGGGTTCCGCCCGTTGCCCTCGCACGACATCGATGCGCTGCACGTGCGTTTCGGTGCCTGCGCCAGCGCCGGTGCGCTGGAGCGCTACGAGGAAACCTTCCGTGGCCCGTCGCTGCCGGCTGGCGATATCGCCTCTGCGGAAGAACGCCGCCTCGCCGCGCGCGATCTTGCCGATGAACTCGGCCTGCCGATCGGCAATGCCGTCGATTTCTGGACCGAAGCCTCGCTGTTCTCGCAGGCTGGCCTGACCGCTTTCGTGTACGGCCCCGGCGACATCGCCCAGGCCCATACCGCCGACGAATTCGTCACGCTCGCGCAATTGCAGCGTTACGCCGACTCCATCACTCGCATTCTCGGAACCAGCTGACCGTGACGCCCGTCTTCAATCCCTCGCACGTGCACGACCCGCAGACGCGGCAGACCATCGTCCGCCTGCTGTCCAGCATGGGTGGCGCCAAGGAAATCTCGCAGTACCTCAAGCGCTTTTCGCAGCTGGATGCCGCGCGCTTCGCGGTGGTCAAGGTCGGTGGCGCGGTGCTGCGCGATGATCTTGATTCGCTCACGTCGTCGCTGGCCTTCCTGCAGGACGTCGGCCTGACCCCCATCGTGATCCACGGCGCCGGCCCGCAGCTGGATGCGGAACTGGCCGCCGCCGGCATCGAAAAGCAGACCATCGATGGCCTGCGGGTGACTTCGCCGGAAGCGTTGGCCATCGTGCGCCGCGTGTTCCATGCGCAGAACCTCAAGTTGGTGGAAGCGCTGCAGGCGGGCGATGCGCGTGCCACCAGCATCGTCTCCGGTGTGTTCGAGGCCGATTACCTGGACCGCGAACGCTACGGCCTGGTTGGCGAAGTGAAGCGTGTCGACCTCGCGCCGATCCAGGCCAGCCTGCAGGCCGGCTCGATCCCGGTGATCGCCTCGCTGGGCGAAACCATCGGCGGGCAGATCCTCAACGTCAACGCCGATTTCGCCGCCAACGAACTGGTGCAGGTGCTGCAGCCGTACAAGATCGTGTTCCTGACCGGCACCGGCGGCCTGCTGGATGTGGACGGCAAGGTGATCGATTCGATCAACCTGTCCACCGAATACGACCACCTGATGCAGCAGCCGTGGATCGAAGGCGGCATGCGGGTGAAGATCGAGCAGATCAAGGACTTGCTGGACGGGTTGCCGCTGGCCTCGTCGGTATCGATCACCAAGCCGGCGGAACTGGCGAAGGAATTGTTCACCCACAAGGGCTCCGGCACCTTGGTGCGGCGCGGTGAGCGCGTGCTTGAAGCTTCGGATTGGGATGCGTTCGATCTGACCCGCCTGCGCGGTCTGATCGATTCGGCCTTTGGCCGCAAACTGCTGCCGGACTACTTCGAGACGACGAAGCTGCATCGCGCCTATGTCAGCGAGAACTACCGCGCGGCGGTGATCCTGACGTCGGAAGAGGCCGGCATCTATCTCGACAAGTTCGCGGTGCTCGACGAAGCGCAAGGCGAGGGCCTGGGTCGCGCGGTGTGGCAGGTGATGCGCGAGCAGAATCCCACGCTGTTCTGGCGCTCGCGCCACGGCAATGCGGTCAACCCCTTCTACTACGCCGAATCCGACGGCTGCATCAAGCAGGACAAGTGGAAGGTGTACTGGTATGGACCGGCCGGCTTCGACCTGATCGAGCGCTACGTGCGTACCTGTGAAGCGCGTCCCGCCACCTTGGAGGAGCCGGCATGAGTGCGGTGCGCGTCGGTATCGTCGGGGCACGCGGCTACGTCGGTGGCGAGCTGATCCGCCTGCTGGCGGCGCATCCGCAGTTCGAATTGGCTTACGTGACGTCGCGCGAACTGGTCGGGCAACCGTTGTCTGCGCATATCGCGGGTTATACGGGCGATGTGCACTACACCTCGCCCTCGTACGAAGAGCTGCCGGAGCTGGAAGCCGATGCGGTAGTGCTGGCGCTGCCGAACGGCAAGGCCGCGCATATCGTCCAGCAGTTCGACGATGCCGGCGCCGATGCGGTGATCATCGACTTGTCCGCCGACTATCGTTTCGATCCTTCCTGGTACTACGGCTTGCCGGAACTGACTCGCGCGCAGTACACGGGCCAGCGCCGCATCAGCAATCCCGGTTGCTATGCCACCGCGATGCAATTGGCCATCGCGCCGATGCTGAACGTGCTGGACGGGCCGGTGCAGTGCTTCGGCGTGTCCGGCTGGTCCGGTGCCGGCACCACGCCGAGCGACAAGAACAATGTGGAGCTGCTGCGCGACAACCTGATGCCGTATGCGCTGACCGGCCATGTGCATGAGCGTGAAGTCTCGAAACAGCTCGGCCATCCCGTCGAGTTCATGCCGCACGTGGCTCCGCATTTCCGCGGCCTGACCATCACCGCCAACCTGCATCTGTCGATTCCGTTCGACATCGAAGAAGTGCTGGCGCGTTATCGTGGTCGTTATGCAGACGAGCCGCTCGTGCGCGTCGTCGACGATGCGCCATGGGTCAGCCGTATCGCCGGTGCGCACCATGTCGATCTCGGCGGTTTCACCCTGAGTGGCGATGGCAAGCGCCTGGTGGTGGTCGCCACCGAGGACAATCTATTGAAAGGCGCGGCCACGCAGGCCTTGCAGAATCTCAATATGGCGTTTGGTTTTGACGAGTTCGCCGGAATTCCGATGGAAGATGCAGCATGAGCGACCTGCTTTGGCAAAAAACCGGCGTGGCGGTGGACGCGCAGATCCAGGCCTTCCTGGCCGGCGACGATGTGCTGCTGGATCGCGAATTCTTCCTGCACGACATCGCCGCCAGCGACGCGCATGCCGAAGGGCTGCAACGCATCGGCATCCTCACTGCCGATGAGCTTGAGGGCTTGAAGCGCGAACTCGCTGTACTTGCCGATGATTTCCGCAGCGGCAGCTTCGTGCTGGATGAACGCTTCGAGGACGGGCATTCCGCCATCGAAGCGCGCCTGACAGAGCGTCTTGGCGATGCTGGCAAGAAGATCCATACGGGCCGCAGCCGCAATGACCAGGTGCTGGTGGCGACACGGCTGTGGCTGAAAGAAAAACTGGCGCGCGTGGCCGAGCTGAGCCGCGAGATCGCCAAGGTCGCACTCGACCGTGCCGAAGCCGAACAGTCGTTGCCGCTTCCCGGCTACACGCATATCCAGCGTGCCGTGGTCTCGTCGGCGGGAATGTGGTGGGCCGGTTGGGCCGAGGCCTTCATCGACGATGCGATGCGCGCCACCGACACGCTCAAGCTGGTCGATTCCAACCCGCTGGGTACCGCTGCCGGTTACGGCGTGAACCTGAAGCTGGATCGCGAGCACACCACGCAGGCGCTCGGCTTCGCGCGCATGCAGGTCAGTCCGATCTACGCGCAGCTCTCGCGCGGCAAGTTCGAGCTGGCGGCATTGGAAGCACTCGGCAGCGCCACGCTGGATCTTCGACGCCTTGCCTGGGACCTGTCGCTGTACACCACCGCCGAGTTCGGCTTCGTCGCGCTACCAGCGCAGTACACCACCGGCAGTTCGATCATGCCGAACAAGCGCAACCCCGACGTGATCGAGCTCATGCGCGCCACCCACGCCAGCGTGGCCGCTGCGCGTACCGAGATCGAACAACTACTGTCGCTGCCGTCCGGCTACCAGCGCGATTTGCAGGCGTCGAAGGGCGCGATCTTTCACGGCTTTGGTCGCGGCCTGGCTGCGCTGGAGTTGTTGCCGGCTTTGCTGGCGAACCTGGAATGGCGCGAGGATCGCATTCGCGCTGCCATCGATTCCGGCATGTACGCCACCGACGTGGCGGTGGAAGCTGCCATCGCCGGCGTGCCGTTCCGCGAGGCCTACAAAGCGGCCGCCGCATCGGCCGATAGCGCGGGGCAGGGACGCACGCCGGAAGGCTCGCTGGCCGCACGCACTTCGCCCGGTGCAGCGGCCGATTTGCGGCTGGATGAGCTGCGCATGCGCTGGGACACATTGGACAAGGGCAGGTTGGGCTGAGCCATGGTCGACTTCGCACCGCAACCCTTGCCGAACTGGCGTCGAGCGGTGCTGAAAGTCGGCAGCAGCCTGCTTGCGGGCGATGGTGGCTTGCAGGCGACTCATGCGCGCGGCTTGGCGGATTTCATCGCGGCGGCACGCACACAGGGACGCGAAGTCGTCTTGGTGTCGTCAGGCGCAGTGGCCGCCGGGCGCGGGCGCATCGGTACTGCGGCGGGCAACGGCATCGTCCAGCGCCAAGCCTTGGCGGCGCTGGGGCAGGCCTCGCTGATGGGGTTCTGGCAGCAGCTGTTCGAAGCGCCGGTGGCGCAGGTGCTGCTGACGCACGATGACCTGCGCAATCGCCGCCGCTATCTCAATGCGCGCACCGCGCTACAGGAACTGCTGCGATTGGGTGCGCAGCCTATCGTCAACGAGAACGACACCGTCGCCGTCGATGAACTCAAGTTGGGCGACAACGACAATCTGGCCGCAGCAGTTGCCTCGCTGGTGGAAGCTGATCTGTTGCTGATCGCCACCGATATTGCTGGCCTGTATAGCGGCCATCCCGCGCGCGATCCGCATGCACTGCCGGTCGAACGAGTGGAATCGGTCACGCCGCGGGTGTTGGCGATGGCCGGCGCTGCGGGCGAGTTGGGCACCGGCGGCATGCGTACCAAGCTGGAAGCCGCATCCAAGGCCGCCGCCGCCGGTGTTCCCACCGCGTTGTTCTGCGGTCGCGATGCCGCCACCATCGCGGCGCTGGGCGATGGCGTGTTGCGCGGCACTCTGGTCGCAGCGCAAGGCAGCCGTCGCAGCGCACGCAAGCAATGGTTGGGGCATGCGCCCGCATCCGGTGTGCTGCGCATCGATGCCGGCGCGCAAGGCGCATTGTTGCGCGGCGCCTCGTTGTTGCCGGGTGGTGTGCTCGCAGTGCAGGGCGATTTCCGTCGTGGCGACGTAGTCGAAGTGCAGTCGCTCGATGGCGTGGCGTTGGCGCGCGGACAGGCGCAATACAACGCAGCCGAAAGCGCACGTATCGCCGGCCGCCACAGCCGCGAGATCGAGACCATCCTCGGCTTCCGTTACGACGAATCGATGATCCATCGCGACGACCTGGTCCTGCTGGATGGCGTCGACAGGCCCATGGAGGCGAAGGCATGAGCGGTTATGTGCGTGGATTGGCAGTGGCGGCGCGTGCGGCGCAAACGGCGATTGCCGGCTGCGACAGCGTGACCCGTTACGCGCTGCTGGAGCGCATGGCCGCGCAACTTCTGGATGGGCAAGAGGCGATCCTGGCGGCGAATGCGCAGGACGTGCTGGATGCGGCGGCGACGGGCGCCAGCAAGGCGACGCTGGATCGATTGATGCTGGATGCCGCGCGCGTGCAGGGCATGGCGCAGGCGCTGCGCGAGGTCGCTGCGCAGGCCGATCCGCTGGGCGAAATCACCCGCAGCGAAGTGCGGCCGAATGGCTTGGTGGTCCAGCGCCAGCGCATCCCGCTGGGTTTGGTCGCGATGATCTACGAAGCGCGACCGAACGTCACCGCCGAAGCTGCCGCACTGTGCCTGAAGGCCGGCAATGCGGTGCTGCTGCGCGGTGGTTCCGAGGCCGCGCGCAGCAATGCCGCGATTGCCGATTGCCTGCATGCGGCGCTGCGCGCGCTGCGCTTGCCGGAGGCGGCGGTCTCGCTGGTGGAAGACACGGCGCGTGAGCATGTGCTCGAACTTCTGCAATTGACCGATCTGGTCGACCTCGCCATCCCGCGCGGCGGCGAAAGCCTGATCCGCTTCGTCGCCGAGCACGCCCGCGTGCCGGTGATCAAGCATTACAAGGGCGTCTGCCATCTGTACGTGGACCGCGCCGCCGACATCGATACCGCCCTCGGCCTGTTGATCGACGGCAAGGCGTCGCGGCCCGGCGTGTGCAACGCGTTGGAAACGCTGCTGGTGCATCGTGAGATCGCCGATGCTTTCCTGCCGCGCGCCTTGGCGGCGCTGCGGGCAAGTGGTATCGAAGTGCGTGGCGATGCGGCCACGCGCAGCTTCGATGTCGATGTCGCGCAGGCGTCCGACGACGACTACGCCGCCGAATTCCTCGACCTGGTGATCGCCGTGCGGGTCGTGGACAACCTGGCCGAGGCGTTGGCGCATATCGCCCGTTTTGGCTCCGACCACACCGAAGTGATCGCCACCGAAGACGCCGCTACTGCCGAAGCCTTCGTCTGCGCTACCCGTAGTTCGGCGGTGATGGTGAACGCGTCTTCACGCTTCAACGATGGCGGCCAGCTTGGCCTTGGGGCGGAGATCGGCATCTCGACCACCCGCCTGCACGCCTATGGGCCGATGGGTGCAGAAACGCTGACTATCGAGCGCTTCGTGGTGCGTGGAGACGGACAGACGCGGCATTCGTCCATCGAGTAGGCTGAATACGGCTGGTTCGGCCATTTTTTTACTAGTTTTCACTGCGTTTCCGGCATTCGTTGCCGCAGGCCGGTTTTCGCGTGTGTGGTGTCCGTCAGTTCCGCACGACTGCGTTATCACTGACACAGGGGCAATCCGCGGATTGCGTGCGCGGTCGACCCCTGGCCCAGCCGGGCTGCCTCGGGGCGAGATGGCGCCGACATTCAAGCGCGGTGTCTCGGCCTTGCAGGACATCGTCGCGACAACCGACGCCTTCTTTTCGGAACAAGGCATTGACGAATCGATCCGGATGCCAGTCGACCTCTCGCCTGACGAATGCAGGTGTCGCCGCGTCCTGAATGAATAGCGTCCCTCTAGCAGGCACACGGCAGGCGCGCGACATTCCGGACACGTCTTCCTAGCCAATACGGGCTATGCCTTCCCGCGAATAGGCCGCGGCGTCAACGCTTCCTAGACTCCACCGGACTCCACGCAGGTTTGCCTGCGTCCGATCCTGTCTGGGGAGCACACCGCATGTCACGCGTCGCGTCGTCCATATTTCGTTCCGTGCCGGGGGTGCTGGCATCGATCCTGCTCTTGTCTGTCGTGTTCGCATTGCCAGCGTGGGCCGTCTGCGCGTCAGAGGCGGGGCAGGAGCAGCAGGCCCCGCCAATGACGCAGCCGCAGGATGCCGCATCCAGCGCCACGCCTGCTGTGCAAGTCGATGACGCCGATGCCGCTGGCGAGGCGCGCGAGGTGCTGGCCGCCATCGGCAGGCTGGACGATGCCGACACAGCCTTGTCGCTGGCCGCCGAGGGCGCGGCGCTGTACGACCGCGAGGCGGTGAAGTTGGACGGCTACGCCTATTGCAGCCAGGCGGTCGAATTGGCCGAGAAGGGCGAGTTTCGCGAGAGCGCGCGGGCCGCGAGCAAGGCGCTTCATGTTGCGCTGCAGACCGGCAACAAAGATCTGCTGGGCAAGGCGTATCGCGACCTTGCCATCGCCTTCAACTATGCCGGCCAATTGGAACGCGCCGAGCAGTTCGCCAACCTCGCATTGAAATACCCGGGCCTGAACCCGACCCAGGTCAACGGGCCGGCGCGCAAGGTGATCGGCGACGTTCGTACTCGGCAGGGACGCTACGACGACGCCATCGCCAGTTACGAGGAAGCGCAGCAGGGCAGTTCCGATCGGTTCCGCCCGCTGGTGGATGCCTCGCTCGCCAATGCGCTGATCCTGTCCGGCGACCTGGCGCGTGCGCGCAGCACGCTGGATGCCTTGGTCGAACCTGACGACGCCAGGCAACGCGCGCAATTGCAGCGCACCCGCGGCCGCCTGTTGCTGGCCGAGAACAAGCCCGCCGAAGCCCTGGCGGTGTACCAGAAGCTGGCCAATGCGCCGGCCGCCGGTGACGAGGACTTCTACCGCGCCTGGGCGCTGGACGGCATCTCCAAGAGCGAATCCGCGCTGGGGCGCGATGCGGAAGCCGCGCAGGCGCTGGACCAGGCCATCGACGTGTTCGACCAGGCGCGTTCGCAGTTTCGCAGCGATGAATTCAAGATGGGCCTGTTCTCCGATCTGCAGAACGTGTTCGAGCGTGCCATCGGCATGCACAGCAAGCTCGGGCAAGCCGCGCAGGCCTTCGACATCAGCGAACGCAGCCGTTCTCGCGCGTTGCTGGATGCGGTGTCCGGGCGGGCCGACCTGAAGGGCGATGCGAGCAAGGCGCTGGATGCGGCCACGTTGCAGAAGATGCTGCGCCCGGACGAAGTGGTGGTGGCCTACCATGCGCTGCCGGATCGCTTGATGGCCTGGGTGCTGTCCAACGATGGCGTGCGCGAAGCGACATTTCCTGTCGCGTTGAAGCGCGACGACCTGGCGCGGTTGGTGGATGCCTACCGCGACACGCTGATCAAGCTCAATCCGAATGCGGCGAAGATCGGCGACCAGATCGGCCAGTTGCTGCTGGCGCCGCTCGGCATCGAGGCCGGCAAGCGCATCATTATCGTCCCGCATGGGCCGCTGCACTACCTGCCGTTCCAGGCATTGCGGCTGGACGGGCAATACCTGATCGAGCGCAACCCGATCTCCATCGCGCCGTCGATCAGCATCGCCGCGCGCTTGGCCGAGCGTACGCCGACCGCAGCCCCGCAGCTGCTGGCCTTCGGCAACCCGACCATCGACCCGAACGTGGCCGATCCGTTGCCCGGCGCCGAGCGCGAAGTGCATGAACTGTCGCGGCAGTTCCCCGGCGCCAGGCTGTTCTTCAAGGCCGACGCCAACAAGACGAATTTCATCACCAGCGCGCCGCAATCGCGATTGGTGCATATCGCCGCGCATGCGATGGCAGACACCTTGGATCCGCTGCATTCGAAGGTGTTGTTGGCGGACGAGAACGGGCAGCCGAATTACCTGGAAGCCAAGGACGTGCTGGGCATGGATCTGGGCAACGTGGCGATGATCGCGCTGTCCGCCTGCGAATCCGGCCTAGGACGGGTCGAGAACGGCGATGAAGTGCTGGGCTTCACCCGTTCCTTCCTGTCCGCCGGTACATCGACCCTGCTGGCCTCGTTGTGGCCAGTGTCCGATGCCGCCACCGAGAAGCTGATGACCACGCTGTACGCCGATCTCGCCAAGGGCGAGGAAGTACAGGATGCGATGCGCGATGCGCAACGCGCGGTGATGGCGGATCCGGCGACCTCGCATCCGTTCTATTGGGCGCCGTTCAACCTGATCGGCAACTGGCGTTTGAAGGTGGTGAAATGAAGCACGGGGCTGAAGGGATGCGCATCCATCAATCACGGCGGTTGCCGCCGATCAACCTGCTGGCGGCTTCGTTGTTGCTGGCGTGTGCGCCGTTCGCGCAGGCCGAAGGCATCGACGCCGCGCAGGAAGCAACGCCGGCACCGTCGGCTTCGCCGCAACAGACGCAGGCCTTGCCCGAGCCACAGATGGGAACGCAGGTGCAAGCGAGCTTCGTGCTGAAGGGCGTGCGGTTCGATGGCGCCACCGGCGTGCCGGAGAGCGAACTGCAGGTGGCAGTGGCGGACAAGATTGGCAAGGACGTGACCTTCGCCGACCTGGAGCAACTCGCCGCGCGCGTGGTGGCGGTCTACCGGAAGCACGGTTTCGGCCTGGTGCAGGCCTTCGTGCCGGTACAGGAAGTGGTCGACGGGGTGGTCAGGATCACCATCAGCGAAGGCGTGCTCGGCAATGTCAGCATCGATGTCGCCGAAGGTGCGCCGGTGCAGCAGGAACGCGTGGCGAAGACGCTGGCGGTGCTGGAGCCCGGCAAACCGCTGAACGGCCGCGAATACGAACGCGCGATGCTGCTGCTGTCCGACTTGCCCGGCATCAAGCCGCAATCCGCTATTTCTGCTGGCGCGGTCACCGGCACCACCGACCTCGCGGTGCAGGTAACCGAGCGTGATCGCTTCCAATACGGCCTTGAGCTGGACAACTACGGCACCCGCGATTCCGGTCGTCATCGCATCACCGGCAGCATGCGTTGGGCCAGCCCGTTCGAACGCGGCGACAACCTCGACCTGCGCCTGATGCTGGCGCAGGGTATGCACACCGCATTCGGCCGCATTTCCTACGAAACGCCGGTGGGCTATCGCGGCCTGCGCATCGGCGGTGGGCTGGCGCGCGTGCAGTACGAACTGGGCGGGCCGTTCGAGCCGTTGAAGCCGACCGGCACCGGCAACGTGGCTGACCTGTCCTTCAGCTATCCGATCATCCGCCAGCGCAGCGCCAACCTGTTCGTGCGCGGCATATTGGACAACAAGGATCTGACAGACCGCTTCGAGGCGGTGGGCTTCGAGACGAAGAAGCGTATCCACGGTGGTGGCATCGGTCTGTCGTTCGAGAAGCGCGACAAATTCCTTGGTGGCGGCTACACCAGCGCGAACGCCTTGCTCTATCGCGGCAACCTGGACATCAAGGACGCCACCAGCGAGACCTTCGACAATCCCCCGTTCGGTTACGACACCGAGGGCAGCTTCGGCAAGTTCACCCTGCAATTGGCGCGCTTGCAGTACGTTGCGCCGAAGCTGAGCCTGTTCCTCGGTACCGGCCTGCAGCGCGCCAGCAAGAACCTGGATGCCTACGAGAAATTGTCGTTGGGCGGCCCGAAGGCGGTACGCGCGTATGCCACCGGCGAAGTGCTGGTCGACGACGGCTGGCTGGCGACGACCGAGCTGCGTTACGCGGCGAACCCGGAAACCACCCTGTTCGCGTTCTACGACGCGGCGCGCGGCGATTTCTTCCACGACCCGCGACCGTTCGACGTGTCCACCAGCCGCAGCTTGCGTGGCTACGGGCTTGGCATGAACTGGAGCAAGTCGGGCAAGGTCACGGTGAATTTCAGTATCGCCTGGCGCGGCAGCGATCCCGGCGTCACCGATGGCGGGGGCGCAACCCCCGTTTGTATTGGTCGATCCAGAAATCGTTCTGAGGAGCACGACATGCGCACGAAGCAGACATCCAAGCGGATCCGTACGGTTCGCCGACACCGGCTGGCGATGGCGCTGGTCGGTGCGATGGCGATGCCGATGGCGGCACCGGTACTTGCGCAGAGCTTGCCGGGAAGCGGCAACGTGGTGGATGGCACCGCGAGTATCGGCACCGTTGGCAACGAGATGACGATCACCCAGACCACCAAGGGCGCGATTATCGACTGGGGTAGCTTCAGCATCGGCGCCGGCTATGGCGTGACCTTCGATCAACAGTTCGGCAGCAGCAGTGTGACGTTGAACCGTGTGGTTGGATCCGGTTATGGGGCGTCACCTTCCAGCATCGATGGCAGGCTGAGCGCCAACGGCAACGTGTTTCTGATCAACCCGGCAGGGATCACCTTCGGCATCGACGCGGCCGTGAATGTCGGTGGCCTGATTGCTTCCACCTTGTGGATGAATTCGGGCGATTTCATCAACGGCCTGTCCTCGGGTCAATACGTCTTCAGTGGCTTCAACGGCGATCCCAGTACCTTCCACAGAGTCAGCAACGGCGGCAGCATCACTGCAGGCGTTGGCGGGGTGGCGTTCGTCGGGCCCGAAGTGCAGAACAACGGCAATATCGTTGTCAATGGCGGAAACGTCGGCTTCGGCGCGGGTACTGCGGTCACCCTGGACTTCTTCGGCGATGGCCTGACACAGGTCACGATGAATGGTGCGGTAGCGGCTGGTGACATCAATAGCGCCAGCAACTACGGCGACATCACCGCAGATGGTGGACAGATATTCATGCGTGCCTTGACCTACGGCTTGAATGGCGGGGTCTTCAATGGCGGCAATCTCCGGGCAAGGACGATCAGCAGCCGTGCTGGGCACGTCGAACTGACATCGCAGGGCGGGAGCGTGATTCTGGGCGATCTCCGGGATGGGTATCTTGGGCCGGGCACGATCGACGTGACCGGCGGCGCCGGAATGCGGGGAGGAAGCGTCTTCCTTCAGGCGGGTCTTGTCTATCTCATGAGTGATCCGTTTCAGCCCTCAACACGTGTCGCCAGCTGGATCGACGCGTCCGGCGATGCTGGTGGCGGCAGTGTCGCCATCAACTCGATTGCCACGAGGCTCTATCAGGGAGCAAGTATTCGTGCCGACGGCCTGGGCAGCGGCAATGGTGGCAACGTACAGACCGACAGCCTCTTCGTGATTGCCGACCAGGACACGTTGATTTCCGTCAATAGTGCGGGTGGCAGCGGCGGGCAGGTCGATCTCAATGCGGTCGCCGGGATCACGGCCTATGGCCGCATCCAGGCGCGCGGTACCACGGCAGGCGGCAGCATCAGCACCGTCACCAGTGGTGAGTTCGACATGCGCGGGCTTCAGGTCGATGCAGGTTCTGCCTCGGGCACGCCTGGAACATGGGTGCTCTCGGCTCCGACGATCGATGTAACCCATGGCGCGGACTCCGGCACGGCATTTGAAACTCGGGTGGCAGGTACTACGATTCAGGACGAAGAAATCAACACCGCTTTGTCCAGCAGTACCAACGTGACGCTTCGTGCCGGAGTTGCCGATACCGATTCAGGCGATGTCTATATCCAGAAAGGCGTGGACATCGCCTATACGACGGGTACGGCGCCCTTATCGCTGCGCGTGGATGCCAACGGCACGATTGGTGGCGATGCATTCGCCATTCGCGCCGTCGACGGTGCGCTGGGCATCGCGTTCAATGCCGACGCAAACAACCTCAGCACCGGCTTCGCCGGTATTCGTTTCGACGGCGCAACCTTGCAGAGCAATGGCGGCGACATCCTGTTCTACGGCCAATCGGACCTGGCAAGCGGACTGGCGAGCAGTTACGACAGCGGCATCCGGCTCACTGGCAGCAACATCGTTACCGGTGGCGGAAACCTGCTGATGCGCGGCGCAAGCACTGCGGCGGATACCGGGGGTGGCGACGCCGGCGTATTGATCGAAGGGACGACCATCTCGACCGGTGGCGGCGATGTGAGCCTGCATGGGCGTGGCGCCGACATCGTCGATGGCGTTGCCTTGAACGGCACGAGCATCGATAGCGCGGATGGCGATATCGATATCGCTGGTTCGACGGATAGCGTGGCCGGATTTTCGATGGACGCGGCGTCTAGCCTGGATGCAGGCAATGGCCTGGTGGTCATTCGCGCCGGCAATGACGGCAGTAGTGACGCGATCCGCATCAATGGCGGAATTGCCAGCGGCATGGCCGTCAACCTGCGCCCCGGCGGTGTGGATGCGAGCGGCGTCCTCGCCGAGCGCACGGCCGACGAAATCCTGATTGGTGGCAGTGCCGGTTTCGTCCTGAGCGGGGCGGAACTTGCGTTGATCGATGCACCCGAGCTGATCTTGGGCAGCAGCTTGCATGCAGGCGCGATTCGCGTGCTGGCTGCGACCAGCCGCGATGGCAACCTGACCCTGCAAAACGATGGTGGTAGCGGTGGCATTGATATCCAGGCCGGGCTTGATGTCGGTAGCGGTGTGCTGGCCTTGTCCAGTGGTGGCGATATTACCCAGACCAGCGTCGGCGCGATCACCGCCCACAGCCTGTTGGCGCGGGCGGGCGGGGACGTGCTGCTGGCCAGCGCAAGCAACAACGTTGCGGCAAGTACATTGACAGGGTCCTCCGGTGGCGATTTCGAATACCAGGACGTGGACGCACTGGCGATCGGCAGTGTTTCGGCGCAGGGCCTGGATTCGGCGTCGAATAGCCTGTCGAGCATGGGGACGGCCGGGATCAGTGCCGGTGGCAATGTCTTCGTGCGCAACTTGGCCGGCGACATGACGTTGAACGCCGGCGTGAGCGGCGTAAACATCGACCTGGTAACGGCGAATACCCTGCAAAACCTGGCCGGTGCCAACCTTGCGGCGAGCGGCAACTGGCGGGTGTGGGCAAATACCTGGGCAGGGGAGGCACGCGGTGGCCTGGCTGGTAGCGGCAGCCTGCCGAATCTGTATGGCTGTGCCTATCTTGGTGCGTGCGGAGTGACCGTGCCGGGTTCCGACAATCACTTCATCTACGTGCAACAGCCGACGGCGGTGATCACCTTCGACAGTGCCAGCCGCGAGTACGGGCTGCCGGATCCGGTGTTCACGTTCAACATCGCAGGTGCGATCCTCGGCGACAATACTGCGGGTGTTGCCGCCGGGAGCGGCTTCAGCACCGCAACCATCGGCAGCAATGTCGGCAACTATCAGATCAATGGCGGTTTCACTTCAGCAGCCGGCTACCGTCTCCAATACGTGCCCGGTACGTTGGCGATTACCCCAGCCACGCTCTTGTTCACCGCGGACAACCTGGTGCGCTATCTCGGCATCGACAATCCATTGCTCACGGGTGACATCAGCGGTTTCCGGAATGGCGACACGGCGCAAAGCGTATTCGGCGGCGACGTGATCTGGTTCACTTCGGCCGGGGCATCGTCGCCGATCGGTTTCTACCCGATCAATGGCGGTACCAGCGCGGTCAACTACGTGTTTTCACAAGCGCCGGGCAACGCCACTGCATTGCAGGTCATTCCGATGCCGCAGCTTTCATCAACGCCGATCGATTTCATCCGGGAGACGGTTGATACCTATGTATACGACCGCAATTTCGGCAGTGCGCCGATGTGCGCGCTGAATGCTTCGCTGGAAGACCAGAAGCTGGCCTCGTTCGGCGACGAGCTGTCGAACGAATGGTCGAAAGTCCGGTCGCGCCCGAACCTGACCAACTGCTTCCAGACCGAACAAAAGAGCAGTTGCGGCGATTTTTGACCTGGCGTCGATCACGGGTACCGCTCAGGCGGCGCCCGGCATGCGTTGGTGCGTTCGTCTGGCGAGCAGGGACCGCAGCTTCGATGGCGGCGGCGGGTGTGACAGGACACGTGCGCCATGGCGCGAAGCGGCTTCCAGCAAGCCCGCCCCGGGCTGCGTGCACAACACGATGCGCGCGGCCAGCGGGTAATGGCTAGCGGTCGTGCGGATCAAGGCCCATGCCGGATCGTCGTCGGAATCCACTGCGCACAAGACCGCATCGATCCCTTCATCGCCACTACCGATGAGTGCGGATGCGGTGTCTACATCCGCGTCTGCGTAGACGGCATAGCCCCATGATCTGAGCATCGCGGCCAATGCCTCGCGCTGTGGCGAATCGAGATCCCTCAGCACGGCGCACGGTGGACGCTTCAATACGGATGCCCGCGGCAAGGTTAGCCAGAAGCAGGCCCCGGCATGCAGGCGAGAGCGAAGTTCGACGCGCGTACCCAACAATGCGGCGAACCGCGAGACGATCGATAGCCCGAGGCCGAGCCCCTTGCGATGATCGCGTTCCGGGTTGCCGACCTGGAAGAATTCATCGAATACCCGTGGTTGATGGATCGGCGCGATGCCGACGCCACCATCCCGGACTTCGATGCGGACGTCGCCGCCATGCCGGCGCGCCACCAGCAGCACGCGCGCGCCATGTTTGCTGGCCTTGATCGCATTGTCGATCAGGCGTTCCAATAGCCCCCTCAACATGTCGGGGTCTGTGTATACGGCATGGTCGCCCGCATGCGCGCATAACGCGATGCCGGCGCGTCGTGTGGCATCGGATCGTGATGCCATGATGCTCGCGAACAGATTGCGGAGATCGCAGGGCGCGGCATGTGCCTGCAGTGCACCGGCTTCGAGTTGCGACAGCAACGACAGCCCATCCAGCACATGGACGATTGCGCGCATCCCGGCGTCCAGCTGGGCAATCTCGCCAGCCTGCGAAGGCGGCGCATCGCGACGCAGTTGTTCCAGGGTCAGGCCCATCGACTGCAGGGGCTGGCGCAAATCATGGCTGATCGCAGCCAGGAAGCGATCCTTGGCCCGCTTCGCGCCATCAGCTTGGGTCATCAGCCGGGCCATCTCGGCCGATAGTTGCCTGCGTTGTTGGTCGTTGTCATCGTTGACACGACGCAGCACCGCCAATTGTCGTGCTATCTCCTCCAACAAGGGAGACAAGGGATGCGATGCGTCCAGGGGAGGCGTGGAGCCGTTGGCGATGAGTCTTGCGGCTTGCAGCGCGTCGCGCCTTTGTGCACGCAGGCGAAGCGCCGCGGAAACGGCTGCGCCGAACAGCCCACCGCCGATGGCGGTGCCCGATGCCAGCGCGAGTTGCTGCATCGCCTCCATGGAATACCCCCGGGAACGCTTGTTCAGGTTAGTCAAGGCCGTGGCTCGCCGCGATATCCCATCGGTGCTAGCTGTGAAGTGCAGTCCCCGCGTTTGCAGGTGCCTGAACTAGGCCGAACGTGGTATCGAAATCGACCGTTCCGCGGCGCAGACTCGTTGGCGAGGATCGGCATGTGCCGATCGCCGTGCGGCAATGACCCGCCGGAATGCATCCAGGCCGCAAGGCCGCAACGCTACGAGGACAGACATGAGCAGTATCAAGATTCTCCGTTCCGCGCTGGCGATCGCCGTGCTGGTCGTTTGCGGCGGTGTCCATGCGCAGGATGCGCAGAGCACGCCATCGGTGGATTCGATCATCGAGAGCCTGAAGGCCGATGCGCCCGCAGCCGGGCCGGGCCAGACCCGTGCGCTGCGCCCGGGCGCCGCTTCGATGTCCACTGCACCGGCACCCGCGCCGGCCGCACCAAGACCGGCTTCGGTGAACATGCAGATCAACTTCGAATACAACTCGGCGGATATTGCCGGCAGCTCCGCAAAAACCATGGCGACGCTGGCCAAGGCATTGGCGTCGCCGCAGTTGCAGAACCGCAACTTCACGGTGATCGGGCACACCGATGCCAGCGGTTCGGCGGGATACAACAAGGCCTTGTCCGACCGTCGTGCGGACGCCGTGCGCCGTTACCTGATGGAAAACGGCGTGGCGTCCTCGCGGTTGAAGGCGATGGGCAAGGGCGAAAGCCAGCTGCTCAACAACGACGATCCGAACGCGGCCGAAAATCGCCGTGTGGAGATCCAGGCGACCGGCGGCTGACCGTCCAAAGGGCGCGATCATGCCGATTCAGGTCGTCAATGGCGCCACCCTGATGTGTCCTTTCGGCGTGGCGCCATCGACGTTGGTGGTGACGCCGGAAAACAGGGTGCTGTCCGGTAATCAGCCGGCTGCCAATATCATGGACTTCGTGCCGATGAAGAACATCATGCCGTTCGGTATGTGCACGTCGCTGGCGAATCCAACAGTCGCATCGGCCACGGCAACGGCGCTGGGTGTGTTGACGCCGATGCCTTGCATTCCAGTCACGACGCCATGGAAACCGGGGGCGGCAACGGTGCTCTTGGGCTACATGCCGGCGCTCGACAATACATGCACGTGCCAATGCACATGGGGTGGTGTCATCACGGTGACCAATCCGGGGCAGATGACCGAGATGATTCCTTGAGGGTGGCCATTTGCACGTGACCAAAAAGCCGGCTTTAGGCCGGCTTTTTCGTGACGCACGCAAACTGGGTAAGCGACATCAGCCGAACATGTTGCCCATATTGCCAAGTGAACTGGCCGCATTGCCCATCGCCGCAGCGGCACCTGCCGCGGCCGATTGCGCCGCACCAACGGCACCTTGCGCGGCTTGGCCGGCGGCGTTGGCAGCGTTGCCGATCGCACCCTGCGCACTGGCGATCGCGCCTTGCGCCGCTTCTCCCGCCTGTGCGGCAGCAGACTGCGCGGCGTTCTGTGCGTTGTTGAGTGCCCCTTGCGCGGCCCCACTCAGCGCCTGTTGCGCCTGTTGCACGGCCTGGTTGGCCTGCGCGAGTCCTTGTTGCGCGGCCTGCGTGACCTGTTGCTGCGCCTGCGCGGCTGCATCCTGTGCGGTGGTGATCGCCTGTTGCGCGGCATCACCGGCTTGCTGCTGTGCGGAATCCACGGCAGCCATGGCCTGGTCGATGGCACCTTGCGCTGCCTGCTGCGCCTGCTCCTTCATGCCATTGACCGCATCCTTCGCCTGCGCGATGGCGGCACCGGCCTGTTCGCGGACAGCTTGCTGCGCCTGCTGCACCGCATCCTTCGCGGCCCCCAGTGCCTGTTGCGCGGCGCTGTTGGCTGTAGCCTGCGCCTGGTCGAGTGCAGCCATTGCATCGTCCATTGCCCCAAGCGCCTGGTCGGCGAGGGCATCCGCCTGATCCAGCGCATTGTTGGCCTGGTCGAGCATCGGGCCGGCGACATCGCCGAGTGCGCTGGCGGCATTGCCGAGTGCGTTGTTCGCTTGCGCGGCGCGCCTGGCGAGTTCGTCCTGCAGCGCACGCACGTAAGGGCATTCCGATGCCGGGAAATCCACCGGCAGGTTGGGGAAGCTGTGCGGCAGCGCATCCAATGCGGGGGCGATCTGGCCGAGTGCATTGCGGGCGTTGTCCATCACCGCATTACGCGCCTGCTGCAACGTATCGGTGGCGGCATCGCGCAGCATGTCCTGGGCTTGGTCGATGGCGTTGTTGGCGGCATCCAGTGCATTGCCGACACCGTCTTCGACCATGCCCATGGCGTTGTCGACCATGCCCATCGCATTGTCGATGGCCGACTGCGCGGCCTGTTCGGCGCTGGCCATCGCGCTGTCCAATGCTTCCGAAGCGGCGGACAAGGCACCCTCGGCCAGCGCCTTGGCCTGGCTCTGTGCCTGGTTCACCGCTTCCTGCGCTTGCGACAAAGCGCTCTGCACTGCAGCACCGGCCTGCTGGCTGGCGTTGGTCAACGCGTCGTTGGCCTGCGCCAGTGCGTTCTGCGCCATGTCGTTGGCCGCACTGCGCGCAGTGTCCATGGCCTGGTTGGCCTGGTTCAGCGCGCCCTGCGCGGCGGCGCCCGCCTGTGCCGCCGCTTGCTGCGCCGCTTGCTGGGCCTGCGCTACTGCGCCATTGGCCGCGCCTGCGGCGGCGGCCGTGGCATTGGCCACAGCGGTTTGCGCTTCGGAGATCGCGCCTTGCGCGGCGCTGGCTGCGGAATTCGCGGCGGCGGATGCCTGCTGTTGCGCCTGCTGCACGGCTTGTCCGGCAGCGGCACCGACGTTCGACAGGCCTTCGGTGAGTCCTTCGAACATGTCAGCCTCCCTGCATCCGGCGATAGTCGCCATAGGCGGTCGCCGTCCACATTTCGATCAAGAGTGCGCGATCGAGCTGCGAGCTGTTGCGATCGGCGAGCACGCCGATGATCGATGGATCCCCGGCGACGCGCTCGTTGCCGAACAGCGAGCAGGCCAGCGCGTAGGAGGCAATTGCACGCTGGCTGCGCAGGCCCGTCTTGCGGCAATAGGCGATGATTGCGTCGAGTTCGGCATCCAGCCGATCCAGCGGTAGCGCGCCGATCCCGTCGACGTGGCGGCCCAGGAAGTCCGCAAGGTTGTTGCGGAGTTGCACCTCGCCGATCACGGCCATCTGCTTGCGCTTGAGTTCGAGCATGGCGTCTATGCCGCCAACGCCAGCTGCAGGGTGCGCTGCTGTTGCGAGGGATCGCGGGCGATATACAGGGCCGCGTCCGCGCTGCGGCTTTCGATCCAGCAGCCGCGGATGGGCCCGAAGAACGCCTTGCGTTGTTCGTCGTCGAAGGTGGGCACCACCGAACGGAACGCGCGCGGGTCGTAGAAGCGGAACAGCATCGGGCTGCCATCCGGCCCGGCGACGCGCAGGATGCGGCGCAGGTGGCTGCGCAGGGCATAGGCGTCGGTTCCTGGATCCGCGACCACCACGATGCCCCAGTGTTCGTTCCAGCCGTCGCGCAAAGCGATTTGGGTGGCACCGGCATTGTTCACGAGTTCGAGTACGTACGGTGCCGCGGCCTGCAGCATTGGATCCAGGTTGCCGGAGAACAGGCACATCGCCTCCGGTGCATGTTGCTCCAGCAGGTCGGGAAGTCCGTTGATGACGGCACCGTCCAGTACGGCGAACACAGGGAGATCGTTTCCGCCGAAGATTGCGCGCTTGAGGAGTTCGAATTGCTCTTGTCGGATCACGGCGACCTTTCCAGGCTGAACGACTGACCGCCCGCTGGCCGCTGCGCGATGCGCGTTTGCCGTCGGTACGGTACTGGGCTTCCCTGCTTCGGATATACGTAGCGGAGCCTTCGATCCGGTCATGGATCGAGGGGAAGCCGGTGGCGGGATGTAATGCGTTGTCATCGTCCACTCTGCAGGGATGCGAGTCGCGCGCGCGCCGCTTCGCAGACGGCGCAGAACGGTACGGCTGTCTGCGCGGCCTTGCGCAGTGCCCGCGCCTGCGCCTGCTGGATCGGATCGCTGACCTTGCCGGCCGAGGACTTGATCGCTTGCGCCGCATCCTTCGGCTTGTCCGCCTTTTCGGCCTTCTGCGCACGCTTCGCGGGCAGTGGGGCGCCGCCGGAATTGATGAAGACCATGGTTCCGGTGATCTGTACGCCGGCCGGCCCGAGCACGATGGAACTGCCCCCGGCCTTGATGCTCAGCATCGTTCCGGCTTCAAGCACGAGATTCGCGCCCGCCTTGAGATCCATATTGGCGCCGGCGTTGACGATCATGTTCGCGCCGACAGTGAGGTTGTAGCCCGCGCCGACCGAATGCGAATCGTTGGCCGAGACATCGGTGTGGTGGTTCGCGCCGACGGTGAGGTAGTCGTCCGCGCCGATCGTGCATGCCCGGTTCGAACCGATGGAAATCGTCTCGTTGATCCCGATGGCTGCGCTGTGGTGCTCGCCGATGGATTCGGTCAGGCTCTTGCCGATGCTGAGGTCCGAATGCACGCCAACCGCTTCGGTCCGGCAATTGCCGGTGCGCACCTGCAGGTTCTTCTGCGCGTGCAGGAAGATCTCTTCCTGGCCCTTCTTGTCCTCGAAGCGCATCTCGTTGAAACCGCCACCGCCCTTGGAAGACAAGGTCTTGATGGTGGAGTGCGTGGCATTGGCGGGGAGATCCACCGGCGGATTGTTCAAGCCGTTGTAGACGCTGCCGAGGATGATCGGCTGGTCGGGATCGCCCTCCAGGAAGTCGACCACCACTTCGTTGCCGATGCGCGGGATGAACAGGCTGCCGTAGCCGTTGCCCGCCCACATCTGCGCCACCCGGATCCAGCAGGTCGCGCCATCGTCCGGGTAATTGGTGTTGCGGCCGTCGACCTTGCGGTCCCAGTGGAAACGCACCAGCACGCGCCCCATCGCATCGGTATAGATTTCCTCCCCGGAGGGGCCGACCACGATCGCCGTCTGCGGGCCGCGCATGTGTCCTTTCGGCGTCGTCATCGGTGCGCGGAAGACCGCGGTGCGCGGTTGCAGCGTGAAGTCGTTGTCGTATCCGGCGGCACCGCCTTCGTTCCTGAGGTTGTTGTGGCCGCGGTGCCAGACCGAGAGCACCATGTATTCGCTGTTGAAATCGTCGAACGGGTGGCTTTCCAGCGAGAACATGTGGCCGGGTGCCAATGCCCGCACCTTGCCGCTGCCGCGCAGGCGCAGGTGGCTGGCTTCCTCGGCTTCCATGACCACCCGTGACAGGTGCTTGCCGACATCCGCCTCGACGAAGCCGCCGGGGTAGCGGTAGCGCTCCAGGTCGCGGCCCTCGCCGATCCCCAGCACCGTAGGCGTGTTCTCGCTCAGCGTGTTTTTTTTCTCGTAGTCCCAGTCGGACAGGGTCACCTTGCGGGTACGCATCTGTTGCGAGCGCGACAAGGTACGGATCGTGTCGTACGCGTCTCCCGCATCGGCATGGTGGAACTGGACGATGTCCGGTTCCAGGCGGGGTTGTCGTCCTTGTGGTCGGTGATGGTGAGGATGTGGCGCGTTTCCCCGTCTTCGGAATGGCGGAAGTAGTAATACAGTCCCTCCCGTTCCAGCAGGCGGGAAATGAAGTCGAAGCTCGTTTCGTTGTACTGCGTGCAATAGCGCAGGGTCGGGTGGTTTTCCGCCACGTCCAGCTTGTAGTCGGAATAGCCGAATTCCTCAAAGATGGTTTCGATGACCTGCAGTGCCGTCATGTCCTGGAAGATGCGGCAGTCCTCGTGCTGGGTCAGGAACCAGAACCAGGGCACGATGTCGCATTCGTAGGCGTACAGGTCGCCGCCGTCCGCCGACTGCACCCGTCCGGTTTGTGCGAAATGCGAGACCACCCCGTTCCAGTGGCGTTCGCCATCCATGACGCCCGGGTCGCGTGTCTCGACGCGCAAGATGCCGGGTTTGCCGATGATCTTGAGCGGATCGATGTCGTCGCGTTCGGAGAGCAGGCTGAGCTGGAATTCGAATAGCTGCGAGACCGCCTCGTGGCCGGTCATTTCCTCGATCAGCAGGTCGTCCTCCCCATACTCGGGCAAGGTGAGGAAATACATCCGGTTGCTGGTGGAAAGGCTGGAAGGCATGGTCGGGTTCGCTTGTCGATGCCTATCGTCCGCGGTCGCGGCCGCGCGCGACATTCGTCCGAAGTGCTATCCGTGGCGTACTTCGATCGCCGCGGATAGCGCGAAGGGCCTAGTCCGGTTGGCGGCGTGCCATGCCCAGGTACTCAGGCCACGGCGTAGGCGAACGCACCATCCTCGCCCATCCCGATGCGGATGCTGGCGATGCCGCCGCCTTCGGCCATGCGTTCCAGCACGTGTCCGGAGACCTCCGGAAGTACGGTGCCGGTCAGGATGTTGTCGATGTTGCGCGCCCCGGAATCGACTTCCGTGCAGCGCGCGGTGATCGCATCCACCACGGCGTCGTCGTACACGAAATCCGCACCGTGGTTGGCCTTGATCCGCTTGCCGATCTTGTTGAGCTTCAGGCGCACGATCTTGCGCATGTTCTCGTCGCGCAGCGGGTAGTAGGGGATCACCGCGGTGCGGCCCAGGAATGCCGGCTTGAACACGCGGTTGAGCTCCGGCTTGAGCAGGTCGTTGAGGTAGGCCACCGCGGGCACGTCTTCGGATTCGTTGCAGGCCTGCATCACCAGGTCGGTGCCGGCGTTGGAGGTGAGGATGATCAGCGTATTGCGGAAGTCGATCTCGCGGCCTTCGCCATCCTCCATGCGGCCCTTGTCGAATACCTGGAAGAACAGCTCCAGCACGTCCGGGTGCGCTTTTTCGATTTCGTCCAGCAACACCACCGAATAGGGCCTGCGTCGCACGGCTTCGGTCAGCACGCCGCCCTCGCCGTAACCGACGTAGCCGGGCGGACTGCCCTTGAGGCTGGAGACGGTATGCGCCTCCTGGTACTCGGACATGGCGATGGTGATCATGCTGCGCTCGCCGCCGTACAGCGCGTCGGCCAGCGCGATCGCGGTTTCGGTCTTGCCCACGCCGGAGGTGCCGACCAGCAGGAACACGCCCTTCGGCTTGTCCGGATCCTCGAGGTTGGCGCGCGAAGTGCGCACGCGCTGGGCGATGGCGTCGAGCGCGTGGCTCTGGCCGATCACGCGTTCCTCCAGCGTGTCCTTCAGCTTGAGCACGGTCTGGATTTCGTCGGCGACCATGCGCCCCACCGGGATCCCGGTCCAGCCGGCGATGATCTCCGCGACTGCACTGGAATCCACCACCGGCAGGATCATCGGTTCGAAGCCCTGCAAGGCCTTCAGCTCGGCGCGGACGGCATTGAGCGTGGCCACGGCATCGGCGCGTGCCGGATCGTCCGCGGGCAACGCCTCGACCTTGTCGAGTTCCGCATGGATCTTGCCGACCAATTCCTTTTCCTGAGCGAAGCGGGCTTCGTCCGTCGCCAACGCTTCGGTGACCGATGCGGTTTCCGCGGCGATTTCGCCTAGCCGCTTCGCATGATCGCTGCCACCAGCGGTTTCCTTTTCCAGCTGCGTGCGTTCGGTGGCGAGTACATCGAGTCGCCGCTTGGCATCCTCGATCCGCGCCGGAGTGGCGTTCTGGCCGATGGCGACCTTGGCGCAGGCGGTGTCCAGCACGCTGACGGCCTTGTCCGGCAGCTGGCGGCCGGGGATGAAACGCGAGCTCAACTTGACCGCTTCGGTAATCGCCTCGTCGAGGATGCGCACCTTGTGATGCGCAGCCATCGACTGGCCCACGCCGCGCAACATCGAGACCGCTTTTTCGTCGTCCGGTTCATCCACCTTCACCACCTGGAAGCGTCGGGTGAGGGCAGGGTCCTTTTCGAAGTATTTCTTGTACTCGCTCCACGTCGTGGCGGCGATGGTACGCATTTCGCCGCGCGCCAACGCCGGCTTGAGCAAGTTGGCCGCATCGTTCTGGCCCGCGGCACCGCCGGCGCCGATCAGGGTGTGCGCCTCATCGATGAACATGATGATCGGCTTCGGGCTGGACTTGACCTCTTCGATCACACCCTTCAGCCGGTTCTCGAACTCGCCCTTTACGCTTGCGCCGGCCTGTAGCAGGCCAAGATCGAGCGAAAGCAATTCCACGCCGTGCAGGTGCGGCGGTACGTCGTCGGTGGCGATACGCACGGCCAAGCCCTCGACCACCGCGGTCTTGCCCACACCCGCCTCGCCGGTGAGGATCGGGTTGTTCTGCCGGCGACGGGTGAGCACGTCGATCATCAGGCGGATTTCCGAATCGCGGCCGAGCACCGGATCCAGCTTGCCGTCGCGCGCGCGCTGGGTGAGGTTGATGCAGTACTGGTCCAGGTTCGGCGTCTTGCTCGGCTTGCCACCGCCTGCGGCGGCACCGGGCGTTGCGGCGTCGCCACTGGAGCCGATCGCGCCGCCGGCATCGCCCAGCGCGCGCGCGTCACGCGCCTCACTGGAGGCTTCTGTCAGCGCGTGGAAATTCTTGGTCAGGGTTTCGAGGTTGATCTTCTCCAGCGAGCGAGCACTGACGCTGATCAATCGTCGCAGTTCGGAATCCGCCAGCAGCGCGATCAGCACATGGCCGCTGCGGATCTTGGCCTCGCCGTATTCGATCGAAGCCCAGCCCCAGGCGGCTTCGAACAACTTCGGGATCATCGCCGACAGCGCGGGCGTGCGCTGGTTGCCGCTCTTGAAGGCGTCCAGCGCCTTGCCGAGTTCGCGCTCCAGCGCTTCCGGCGCGATTTCGAACTGGCGCAGGATGCGACGGATGTCGGTGTTCTCGACTTCCATCAGTTTCAGCAACACGTGTTCGACTTCCACTTCATAGTGGCCGCGCGACATGCATAGGCCGGCTGCGCCTTCCATCGCGCCGCGGACGGTGGTGTTCAATCGCGCGATCAGCGCGCGCAGGTTCAGTGCCATGATTGGCCTCCCATTGCGGAAAAGTGGAATTCGCAGTCGTTTGCAGGGCGTGGGTCGGAGCGCCCGCGCAGCCAGGTGTTCCAGCCCAATTGCGGGCGATCGGCGTTGCGCGTGCCCAATCGCAGTTGCGGTACCTCGTCGGCGCGCAGCGACAGGCGAATGCGCAAGTCGATGGCGAGTCCGGTCAGGAAACGAGTGAGCTCGATGATGTCAGGCAACTGTGCGCCGCGTGGGAGCAAAGCGTTGAATTTGCCGCGCTCGACCGGGCCGATGGTCAGTCGCAGCGTGGTCTGCCGATCCCAGTAGCGGGTGCCGAGCACGCAACCGCTGCCCAGGCGGTCGTTGCGGCGGCCAAGCCGGGTGCGCGCGTCACGGTCGATGTCCTGCCAGGTGCCCAGGCAGCCATTGGCCTGCACCGGTGCGCCGACGACCGCCGACACCACTTGCGCGATCGCGCGTTCGCCGTGCGGGCGCTGTGCGATCAGCCCGGAAAAGTACGTCATCGCCGCGCTGGGCAGCGGCTTCGCCTGCGTGGTGCCGCGCTTGTTCGGATGCAGGCGTGCCTGCAAGGCCGGGGTGCCCAGCCCAACGATGTGTTCGAGGTAGCGATAGATCGAGTTGTGGAAACCGAACTGGCGGCCGATTTCCGGGCGGTGCTTGGCCCAGGCCAGCCAGAACAGCGAGACCAGGCGGTGGTTGAACAGGTCGAGGAAGTCCTGTGCGCTCTGGTCGCGCTGCACCTGTTTTCGTGCGATCAGCAGTTCGGTATACGTGCGCGGCAGCACGCCGGACGGCCCGGTCAGGCCGAGGAAGTTCACGCAAACGCGTGTCGCCGCATCCGCCTGCACGACCGAATGCAACTCGGAAGGCGGGAACGCCAGCGATGCCGGCGTGGTGAAGCGCAACGGGCCCGGCCGCGCACCGGTACCACGGCCGTCGAAGCCGTTGACGCTGTAGAGCAGGCGCACCGCCTGGAAGAAGCCGAAGCGCCCGGGTTCCTCCAGCAAGCGGTTGACCGCAGGCTGCATCGGGTCGCCCGGCGCGACCAGTTCGCTGGCGGTAGCGATGATGCCGGGCGCGTCCGTGCTCATGCGCTCATACCAGCGGCAGGCTGCCGCTGCGCGGTGGGAAACGCACCATGAAGTCTTCGCGCTGCTGGCTGCGCACGTTCAGGCGAGTGTAGGAATTGGCGGTGCAGTACAGGCCGAAGAAGCGATCCAGCACGCAGGCCATCAGGTACACGCCCGAGCCGACATACTGGTTCTCGTCGAATTCCAGTTCGATCTCGGTGCCGCGCACGAACGCCTGGCGCGGTGCCTGGCCGATACGGCTCACCGATGGGCGCCCGGACACATCGACGATGCCGGCGATCTGCTTGCGCACCGTGACCGAGTCCGCGAAGTTGTACAGGCTGAGGATTTCCAGCAAGGCCTCGCGGCCGCCATCGACGATCGATAGGTGGTTGAGCGACAGGTGCGAAATCAGCCGCCACTGGTTCGCCAGCCGCATCGGCGCACGCCAGGTCGCGCTGGGTTTCTTCAGCAAGCGCGCATTGGCGATGACGCCGCCTTGTTCGAGTTGCAGCAGGCTGTCGTCGCCACCGAACGGCAATGCCGAGGGCAGGTCGCGGTTGGTGCAGGTAAGGCTCAACGAGAGCGTATCCACCGCCGGCGCACGGGGATTCATGTCGCGGTCGACCAGGCTGATCATCACGTCGGAACCGTCGTCGTTCGGCAGCAGCGAAGGCCGGCGTTGCAGGTACCAGTAATGGCCGTCGCCATCGTCGTGCAGACCATGCCTGACCGAATAGGCGGGATGGAACTCGACCACGTCGTTGCTGCTGGGGGTGCGGCTGGACTTGCGCACCCAGTCGATCGAATAAACCTCCAGTCCCAGCGGGCGGCGCACGTCCGGCACCACCTGGTATTCGTGGCGCTCCTGCGAGACGCGGATCGGTTCGCCCTGCTGCTTGAACAGGTTGACGATCGGCGTGCAGAACAGGCGGAAGGTCTCCGCCGAGACCGCTTGCTCCAGCCGCTGCAGGCGTTCCGGCCGGCCGAAACTGCCGAGCTCGATGGCGATCTCCATCGAGCGGTCGAAGCGCGATGTGTCGAGCTGGGTCAGGTCGACGAACAGGAATTTCTCCGGCAGCACGAAATATTCCTGGAGTAGCCGGTAACCGAGGAAGGAGCGCGGGTCGTATTCGAGCAGGGAGTCTTCGTCGTCGAAGCCGACCGGCTGCAATGCCGTTGCCGGCAGCCGCACCGCCGGCACCTGCGGCGCGTCGTCGGGCGCGCGCAGGGTGATGCCGGCCACGGAATTGAGCAGCAGTTCGTGTAGCGCATGCGCCAGTGGGCTTTCCCCGTCGATGTACAGGCGCAGGCGCCGGATCGGAAGTTGCGACAAGGGCAGTTGACCGGTCGCCTCGATGCGGATGCGCAAGGTGGCGACGGTGTCGTCCTGGGTGACGGCGAAGGCGGATCGCTCTGCTGCTTCCAGCCGCGCGTCGGCGATCCGGAGTGGCCACACCTCGACCGGGTAACCGGTGCGATAGCGCACTGGCAGACCCTGCACCGGGCGCGACAGCAACTGGCTGTGGCGCGGCAGCTCCTGCATCGCGCTGATTTCGGCACCTGGCGCCAACTGCAGTTGCGCGATCGACATCGACGGCACCGGCCTCAGGAAGTGCGGGTACAGCACCGACAGCATGGCTTCGGTGACCTGTGGGAATTCGTCGTCGAGTTTCTTGTGGATGCGCGAAGTGAGGAACGCGAACGACTCGATCATCCGCTCGACATGCGGGTCTTCGCAGACCTCGCCTTCCATCTGCAGGCGCGAGGCGATCTTGGGATATTTCGAGGCGAACTCCTTCGACAGCCGTCGCAGGTAGGTGAGTTCGTTCTCGTAATAGGGCAACAGCTCTTCGAGCATGGCGTTCCAGCGGCGTGGCCGGGCGTCGCGGCATGCGCGCCCGGTAGCGTCACAGGCTAGATAGCCGTTGCCTACGCGGCCATTCGCCGGAAGGCGTATGCCCTCTGGCGCCGATGCGACGGCCGCAACGATGCCCGCATTGCGTGCGCGCGCTTGCGCACCATCACTGCGCGGGCAGCAACTCGTCCAGCGTGCTGCCGTCATCCTCGACGCAGAACTCCTCGTCCGGCACCGCGCAGTCGCGCAACGGCGCCGCGCCGCGGGTCTTGATGCCGCTGGCGGCGGCGCTGCCGGCCACCGCTTTCGGCAACAGCAGCCACATCTTCACCGGCTGGTTGGTCTGCAGCGCCATCTTGCCGGCCTTGTCGCCGAAACCCCAGAAGAAGTCGCCACGCACGCTGCCGCGGATCGCGCCGCCGGTGTCCTGGGCGAACACCAGCCGCCGCATCGGGCCCTTGCCGCCCGGTTGCTGGCCGTCGATGAACACCGGTGCGCCCAGTGGCGTGGCGCGCGGATCCACCGCCATCGAACGACCCGGGCTCAACGGCACGCCAAGTGCGCCGATCGGGCCTTCCGGGCCATCGCCGATGCGGCGGAAGAACACGTAGCTGGGATCCCCGATGCCGGTCTTCGGCACCGCCTTGCCGCTGCCTACCGCCTGCCCGGCGCCCTTGCCGCCGCCCTTGCCCTCGAATTCGGACATGTCCATGCGTGGCGCGGGCTTGGCGGAAGGTTTCGATTTCGCGGACGGACGCGGCGTATCGGCCACTTGCGCCGGCACATCGTCTTCGACGGTCACGTAGTCGCTTTCGTCGGCGACGGGCACGCTCAGCAAGGCCTGGATCATCGCCTCGACGTCGGAGGATTCGACCGCGATGGTTTCGGCCGGCGCGAAGTCGTCGGATTGGCTGGCTGCGGGTTTCGGCCTCGGCTTGGCCTTGGCGACCTTCTTCTTGCTTGTCGCCGCCTTCGGCTTGCTGCCGGTCGCGGGTGAGCCGTAGCTGCCGTTGCCCTGCAATGCGGCGACGATGCGTGCCACCTCGTCGTCCTGGCCGCCACCAGGCTTCTTCACGCCACGGGTGCCGCCGGGAATCTCGATGCTCTCCGGTTCCATCAATGCGCGCGCCTTGATCGCCAGCAGCAGCGCATCGGAATCGCCGCGTGTGGCGTTCGGCATGAACGGGTAGCCGTTCTGTTCCGCATAGGCCAACCGGATCAGGCCACCGTCCTTGAGCTGGATCTTGCCCGAGCCCTGGATCTGCATCGAATACAACTTGTATGGGTCGGCGACCCAAGCCAGCACCGGTGCGTCGATGCCGTTGTCGTCGATCTGTTGGCGCTTGTAGTACGGCAACACGGTGTCGCCGACAATGCGCACGCGGTAGCGCTTGTCGCGCGTGTTCGGCGACATTCCGGTCAGGTCGATCTTGTACTGGCGCGCACCGGAAGTGCCCGCTTCGGCGCCAAGCAGTTTGCCTTGAGATGCCTTCAGCCAGCGGCTGGATTGGCCGGCCACCGTGCGGGAATCGACCATGTACATGTCGTTTGGAATGCCGTAGATCGGGTACTTGTATGCGCCTTCATTGCGCAGCGATCCCGAGATCAGCGGTTCGAAGTAGCCGGTCAGCTTGCCGGTCGCGCTGCGGGTGGGCGTCAGCATCTGGTAGGCGTAGAACTCGTCGTGCATGAAGTCGCGAAGCGCGGCGTCGTTTTTCGGCAGTTTCGCCAGCTTGCTGCAGATCGGTGCCCAGGCCGAACGCCGCTTCATGGCCTTGCAGTTGGCGGCGAAGCTTGCGTAGGTCTCGTCGAAGCTCTCGTCTTCCCAACCGGGGATTTCGTCGAACAACACCGGCGTGTAGGCCGCATTCTTGGTCGCGAACGCAGGGCCGAGGTCTGGGTTGGCCGGTGCGGTTGCGGGATCCGGCGTGCTTTGTGCTGCGGCGAAACTGCTGACCGCGATGCCCAATGCCAGCCACGGCATGCGGAACATGGCGCTGCGAGGTGTGGATGCGGAGCGGTTCATGGCGAGCCTCTACGGCCTCGAATGGGCCGTCCATATGGGCTCAGGCTGCGCTGCTACCGACGCGCCGACAATACGGCGGACGCACTATGGCCCGCGTGCCAAATCGTCATAGACCCTGCAGCTTGCGCGAGGCAACCACGGCCTCGACCCGATTGCGCACGTTCAGCGCGCGGAAGATCGCCGCCAGGTGGATCTTGACCGTGCCTTCGCTGATGCCCAGGTCGCGCGCGATCAGCTTGTTCGGCTTGCCTTGCGAAAGCAGCCGCATCACGTCGATCTGGCGCTCGGTGAGCAGGTTGCGCAGCGCATCGACCGAATGCGTCGGGCCGCCGGTTGTCGCTGTTTCCAGCGGCTGCCAGCCCTGCGCCTGTGCATTCGCCAGCAGCAGGGGTGGAATGTAGATGCCGCCCGCCAGCACCAGCCGGATCGCCGAGAGCATGACGTCGGGGGAGTAGGCCTTGGGGATGAAGCCGAGCACGCCAAGATCGATCAAGGCGCGCATCAGATCCGCGTCCTCGGAGCCGGACAGAACGATCACCGGCAATGCCGGTGCCTGTTCGCGCAGCTTGGCCACGTGCTGGTGGCCCTGGGTGCCGGGCATGGCGATATCGACCAATGCAAGATCCAGCTCGTCCGCGTGAGCGGCGATGGCCTGGTCGAGTTCCTCCAGGTTCATCGCCACTACCGCATCGACGTTTGGATCAAGCTCGGCAAGCTTGATCTTCACGCCTTCGATGATCAGGCGGTGATCGTCCGCGATGAGCACCTTCATTGCGGTACTTCCATGAGTGAGCATCTCCGCACGCGGTCCGGCGCACGCAATCGCGCCCATTGGGGTTCACGGTGTTTCGTGGCCGGAACGGACACGAAACGCGCCATTCCAACGGCATAGCTCCTACGACATATGGTTGCGCGCGGCGCGCTCGCGAAAGATGCAGTGCATCGCGTCCGGCCGGCGCAACGAACGAATCCACCCATGACCAAGGCAGCACGCCAGCGCGCATCCAAGGCGCACGCACGCAGCGGCGGCGCGGGTTGCCTGCTGCCTGCGATGCTGTTGTCGGCGGCGGTATCCGCTGGCGTACCGCAGCAGGCGAACCCGGAAATCGCCCCGCAGCCGCAGCGCCAAGCGCGGGACGAACAGACACGTGGCATCGCGGCACAAGCCGCCACGGAAGCAGCGGCATCGCAGCTTCCTCGAACACAGGCGATTCCACCACAGGAAACGTCCGGGCAAGCGGCGAACGCAGCACAATCCGAACCGTCAGCTGACCTGCCTGCATCCAGCAGCGTACTGCCGAGATCGCCAACCGCCGGCACGCGCGGCGTGCTGTTCCGCATCGTGCCGCCGGCACCGGCAACGCTCCCCGCCGAAGCCGTGCAGGAACCGCAGCCGGCCGCGCCGACGCCTGCGGAAGCACGCCCCAGCTACCTGCTGGCGACGATCCATTTCGGCACGCCCGAAGAACAGGGCATCGATTATCCGCAGCTTGAGCGCACGCTCGTGGAGGTGGAAACCTTCGTCAACGAAGCGGACATGGACGCGTCGTGGAAGACGGATTACGACGACTACCGCTGGTTGTCGCCGGCCGATCCGTTGTCGAAGATGATCGGTCGCGACGACTTCGAGAAGGCGCGCGCGTTGTTGCCGAACGTGCGGCCGCAGGATCTTGACCGGATGAAGCCATGGTCGGTGCTGGCCTTGCTGGAAGCGCGCGGCGAGTCCGGGGGCGATACGACGATGGATGCACGCCTGCAGCGCATGGCCGCCAGCGCAGGCAAGCGCGTGCTGCATCTGGAAACGCTGGAAGAACAGTTGCAAGCGCTGGATTGCGTGCCGGCTGAAGAACATGCGCGGGTGCTCGGCGAACGATTGAACGCGTCGTGGATCCTGCGCATCGAGTCCGCGCAGGCGATGGCCTGGTATCGCGCGCGCAACCTGGATGCATGGTTGGCCGACATCGATCGCATGGAGGGCCTCAGCGACGAGGCCAGGGCGATCGAGCAGCGTTCGCGCCGTTGCCTGCTCGAAGAACGCAATGCGCGCTGGATCGGCCAACTGGAAACGCTGTTCCAGGACGGCCCATGCCTGGTCGCGGTTGGCGCGGTGCACCTGGCGGGAGCGGAGGGATTGCTCGCCGCATTGCGCCGCGATGGCTACCAGGTCGAGGCGGTGCCGCTATGAGCGGGTTATCGCGTTGGACTGGACATGAAGTGCGCGGCGAGTGCGGCGCACCCATCGAAACGGTTGGAGCGAAGGCATGAGCGTCGAGCGACAAGTGCATTGGGGGCAGGGCGCCTTCCTGAGTCCGCAACACCTGCAGGCGCAGGATGCCTGGCAGCAGGCGAACCGGCATGCTCTGCATTTGCGGCTCACGCCGTTCCCGTGGGGTTTCGAATCCCTGCGCCTGCGCGAGGACGCCCTTGGCAGCGGAATGGTCGATATCGAGCGTTTCGCGTTGGTGACCCGCGACGGCGAACGCCTGGTCGGCGGTTCGCTGGATACCGCGCCCGGCAATACCCGCGTGCCCCAGCGCAACCTCGCCGAGTTGGCGACGACCAGCAACGATCCGATCCCGGTCTGGCTGGTGTTCAACCGCGATCGTGCGATCCAGGGCCTGGCTTCGCGCGAATCCGAACGGCTCGTCGCGCGTCATGCGTTGGCCACCGACAGCTTGGCCGATCCCTTCGATCCGCAAGCGCCGGCGGCGGACGTGGATTTCCTGCTGTACCAGCCGAACATCGTCACCAGCCTGGACGAAAACGCGGATGCGATCGTGCGTTCCTCGGACAGTTACAAGTTCGCCGAACTGCTTCCTGCAGGACCCGGCAAGTTCAAGCTTTCACCCGATTACATCCCGCCAACGACAGCGGTCGGCGCCTCGCACAATCTCGCGCGATGGACGCGCGCATTGCGTGACTTGCTGGTGTCGCGCGGCCAGGACTTCGCTTCGGTCAAGCGCCAGCGTGGCATTCGCGCGGCATCCACCAGCGCGCAGGAAGTGATGCGGGTGGTGATGATGCAGACCTTCGCGCGCTACATCACCGTGTTCCAGGAGCATGCGCGGCTCAACACCGTGTCCGCATACGCGATGTACCAGGATCTGCGCCGGCTGGTCGCGGAGTTCTCGGTGTTCTCCGAGGACATCGGCTACTTCGGTGAACTGGCGGGGAAGCCGCGCGAGACCGAACTTCCGGACTACGACCACGATGATCTTCGCCGTTGCTTCCGCCTCGGCTTCGACCGCGCCGAGGCGCTGATCAAGGCGTTGACCGTCGGGGCCGAAGTCGGAATTACCCTCGCATTTGACGGTCGCTTCTACCGCGCCGACCTGCCGGCCAACCTGTTCGAGAACGACAAGACGCGTTTCTACCTGGCGTTCGAATCCGAACAGAAGGGCGCCGACCTGTTCGCCCGCTTGTCGCGCACCGGCAAGATCGCCTCGATGGACGAGATGCCGCGCCTGCTGTCCGCCGCGCTGTTCGGCCTGAAGATCGACTTGCTGCCGGTACCACCGGAAGAACTGCCGCAGAAGAGCCCGAACACCACGTATTTCCTGGTCGATACCACCCATCCCTTCTGGCAGATGATCAAGAACGGCCGCAACATCGCCGTGTTCTCCGACCTGCCGTCCGATTCGACCGTGATCAAGCTGTTCCCGGTCGCCACCCAAGACTGAAGGCAGGACTGAACGCATGGCCCGACTCCTGCATCATTTCCTCCCGGTGTTCTCGTTCGGCCTGGCGCTGGACGAGAAGATCGCCGCCGGCCAGGCCAGCGAGGGCTCGGCGGCCGTCACAACGCGCGCACGCGAGTTGATTGACCGGGCCAAGGCCGCTGCACAGGCCGATGGCAAGCGTCCGGAACAGGCCGATGGCGCGGCGTTCGCGTTGGCGGCCTGGATCGACGAAATCATGGCGCGCAACCCCGCCTACCTGACCGGCAGCATCCCGCTGCAGGTCACCATGTTCAACACCAACAACGCCGGCAACGAGTTCTTCCAGCATTTGTCCGCGTTGAAGCAGGATCAGGACGAAGTGCGCGAGGTGTATTACCACGCATTGTTGTGCGGGTTCGTTGGCCAGTACTACTACGAGAACGGCGATACCGGCGAACTCGGCAAGCTCAAGGAATTGCATGGCCGCCAGCTGCCGATCGCACCTGCGCCGATCCACACCCTGCGCGAGGAGAAGATCACCCCGCAGCCCTATGCCGTGGCGGATCCGCCCGGCCCCAAGTACCCAAGGCAGTGGGATCGCACCCTGTTGCGGGTCGGCGCGCTTGTCGCGCTGCTGATCCCGGTCGGTTACCTGATCTACATCCTGTTGGCCGCGCCCAAGCCCTCGATCCTGGTGCCGGTGCAGCAGCAATTGGCTTCGTTCCCCTGTTCCGACCTGGTCGTGAGCGCGGACGAGGATGCCGGCACGGTAAAGGTCGACGGCTACGTGTCGCGTGCCGACGACATCGCCGCAGTCAAGCAGCGCGTGGATGGGGTGGAGGGCGTGAAGTCGTCCACGGTGAACGTGCAATTGCGGATCTGGCCGCACTGCGAAGTGGTGAAGATCCTGGCGCAATACAAGGCACGTAACGGCGACAACGGCTACGGCCTTGCGATTACCCCGAGCACCGGGCATTCGGATCGTTTCATCGAAAACGAAAACGTCATCGTCAAGCTGCAGCAGGCCAACTACGACGGCTACCTGTACGTCGACTATTTCACGGTCAATGGCGACGTGGCGCATATCTACCCGAACGACGGCGAGCCCGACAGCGGCCGTCTGATCCGCTCCGGCGAGCAGTTCGAAGTCGGCGCCACGCCATCCAAGACCTGGACCGTGTCGGCGCCGTTCGGACAGGAGCTGATCACGGTGATCGCATCGCCCACGCCGTTGTACGCCGAAGCGCTGCCCGAGATCCAGACCGCGGAGGAATACCTGCCGAAGATGCGGCAGATGCTGGACGCCAACCGCGGCAACGCCAAGCTCGCCGCCACCTACCTCTTCATGCAGACGGAGCCCGCACGATGAACCCGCTGGACTTCGTGGAACGCCTGTTCTCGGGCATCGGCTCGGTCTTCTCGCGCATCGGCTCGCTTTACTCGAGAGGGGCGGACACGGCCAAGAAACCGTGGCTGCGCCGGATCCTGGTGACCCTTGTGCTGCTGGTGGTGCTGGCTGGCCTGGTCTTCCTGGGCTTGGCGCTGATCCCGCTGGTGCCGATGCGTTTCTGGCAGGTGCTGGCGATCTGCCTGGTCGCGCTGGTGGTGCTGTGGTGGTTCATGTCCGGGCAACGCAAGGCATCGCTGAAGGGACGTACCCGCAAGCGCATCGGCGACCTTGGCCCCGGCAATGCCGAGGACGAGCGCGAACCGCTGTCGCGCATGTCCAATGCGATCGGCGAAGCCAAGCGCACCATCGCGCGTTCACCCGAGATGGAAAAGGGCCGGGCGCCGCTGTACCGCATCCCGTGGATGATGTTCGTCGGCGACGCGCAGGCCAACGTGGACGGTTTGCTGCGCGCCGGTGCAGAAGTGTCGCCGTTCCCGCCGCCGGACAAGGAACAGATGGACGCGGACGATGTCTGGCGCTGGTGGTTCTTCAAGTCGATGATCGCGGTGGAGATGCATCCGCGGGTGGTTGCTGACGCGAATGCCAGGCTCGACCGCGGTCTTTGGTACCAGGCGTTGATGAAGCTGGCCGACGAGCGCGAAAAGCTTCCGCTCAATGGCATTGTCGTTGCGGTTGCAGCGCAGTCGCTGCTGGGGCCCGCGGACGTGTTGAAGGAAACCGCGACCCGCCTGCGTCGGCTGGTCGATGAGGCGATGGAACACCTGCAAGTACAGATGCCGGTGTATTTCCTGGTCACCGGCCTAGATCGCCTGCCGGGTTACGCGCAAGTGCGCGCCACCTTGCCGGCCGAAACGTTTGCACAGGCGCTGGGCCATCGTTTTGCGGACAGCGAAGTGGTCAGCGCCGCCAGCAGCAGGCGCATCGACGACATCCTCAAGCCGATCGAGGATCGCCTGCACGCGTTGCGCATGACCGCCATGCGCGCGCAGGCCACCCCCAGCAGCGTCGCGCGGTGTTCGATTTCGTCGAATCGCTGCGGCAGGCGCAGCAGGGGCTGTCGCTGTTCGTGACGCTGATGCTGGAAGACAATCCCTTCCAGCGCACACCGCGCTGGCGCGGCCTGTACTTCGCGGGCAGCATGGACGCGGCGCATCGCGGTGGTGCCTTCGTGGCCGACCTGTTCACCCGATTCCTGCCCAGCGACCAGCCGTTGGCCGGCAGCAGTTTCCGCGGCAACGCCGGACGCATGGCAGTGGCCGGGATCGGCGTGCTGGCGATGCTGGGACTATCGGCATCGATCGCCTATGGCCTGTCCTCGGCCCGTCGCGACGATACCGCCCTGCTGGCGCAGACTCGCAGTGCATGCGCGGATGTGGCGGAGCGCACCTCCAGCGGGCGGATCGATTGGGTGGCCGGTTGCGGACGCACCATCGAATCGCTGGAGGCAGCGGCGGGCGACACCATGCTCAGCTTCGGCATCCGCCGCGCGGACAGCGACATCGAGAAGCTAAAGCAGCGGGTGATCGAGGATTTCAACAACCTGATCCTCGCGCCCGAAGACCAGATGCTGGCGACTGACATCAACCAGGGGCGCGCCGGTATCGAACACGTGCTCGCGATCACCCAGCGTTTGCGCCTGCTCGACGCGTGCCGAAGCAGCAACGACGCATGCCGCAAGCGCGAACTGCCGAACAACGTTAGCTTCGATGCGCGGTCGCGCCTGTTCGCGCCATTCCGTAGCCCCGACAACAACACCAGCCGGGACAGCGACAACGCCTCCGCGTTGTTCGCGACCTACCTGGGCTATCTGCGCTGGCAAAAAAAAAACGTCCTTGATGCGGAACACACGCGCCTGGAAGGCTTGCTGGAAAAACTGCTGAACGGTTACACGCCGCGCGCCGCCGACCTGAAGAAATGGGCCGATGGCCGCGATGCCGGCATCGACCTTGCGCATTTCTGGTTGCCCGAAGGCACCGTGGTCGGTACCGATGCCGGGCAGGCGGTCAACGTCTCGCAGGCGTATTCGCGCGACGCCTGGGAGGGCATCGTGCAACCGATGCTGGCCACGTTGCATGAGCAGGCGCCAGGCAAGCAGGCCCGCATCGACGACATCCGCAGCACCTATTTCCGCGACTACTTCGCCAGCTGGGCCGCCTTCCAGGCACGCTTCGGCGACGGTATCGCCTTGTGGCGCGGCCATTACGGCGACCTGCTGACCCGCGCCGCAACCCAACAGAATCCATACGACTTTTTTTTTCGCTCCGCCCAGCGCAACTTGTATGAACTGCCGCTCGATTGGCCGTTCTCGTCGCGCTGGGCAGCCACGTGGATGCAGATGAAATCGAACTGGCTGTCTTCATGGCGGCCGTTCGGTAGGTTCGTGGCGGATTCGTTCAAGTTCGGCGGAGACAAGATCGCGGCACCGGTCTGGCTGCTGGCGATGCACGACACGCAGGCCAAGGTGCTGGCCGGCGAGGAAGCCGAATACGCTCGCGCCTATCTGCGCCTGCAGGCGGAAGGGTCGGGTGAGGACGTCTACCAGATTGCCTCCGAGCTGTTCGCCGGCAAGGGCAAAGCCGACAAGCCGCCGGCCAGCGAATACACGGAACTGATCGATGCCGTCGACAAGCCCGGCGAAAAATACGCCACCACCTTCAAGGGCGATGACCTGGCAGCGTGGTCGGTGGTGCAGGGGCCGTCGAAACTGCTGCTGTTCCTGACCGTGCACCGTGCCGGCGAGTTCGTGCAGGAACGCTGGCGCGAAAGCGTGGTCAAGCCGCTGGCGGCGTTGCCGCAAGACCAGCAGATCGAAGCGTTGTACGGCGAGCAGGGCAAACTCGGTGCCTTCGTCAACGACTGGCTCAAGCCCTTCATCACCGAGAAAGAGCGGCTGCCCGTCAAGGTAGGCGGAGTGTCGATGCCGCTGACGCCAGGCTACCAGAGCATGGTCGCGGCCCAGCGCAAGTTCCTGCCGGTACTCGACAACGGGCCGCCGTTCCTGGCCGGCAGCTTCACGCTCACGCGCCCGAGCGAGTTGGGTGCGCTGGATGAGGGCGATGCCGGCACGGTCTTCGAGGTCGAATGCCGCGAACGCGTGTACCGCGCCAGTTCCGCCGGCGAATCGCTGGCGGATGCCAAGGCACAGGTGTTCTGGTCACCATCCAGCTGCCTGGAGGCACGCATCCGGGTGAGCTTCGCGGTGCCCGCGGAGGATGCAGGCGATCAGACGCAGGAATTCGATCCGGCGACCAGCGAGATGCATGCGGTCGATACGCCGGCGGAACAACTCAGCCTGACCCGCATCTACGCGGGGCCGGAGGGCTTCGCGCGCCTGATCGAGGAATTCTCCGGCGGTGCGCATGCATTCGGCGTGGACGATTTCCGCCAGAGCTACAGTCCGGCGCAATGGAGCGAGCTGCGGCAGAAGCTGGCTGAGGCGAAGTTCCGCAACGCACGGGTGTTCCTGCAGGTCGAACTGTCGGATCAGATGAAGCAGTACCTGGGGGCGAGCACGGCACGCGCCGAAGTGCCGAACGTGATTCTCGAATGAGACCGATTTCCCGATAACCACCGTCCACGAATACAGCGGAGCCGAAGCATGGCCATCGACGTCAACGAACTCCTCGCCCCGGTCCCCGGTGGCGATCCGGCGGGCAGCGATGCCAGCTTCTCCGACCAGTTCGACCGCATCCGCGAGGCGCGGCGTGCGGACGATGCAGGCCTTGCCCAGGGCGATTGGCAGACCGAACTGAAGGTTGCCGATTGGCGCGAGGCACAAAGCCTGTCCGAAGACATCCTGTTGCGTACCAGCAAAGATCTGCAGGCCGCGGTGTGGCTGGGCGAGGCGGCGATCTCGCGATACGGCCTGGAAGGCGCGCGCGATGGCTTCGAGCTGCTGACGGGGCTCCTGGAACAATATTGGGAAGGGTTGCATCCGCGCGCGGATGATGGCGATCTGGAAGAGCGCGCGAGCAAACTTGCCTGGTTCGCAACCTACGGCAGCCGCGCGCTGCTGTCGATGATGCTCAACGACGATCCGCAAGGTGTACTGACGTTGGCAGGCTGGATCGATTCGCGTGAAGTGGACAACCTCGGCAGGCAAAATGCAGAGGCTTACCAGGCGGCAATGGACGAAGGTCGTCTCAACGGCGAGACCTACGACGCGCGTATACAGTCCACCGCGGATGCAGTGATCCGCGAACGCATCGACATGGTGCAGGCGGCGCGCGAAGCCTTCGCCCGGTTTTCCGCGAAATCCGACGAGCGCCTGGGGCGGGATGCCCCGAGCCTTGCCGCCATCGACGATGCGCTGAAGAAAATCCAGCAGGTCTATGCGAAGTTGGCGGCTGCCAAGGGCATGGGTGGCATCGCCATCCAGGCCGACGATGCCGCCGGAGATACCGCAAGCCTTTCACTGGCAGCAACGAGCGGCAATGGCGGAGGTGGAGGCGCGGCACTTGACCTGAATGCCGGGAGCCTGGCTTCCAAGGACGCTGCGTTGCGCGCGTTGGGCGAGATCGCCGGTTTTTTCCGTCGTACCGAGCCGCATAGCCCAGTCGCCTACCTGCTGGACCGCGCCGTGTATTGGGCCAACATGCCGCTGGACCAGTTCCTCGCGGAAATCATCCGCGATGAAAGCACCTTGTCTTCGATTCGCGAACGGGTCGGCCTGCCACCTTCGTACTGACATGCAGGACACGCAATCGCGCTACCGCAGCGGCCATGAAATCGTTCCGGTCGAATGGCATATGCCCAAGTCTGGCCGTCCGACGGATGTTGCAGCCGCGGCAGCGTTCCTAGACTCGTCAGCACGATAAGCGGAGTGCGTGCGGTGCACGCCACTCCGTTCCATTCCACGGGCTACTGCCTGAAACACGCGCACGGGGATCGTCATGGCAAAGAAGGAAAGCACCCAGCACAAGCTCGACCGCGTACGCGCCCCGCGCGTGCAACTCACTTACGACGTCGAAGTCGGCGATGCCATCGAGAAGAAGGAGCTGCCATTCGTCGCGGGCGTGCTCGGCAACTTCAGCGGCCAGCCGTCGGAACCACTTGGCAAGTTGAAGGATCGCAAGTTCGTCAACGTCGACAAGGATAACTACGACGACGTGCTGAAGGGCATGAAGCCGCGAGTGGAGATGCAGGTCGACAACAAGCTGGCCGACGATGGCTCCAAGCTCGGCGTGGAATTGAACTTCCGCAGCTTGGGGGATTTCTCGCCGGAACGCGTGGCCAACCAGATCGAGCCGCTGCGCAAGTTGCTCGAAGCTCGCCAGAAACTGGCCGACCTGCGCAACAAGGCCGCCGGCAACGACAAGTTCGAGGATCTGTTGAACGAGGTTCTGCAGAACACCGACAAGATCGCCCAGCTGACTAAGGAAGTAGGGCCGAAGTCCGACGAATGACCCGTCCGGCGGCACGCCAGACGATCGGCGCCTGACCTGCAGACCACGACGACACGAACAAGCGAGCACAGACCATGGCCAATACCGAAACCCAGACGGCGGGTGCCGCCGTAGCCGAAGCCGCCGAAGGCGGGTTGCTTGACCAGATCCTGACCCAGAGCAAGATCGCACGCTCCGATAGCGAACGCAGCCGAGCCCGAGACTTGATCGCCGAATTGGTGGCGCAGGTCAGCGATGGCGCGATGACGGTGTCCAAGGATGCGATCACCATGATCGACGCGCGCATCGCGGAGATTGATCGCGTCCTGTCCGAACAGCTGTCGGCGGTAATGCATGCGCCGGAGTTCCAGCAACTTGAAGGCAGCTGGCGCGGCCTGAAATACCTGGTGGACAACTCCGAGACCAGCACCGGCCTGAAGATCAAGGTGCTGAACACCACCAAGAAGGAGTTGGTCAAGGACTTCAAGAACGCATCCGATTTCGACCAGAGCGCGTTGTTCAAGAAGTTCTACGAGGAAGAATACGGCACCTTCGGCGGCGCGCCATTCGCGACGTTGATCGGCGACTTCGAATTCGGCCGGCATCCGGAAGACATGTACCTGGTGGAAGAGATCTCCCATGTCTGCGCCGCGGCGCATGCGCCATTCCTCAGTGCGGCCGCGCCGGAACTGCTGGGCTTCGATGATTTCACCGAGCTATCCGGCCCCCGCGACCTGGCCAAGATCTTCGACACCGTCGAATACGCCAAGTGGAAGAGTTTCCGTGCGTCGGAAGATTCACGCTATGTTGGCCTGGCGATGCCGCATGTCCTTGGCCGCCTGCCGTACGGCCCGGACACGGATCCGGTGGAGGCCTTCAATTTTGTCGAGACGACCACGGGCACCGACCACAACAAATACCTGTGGATGAACGCGGCTTACGCGCTGGGCACCAAGATCACCGATGCCTTCGCCAAGTACGGCTGGTGCGCGGCGATCCGGGGTGTCGAGGGCGGCGGCCTGGTCGAAGGCCTGCCCACGCACACCTTCGCCACCGACGATGGCGAAGTCGCGCTGAAGTGCCCGACCGAGATCGCGATCACCGACCGACGCGAGAAGGAGCTGGCCGACCTCGGCCTGATCCCGCTTGTGCACTGCAAGGGCACCGACTATGCGGCGTTCTTCTCGACCCAGTCGACGCAGAAGCAGAAGGAATACAACACCGACGCGGCCAACGCCAATGCGCGCCTGTCCTCGCAGCTTCAGTACATCTTCGCGGTCAGCCGCATCGCGCACTACCTGAAGTCGATGATGCGCGACAAGGTGGGCAGCTTCGCGTCGAAGTCCAGCGTGGAGACTTTCCTCAACAACTGGATCGCGCAGTACGTACTGCTCGACGACAACGCCACGCAGGAAATGAAGGCCAAGTACCCGCTGCGCGAAGCGCGCATCGACGTGGTCGAGGTTCCGGGCAAACCCGGCGCATACAAATCCGTGGCGTTCCTGCGCCCGCACTACCAACTCGACGAGTTGAGCGTTTCGCTGCGCATGGTCGCCGAATTGCCCAAGTCGGCACGATGAATTCCCATTCAAACTGAAAAGGAGATGCTGCAATGGCAACTGACTATTTCCTCAAGCTCGACTCGATTCCGGGCGAGTCGGCCGATTCGAAATTCAAGGGCGAGATCGATATCCAGGGGTTTAGCCTCGGGGCGCAAAATTCGGGCAGCATGGCCCATGGCGGGGGTGGCGGCGCGGGCAGGGTTGAGTACCTGAATGTGTCGATCTCCAAGAGAGTGGACAAGGCCAGCCCGAAACTGCTGGAATTGGTCTCCAACGGAAAGCACATCGCCAAGGCCGAACTCTTCTGCCGCAAGCAGGGTGGCGAACAGATGGTGTTTTACACGGTGACCTTGACCGACGTGCTGGTGACGAGCGTCAGCCAGAATGGTGCCAGTCATGATCACCTGTTGGAGACCATCACATTCGACTTCGGAAAGTTCGAAGAGAAATACACGGCCCAGGATGCGAAGGGCAACAAGGCAGGCGATGTCGCGATGGCCTGGAACATCAAGGAAAACAAGTAAGACGGGGACGGCTTCCATCAAGTCCGTCATCGCAGAACATAGCGGAAGCCCCTTCCGATGCCACGCGGTTTCATGGATCGCCTGGTCGATGCCCCCCTGCCGGAAGATTCCGGCAGGCGGGTTTCGATGCAGGAAATGCGCACTGGCGTATCGCTCGACCTGGAGAGCCTGCTGAACACGCGCTCGGAAGCGAGCCGCGTCGTTCCGGATGTTTTCAAGGAATGCCGTGCCTCGTCATTGACCTACGGCATCCTCGACTTCTCGTCCTACAGCTTGCTCAACCCGCATGATCGCGACAAGATCCGGCGCTCGCTGGAACAGGCTATCAGCCTTCACGAGTCCCGGCTGAGCCGGGTGCGGGTGACCTTGGATGCGCAGAAGGAGCTGGATCGCGCATTGCGCTTCCGCATCGATGCCATGCTTGAACTGGGCGAAGATGGCGAGAAAGTGCAATTCGATGCCGTACTGCAGCTCAATACGCAGACCTACATGGTGCGTTGACGCTGCATTCCCCTGCCGATCAGTTCTCCACCAGCACCCCGAGTTTCGCAGCCTGCTGCAGGCCCGTGGCGAGTTGTTCGACGATGTTCGCGCGCCACCATTCGAGGTCGCGAGCGGGGAGTCCTTCCGGTGTCCCGAGCGCATGCATGCGTTCCGCCAGCAATGCCTGGATGGTTTCATGGTCGCGGCTTCCATCCAGCAACAGCAGCAGTTCACGGGTCAGGGGGCTGTCCAGGCTCACCATCGAAGGCCGCATGCTGGCAACGGTTGTCGCGCCTGAGTCGACCTGCATTCTGGCGAGCGGGTAGAACAGCGGCTTTTCGCCGGCTTCCGGAGCGAAGTCGGGCGGGTCGACCAGCAGGTCGATGATGCCGAAGCGGAATCCTCGCACGATGGTTTCGAGTGGTTCGATCGGTGATTCGGCGGTTGCCTGTCTACCGCTTTCCATTTCATCCGGATCGGTGTCGACCAGGCCCATTACTGCCGATGGCACCGGGAACATCCTGCCCAGCGAAGCGAGCATGGCTTTGGTGCCCGGGTGGTTGGAGGACATCGAGGTGCCCTCCGGCGTGACGAATCGAACGGCTTGATCGGACGCGATGTCGGCATCGGCGGGTTCGGTGCGGAGCGGGGCGATGGCCTGCATCCGGAGTGCTTCGGTTTCGACGATTTCGTGTTCCAGCGCAACCGTGTCGCGGCACAGCAGGGTCTGCCTGAACCTGCGTCCCTTCAGGAAATCCAGGTACTGCTCCTTCTTGATGACGTCCCCCCGGAAAGCGCTTGCAGATGCGCCCGGACATCGTCGTCGAGCATTTCGTCCCGGGATTCCGAATAGTCGGCTTCGGCAAGGAAGCGCAGCCCGCTGCGTGACGCGCCGTCCATGAAGTCGCTGATCGAGAAGGGGGCATTGATCTCCGCAAGATCGTCGTGGTACAGCACCGAGGCGTTCGTGCGGTTGAGGAGGTTGGCTGCTTCCAGTCGCAATGAGTCGCCGTACACAGGCTTGCCGATGGTATTCGTCGCCAGCCACTCGAGGAAGCTTCGGGCCTCTTCTGCACGCTCGGCCGGCATCGTGATGTCACGCACATGGAATCGCATCATGTCCCATACCATCCGTCGCAGATGGCAGCCGGGCATGGCGTTGTAGCTGACATAGGCGATGCCGGTATCGGCCAGTCTCTCCCCGCACAACTGCAGCAGGCGTCCGCGCACGATTCCGGGCACCCACGAATAGAAACCATGGGCGACGATGTAGTCGTACGGTTCCGGGCCGGGATTCCATTCCAGCAGGTCGGCGGCGACCAGGCGGAGATTGTGCAGCCCGAGCCGGTTGCGCATGGCTTCGCCGCGCGAAATTGCGGCCGCGGACAGATCCACGCCGATGAAGCGGCTCTGCGGGTAGGCCATCGCCAGGGTGAGCAGTTGCAGGCCATCGCCGCAGCCGACTTCCAGCAGCTGGCAAGCCTTCGGGGATGCCGCATGGATACCGTGCAAGCGAGCAATCGCCGCAAGCCGCGAGGGATGCATCTGCGGATGGATCAGCGACGGATAGTCGACCACGTCGTAGGAGAAGGCATCGCTCATCGGGCGTCGTTCCTTGGTTCGAAGCGTCGCGTGCGGCAGGCGAACACCGCCGCCAGCATCGCTTCGCGCAGTTTTTGCGGGGACACCGGCTTGAACAGCACCGGAATGCGGCTTGCGGCGATTTCGCCGAGGCGGTCGCCGCGGGTTTCGCCGGTGACCAGCAGGCGCGCGAAGCCCGGCTGTTGGAGGTCCTGGCCGTAATGGCCGGCGATCGCACGCAGCACTTCCACCCCGCTGCGGCCTTCGCGCAGGCGCAGGTCGCTGATCACCAGATCGGGTGCCTGCGCCCAGCCGGCCAGCGCGTCCAGCGCGTCCGACTGGTTCTCCGCAGCACGGATCTCGCAGCCCCATTCGGCGAGCAGGGCGCGCAATCCTTCGAGGATGCTGACTTCATCGTCCACCACCAGCACCCGCAGGCCGCTGACATCCAGCGGGATGTCGACGGCATCGCGTGCGTGCGCCTGCGTGGACGGCGCGCCCCTGGCAAGCGATAGCGACATCACGGTGCCGTGCTTTGGCGTGGAGGCGAGCGAGATCCTGCAATCGATCAGTTCGGCCAACTTGCGTACCGTGGACAGTCCCAATCCCAGCCCGCGCTGGCGACCGCCGCGCGCGTGTTCATGCGACACCTGGTAGAACTCCTCGAATACGCGCTGCTGGTGTTCGGGCGCGATGCCGTGGCCGGTGTCCCAGATGTCGATCCGCACCTGCCCGGATCGCTGCTGGCGCACGCCGACCAGCACGCCGCCTTCGTCCGTATAGCGCAGCGCGTTGCTCACCAGGTTGTTGAGGATGCGGGTGAGCATGGTGCGGTCGGCACGCACCCAGACATCGGTCTTGCGCACGATCAGGCGCAGCCCGCGCGATTCGGCCAGCATGCGGAAATTGCGGCTGACCTCGTCGAATACTTCGTCCAGCCGCACGTCGGCCATTGATGCGTGCACCGCGCCGGTTTCCAGTCGCGACAGGTCGAGCAGTTCGGAGAACAGGTGGTCGAGCGATGCCACGCATTCCTCGATATGCAGGACGCGGGTCAGTTTGGCGGGATCGTTTTCACCGGCGCGCAGGGCGGACGAGAACAGGGTCAATGCATACAAGGGCTGCCGCAGATCGTGGCTGGCAGCGGCAAGGAAGCGCGCGCGCGATTGGCTGGCGGCTTCCAGCCTGGCGTTCTTGTCGGCAAGTTCCACCGACGTGCGGCCCAGTTCGCTCTGCATGCGATTGCGCGAGCGCGCCAACGCTTGCGAGGCCTCGTTCACGCCGCGTTGCAGGCGTCCGAGGATCTCGCCACGATCGATTTCAAGCCGTGCCTGCTCGCCATGCCCGATTCGTTCGATCGCTTCGGTCAGTTCAGCGATCGGCTTGATCGCGCGCGATGCGATCAACCAGCCCGAGGCGCTCACGATCAACAGGGCTACGAGCAAGAGTGCCGCGTTACGCAGTAGGGTGCCGCTCAGTTCTGGGCTGCCGGATGGAAACAGGCGAATGGTTTCCCAGGCAAGCAAGCCGAACAGGGCCAACGCTGTCAATGCCATTGGCAGGATCAACCGCAGGGCCAGCTGCCGCAGCACAGGCGGGTTGTAAGCGTCGTGTGTCGACTCGGGTGCTGGGGGATGGTTGGCTATCGCCACGCGACACCTGACGCAAGGGACGTACAGGAGTCAACGGCGAATCGGGCTGGATGTGGACAGTGGCACGTGCGTCGCAGGCATGAAAAAACCGCCACGAGGGCGGTTTGATCAATATGCAGATTGGTCGGGGAGACAGGATTCGAACCTGCGACCTCTACGTCCCGAACGTAGCGCTCTACCAGGCTGAGCTACACCCCGACGGCAGAGCCGCGCATTTTAGAGGTCGAATCGGTTTCAGGCAAGAGGGGCAGGCGAGCGAGCCGCCGCGCCGGCTAAACTAGCGCCTTCCCGCGCCGGAGCCCACCGCCTTGATCAAGCCACGCACCCCACCCGGGGTCATGGAGCTGCTGCCCCGCGACCAGATCGCCTTCCAGCGCATGCTGGACACGATTCGCCAGACCTTCGAAGGCTTCGGCTTCCTGCCGGTGGAAACGCCGGTGATGGAGTTGTCCGAGGTGCTGTTGACCAAGTCCGGCGGCGAAACCGAGCGGCAGGTGTACTTCGTGCAGTCCACCGGTGCGTTGGAAAAGGGGGGTGAAGGCCTACCCGAGCTGGCGCTGCGCTTCGACCTGACCGTGCCGCTGGCCCGTTACGTGGCGGAGCACGAGCACGACCTCGCATTCCCGTTCCGCCGCTACCAGATGCAGCGCGTATATCGCGGCGAGCGTGCCCAACGCGGCCGCTTCCGCGAGTTCTACCAGTGCGACATCGACGTGATCGGCAAGGACAATCTCTCGCCGCGTTTCGATGCGGAGATCCCGGCGGTGATTGCGGCCGTGTTCGAACGCCTCGCCATCGGCGAATTCACCATCCAGCTCAACCATCGCAAGTTGCTGCGTGGCTATTTCGAGGGTGTGGGCATCGAGGGCGAACGGCAGATGCTGGTGCTGCGCGAACTCGACAAGCTCGACAAACGCGGCGAGGACGCGGTACGCGCGACCTTGGCGGGCGAAGGTTTCGAGCTGACGCCCGACGTCATCGACAAGCTGATGGCGTTCTCGCGGGTGCGCTCGCAGGGGCACGACGATGCGCTGGCCAAGCTCGATGCGCTGGGCGCCGGCACGCCGTTGTTCGAGGAAGGCCGCGCCGAATTGCGCGCGATCCTGTTGCAGTTGAAGGCGCTCGGCGTCGACGAGTCGCGTTACGCGATCAATCTGTCGATCGCGCGCGGCCTGGATTACTACACCGGCGTGGTGTACGAGACCATGCTGGACGCCTACCCGCAGATCGGTTCGATCTGCTCGGGCGGCCGCTACGACAACCTGGCCAGCCACTACAGCAAGTCGAAACTGCCCGGCGTTGGCATCTCCATCGGCCTGACCCGCTTGTTTTATCAATTGCGCGAGGCGGGTCTGATCGGCACGGCGGACAGTTCGGTCGATGTGCTGGTGGCGTTGATGGACGATGCCGGACTCGATGCCGCACTGGCGATGTCGCAAACACTTCGCGCCGCCGGCCTCAACGTCGAAACCCAGTTCGAGGCACGCAAGCTGGCCAAGCAGATGCAGTACGCCGACAAGGCCGGCATTCGCTTCGTCGCCATCCGTGGCGAGGACGAAGCCGCACGTGGCGTGGTGGCGATCAAGGACCTGCGTCGCGGGCAACAATTCGAAGTGGCCGAGCACGCGCTGGCCGATGCGCTGCTGCAGGCGCGCGAACTGCGCGAAGGAGCGCTGGCATGAGCAAGACGATCAAACTGGATGGCGTGTCGCTGACCCGTGAGTCTCTGGTCGATGTCGCCAATGGCGCGTCGGTTGAACTGGATGCAGGTGCATTGCAGCAGGTGGCGCGTGCGGCGGACTTCCTGTCGGCGCAAGTCGCGCGCCAGGAGCCGATTTACGGCGTGTCCACCGGTTTCGGCAGCAATGCGGACAAGCTGCTCGGCGCGCATCCGCTGCGCGATGAATTACCGGGTGCAACCAAGTCCGGGCGCTCGCCGCATATCGAACTGCAGAACAATCTGATCGTCACTCATGCCGTGTGCGTGGGCGAAGCGTTCGCGCCGGACGTGGTGCGCGCGATGCTGTGCATCCGCATCAACACGCTGCTGCGCGGGCATTCCGGCATCCGCGTGCAGACGCTGCAGGCACTGGCGGCGATGCTCAATGCCGGGATCGTGCCGGTGGTGCCGCAATTGGGATCGGTCGGTGCATCCGGCGACCTGGCACCGCTGTCGCACCTCGCCATCGTCCTGCTTGGCGGCGGCGAAGCCTTCGTCGACGGTGAGCGTATCTCTGGTGCCGAAGCGCTGAAGCGCAAGGGGCTGGAGCCGGTTTCCTTGTCGTACAAGGAAGGTCTGGCGCTGAACAACGGTACCGCACAAATGCTGGCGACTGGCGTGCTGGCGGTGCAGAAGCTCGATGACCTGCTGGGTACGGCCGATCTTGCCGCGGCGATGACGATCGACGCATTCGCAGGCCGGCTGGGTGCATTCGCACCGGAAGTGCATGCGCTGCGTCCGCATCCGGGGCAGGTGCAAACCGCGCAGAACTTGCGTGCTCTACTGGCGGGATCGACGCTCGCCGATATCCCGTACCACCTGGTGCCACGGTTCCGGCAGTGGCTGCCGACCAGCTGGGACACGCAACAGGCGCAGGCGCTGAACTTCGACATCGGCTGGGACTGGGTGCCGTTCGGCCAGCGCCATGGCCGCGAGAAGTTCTATGCGCGCTTCCGTCCGTTCCGCGGCGGCAAGAAGCACCAGCCGCAGGACAGCTATTCGTTGCGCTGCATCCCGCAAGTGCATGGCGCGGTGCGCGATGCGCTGGAGCAGGCCAAACGCGTGCTCGACGTCGAACTGAATTCGGTGACCGACAACCCGTTGGTGTTCCCTGACAAGCAGGCGGAATTCGTCGAGGAGCAGGTGATTTCCGCCGGCCATTTCCACGGCATGCCGCTGGCGCTGGCGATGAGCTATGTGAAGGCCGCGATCCCGGTGCTGGCCTCGATCAGCGAGCGTCGCCTCAACAAGCTGGTCGATCCCGCTACCAACGATGGCCTGCCGGCGTTCCTGATCGGCAACGAGGACGGCACCGAGAGCGGGCACATGATCGTGCAGTACACCGCTGCGGCGATCGTCAACGATCTTGCAAGTCGTGCGATGCCGGCTTCGGTCTATTCGATCCCGACCAGCGCGAATGCCGAAGACCATGTTTCGATGGGCGCCAACGAGGCACGCCACGTGCTGGCGATGGCCGACGACCTGGGCAAGGTGCTGGGCCTGGAGCTGTACACCGCCGCGCAAGCGCTGGACTTGCGTCGCGACATGATCAACGCCGCGCGCGACCTGGCCGATCGTGCCGATGCGGATGCATTTGCATCGAAGGTGCAGGGCGGGCCGCTGCCGGATGCGGGCGAGCGCATGGGCTTCATCGCCGAAGTCGACGGTTTGCGCGCGGAGCTGGCCCAGGCCGATGCTTTCCAGCCGGGGCACGCGGTGGCGGCGGCACATGCGGCGATCCGCCAACGCATTCCGTTCCTCGGCCAGGATCGTGCGATGGATGGCGAAGTTGCCAATGCAGTGCGCATGGTCGCGGACGGCAGCGTGTTGGCGGCGGCGAGGGCCGTGCTGGCGTAATCGCGGAGGAGGGCCAGGCCGAGGCCCGTTCTATACCGCGCTCATCGAGTGCCGCACGCAGTTGCGGCCGTCGTCCTTGGCACGGTAGAGCGCTTCGTCGGCGATGCGGATCACGTCTTCCGGCGTGGCCTGGTGGCCATCCGGCACCGTGTGCACGCCGATGCTCGCACTCAGGCGGATGTTGTGGCCTGCGCTGGCTACCGGGGTCTGGTGGATGCGCAGGCGGATCGCCTCGGCGACGCGCAAGGCTGCCTGCGCATCGCTGCCCGGCAGCACGGCGACGAATTCCTCGCCGCCGAAACGGGCGACCAGACCACCATGCGGTGTCACCACGTCTTCCATGCTGCGTGCGGCGAAATGCAGGCAGTCGTCGCCAGCCAGGTGGCCGTAGTTGTCGTTGATCTGCTTGAAGTGATCCAGATCCAGCAGCAGCAGGGCCAGCGGCTTGCCGTTGTCCTTGCGCGCGTCCAGTGCCTGCTGGAAGGCTTCGCGGAAATGACGTCGGTTGTACACGCCGGTCAATGGATCGCGCTGGCTGTATTCGCGCAGTTGCACATTGGCTTCGCCCAGTTGCGCCATCGCCGTGCGCAGCTGCTTGGTGCGGTCGATGACGCTGCGTTCCAACTGCTCGTTGGCTTGCTGCACGATGCGGATGTTCTCGTTGCGCAGGCCCGCGTAGCGGGCGCCGAGTGCGAGCGACAACAACAGCATTTCCAGCGCGGAACCGATCTGCACGCCGTTCTGGGTCCAGAAGTTGCGCGGAACAAGTCCGAACGCGAGCAAGGTGAACGCCGCGGTGCCGAGAAGGAACAACGACCAGGCCAGCAGGAACAGCCGGGCCGGTCGATAACCGCGGCGCAGCATGACCACAGCGGCCACGATGATCCAGATCACCCCGAACAGCACCGCCTTGGAGGCGAGCGGCGTGGAAGTGCTGTAGGGCAGCCAGATCGAGGCGATGCCGAGCAACACGAAGAAACCGATCAAGGCCACGCTGACCCGGTTGCCGGCTGGCCATCGCTCGCGCAATTCGAGGAAGGTACGCGAGAACTGCTGCATGCCGATCAGCGCCAGGCAGATCGACAGGGGAACCGAGGCATCCGCCATCCATGGCCAGTTCGGCCAGAAGTATTCGAAGCCGTAGCCGTTGAGGGTGAACAGCACCAGGCCGAACGCGCCGGTATGCAGCAGGTACCAGAAGTAACCGGGATCGCGCAGCATGATCCACAGCACCAGGTTGTAGAAGAGCAGCGCCAGCACGATGCCGTAGTACAGGCCGGTGGAGAACTGCGCGTCGCGCATGATCTCGGCCAGTGCACGCGGGGTGTACAGCACCAGCGGTACCTGCATCGAGCTTTCGCTCTGCACACGCACCAGGACTTCCACCGGTTCGCCCAACGGCAGGTCGAGCCGGAAGTTGGGATGCCGGTAGCGGATGAAGCGGCTGGAGAACGGTTGATGGTCGCCGCTGGCCTGGTGGTCGACCCGTCCATCCGGATAGCGGACATACACGTCGAGCTGATCGCTCAGCGCGTATTCCTGCACCAGCAGCCAGCGCGATTCCTCGGGATGGCGGTTCACCACCGGCAGGTAGAACCAGTAGGCGCCGCTCTGGAAGCCGAACGTCGGATTGCCGTTGGGTAGGGTGGCGAATTCGCCGGCCTTGGCGCGGGCGAAGGCTTCGGTGGCACCATCGGCGGCCATCGTGTCGTGGCGGTAGGCGATGCTGGGGCTCAGCGGGATCGAGGACTGGCCTGGTTCGAGCGTCAGCGGCTCGACGGCGCGCGCGGCACCGTTGCCGGCAGCAAGCAATAATGCCAGGCCGAACATGATGGATCGCCATGTGTTCCCGATCCCGCGCAAACGCTCCGCCTGCCTTCCGGCCTCCCCGACGCCCGGTCGATTCTAGTGCAATCGGGGATCGCCACGTGATTGGCATAATCCCCCGACCAGGAAGGAGGCCGCATGCGTTCGATCGTCGCGATGATGTTGTTGGGCATGGCCGGGTGGTGCGCGCAGGCGCAGGCCGGCGAAGAGGGGATGCGCGTATTGGTGTTCGGCGACCCGCAGGTGAAGTCGCTGCAGGAGGTCGATTACTACCGGCGCGACATCGTCGAACCGCTGCGCGGACGGCACGCCGCGCAATTGGGCATTTCGCTTGGCGACATCGTGGACGATGCGCCGGCGATGTACCCGGCGCTCAAGGCGGAAACGGCCCGGTTGGGCATTCCATGGCTGTACGCGCCCGGCAACCATGACATCGATCCCGGTGCGCGCGACGATGCGTCCTCGCTGGGCAACTTCCATCGCAACATCGGCCCGGACAGCTTCATTCGGGAAACCGCATCGGCGAATTTCGTGGTGCTGGACGACGTGATCGTGCTGCCCGGACAGAAACCCGCCTATATCGGCGGCTTCCGCGAGGATCAGTTCGCGCTGCTGGCGCGCCGCCTACCGCAGTTGCCGAAAGACAAACTGCTGGTGGTCGCGCTGCACATCCCGTTGTTCGAGGAGGCGGGCAAGGACAGCTTCCGCGACGACGACCGCATCCGCCTGTTCGCCCTGTTGCAGGAATTCCCGCACGTGCTGGTATTGAGCGCGCACAGCCACACGCAGCGCCATGTCTTCCACGATGCCGGCGACGGCTGGCAGGGCGCCACGCCGCTGCACGAATACAACGTCGGTGCGACGTGTGGCTCCTATTGGTCGGGGGTGAAGGATGCGGCCGGCATCCCGGATTCGATGATGGCCGATGGCACGCCAAACGGTTATGCCGTGCTGGAGATCACGCTAGGCGGTGGGTACGCACTGGCTTGGCACAACGCCCGCGACGCGGCCGATGCGCAGATCGGCGTGCACGCACCGAAGGCGCTGCGACGTGGCGCCTACCCGGCTTGGGGCGTGTTCGCCAACGTGTACATGGGCGATGACGACACCCGCGTCGAGTTTCGCGTCGACGGTGGTGCGTGGATGCCGATGAAGAAGGTATCGCAACCCGACCCCGCGCTGCTGGCGGAAAACATGCGCGACGATGCCGCCGAAGCCTTGCGCGGCTACGATCGTTCGCCGGAGGCCGAACCCTCGCCGCATCTGTGGCGCGGCGCGTTGCCGACCAAACTGGTAGCCGGCGAACATCGGGTCGAAGTGCGTGCATTCGACCGCTGGCGCGGGGAGGTGACGGCGACGACGAGTTATCGGTTGCTTGAAGCCGTGCCCTGACCGTCAGAGCACGATGTCGGCGAACGACTCCACCCGCACATGCCCGTTGGTGGCATCGCCGACGCGCGGCTCGGGGTAGTCCTCGCGCCGATCCAGCAACACGGTGCGTATGCCGGCACCACGGGCAGCATCGAGTTCGGCCACCACGTCGGACAGGAACAGGATTTCGCCGGGGCTGCGGTCGAGGCGGTCGGCAATCAGTCGGTAGCTGTCGGCATCGCGCTTGTGGCCGACTTCGGTATCGAAGAAACCGCTGAACAGCGGCAGCAGATCGCCGGCGTCGGTATTGGCGAACAGCAGCTTCTGCGCCGGCACCGAGCCGGAGGAATACACCGCCAGCGGGTGGCCCTCGGCATGCCAGGCGCGCAGCGCGGGGGCCACGTCCGGATACAGCGGGGCGGCGAAATCGCCATCGCGGTAACCGGCTTCCCAGACCATGCCCTGCAGCGCCTTCAACGCGGTGTGCTTGCGATCCTGGTCGATCCAGCCCTGCAGGGTTTCGACGATCATTTCGTCCTGGCAGATGCCGCCGTTTTCGGTGGCCACCATGTCCAGCCACTGGCGCACTTCGGGCTCGTTCCCATGTTCGCGCACGAAGCCGGGCAGGGCGTCGCGCGCATACGGGAATAGCACGTCCTTGACGAAGGAAATGCTGGAGGTGGTGCCTTCGATGTCGGTGAGGATGGTGGTCTTCATCATCACGCCGGACGCGCCTGGCCGACCTCGTAACGCGGGAATTGCCGTGCGATGTCGGTGCCGGTGAAATGGCCCACCCAGCCGTCCGGTTCGGTGAAGAAGCGGATGGCGACGAAGCTCGGTTCCGGGCCCATGTCGAACCAGTGGGTCATGCGGTCCGGCACCGAGATCAGGTCGCCGGCTTCGCACAGGATTTCGTAGACCTTGCCATCCACGTGCAAGGTGAACAGGCCGGAGCCGGCGACGAAGAAGCGCACTTCGTCTTCCTGGTGGAAATGCTCGTCGAGGAACTTGGCGCGCATCGCTTCGCGTTGCGGGTTGTCCGGGGCGATGCTGACCACGTCCACGCTGCGGAAGCCGTTGGCATCGACCAGGCGGTCGATGTCGGCCTGGTAGGCGGCCATGATGGTCTCCGCCGCGTCGCCGGGTTGCACGGCATGTGCCGGCTGCCACTGTTCCAGGCCCACGCCGATCTTCGCCAGTTCGGTGGCGATCTCGGCGGGGTTGTCGGTGGTCAGCAGCGGTGCGGTGGGAACGTCGTCGTTGAAGATGCGCAAGCGGCTCATCGTGTGGTTCCTTGTTCCGTCGCTCAGGCTTGCAGCCGGCGCATTTCCAGTTCGCAGCCCAGCATGAACTCGAACGCGTCCAGGTGGCGGCGTGCCTCGGCGATGTCGCGGCCCCAGGCGTACAGGCCGTGGCCGGCAATCAGGTAGCCCCAGGTGTTCGGCACGGTGAGCACTTCGTCCACGCTGGCGGTGAGTTCGTCCATGTCCTGCGAGTTCGGCACTACCGGCAGGTCGAGCACGGCCTCGTGGGTGGTGTGGCCGCGCAGGGCCTTGAACAGTTCGTAGCCGCGCAGGCGCACGCGGCCTTCATCGGCATACAGCAGGCCGGCGACGGTCTGGGTGGGCGAATGCGTGTGCAGCACCGCGCCGACATCCGGGTAGCGGCGATACAGATGGGTGTGCAGCGCGGTTTCCGCCGATGGCCGATGGTGGGTGGCGACCGGACGGTTGTCCATGTCGACCACCATGATGTCGGCCTCGCTCAGGCGGCCCTTGTCCTTGCCGGAAATGGTGATCGCGGCCAGGTTGGCATCCATCCGGATCGAGAAATTGCCGGCGGTGGCGGGCGTCCAGCCCTTGGCGGCCAGTTCGCGGGTGTGGGAAACGATCTGCGCGGCGCAGCCGGCATACAGGTTATGGTCGAAGGCGGGAGTCGTCATCTGCGCAGTTTAGCGGCTGGCGCACGTGCGCCACATGACGATCCCGACCGGATTCATGCCTTGTTGCCGAGGTTTCAATCGTCCGCGCGCTGCTGGCCGTAGTGCTTGAACTTCTCGGCCACGCGGGCCATTTCCTCGTGCGGCAAGTTGCGGGTGGGGCCCAGGGTGCGCGCCAGCATGTACTGATGGGCCAGGTTCTCCACTTCTTCGGCCAGTGCGTAGGCTTCGGACAGGGTCTTGCCGGTCGTGACCTGACCGTGGTTCGCCATCAGGCAGGCGCGCAGGCCGCCGTCCAGCGCGTCCAGCACGTTCGTCGACAGTTCCGGCGTGCCGAAGGTGGCATAGGCCGCGCACGGGATATGGTCGCCGCCGGCCACCGCGACCATGTAATGGAAGGCCGGGATGCCTTCGCCCAGACAGGCCAGCGCAGTGGCGTAGGTGGAATGCACGTGCACCACCGCACTGGTCGCCGGGAAGGCCTGCAGGATGTCGACGTGGAAGCGCCACTCGCTGGACGGGATCAGCTGTCCGGGCGGGCAGCTGCCATCCAGTCCGAGATAGACGATGTCTTCCGGCTGCAGGCGGTCGTAGGCGCGCCCGGTCGGCGTGATCAGCAGGCCATCGCCCCAGCGCAGGCTGGCATTGCCCGATTTGTTGAGGGACAGGCCGCTGGCGTTCATCGCCCGGCAGTGGTCGATCAGCGATTGCCGCGCGGCGCGCTCGTGGTCGTGCATGGGAGTGCCTGCGGGCATTGCCGGAAAGGCGGCGAGGATAACGCAAGGGCACACGCCATCACGAAAAAACCCGGCCGAAGCCGGGTTTCTCGTCGAAGCCTGTGGTTCCGATCAGGCTTGCGGGCCTTCGTGGAACGGCGGTTCCGGATCGATCTTCGGGCCGCCTTCCGGGCCGGTGATGCCGCGGGCCAAGTCGCTGTTGCGGTAGCCGTACAGCGCGTACACGATCAGGCCGATGATCGCCCAGCCGAAGAACATCGCGATGGTGTAGACCGACAGGTTCAGGAACAGCAACAGGCAGCCGGCGATGGCGAGCGGGCAGACCACCCAGGCCATCGGGGTGCGGAACGGACGCGGGCGGTTCGGCTCGCGCTTGCGCAGGATCAGCACGCCGGCGGCCACCGCCATGAACGCGAACAGGGTGCCCGAGTTGGAGATGTCGGCCAGGATGCCCACCGGGAACATCGCGGCGAACAGCGCCACGAACACGCCGGTGATCATGGTGACCACGTGCGGGGTGTGGAACTTCGGATGCACCTTGGACAGGAACTCCGGCAGCAGGCCGTCGCGCGACATGGTGAAGAAGATGCGGGTCTGGCCGTAGATCATCATCAGGATGACCGAGGGCAGGGCCAGCGCAGCGGCCAGGCCGATCATGTTGCCCATGCCGGCAAAGCCCATCACCTTCAGCACGTGAGCCAGCGGCTCCTTGCTGCAGACCAGCGCATCGGACCCCAGGCAGGCTGCGGCCATTTCCGGGGTGCCCGGATGGATGGCCAGGCCGTTGGCATCGAGCATCGGCTGCGAACCGATCGCGCCCACCGCGCCGTAGCCCACCAGCATGTAGAACACGGTGCAGACCAGCAGCGAACCGATCAGGCCGATCGGGATGTTGCGGTTCGGGTTCTTGGTTTCTTCGGCCGCAGTAGAGACGGCATCGAAGCCGACGTAGGCGAAGAAGATCGAGGCTGCCGCACCCAACACGCCAACGCCGCCCAGCGGGCTGCCCCAGCCGGTCGGGAAGAAGGGTTCGAAGTTGACATCCTTTGCTGCAGGCACTGCCACGAAGATGAAGGCAGTCAATGCGGCGACCTTGATCAGCACCAGGATCGCATTGACCTTGGCCGATTTGGAGGTGCCGATCACCAGCAGGCCGGTGACCACCAGCGCGATGCAGAACGCGAGCAGGTTGAACGCGCCGCCATCCATCGGGCCGGTCTTGAGATGCATGGGTAGTTCCATGCCCGCACTGGCGAGTAGTCCGTTCATGTAACCGGACCAGCCCACCGAGACCGCACCAGCGGCCACCGCGTATTCCAGCACCAGCGCCCAACCCACCGTCCAGGCCAGGGCTTCGCCCATCACGCCGTAGGTGTAGGTGTAGGCGGAGCCCGACACGGGGATCATCGAAGCGAGTTCGGAGTACGCCAATGCCGCCAGCGCACAGACCACCGCAGCGATCACGAAGGCCAGCATCATCGCCGGGCCGGCCTTCTGGCCGGCTTCGGCGGTGAGCACGAAGATGCCGGTGCCGATGATGGCGCCGATGCCGAGCATGGTCAGCTGGAAGGCGCCAAGCTGGCGCTTGAGGGATTTCTTTTCGGCGGTTTCAAGGATCTTGTCGAGCGGCTTGACGCGCTGGAACAGCATTCTGTTCTCCCCTATCTATGCTGTGTGGGCGGTGCCCACCGGGCGATCCGCAAGTCAGCGACCATATACGTTCACGCCGTGTAGACACAAGCGGCGCGGGTCACGGAAGCAGCGATAATCGCGGTTTCCGCAATGACGCAATGCAGCATGAGCGCGACCACCCACGACACCGATTTCCAAGCCGCATTGGCTGAATACGCAACGCGCTGGCCGGACGAGGCAGCTACCGTGATGCTGTTCGGCGAACTGCTGGGCGATGCCGAAAACCCGTTCCTGCGCGAACGCCTGGCCGGCCACTTCACCGCATCGTGCTGGCTGGTCGATGCCGGCGGCGGGCGCGCCTTGCTGACCCACCACAAGAAACTGGGTCTGTGGCTGCAGTTGGGTGGTCATGCCGATGGCGAGCGCGACCTGCGCATCGCCGCCTTGAAGGAAGCGGAAGAGGAATCCGGCTTGAGCGGCCTGCGCATCGAGCCGGGCATCTTCGACCTCGACCGCCATCGCATTCCCGAACACAAGGGTGTGCCGGAACACTGGCATTACGACGTGCGCTACGTGGTGCGTGCGGGGGACAACGAGGCCTACGTCGTCAGCGACGAATCGCACGACCTGGCCTGGCGCGAAATCGTCGAACTTGCTGCCGACGATGCCGCGGATGCATCGGTGCAGCGGATGGCGCGCAAATGGCTCGCACGCGTCACCGTCTGATCAATACAACACGCGCGTCCGCAACGTGCCCGGGATCGCCGCCAGTGCCGTGCGCAGCTCGGTTGCTTGGGCGTCGTCCGCGCTGACATCGATCACCACGTAGCCCACGTTCGGGTCGGTGCGCAGGAACTGGCCGTCGATGTTGATGCCGCGTTCGCCGAAGATTTCGTTGATCTTTGACAGCACGCCCGGCACGTTGCGATGGATATGCAGCAGCCGATGGCTGCCGGCATGCTCGGGCAGGGTGACTTCGGGGAAGTTCACCGCAGACAGCGTGCTGCCGTTGTCGCTGTAGCGCACCAGTTTCGCAGCAACTTCCACGCCGATATTGTCCTGCGCCTCCAGCGTGCTGCCGCCGACATGCGGGGTCAGGATCACGTTGTCGATGCCGAGCAGGGGCGAGACCAGCGGATCGTCATTGCCCTTGGGTTCTTCGGGGAATACGTCCACCGCCGCGCCGCCGATGTGCCCGGACTTCAGCGCTGCCGCCAGCGCATCGATATCGACCACCGTACCGCGCGCGGCATTGATGAAATGCGCGCCGGGCTTCATCTTCTCGAACTGCGCGGCGCCGATCATCCAGCGCGTCGCCGCGGTGTCCGGCACATGCAGGGTCACCACGTCGGATGCGGCCAGCAGTTCGTCCAGCTCGCGCGCGGCGCGGGCGTTGCCCAGCGAGAGCTTGGTCTCGATGTCGTGGAACAGCACCTGCATGCCCAGCGACTCGGCCAGCACCCCGACCTGGGTGCCGATATGCCCGTAACCCACGATGCCCAGCGTCTTGCCACGCGCCTCGTGGCTGCCGGCGGCGGATTTGCTCCAGCCGCCGCGATGGCACTGCGCAGATTTCTGCGGGATGCCGCGCAACAGCATGATCGCCTCGGCCAGCACCAGCTCGGCCACGCTGCGGGTATTGGAATAGGGCGCATTGAACACCGGGATGCCGGCCAGTTCTGCTGCTTCCAGATCCACCTGGTTGGTGCCGATGCAGAAACAGCCGATCGCGAGCAGGCGCTTGGCATCGGCCAGCACCTCGGCGGTCAGCTGGGTGCGCGAACGGATGCCGATGAAATGCGCATCGGCGATCGCCTTGTGTAGTTCATCTTCCGGCAGCGATTTGGCGTGGGTGACGATATTGCTGTAGCCGGCCGCGCGAAACGTCTCCACCGCGTTGGGACTCAAGCCTTCAAGCAGCAGGATCTTGATGTCCTGCTTGGGGTAGGAGGTCTTCTTCATGTCGCCGGGTAGAGGGGTGGGGTTGGTCGAGTGTGCCAGTTTTCGTTCGAGTTTTGCTGCAGTGCCGCACTGGACGCCGCCGGCCGCCGATGTCAGGCTCGCGACATGTCCGATTCCGCCCCAGATCCCCGCCTCGACACCCTGCGCCGGCAGCTGCCTGGCCTGCGCCTGACCACCGATCCGGCCGAGCTGGAGCATTACGGCCGCGACTGGACCCGACGCTGGGTTCCCGCGCCGCTGGCGATCGCGCTGCCGACCAGCGTGGACGAGGTTCAGGCCATCGTGCGCTGGGCCAATGCCGAAGGCGTGGCGATTGTCCCGTCTGGCGGCCGCACCGGTTTGTCTGGTGGCGCGGTGGCGGCGAGCGGCGAGCTGGTGCTGAGCCTTGAGCGGATGAGCAAGGTGATCGGCTTCGATGCCGTGGATCGCACGTTGACCGTGCAGGCCGGCATCCCGCTGCAGGCCGCGCAGGACGCGGCGCGCGAACACGGCTTGCAGTACCCGGTGGATTTCGCGGCGCGCGGCTCCTGCAGCATCGGCGGCAATATCGCCACCAATGCCGGCGGCATTCGCGTGCTGCGTTACGGCAACACCCGCGAGTGGATCGCCGGATTGACGCTGGTGACCGGCAGTGGCGAGTTGCTGGAACTGGGCCGCAGCCTGGTCAAGAACTCCAGCGGCTACGACCTGCGGCATCTGGCGATTGCCTCGGAAGGCACGCTCGGCATCGTCGTCGAAGCCTCGCTGAAACTCACCGATCCGCCGCCGCCGACCAATGTGATGTTGCTGGCGCTGCCTTCGTTCGAGGCGCTGATGCAGGTGTTCGAGGCGTTCCGCTCACGGCTGCAATTGCAGGCCTTCGAATTCTTCACCGATCTCGCGCTCAAGCACGTGCTGGCGCATGGCGCGCAGGCGCCGTTCGCCGAGGTGCATCCGTTCTACGTGGTCACCGAATTCGCCAGCGATGAAGCCAGCGAAGCCGAAGCCTTGGCCGCATTCGAGCAGTGCATGGAGCAGGGATTGGTCAGCGACGGCGTGATCAGCGGCAGCGATGCGCAGGCCGCGCAGCTATGGCGACTGCGTGAAGGCATCACCGAAAGTCTGGCGCGCTACGTGCCGTACAAGAACGATGTTTCCGTGCGGCTGTCGGCGATGCCGGCCTTCCTCGCCGAAGCCCAGTCACTGCTGGCGAAGGAATACCCGCAGTTCGAGGTGGTCTGGTTCGGCCATATCGGCGACGGCAACCTGCACATCAATATCCTGAAACCGGACGGCTTGGCGCTGGAGGCCTTCGTGGCCGATTGCGAGCGGGTGACCAAGCTGCTCGCAAGCACGCTGCAGGCACATGGCGGCAGCATCTCCGCCGAGCACGGCATCGGCCTGGTGAAGAAGCCTTATCTCGGCTGCACGCGCAGCGATGCGGAGATCGCGGCGATGCGCGGCATCAAGGCGGTGCTGGATCCGAACGGAATCATGAATCCCGGCAAGTTGTTCGACTGATTACGCCGGGATGTCGGCGAGGCGCGCGTCCAATCGTGTCCGGATCGCCGGCCATTCGCTGGCGATGATCGAATAGGTCACGGTGTCGCGCAGGCTGCCGTCCTTGTGCCGCTTGTGGTTGCGCAGCACGCCGTCGCGGGTAGCGCCGAGGCGTTCGATGGCCGCCTGCGAGCGCAGGTTCTGGTGGCTGGTGTGGAAGAACACCGATTGCACCCCCAGCGTGTCGAAGGCATGACCCAGCATCAGGCGCTTGTTGGCGGTGTTGACGTGGGTACGCCACACCGAGGCGGCGTGGAAGGTGTAGCCGATGGCCAGCGTCGGCACCGACAGGTCGATGTCGTAGAAGCGTGTGCTGCCGACCACGCGGTTGCCGGCGACGATCGCGAACGGCAGTTCGCGGCCGGCGTTGCGCATCGCCAGCGCATGTTCGATCCACGCAGGCATGCCGTCGCGGTTTGGTGACGCGACATAGTTCAGCGCGCCGATGTCGCCATCGTCCACCGCGTCCTGCAAGGGCGCGATGTGGTGGTGCGACAGCGGTTCCAGGCGGATGTCGTGGCCGGAGAGCGTGATGGGTTGCAAAGCTTCCGTCATCTTCGTCATTCCGTTGGTGTCGCCCGGGTAGCGTCGAAGGCGAAACCCGGGCCCCATCCGTTTCCAATTGCAATACATTCCCGGGTTTCGCCGCGCTCTACCCGGGCTATGCATCGACCAATGCCTCAGTCCGCGCGTCCGCCGAACTCGCCGGTCGTGGTGTTCACCCACACTTTCTCGCCGTTGCCGATGTACTCCGGCACCATGATCTCGATGCCGGTGCTGAGCTTGGCCGGCTTCGGGCGCTTGGTCGCGGTGCCACCCTTCAGTTCCGGCGGGGTCTCGATCACTTCCATCACCACGCTGGTGGGCAGCTGCACGCCCACCGGCAGGTCGTCGATGATCTGCACCTGGCAGCCGGCGAGGTCGTCGACGATATAGCCGGCGGCTTCGCCGACCACGTCCGCGTCCAGCGTGTAGGGCGTGTAGTCCTCGTCATCGAGGAACACGAACGCGTCGCCATCCTTGTAGGAATAGGTGACAGGCCGGCGCGAGAATTCCACTTCCTTCAGCTCGTCGTCGCCGCCGACGCTGAGGTCGAACTTGCTGCCGCCGGGCACGCTGTACATGGTGAAACGGAACTTGACGTTGCCACCGCGGCCTTGCGGCGAGCTGCGCTCGATGTCGCGCACCTGGTACACGGTGCCGTTGTGTTCGACGACGTTGCCTTTCTTGATGTCGTAAGCCTTCATGCGATCTCTTTCACTGTTGTTGTTGGAGCGCGCGGTAGATGCGCTCGTTGAAAATCCAGGTGAGCAGGCCCCAGACCAGGCCGCCGATGGCGCACAACGGCACCGCGACCGCCAGCACCAGTGGCAGGCGTGGATGCGAGGGGCCAAGTTGGATCAGCATCATCACGGTCATGAAGGCGAGCATCAGCCCGCCCCAGAACGCCACGCCTTTAACCAACACGAAATGCCACATGCCGCGCGCGCGGATCGCCGGCCATTTGGTCGCGACCCAGCGTTCGGCGCGCGAACCGTAGTCGGTCACTTCGGCGCCAGCCGGGTGGCGCCGTCCAGGCGGATGGTTTCGCCGTTGAGATAGGTGTTGGTGAGGATGTAGGCGACCAGGTCGGCGAATTCCGGTGCCTGGCCCAGCCGCGACGGGAACGGGATCGACGCCGCCAGCGACTTCTGCACATCGTCCGGCATGCCATCGACCATTGGCGTCCAGAACACGCCCGGTGCCACGGTCATCACCCGGATGCCGAAACGGGCCAGTTCGCGCGCCATCGGCAGGGTCATGCCGACCACGCCGCCCTTCGATGCGGAATACGCGGCTTGTCCGATCTGGCCTTCGTACGCGGCGACCGATGCGGTGTTGACGATCACGCCACGCTCGCCGTCGGTGCCGGTCTCGTTGCCCTGCATCTGCTCGGCGCAGGCCTTGGCCACGTTGAAGCTGCCGACCAGATTGACCATCACCGTGGTCTGGAACTGCGAGAGCTTCATCGCACCATCGCGGCCCAGCACGCGGCCGGCGCCGAGGATCCCGGCGCAGTTCACGGCGACGTTCAGCCCGCCAAGGAACGCCTTCGCGGCAGCGACGTTGGCGACCACGCCGGCTTCGTCGGTGACGTCGGTCTTGAAGTAGCGGGCATTGGCATCGCCCAGTTCGGCCACGGCGGCCGCGCCCTTGTCGTCGTTGACGTCGAACAGGGCGACTTTGCCGCCGTGCTTGACCAGATGCTGCGCGACGGCCAGGCCCAGGCCGGAAACGCCGCCGGTGATCACGGCGCGGGCGTTGGAGAGCTGCATGCGGGAATCCTGCTGCGGAAAACCGCGATTTTAGCGCAGGGCGGGCCCGCTCCCACTTTCTGGTGTCAGAGATCCAGCAGGTAGAACGTGTTGCAGCCGCCATGCCCGGTGCTGCCCATCGGTCCGTCGATGCTGCGGAAGCCGCTGCGTTCGTACAGGCGTTGCGCAGCGTCCATGCCGGTCAGGGTCTCCAGGTAGCACTGGCGGAAGCCGGCCTTTCGCGCGGCATCCAGGCTGCGCGCCATCATCGCCGCGCCGGCGCCGATCCCGCGCGCTTCGGGCAGGAAATACATCTTGCGCAGTTCGCAGGTGTCGCGGTCGCCGCCCGCCAAAGGCGCGATGCCCGCGCCGCCCAGCACGCGCCTGTCGCGTTCGACCACGAAATAGGCGTGGCGTGGTTCGGCATAGGCCTGCGACATCCAGTCCACTTCGGGGTCGCCGATCGCGAAGCCGGAGCCGACTGCGCCGAACGCGGGCATCACCGTGCGGATGATCGAGGCCATGACGGCGTCGTCGCTGGCGCGGATCGGACGAACCGCGTAGCCGGAAGGCAGGCTCATGCGCCGTCCTGTTGCGCTGCCACGCGCTTGGCGAACTCGCCGGGCAACAAGCCGGGCGCGAACAGGAAACCCTGGCCGACGGTTACGCCCAGCCGCAACAGGAAATCGCGCTGGGCTTCGGTTTCCACGCCTTCGGCCACCATATCCAGGCCCAGGCTCTGGGCGATGCCGGCCACCGCCTGGCAGATCGCCACGTCCGATGGTTTGCCCGGTACGCCTTTCAGGAAGGAATGGCTGAGCTTGAGCGCGTGGATCGGCAGCCTGCGCAGGTAGTTGAGCGCGCTGTAGCCTTCGCCGAAATCGTCGATCGACAGTTGCACGCCCAGCAGGCGCAACTGGTCGAATACTTCCAGCGTGTCCGTGGTGTCGTCGACCAGCACGCGTTCGGTGAGTTCCAGTTCCAGTGCATGGCCCGGCAGGTTTGCATCGGCCAGCGCGCGGCGCACGCTGTCGCCCAGGTTGTCGCCGCTGAACTGCCGGTACGACACGTTCACCGCGACACGATGGATGGGCAGCCCCTGCTCGTGCCAACGACGCATCTGCGCGCAGGCTTCCTGCAGTACCCAACTGCCGATGCGGATGATGTCGCCGGTGGTTTCGGCCAGTTCGATGAAGCGGTCCGGGCGCATTTCGCCCAGTTGCGGGTTGTGCCAGCGCACCAGCGCCTCGGCATACAGGATGCGGCCGCTGCGCAGGTCCACCTGCGGCTGGTAGACCAGGTGGAATTCGCCGTTGTCGAGGGCGCGCCGTAACTGTGTTTCCGCCTGCAGGCGCTCCTGCTGACGCGACGCGAGTTCCGGCGAAAACGACTGCCAGCCATTGCGTCGTCGGCGCTTGCTGTCGTACATCGCCACGTCGGCATTCTGGATCAGCTGTTGCGCGGTGTCGCCATCGGTGGGCGCGCGGGCGATGCCGATGCTGGTGGTGACGCTGAATTCGTCGTTGTCCAGTTGGAAGCCTTCGCCGAACACGTATTGCAAGCGGCGTGCGAGCCGTTCCGGACGGTGCGGGTCGTCGTCGTAGGGGCAGACGATCACGAATTCATCGCCACCGAAGCGTGCGATCAGACCCTCGCTGGCGACCGCATCGCGCATGCGCCGGGCCGCTGCGACCAGCAGGTCGTCGCCGGCGCTGTGGCCAAGCATATCGTTGACGATCTTGAAGCGGTCCAGGTCGACGTAGAGCAGGGCGACGCGATTGCTCACCGGGTCGGCGAGTCGGGTGTCCAGCTGCTTCAGGATTGCGTCGCGGTTGAGCAGGCCGGTCAGCGCATCGGTCTGCGCCTGCACGCGCAAGGTCTCTTCCGCTTGCTTGAGTTCGGTGATGTCGCTGAACAGCGACAGCAACTGGGTGGGTGTGTCCGAGCCCGCCGCGTATTGCGGCACCACGGTGATCGTGATCCAGGTGAGCTTGCCGTCCTTGCGATGGTGCATGCCGAGCACGGCGCTTTCGACGATGCGGCCGCTGTCGCGCGCGCGCGCGGTGGGCAGTTCGTGGCCGGCCAGTTCGCGTCCGTTTTCGTGGCGGTAGATCCAGTGGTTCGGCTGCATCGCTTCCACCAGCGACTCGCCGGTCTCGATGCCGAGGATGCGCATCGCCGCCGAATTGCCGTAGACGAACCTGCCATCGCGATCCTGGATGACGATGCCCTTGTCGATCACCTCCATCAGCTCGCGGTAGCGGATCTCCGCTTCCTGGCGCTGGCTGAGGTCGCGCGCAACGGCGACCAGCGCTTCGCGGCCGTCGAACAGCAGGCTGGCCGAATGCACTTCCACCGGGAAGCGGGTGCCGTCGGCGCGCATGTTGGTGACTTCGATGACGTAGCTATCGCCGCGATCCAGTGCATCCAGCACCGGCACCATGTGGTCGCGCGGCAGGTCCGGGTTGAGCACGTCGATGTTCTTGCCGACCACTTCCTCGCGCGGTCGTTTGTACGCGGTCATGCCGGCCTTGTTGAGGTCGAGGACGGTGCCGTCACGGGCCAGCACGCTGACCGGATCCGGCACCGCGTCGAATAGGGCGCGATAGCGCATGCGTTCCGCACCGACCGCGGCACGGGTGGCATCCAGTTCGTCGGCCAGCTTGCGCAGCAGCGCCCGCGTTTCGTCGGGGAGCGACGCGTCGCGCATGGCCTGCGCCAGTTGGCGGTCGAGTGCGTTCGCGTCGAGGGTTACGGACGGCGCCGTGGGATCCAGCGTTCCCGGCGGCGGCCGTACGTTCATCCGGCTGCCAGCGCCTTGCCGGCCTTGCTGCCGGTTTCCCGCCCCAGCAGTCCCGCCAGCCAACGGCCGGTTTCGGCCAATTTGCCGATGTCGATCCCGGTGCGGATGCCCAGGCCGTGCAACATGTACACCACGTCCTCGCTGGCCACGTTGCCGCTGGCGCCTTTCGCATACGGGCAACCACCGGCACCGGACACGGCGCTATCGACGACCGCCACGCCTTCTTCCAGACAGGCCAGTACATTGGCCAGCGCCTGCCCGTAAGTGTCGTGGAAATGGATCGCGAGGGCAGGTATCGGCACCTCGGCGGCCACGGCCCTCAGCATCGCGCGCGCCTTTTCCGGCGTGCCGATGCCTATGGTGTCGCCCAGCGAGATTTCGTAGCAGCCCATCTCATGCAATGAACGCGAAACCCGCACCACATCGGCCAGTGGAACCTCACCTTGGTAGGGGCAGCCAAGCACGGTGGAGACATAACCACGTACACGCACGCCGTCGGCCTTCGCCCGTTCCAGAACGGGACGGAAGCGCGCCAGCGATTGTTCGATGCCGGCGTTGGTGTTCTTCAGGTTGAAGGCTTCGGATGCAGCGGTGAACACCGCCACTTCCTGTGCACCGGCGGTGCGTGCGCGTTCGTAGCCTTGTTCGTTCGGCACCAGCACCGGATAGGAAACGCCGGGCATGCGATGGATACCGGCCAGCACTTCGGCGGCATCGGCCATCTGCGGCACCCATTTGGGGCTGACGAAGGCGGTGGCCTCGATGCTGCGCAGCCCGGTCTGCGAGAGCCGGTCGATCAATTCGATCTTCGCGGCGGTGCCGATATCGATCTTCTCGTTCTGCAGGCCGTCGCGTGGCCCGACTTCGACGATGCGTACCTCGGCGGGGAAGGCCATGCCTATTGCTCCAGCGTGGCCAGCACGGCATCGGCTTCGACGAACTCGCCGGCCTGCGCGCGCACCTCGGCGATCACGCCGTCGCGCGGTGCCTTCAGGGCCAGCTCCATCTTCATCGCCTCGATCACCAGCACCACGTCCCCCGCGTGTACGGCATCGCCCGGTCCCGCTTCCACCACCACCACGCGTCCCGGCATCGGTGCACGGATGCGGTGCTCTGCTGCGGCGCCGGTATCGCCTTGCCGACGATACACCTCCACCGCGTCCAGGCGCAGCCGCTGCAGCCCATCGTGCACCAGCACGCGGTCTGCATCCACGACTGCGCGGAAGCGATGCATCGCGCCATCGATGCGCATGCTCAGCGCCTCATCGGCCAGCCGCGCACCGCTCACGTCGTGCGAACCAGTGGAGAGGTCGATACGGTAATCACCGGCGTGCCCGTGCGCGACCAGTTCGATGCGTTGATCGCCCTGCGCGAACGCCAGCTTGCGTGCGCCGGCATGGCCAAGCCGCCAGCCGTCGGCGCCGGCCCAGGGCGAGGTGGGATCGCCGCTGCCTGCGGCGGCGTGGTGTGCGTTGGCTTCCTGCGTGAGCAGTCGCGCTGTCGCGGCGGCCAGCAGCAGCGAAGTGTCGATCTGCGAGGGCGCCAGAAATTCGTCCAGGTGGCGATCCAGGTAGCCGGTATCGATGCTGCCATCGACGATGGCCGGGTGCCGCACCAGTCGTTCCAGGAAGGCGATGTTCGACTTCGGGCCGACGATCTCGCAGGCAGCCAGCGCCTCGCGCAGGCGGGCGAGGGCGCGCGGGCGATCCTCGTCCCAGACGATCAGCTTGGCGATCATCGGGTCGTAGAAGATGGTGACGGCGTCGCCTTCGATCACGCCGGAATCGATGCGCACATTGCGCGATGACGCCGGCAGGCGCAGCGTCTGCAGCGTACCGGAACCGGGCAGGAAGCCGGCATCCGGATCTTCCGCGTACAGCCGCACTTCGATGGCGTGGCCGCGCTGCGCGATCTGCTCCTGCGCCAACGGCAGCTTCTCGCCGGCGGCGATGCGCAGCTGCCATTCGACAAGGTCGAGTCCGGTGACTTCCTCGGTGACGGGATGTTCCACCTGCAGGCGGGTGTTGATCTCCATGAAATAGAAACCGCCATCCGCGCCGACTATGAACTCCACCGTGCCGGCATTGGCGTAATCGATCGCATGCGCGGCCTGCACCGCCGCCGCACCCATCTGGGCGCGCAGCTCCGGCGTGAGGAAGGGCGAGGGCGACTCTTCCAGCACCTTCTGGTAGCGACGCTGTGCCGAGCATTCGCGTTCGTTGAGGTGGATCGCACCGCCGTGCGTATCGCCGAACACCTGGATTTCGATATGGCGGGGATGCTCGATATAGCGTTCCAGCAGCACGCGATCGCGGCCAAAGGCGTTGGCGGCTTCGCGTTGGCAGCTCTGCAGGTTCGCGGCGAATTCGGCCGCGCTGCGCACGATGCGCATGCCCTTGCCGCCGCCGCCGTGCGCGGCCTTGATCATCAGCGGATAACCGATCTTGTCGGCCTCGCGTTGCAGCAGGTCGGGCGATTGGTCTTCGCCGGTGTAACCCGGCACCACCGGCACGCCGGCGGCATGCATGAGGTCCTTGGCGCCGGCCTTGCTGCCCATCTTGCGCATCGATGTGCCGGACGGGCCGATGAAGGCGATGCCGGCGGCCTGCACGGCATCGGCGAAATCCGCGTTCTCGGACAGGAAGCCGTAACCCGGATGGATCGCCTGCGCGCCGGTCTTCTTCGCGACGTCGATGATCGCGTCGCCACGCAGGTAGCTGTCCTGCGGACGCGCGCCGCCGATGTGGTGGGCCTCGTCGGCCAGCCGCACGTGCTGCGCGTCGGCATCGGCATCGGAAAACACCGCGACGGTGCGGATGCCCAGCTTGCGCGCGGTGCGGATCACCCGGCAGGCGATCTCGCCGCGGTTGGCGATGAGGATGGTGTCGAACATGCGGGGACTACTCACAGGAAGGCGGCGGCGACGATCAGGCTGAGGAAGGCGGTTGCGATGCCGCTGACGTACAAGCGCAGGGTGCGCCGATAGAACGCCAGCGGATCAAGCTCGCGCACTGGCGTAAGCATCCGGAACAGGACGCGCAGCAGGATCGCCGCGCCGCCGATGCAGCCGGCGAACACCAGCCAGTCCGATGCATTGGCCAGTGCGAAATTCTCGTCCGAGACCCACTGCGCCAGGAAGCCGACCAGGAAGCCGAGGATCACGCCGAGCGAGGTGACCAGCGGTTGGCGGTAATCCTTGAGTTCGAAGGTGGCGGGCTCTGTCATCGGTGACGATCCTTGTGAGTTCATGCCGGTTGTTGCTGGGTCGCGCAATGAATGCTGCCGCCACCGGCGGCGATGCCGTCCATGTTCAGCGCTTCGATCTTGCGTCCCGGGAATGCCTGCTTCAGGGTGGCTTGTGCCTTCGCGTCGGCGTCGGCATCGCCGAACTGCTGCATGATGATGGCGCTGTTGCAGGCGTAGTAGCCGATATAGCCCGCTGCGAATTCGTTGTTGTCCTGCCACTGCGGTCGCACCTCGCTCGGTGCTTCCAGCGTAAGCACTTCCAACTTGCGGCCCTTGGCATCCGTGGCCTTGCGCAGGATTTCGAGGTGGCTGCGGGTGACGTCGTAATCGTGGATGTCGGGATCCTGCTCCAGGCCCGCGACCACCACCCCGGGACGGGCGAAGCGTGCGTAGAAATCGGTATGGCCGTCGGTGATGTCGCGGCCCTTGATGCCGGGCAGCCAGAGGATCTTGTCCAGGCCCATCAACGGCATCAGCCGGTCTTCGAACTGCGCCTTGCTCATGCCCGGATTGCGGTTGCGGTTGAGCGTACAACTCTCGGTGATGATCGCGGTGCCTTCGCCATCCACCTCGATGCAGCCGCCTTCCATCACCAGCCTTGCGCGCAGGTGCTGCGCTTTCGCCTGCTTCGCCACGAAGGCGGCGACCTTGGCGTCCTGCGCATGCTTCTGTTTGCGGCCCCAGCCGTTGAAGTTGAAGTCCACCGCAGCCAGGCCATCGCGATCGTTGATCACGAAGGTCGGGCCGGTGTCGCGGATCCACAGATCGTCGATCGGGCAATCGATCAGTTCGACGCCCTTTGCATCGCCCAACAAGCCCTTCGCGATGCCGCGCTCGCGCGGGCGTACCAGCATGCGTACGGGCTCGTAGCGGCCGATGGTGCGCGCCAGCGTGGCCAGGTTCTGCCGTACTAGCGGCAGCAGGTCGTCGCCCCAGATCGCGGCGCTGGGGCCGAACGCCATCCAGGTGCAGGCATGCGCTTCGCCTTCATCCGGCATGTACCAATCATCAACTGCCGCTGCCACCGGCGTGTTCTTGCCAACACCCGCCACGCTTGCGCCGGATGCGAGTGCGGCGGCGCTGAGCAAGGTGCGCTGCAGGAAGCTTCGACGGTCGAGGGGCTTCGTCATCGCCAGATCCTTTATTCCGCGATCCAGTTCGGCTTGCGCTTGTCGAGGAAGGCACCGAGGCCTTCCTGTCCCTCCGGGGAAACGCGCAAGCGGGCGATCAGCGCGGCGTTGTCGGCATCGTGCTTCGCGCCATCGGCATGGGCGGCCACATCGCGCACCAACGTTTTCGCAAGCGAACTGGCGATGGGGCCGGCCTTCAGCAACAGGTCGATCTGCCGTTGCACGGCGGTGTCGAGGGTGGTGGCGTTGACTACGTCGTGCAGTAAACCGATGCGTTGTGCCTCTTCGGCGCTGAAGATCTCGGCGGTGGCGAAGTAGCGCCGCGCGTTGCGCGTACCGATGGCCGCGATGACGTAGGGGGAGATCACCGCCGGCAGCAGGCCCAGCTTGCTTTCGGTCAGGCCGAACTTGGCTTCCGGCACGCCGATGGCGATGTCGCAGCAGGCGATGAGGCCCACGCCGCCACCGAAGGCCGCGCCTTGCACGCGGGCGATGGTGGGCTTGGGCAGTTCGTCCAGCGTGCGCATCAGGCGGGCGAGGGCAAGGCTGTCCTGGTAGTTCTCGGCTTCGCTGGCGGCGGCCATGCCGCGCATCCAGTTGAGGTCTGCGCCGGCGGAAAACGAGGCGCCATCGGCTTCCAGCACCAGCACCCGGACGGCCGCGTCGGCGGCGATTGCATCCAGCGCGGCGGTGAGTTCGGCGATCAGCCCGGCATCGAAGGCGTTGTGCACTTCCGCGCGGGTCATGCGCAGGCGGACGACCGGGCCATCACGGTGGAGTTGCAGGCGTTCGCTCATCGGACCTCCGGCTGTGAATACACATGATAGCGGGCGCGCTCGCGGGGCCGGTGCAGTGGTATTATTGAGAATAATTCCCATTTGAATATTGCCGTGATCCTGAGCGAACTTGCGCGCCGCACACCGGCCATCGTCGAGGGCGTGGAAGACCTCGCGCCCAACGATGCGATCGCCCGTCGCCTGCGCGAACTCGGTTTCGTCGCCGGCGAACAGGTCGAAGTCGTGGCTGCAGGCCCGTTCGGCGCCGAACCGCTGTTGGTGCAGGTGGGGTTCACCCGCTTCGCCTTGCGCCGGGTCGAGGCCGCGCGCGTGCGCCTGCGCAGCAACGGAGCCAGCGCATGAGTCCGTCGGCTGCGACTGCGATCCCGCGCATTGCCTTGGTCGGTAATCCGAACTGCGGCAAGACTGCGCTGTTCAACCAGCTCACCGGCAGCCGCCAGAAAGTGGCGAATTACACCGGCGTCACCGTGGAGCGCAAGGAAGGCCGCCTGCTGGCGCCATCCGGCCGCCAGTACGCGGTGCTCGATTTGCCGGGTGCCTACAGCCTCAATGCGGCCAGCCTGGACGAAGCGGTCACCCGCGACCTGATCCGCGGTTTCTATCCCGGCGAACCGGTGCCGGACGTGCTGGTCTGCGTGGTCGATGCCACCAACCTGCGCTTGCACCTGCGCTTTGCGCTGGAGCTGTTGGCGCTGGGGCGGCCGATGGTGGTCGCGCTGAACATGGTCGATGCGGCCAAGCGGCGCGGCATCGAAATCGACGTGGCCGCGCTGCAACGCGAACTCGGCGTGCCGGTGGTGGAGACCATCGCCGTGCAACACGACGGCGCGCGCGCGCTGGTCGCGCAACTGGATGCCATGCAGGCCACGCCGCACGAACCGCGCCCGGTGCCGCCGCGCGATGCGGATGCGTTGCACGCGGAAACCCGTCGCCTGCTGGAACTCGCCGTCAGCATGCCCAGCCGCACCGCGAAGATCGACGATGCGCTGGATCGCTGGCTGCTCAATCCGGTATTCGGCCTGCTCGCGCTGGCATTGGTGATGTTCCTGATCTTCCAGGCGGTGTACGCCTGGGCCACGCCGATGATGGACGGCATCGAAGCCGCCGCCGCGTGGCTGGGGCAGACGGTGGGAAACGCAATGCCGGACGGCCCGCTCAAGGGCTTGCTGGTCGATGGCGTGATCGCAGGCCTGGGCGGGGTGGTGGTGTTCCTGCCGCAGATCCTGATCCTGTTCGCCTTCATCCTGGCGCTGGAAGAAAGCGGCTACCTGCCGCGCGCAGCCTTCCTGCTGGATCGGATGATGGCCTCCGCGGGCTTGTCCGGGCGCAGCTTCATCCCGCTGCTGTCCAGCTTCGCCTGCGCGGTGCCGGGGATCATGTCCACGCGTTCGATCCAGGATCCGCGCGACCGCCTCGCCACGATCTTGGTCGCGCCGCTGATGACTTGTTCGGCGCGGCTGCCGGTTTATGCATTGCTGATCGGTGCCTTCATCCCGCAGCAGAAAGTGGGCTGGTTCAACCTGCAGGGTCTGGTCCTGTTCGGGCTGTACGCCGCCGGCATCTTCAGCGCGTTGCTGGTCGCCTGGGTGATGAAGAAATGGCGGCGCGACAAGGGCGAGCATCCGCTGCTGCTGGAGCTGCCGTCCTACCGCGTGCCGCACCTGCGCGACCTGCTGATCGGCCTGTACGAACGCGCGATGATCTTCCTCAAGCGTGTCGGCGGGATCATCCTGGCGCTGACAATCCTGCTGTGGTTCCTGCTGAATTTCCCGGCGGGCGTCGGCATCGAGGACAGCTTCGCCGGCCGCATCGGCCGCGCGCTGGAAGTGATCTTCGCGCCGCTGGGCTTCGATTGGCGCATCAGCATCGCGCTGATCCCGACCATGGCCGCGCGCGAAGTCATGGTCTCCTCGCTGGCCACCGTGTATGCGGTGGCCGCCGCCAACGACGATGCCGCCAGCAACGCGTTGCATGGACTGATCGCGCAAGACTGGTCGCTGGCCACCGGCCTGTCGCTGCTGGTGTGGTTCATCTATGCGCCGCAATGCATTTCCACCCTGGCCACGATCAAGCGTGAAACCCATTCCTGGAAGCAGACCGCATTCGCCACCGGCTACCTGTTCGCGCTGGCCTGGCTGGCCGCGTTCGTCACCTATCGCATCGCCGTGGCGTTGGGGTGGGGATGAGCGCGGGCCTGCTCGCGCAGTACATCGTCATCGCGCTGGCGGTGCTGGTGAGCGTGATCGTGGTGATGCGCAAGCAGTTCCCGAACGTCACCCGCAGGCTGCGCATCGCCATCGCGCTGCCGTTGCTGCGAGAAGGGCGCGCAGGCTGGATGCAATCACTCGGTCGCATGATCGCGCCCGTGCCACGCGCGAACGGCAAGGACTGCGGCGGTTGCGATAGCTGCGATTGAGGGTGTGCCGCCGACAAGCCCGTACAGCTCTTACACGGCGCCCGCTGGGTTAGAGTTGCGGAAACGCACGGGGAGCGCGCGGATGGCCACTAGGCAGGACGAATCGCCATCGACCGGGCGTGGTTCCAGCGGGTTCTTCGCGGAACTCAAGCGTCGCAACGTGATCCGGATGGCGGGGTTGTACCTGGTCGGCGCATGGCTGGTCGTGCAGGTGGCCAGCACGATGCTGCCGGCATTCGATGCGCCATCGTGGGTCTTGCGCGCGGTGATCATCGCGCTGGCGATCGGCTTCATCCCGGTGCTGGTGGTCTCGTGGGTGTTCGAACTCACCCCGGCTGGCTTGAAGCGCGATGCCGAGGTGCCGGCTTCGGAATCCATCGCGCCGCAGACCGCGCGTCGGCTCGACCGGATACTGCTGGTGGTGGCGATACTGGCGCTGGGCTACTTCGCGTTCGACAAATTCGTGCTGGCGCCGCGGCGCGATGCCGCACTGCTGACGCAGGTCGAACAGGCGCGGTCGGCGGTGGCGAAGCAGGCGAATGCGGCTGCCCCCGCCGCTGATCCGAAATCCATCGCCGTGCTGCCCTTCGTCAACATGAGCGGCGATGCCAAGGACGAGTATTTCAGCGACGGCATCACCGAGGAAATCCTGCATGCGCTGGCGCAAGTGCCTGACTTGAAAGTGGCGGGCCGCACTTCCGCGTTCGCGTTCAAGGGCAAGGCGCAGGACCTACGCAAGGTAGGCGAGGCGCTGGGCGTGGCGGTGGTGCTGGAAGGCAGCGTGCAGAAGGCGGGCGATGAGGTGCGCATTACCGCGCAATTGGTTGACGTGCGCAGCGGCTACCACCTGTGGTCGAGCAAGTACGACCGTAAGCTGACCAGCATCTTCGCGGTGGAGGATGAAATCTCCCGTGCCATCGCCGCCAAGTTACAGGCGCAACTGGCGGACGGCGGGCTGACCCGCAAACCGGTCGATCCACGCGCACACGATTTCTACCTGCGTGGCCTGACCTTGATCGCCGCGCGCGGGCCGGGGCTGCGCGATGCAGTGGCGGCGTTCCGCGGCGCCGTCGAGATCGCGCCGGATTACGCGCAGGCCTGGGGCGCGATGGCGCAGGCCGAGGCGCTGTATCCCAGCTACGACCTGGGTTCGATGCAGGAGGCTTTCCCGCGCGCGTTGACCAGCGCGCAACGTGCGCTGGCCTTGAACCCGGATACCGCATCGGCGTTGGTCGCGCAGGGCATGGTGTACAGCGGCCAGTGGCAATGGGCCAAGGCCGATGCGGCCTTCGCGCGCGCGCGGGCATTGGCGCCCGGCGATGCCGAAGCCGCCTGCCAATACGCGCAGTTCCTCGCTGCAACCGGGAGCTTCGAGCAGGCGCTGGCGGAAGCCGAACGCGCGCAGAAGCTCGACCCGCTCGCGCCGGTCAATGGCGCGTGGGTTGGTTGGTCGCTGTATTTCCTGCATCGCAACGACGAAGCCTGGGCGCAATTCCAGCGCATGGCGGCGGCTTTTCCGGATTACGCGCCGGCACAGACCGTTGCGGCACACTTCGCCCTGATCATGCAGCGCTGGCCCGATGCTGAGCGTTATGCGCGCAAAACCGGCCGATTGCTTGGCCTGGATGCGCAGAAGATGGCGCCGTGGATCGACGTGATCCACGGCGTGGCCGATCCGGCGCTGCACGCAAGCACCGCCGAACGCCTGAAGACCACGCCGTGGGGGCTGCACATGCGCGCCGCCAGTCCGTATACGTATACGCGCATGCTGTGCCTGCTTGATGACTGCACGGCGGCCTTGCCGGTGCTCGAACAGATTGCGGCCCAGGGAGAGGACGCCGAGCCGCAAATTGTCTGGATGCCCGTCTTCGACCCGATCCGCGAAGATCCGCGCTTCAAGGCGATCCTGGCGAAGATGGGCTTGCCGTACACGCCGAAGGCGGTAGCTTCGCCATAAGCGCGGCAATCTGTTTCCGTTCGTGCTGAGCGTAGGCGCGCAGCACCGAAGTCGAAGCCCCCTTCGACTCCGCGCCGGTGGCTGCGACAGCTGTGACTGACTAGTGCTTCAGCCGGCGCTTGCCGGGATTCGCCGGCACCGCTTCCACGCTGACATCGAAACTGCGCGATTCACCGGGGAACACCGCACCGACGCCGGCCACGTGACGGCCGATTTCCTCGCCGCGTTCGTTGCGGATCACCACCACCATCGTGTACTCGAACGCGTTGTCGTCGGTCGCGTTGATCGTGCCTTCCACCTTCAGCGGCACGAAGCGCTGCGCGGCGTCCACGGCCGGCGCATCGAACTTCAGGTGCCCGCGACACGCCGGGCACACCGCCGAGCTTTCCAGGATGGTGGCCTTGCAGTGCGGGCAGGTGCGCGTCGCACCTGCCGTGCCGGGGCGCAGCACGCTCATGCGGCGCTGCCGGACTCCGTCTTCGACGCGGACTTGCCGTCCTTGTCGCTCCAGCCGCATTCCACATGGCCGCGGATGCGACTGCCGGCGGCCACGGTCAGCGAACCGGCCTTGAGATCGCCGTTGATCACGCCGCTCTGCAGCAGTTCGACTTGCTGCGCGGATTCGATGTTGCCGTCCAGCTCGCCGGCCAGCGTCACCTTGCTTGCGGCCACGCCACCGGCGACCTTCGCGCCCTGTTCGATGGTCAGGTTGCCCTGCACCTTGACGTCGCCCTTGAACTTGCCGGCGATGCGGACGTGGCCGGCGCCTTCGATCTTGCCTTCGATGGCGAGGTCGGCGGCGATCACCGACTCACGCGCCGGCGTTTCCACCGCGCGGATCGGGGTTGGCGCGGATGCTGGCTGCGGCGCCTCGTTGATGGGCGAGGGCGGAGGGGCATCGAAACGGGCAGGTTCGGCTTTCGCCGGTGTCGGGTCTTTCCAGCCAATTGCCATTGCAGTCAATCTCCTCGGGGGCGGACTGCCGAGGCTAGCACCACTTTGCGGCGATTTCCTGCATGAATACGACAGGTAGGTGCCGCAACTGGCTGATCGAGAGGGAGATCACACTCCGTGTCACATCCGGAACACGCCAAAACGGGTGCGGTCGTCGATTGGCGCATTGAGCGAAGCCGACAGGCCCAGTCCCAGCACTCGGCGGGTATCGGCGGGATCGATGATGCCGTCGTCCCAAAGCCGCGCGGTGGCGTAGTAGGGGTTGCCCTGGTGTTCGTACTGTTCGCGGATCGGTGCCTTGAAGGCATCTTCCTCGTCCGGCGTCCATACGCCGCCGCGTGCTTCGATACCGTCGCGCTTGACCGTGGCCAATACCGATGCCGCCTGTTCGCCGCCCATCACGCTGATCCGCGCGTTCGGCCACATCCACAGGAAACGCGCACCGTATGCGCGGCCGCACATGGCGTAGTTGCCGGCGCCGAAGCTGCCGCCGATCACCACGGTGAACTTCGGCACGTGCGAACACGCCACCGCCGTCACCATCTTCGCGCCATCTTTGGCGATGCCGGCCTGCTCGTATTTCTTGCCGACCATGAAACCGGTGATGTTCTGCAGGAACACCAATGGGATGCCGCGCTGGTTGCACAGCTCGATGAAGTGCGCGCCCTTGAGCGCGGATTCCGCGAACAGGATGCCGTTATTGGCAACGATGCCGACCGGATAGCCGTGCAGATGCGCGAAACCTGTCGCCAGCGTGCTGCCATAGCGCGCCTTGAATTCCTGGAACTCGCTGCCGTCGACCACGCGGGCGATCACCTCGCGGATGTCGAACGGGCGGCGCGCATCCTTCGGCACGATGCCGTACAGCTCCTCTGCCGGGAACAGCGGTTCGCGCGCGGGCTGCGTCGCCAGCTGGATGATCTTCTTGCGGTTGAGCGAACCCACGATGCCGCGTGCGATTTGCAAGGCATCGCGGTCGTCCTCGGCGAAGTGATCGGCCACGCCGGAAATGCGCGTATGCACGTCGGCACCGCCGAGTTCCTCGGCATCGACCACTTCGCCCGTTGCCGCCTTCACCAGCGGAGGGCCGCCCAGGAAGATCGTGCCCTGTTCCTTGACGATGACGGATTCATCGCTCATCGCCGGCACGTAGGCGCCGCCGGCGGTGCAGCTGCCCATCACCACGGCGATCTGCGGGATGTTCTCCGCGCTCATCCGTGCCTGGTTGTAGAAGATCCGCCCGAAGTGCTCCTTGTCTGGAAACACCTCATCCTGCAGCGGCAGAAAGGCGCCGCCGGAGTCGACCAGGTAGATGCAAGGCAGGTGGTTCTCTCGGGCGATGTCCTGCGCGCGCAGGTGCTTCTTCACCGTCATCGGGAAATAGGTGCCGCCCTTGACGGTGGCGTCGTTGGCGACGATGACGACCTCCTGGCCCATCACCCTGCCGATGCCGCAGACCATGCCGGCGGCGGGCGCGGCATCGTCGTACATGCCTTCGGCGGCGAGTGGGGCGATTTCCAGGAAGGGCGAGCCGGGGTCGAGCAGGGCGTCGATGCGCTCGCGTGGCAGCAGCTTGCCGCGTTCGGTGTGCTTGCTGCGGGCTTTCTCGCCGCCACCGTCGGCGGCGCGGGCCAGGCGACGGTCGAGTTCGGCGACCAGTTCGCGATGGAAGGTGACGTTGTCGGTGAAATCCTGCGAGCGGGTATCGATCTGCGAAGTCAGCGCGGGCATGCGTAGGCGGTCTGTGCGGTCATGGCGACAGGATACCTGTTCGCATGCAGACGCTTGGGAACCGTGCGGAAAGCAGGGCTTAAGTGTTGGCGTGGCAGGTGGCGGCAGCAAAGAGAAAGGCCCGCCGAAGCGGGCCTTTCCGGTCTTGCATGCAGCAAAGAAGGATTACTTCTTGGCGGCTTCTTCGACCTTGGCGGCGCCATCCTTCACGGCGCCAGCGGCGTCGGCGGTAGCGTCCTTGGCGGCGTCTGCAACGTTGGCAGCAGCGTCCTTGGTGGCGTCGGCAGCGGCAGCGGCGGCGTCGCCGGTTGCGGCGGCAGCGGCGTCGACGGTCGCAGCGGCAGCGTCGCCGGCAGCGGAAGCAGCATCACCAGCAGCGTCCGCGGCGGTGGCAGCGGCGTCGCCGGTGGTCGCAGCAGCGGTGGCAGCGGCGTCAGCAGCCTGCTCGGTGGCAGCGGCAGCGTCGGCGGCGGCGTCGGCGGATTCGTTCTTGCAGGCCGACAGAGCGAGGACGCCAGCGGCGAGGAGCACGTAAAGCTTGGTGTTCATGGTTCTCTCCTGAGGAGTTGTCTGAAATGGATCGGTTTGCGGATCAGGCAACGCCAGTGCGCTTAGCGATCCGGCAAGGCCGGCGGGTCGTTCACTGACTTACAACATCCCGGTTGCCCGGGGTACGAAAAAGCCGTCGGCGCACCGACGGCTTTTCCGATTCTACAGCAATCTGAATAGGCGTTTGCGCCTGTCGGATTACTTCTTCGCAGCAGCGTCCGAAGCCTGCTTGGCAGCGTCGGCGGCCTGCTCGGCAGCGTCGGCAGCCTGGCCAGCGGCGTCGGCAGCGTTGTCGGCAGCAGCCGGGGTAGCGGCAGCGGCGGTGGCGTCGGCCGAAGCAGCGGCGGCGTCAGCAGCCGAAGCAGCGGTGTCGGCAGCAGCCTGGGCAGCGTCGGCGGCAGCGGCGTCGCCAGTGGCGGCGGCAGCGTCGGCGGAAGCCTGGGCGGTGTCAGCAGCGGCAGCGGCGTCGGCGGTAGCGTCGGCAGCCTGCTCCTTGTTGCTGCAAGCGGTCAGGGCCAGGCCCAGAGCCATCGCCAGCAGGATCTTGTTGATCGACATGATACGGATTCCTCGTCGTTTATATGAGTTTTGGCAACGCGCAAACTGCGCGCCAGTAACATGATGACAAGCCAATGTCGCGTGTCAAGCGGTTGGCCGACTTTTTTTCACGTTCTCGTTCAAGTTCTTCACAAAAGCTCGATGGCCATGGCGGTCGCTTCGCCGCCGCCGATGCACAGGGACGCCACGCCGCGCTTGCCACCACGGGCCTTCAGGGCGTTCAGCAAGGTGACGAGCAGGCGTGCGCCGGAGGCCCCGATCGGGTGGCCCAGGGCCAAGGCGCCGCCGTTCACGTTCAACTTGTCGTGGGGGATGCCGAGGTCGGTCATCGGGGCCATCGCCACGCAGGCGAACGCTTCATTGACTTCGAACAGGTCGACATCGGCCACGGTCCAACCAGCCTTGTCCAGCACGTTCTTGATTGCGGCCACTGGCGCAGTGGTGAACCACTCCGGCGCCTGCGCATGCGTGGCATGGGCAACGATCCGCGCCAATGGCTTGGCCCCGGCTGCGGCGGCGGCTTCGGCCGACATCACCACCAGCGCAGCGGCGCCATCCGAGATCTTGGAGGACGAGGCAGCGGTCAACACGCCGTCCTTGCCGAACGCGGCGCGCAGTTCGGGAATCTTGTTGATGTCGATCTTGCCGGGTTCTTCGTCCTTGTCGACGACGACTTCGCCCTTCCGGGTTTTCACCGTGACCGGGGTGATTTCGTCGACGAAGGCACCACTGACTTGCGCCGCCTGCGCGCGCTTGGCGCTTTCTGCAGAATACGCGTCCACCGCCGCGCGGTCATAGCCATACTTGGCGCAGGCGGCGTCACCGAACACGCCCATCGCCTTGCCGTCGTAGGGGTTGGTCAGGCCGTCCCAGGCCATGTGGTCGAGCATTTCCGCGCTGCCGTAACGGGTGCCGGTGCGTGAGTTGTTGAGCAGGTGCGGGGCATTGGTCATCGACTCCATGCCACCGGCGATCACCGCCTGCGCCGAGCCGGCCTTGATCAGGTCATGCGCCAGCATCACGGCTTTCATGCCGGAACCGCAGACCTTGTTGATGGTGGTGCAGCCCGCTGCATCCGGGATGCCCGCGGCGCGCGAGGCCTGCCGTGCCGGCGCCTGGCCGAGGCCGGCGGGCAGCACGCAGCCCATGATCACTTCGTCCACCGTGTCGGCGGCGATGCCGGATTGGGCGAGTGCGGCGGATATCGCGGCAGTGCCGAGTGCCGGGGTCGGCGTGCCGGTGTATTGGCCAAGGAAGGAACCGATGGCGGTGCGCTTGGCACCAACGATGACGATATCGCTCATTTGGGGGCTCCGGAGTGCATGGGCCGATGGGCCGGGGGAGGGACTCTATTTCCCGATTATGGCGCGAAATCCATGTCGATGTTGCGCTGCGGCATCCGGCTGACCGGTTCAGTCTCCAATGGTTGAGATACGGCTTCGCATCGCATACAACGTGTGTCATCGCGAGAGGGGGTGGCCGCGGGCCATCGGCGCGAGCATTCGAGAGCGCAATGATCATTCAGACCAACCAGCCCCGATCCGGACAATCGTTGGTGTCCGCCTTGTTGCCCTGCGCGATCACGCTGGCATTGGCGGCATGCGGTGGTGGAGGCGGGGGCAGCAATGTGCGGCCCAGCCCGCCACCCGTCACGCCAACGGGGCCAGGGTTCACGCCGACGGTGGCGAACGACAGTGCGTTGACGCAAGTGAATCCCGCGGCGATATCGTCCTTGCCGGCTCCGATCAGCTTCGATACTCAGCTCGGCGTGCAGATGCAGGTGATCAATGCCGGTGCCTCGCTCGCCGCCGGCGCGCGGGGTCAAGGTATCGGCATCGGCATCCTCGATTCGGGCGTGCGACGCACTCATCCGCAGCTCACTCCACGTGTTGCCTACAACGGGTTCTATCTGGATCCGTCCACCAACAACCAGAATGTGGACTATGTGCTGGAGCACGGGACATGGGTTGCATTGACGGCGGCAGGCTCGGCCGTCGGGCGCTGGCCCGGTGGCGTTGCACCGGCGGCCACCATCGTTTCGGGACGCTTCCTTTCGGACAACCCGCCGACCGATGATGGTTCGGGGCAGGGAAATGCCGTCAGCACGGCGGACGCGGCCGGTTTCGCCTCCTTCTTGAACGAAGCGCATGCGGATCTCTACACACACGGCGCACGCATCATCAACAATTCCTGGGGTGGGGTTTATTTCGAAGACGATGCCGCGGGTGCGGCCGCGATGGCGCCCGGCTATACCGACTTCATCCTCAACAAGAACGGCCTGGTGGTGTTTGCCAACGGCAATTACGGCAACGATGCAAATTTTCGCGTCGATCCATCCGACACCTCCTCCTTGCCGACACTCGCGCCGTCATTCGGGTTGGAGCGCGGTTGGCTGACCGTTGCCGCGCTTGACCCCGATAACCCCACGCAGTTGCTTTCGTTCTCGCAATACTGTGGACGATCGATGAACTATTGCCTGTCCGCGCCAGGGGCGGTGTACGTCATCGGGGCATCGCCGGTGGGTACCACGACGCCGAACGCAACGACCGAAGACAAGGCATATCGGGTCCAGGGCACGTCGTTCGCCGCGCCATTGGTCTCGGGCGCGGCAGCCGCGGTGTGGTCGATGTTCCCGTACTTCAACAATGACCTCGTGCGCCAGACGATTCTGGGAGCCGCCAAGGACGTTGGTGCGCCTGGTGTGGATCAGGTCTTTGGTTGGGGTGTGCTCGACGTCGGCAAGGCGGTGAACGGGCCGGCCAACTTCGCGTGGGGCGATGTCAGCGTTTCGTTCACGGGCAATTCCACCTGGCGCAATCCCATCATCGGTAGTGGCGGGTTGATCAAGGCTGGTAGCGGCATCCTGACATTGACCGAGGCCGCCAGCTTCACCGGCGCGACACGGGTCGATGCCGGTGGCCTGGATATCCGCAAAGGGTTGGCATCGAACCTGAGCATCGCCAGCGGCGCGACGGTTTGGGCCAGCGGTGCGTTCGGCGGCAACGTCACCAACAGTGGCGCCTTCTTCAACGGCGCCGGTACGCCGGCCGTCATCGCCGGCAATTTCACCCAATTGTCGACCGGCAACCTGGGCGTGTGGCTGGGCAGCTCGCTGAAGGTGACGGGCACCGCCACGCTTGCAGGGCAGGTATCGATCCTCGGCGTCAAGAGCGGTTACACCACCGCGGCGAAGGAAACCTTGCTGAACGCGGGCGCGATCAGCGGCACGTTCTCCTCGCTCAAGGCCGCGCCGAACGTGTTCCTCGACGCCACCTTGGGCTACGACCCGAACAACGTATTCCTCAACATCAACCGCATCAGCGTGACCAATGCGGTGGCGGGCATGAGCCTCTCGACGATCACCAACGTCTCCGCGCAGCGCGTGGAATCGGCGATGACGGCGATCGACGGCCAGGTCGCCGGCACGTTGCCAGTCGGCATCGGCAGCGCTTTCATCGATGCCGCGGGCGCCTTGCAGCAATCCTCCAGCATCGCCAACGCCGACATGTCGCTACGCAGCCTGTCTGGCGAACTTCACGCGGCATCCGCGGCGATGACCTTCGATGCCATCGATGCCGGCCGTCGCGCGCTTAATGCCCGCATCGACGCGCTGTCGCACGCATCGCAGGCAACGGGCGGCTGGTACCGCGACCTGGCGAGCAGCGGCACGCTGGCACAGGGCGGCTACGACAGCGTCGGCGTCGATGCATCCGGTGAAATGATCGGCAACGATTGGCGCGTCGGCTCCAACGCGGTGGCCGGCATTGCGATGAACCGCCTCGAACAATCCAGCTGGCTGAGCGAGTTCGGCGATCGTAGCCGCGGCCGCCAACGCGAACTGCAACTGTATGCGTCGGCCTGGCGCGGTGACTGGTACGGGCAGGCGCAGTTCGCGTCCGGCAGCTTCCAGCGACAGATGCAGCGCAACCTGATGCTGGGCGCGATGCAGGATGCGGTGGCAACGCAGCTATCGGGCGACTACCTGGGGGCGTTCGGCGAGATCGGCCGCCGCTTCGATGCCGCCGGTATCGCGATCACGCCTTACCTCGGCGCGCAGTACGTGCATGTCGCCAACGATGGCTTCAACGAGGGTGGCGCGACCGGGTTCGGCTTGCGCGCGGATGCCTGGAGCAGCAGCCGCTGGCAGAGCTTCGCCGGCTTGCGCGCGGCCCGCGACTGGCGTGTAGGTGGCATCGACCTACGTGCCGATGCGCGTGCGGAGTGGCAGCAGACGCAGGCGTTGAACGGTGAACTGTTCGACGCCAGCTTCAGCGGACTGGAGCAATGGGCGCCGTTGCAGGGGATCGGGCTGGCGCGGCGCAGCCAGTTGTTCGGCGTTGGCCTGTCGGCGGCGTTCGGCGGCAAGGCGACGTTCCGCTTCGACCTGAGCCGTCGTGCCAGCGAGGTGGGCGACAGCAACATGGCTTCGTTGCAGGCGATGCTGCGCTTCTGATCTTCGCCATCGGCGGAAACGAAAAACGCCGCGGAAACGCGGCGTTTTTCTTGCGCGACAGGAACAGGGCTCAGCTGTTGCCGGCGAACAGCTCGCGTCCGATCAGCATGCGGCGGATTTCGTTGGTGCCGGCACCGATGGCGTACAACTTGGCGTCGCGCAGGATGCGGCCGGTGGCGAATTCGTTGATGTAACCATTGCCGCCCAGCGCCTGGATGCCTTCCAGCGCGACCTGCACCGCGGCTTCGGATGCGTGCAACAGGCACGATGCCGCATCCACGCGGCTCTTGTAGCCGGCATCGTAATCGCGCGCGACCTGGTAGGCGAAGGCGCGGCTGGACTGCAACGCGGTGTACATGTCGGCGATCTTGCCCTGCATCAGCCCGAAGGTGCCGATCGCGGCATCGAACTGCTTGCGGTCGCGGACATAAGGCAGGGCGATATCGAGCGCGGCCTGCATCAGTCCCAGCGGGCCGCCGGTGAGCACGAGTCGCTCGGTGTTGAGGCCGCTCATCAGCACCTTGACGCCGTGGTTCACTTCGCCCAACACGTTCTCTTGCGGGATTTCGCAATCCTCGAACACCAGTTCGCAGGTGTTGCTGCCGCGCATGCCGAACTTGTCCAGCTTCTGCGCCGTGCTGAATCCCTTCATGTCCTTCTCGACGATGAAGGCAGTCATGCATTTGCTGCCTGCGTCCTTGCCGGCGGTGCGCATGTAGACCACCAGCACGTCGGCCTCGGGGCCGTTGGTGATCCACATCTTGTTGCCGTTGGCGATCCACACGCCGCCCTTGAGTTCGGCGCGACAGGACATCGAACCGACCACATCGGAACCCGCGCCCGGCTCGCTCATTGCGAGCGCGCCCTTCCATTCGCCGCTGCACAGCTTCGGCAGGTACTTCTGGCGCTGTGCCTCGTTGCCATTGGCGTAGAGGTTGTTCACGCACAGATTGGAATGCGCGCCATAGCTCAAGCCCACCGAGCCCGAAGCGCGGGAAATCTCTTCCATCGCCACCAGGTGGGCCAGGTAGCCCATCTCGCTGCCGCCGTATTCGCCGGGCACGGTCATGCCGAGCAGGCCCATCTCGCCGAGCTTCGGCCACAGATCCTGCGGGAACCAGTTGTCCTCGTCGACCTGCGCCGCGCGCGGGGCGATCTCGGCATCGGCGAAGCGGCGCACCGCGTCGCGCAGGGCATCGATGTCTTCGCCGAGGGGGAAAGGACGCATGCAATTCAACCTGTATCTCGTGAAAACGAAGGACGGGGCGCGAAGCCCCGTCCAATTATCGCCTATCGCTGCGCGAACGCCGGATCAATGCCCGCGAATTCGGCCCTGGAAGCGCGGCGCACCGCGGCCCAGCGGCAGCTTGAGCTTGCCGATGGCGCTGATGCGCTCCTCGGCCAGCCGATCGGCGGCCATGTAGGTCGGGATGCCGTCGCGCTCGGAGATTTCGTAGATGCGATGCAGGTTGTGGTAGATCGTCCGCATCATGCGCATCGCGCGCTCGCGGTTGTAGCCGTCGAGCTCCAGCGCCACGTTCATCACGCCACCGGCGTTCACCGCGTAGTCCGGCGCATACAGGATGCCGCGCTTGGTGACTTCATCGCCGATCGCGTTGTTGGCCAGCTGGTTGTTGGCCGCGCCGCAGATCACCTTCGCCTTCAGGCGCGGCAGGGTCTGCTCGTTGACGGTGCCGCCCAGCGCGCAGGGCGAATACACGTCGGCGGGCACGTCGTAGATCTCGTCCAGGCCCACGGCTTCGGCGCCGTACTCGGACACGGCCTTGTCGATCAGGCCCTGGTTGATGTCGGTGACGAAGATCTTGGCGCCGCGTTCCTTCAGCAGCTTCACGAACTCCATGCCGACGTGGCCCAGGCCCTGCACGGCATAGGAATACTTGCCGACTTCCTCGTCGCCGAACTTGGTGTTGAGGGTGGCCATCAGGCCCTGCAGGGTGCCGTAGGCGGTGAACGGCGAGGGGTCGCCGGAGCCGCCATGCACCTGGTGCACGCCGGTCACGTATTCGGTCTCGCGGTACACGTATTCCATGTCGTTGACGTCGATGCCGACGTCCTCGGCGGTGATGTAGCGGCCGCCGAGGGAATCCACGAACTTGCCGAACGCGCGGAACAGCGCCTCGGATTTGTCGGTGGCCGGGTTGCCGATGATCACAGCCTTCCCACCGCCGATATCGAGGCCAGCGACTGCGTTCTTGTAGGTCATGCCGCGGCTCAGGCGCAGCACGTCGTTCAGGGCTTCCTGTTCGCTCTTGTACGGCCACATGCGGGTACCGCCCAGGGCCGGGCCCAGGGTGGTGTTGTGGATGGCGATGATCGCCTTCAGGCCAGCATCCTTGTTGTGGCAGAACACGACCTGTTCATGGCCGTAGGTGTCGAGCGTCTCGAAAATCATTGCGAAAACTCCGGCCGGAACCGCGCGCGAATGCGGTGGCGCCGACGGCAAAGTGAGGAAATGGAATCGACTGGATCCGCATCTGGGGCGGCATGGCCGCGGATGCAGGGCGCGCATTCTAAGCCATCGGCCGTGACGGGACTTGAATACGCCTAGGTACGGTTCCTATCCAACGGGCTTGGGGGCCTTGAACTGCGCGCACGGATCCGGGCGCTCCGCGGGTGGAATGCGGCGCGCGATGTCGAAGCCGGCCGCATCCGTGCCCGGTTCCAGGAAACCGACGGCCTGCGGCGCCAATCCATCCCGCCGCAGCCAGAACGGCACGCCGATGTCCCCACGTACATGCCCATTGCCGGCGATCAGCACGATGCCATCGGTGGCATGCGTGCGCATCGTGTCCGCCATCATCACGTCGCGGGCGATTTGCGCCTTGGCCATCGGTTCCACCATCGCCTCCGGCAGCATGCCGCAATGACTGTCGCGCACTTCGGTGGCCTGCGCCGCGAGCAATGGCGCGGGCAGGGTGTCCAGCTGGTAGCGCGCGATGAGCTCGGCCGGCAGCGCTGCGGCGAAACCGCCTTTGACGATCTTCGAGGCATCGCTGCGCGAGAGGTTGGCCGCCAGCAGCGGCAATTCGCGATCCAGCGCCAGCGCGACCACCGGCTTGTAGTAGTCCCACGTCCAGCTGGACTTCGCGGGCGCGACTTTCGCCACCACGCAATCGGCATCCGCACAGTCGCGCATCGCCGCATCCAGCGCGGCTTGTTGGCCGGTATCGAACTGTTCCATCGCGATCACCGGCCGCCAGCCGGCGTCGATGCGTTCGCGCAGCAGGGCGGCGCGTTCGGCATGGCCGATGGCGTTGTCGTGGACTTCACCGAGCAGCAACACGTGCGGCGATGACGCAGCTGGCGTGTGGCTGCAGGCGGACAGAAGGGCGAGCAGGGGCAGGGCGATGGCGGTACGCAGCATGGCGGTCGGCAATCGGGCAGGAGTGCACAGCTTGCCACGTGTCGCCTGGCCGAAGCGCGAGCCGGCCCGCGTTATTCCCTTGTAGTGCCTGGCCTACATGCACGGCACGACAACGCCCGGAGACTCGCCATGCATCATGTGTTGAACAAGGCCGCGCTGGCCATCGCCCTGTCATGTTCGCTGGCCGCGCCCGTCGTGTTTGCTTCTGATCCGCAAGCAACGCCTGCCGCCGCCGAGACAACGGTGACCACGGCCGGCGGTCGCGCCACTTTCCTGCTGCCGGCTGGCTGGGGCAAGACGGTGCAAGGGAATGCGGTGATCGTCACGCCGCCGGAGGCCGATGGATCGCGCACGGTGATGGTCGACGCCGTTGCCACCACACCTGATGAAGCAGTCGCAGAGGCGTGGAAGGTGCTGGGCATGGCGCCCAAGTTTCTGCTCGCCACCGATGCAGCCCCGCGCGACGGCTGGGAACAGCGCCGCTTCTACGATTACGACATCCCGGCCAACGCCAAGCGCGTCATCAATGCCAGTGCCTATCGCAAAGGCAAGGCGTGGACGGTGGTGTTGGTCGATGTGGATCAGGCCATCGCCGAGAAGCGTGGCTCGCAGTTCGGCAAGATGGGCCAGCGTTTCCAGCCTGCCGGCTACGCGCGCGAGACCTTCGCCGGTCGCACCGCTCACAAGCTTGACGCCGCCCGCCTGCAGACGGTGGCGGATTTCGTCGAATCGATGCGCAAGGAGTTCAATGTGCCTGGCGTTGCGGTCGGCATCGTGCAGGACGGCAAGGTGGTGATGTCGCGCGGCTTCGGCGTGCGCGAACTCGGCAAGCCGGCCCCGGTGGATGGCGACACCCGCTTCATGATCGCCTCCAACACCAAGGCGCTGACCACGCTGATGCTGGCCAAACTGGTGGATGCCGGCAAGCTGGACTGGAACGCGCGCGCCGAGGATGTGTACCCCGCGTTCAAGCTGGGCGATGCCGCCACCACGGACAAGGTACTGGTCAAGCACCTGATTTGCGCCTGCACCGGCTTGCCACGCCAGGATTACGAATGGCTGTTCGAAGGCGAGAAACAGACGCCGGAGACGGTCATGACCACGCTCGGCACGATGCAACCCACCAGCGGGTTCGGCGAACTGTTCCAGTATTCGAACCCGATGGCCGCCGCCGCCGGCTACATCGGTGGGCAGGTGGCGTATCCGGGCAGTGAGCTCGGCGCAGGCTATGACAAGGCGATGCAGGCGCTGGTGTTCGATCCGCTCGGGATGCGCAACACCACCTTCGACTACGCCAAGGCGCAGACCGGCAACTACGCCGCGCCGCATGGCTACGATATCGACCACAAGGTCGAAGTGATGGGCATGGGCCTGAACGACACCATCGTGGCCTCGCGCCCGGCCGGCGCGGCCTGGGGCACGGTCAACGACCTGCTCAAGTACGTGCAGATGGAGATCGACCGTGGCGTGCTGCCGGATGGCACCCGCTACATCGGCGAGGCCGCATTGATGCAGCGGCGCGAGCCGCAGATCTCGCTGGGCGTGGGCAAGGACTACGCGATGGCGCTGATGGTGGACAAGAGCGACGGCGTCACTGTGATCGATCACGGCGGCGACATGGGCGGCTTCCATTCCAACATGATGTGGTGGCCGGAGCAGAAGGTCGGTGCGGTGATCCTGACCAATGCCGACGAGGGCGTGTACCTGCGTGGTCCGTTCAAGCGCCGGCTGACCGAACTGATGTTCGATGGCGAAGCGCAGGCGCAGGCGACCGCCGATGCCAACGCCAAGGCCAACAAGGAAGCCTTCGATGCCTTCCGCAAGCTGCTGCAGATCCCCGGTGATGCGGCTGCGCTGGATGGTCTGGCGCCGCGTTACCACAGCGCTGCATTGGGCGACATCGTGGTCACCCGCAAGGACGGCAAGGCCTATATCGACGTCGGCTCGTTCTCGTCGGAACTCGCCACCCAGCCGCAGCCCGACGGCAGCCTGGCCTTCGTCACCATCGATCCGGTCGCGGCCGGCTTCCAGCTGATTCGCGCCGACAAGGACGGCGTGCGCAAGCTGATCGTGCGCGATGGCCAGCACGAATACGTGTTCGATGAAGTGAAGTAGCGCCTGCCGGCGCGCCGCCTTAGAGCTGCGATTCGATCGGGAGTACCCGCAACACGCTGGCGATCATCCGCCGCCACACGCTGGCATCCGGTTCGCCGGTATGCACGGTGGGTGGCGTGGTGCTGTCGTCGCGCCAGCGCAGGCGGCCCTTGGCGTCTTCGTACACCACGTAACTGAAGGCGGGGCCGGCCAGGCGGTTGTATTCCGCCTGCAGTTCCGCGCCCAGACCCGCATGGTCGAACAGCACGCCCATCTCGGTATTCAGCGCCACCGAGCGCGGATCCAGGTTGAACGAACCAACGAAGCCGTGCCGACCATCGATCACGAACGCCTTGGTATGCAGGCTGGCACCGCTGCTGCCGAACAATCCGGCCGATGCGGTCTGCCCCTGTCCCTGCGCACGCAGTTCATGCAGTTCCACGCCTCCCGCCAGTAGAGGCTCGCGGTAGCGCGCGTATCCGCTATGCACGGCCGGGACGTCGTTGGCCGCCAGCGAATTGGTGACCACGCCGACTTTCGCGCCTTTGGCTTCCAGCGTGGTCAGCATCTCGGTGCCATCGACCCCGGGCACGAAGTAGGGCGAGATCAGCGCAGCGCGCTGCTGCGCGCCTTCGACCACCTTGGCCAGGGTATGCGCCAACCATTCACTGTGGTCGTCTTCGCGCCATTTCAGCGGCGGGTCGGAAACGACCTTGATGTCGTGTACCCAGAACGGGTTGAGCTGCTGGGTCACGAAGGCCTGCACGCCCGGGGTCGCCTCCACGCGGCGCAGGTAGACCTGGGCTTCGGCGCTGTCGGTATGCGATTCGACGGCAGCAACCAGTCCCTTCAACTGTGTCTCGTCCTTCTCGCCGAGTTCGCCGATCGGCACCACTGCGTTGCTGTTCCAGTAACGATCGAACACCTCGCTAGCCCCGGCCACCGCCGGCCCCATCATCACCACGTCCAGGTCGCGGAAATTGGTGTCGGTGGCGGCATCGAAATACTCCTTGCCGATATTGCGACCGCCCACCACGGCGACGCGGCCATCCACGATCCACGCCTTGTTGTGCATGCGGTGGTTGACCCGGAACGCGCGGATCAGCGTTTCCATCAGGCGACGCACGCCGGTGCGGTTGCGGAACGGGTTGTAGATGCGGATCTCGACGTTCGGATGCGCGTCCAGCGCCAGCATCTGCTGATCCAGCCCGTGGGCGTTCATGTCGTCCAGCAGCATGCGCACGCGCACGCCGCGTTCGGCTGCGCGCCAGACTTCCAGCGCCAGCAGGCGGCCGGTCAGGTCGTCGTGCCACATGTAGTACTGCAGGTCCAGGCTGCGGCCGGCGCCGCGAGTGGATAGGGCGCGCGCGGCGAAGGCTTCCAGTCCGTCGTTGACCAGGATGGTGCCGGTCTGCCCCGGATGCTGCGCGAGCATCGGCACCAGCACGCGGTCCCATTCGGTGGCATCGGCCTGCACCGGCAACGCGTGCGAGGGTGCTCCGGTGCCCTTCGGCATCAACCGGTCGGCCAACAGCACGCCGATCACGAGCGCGGCCAGCAGGATGAGGGCAGTGGACAGCATGATGGTCTTCAGCCGGGTCATCGATATGCGGCGAATACGGTGGCGTCCGGGCGATCCTAACCCGCGCGGTACAATCATGGGTCACCTGAAATGTTGTGGATGCGCCCCATGAGCACCCCCGCCGAAACCCTCCCGCAGCAGCAACACGACTCCACCCCGCTGCGCTTCGTCACCGCCGCCAGCCTGTTCGACGGCCATGATGCCGCGATCAACATCATGCGCCGGCTGATCCAGGCGCAGGGCGCGGAAGTGGTGCACCTGGGCCATAACCGTTCGGTCGAAGATGTCGTGCGCGCCGCGTTGCAGGAAGACGCCGACGGCATCGCGCTGTCGTCCTACCAGGGCGGCCACGTCGAGTACCTGAAGTACATGGTCGACATGCTCAAGGAGCGCGGCGCCCCGCACATCAAGGTGTTCGCCGGCGGCGGCGGCACCATCACGCCGGAGGAAATCCGCGAGCTCGAAGCCTACGGCGTCGAACGCATCTACCACCCCAACGACGGCATGAAGATGGGGCTGGTGGAGATGATCGAGGACGTGGTCGCGCGCGCCGGGAAAAGGTGTCAGGGACAATTTCCCGGCTCGAAGCAGTCAGCGCAAAAAGCACTTGGAGAAAGTGTCCCTGACACCTTTTCCGACGAAATCGCCATCGGCCGCGTGCTGTCCGCGCTCGAAGACGGCGACTACGGCGACGCCGAACTCTCGCGCCTGCGCAAGGAGTGGCAACTGGCCGGCGGCAAGACCCCGGTCATCGGCATCACCGGTACCGGCGGCGCCGGCAAGTCCTCGGTGACCGACGAACTGCTCAACCGCTTCCTCGCCAGCTTCCCGAAGATGCATATCGCGGTGATCAGCGTCGATCCCACCCGCCGCCGCACCGGTGGCGCGCTGCTCGGCGACCGCATCCGCATGAACTCGCTGCGCAGCCATCGCGTGTACATGCGCTCGATGGCCACGCGCCGGCAGAACGTGGCGACCAACGCGGTACTCAAGGACTGCATCGGCTTCCTCAAGTCGCTGGGCTATGACCTCGTCATCGTGGAAACCGCCGGCATCGGCCAGAGCGATTCGGAGATCGTCGACCTGGTCGATTTCCCGATGTACGTGATGACCAGCGACTACGGCGCGGCATCGCAGCTCGAGAAGATCGACATGATCGACTTCGCCGAGCTCATCGTGCTCAACAAGTACGACAAGCGCGGCGCCGAGGACGCGCTGCGCGACATCCGCAAGCAGTGGAAGCGCAACCGCGTCGCGTTCCAGACCGCGGATGCGGACGTGCCGGTGTATCCCACCATCGCCAGCCAGTTCAACGACCCCGGCATCAGCTGGATGTTCGCCAACCTGTGCCGCCTGCTGCGCGAGAAAGTCGGCGTGGCGTGGACGCCCGGCCTCGACACCAGCCTCAAGGAACCGCGCGCCACCGTGCTGATCCCCGGCAGCCGCGTGCGCTACCTGGCCGAGATCGCCGAGCAGGGCCGCGCCATCAACCGCCGCATCGAGACCCAGGCGGAGATCGCCGACCGCGCGCAGTCGCTGTGGCAGGCCTTGCAGGAACTGGGCGATGCCGCGTTGCCGATGCAGCTTGACTTGTACGCGGGCGATGCCCTCACCGAAGACGGCGACCGCAGCCTGCTCACCCTGCGCCAGCGCTACAACGACGCCGTGCAATCGCTCGGCAACGATTCGCTCAAGCTGCTGCGCGAATGGCCGGCGCGGCTGAAGTCGATCACCGACGAAGTCACCGAATACCAGGTCCGCGACAAGACCATCCGCGTCGACAACTACCGCACCTCGCTCAGCCACCAGCCGATTCCGAAGATCGCCGCGCCCACCTACAAGAGCTGGGGCGAGCTGCTGACTTTCCTCGGCAAGGAAAACCTGCCGGGCAGCTACCCGTACACCGGCGGCGTGTATCCGTACCGCCGCACAGGCGAAGACCCGATCCGCATGTTCGCGGGCGAGGGCACGCCGGAGCGCACCAACCGCCGCTTCCATTACCTCAGCGTCGGCCAGCCTGCCGCACGCCTGTCCACCGCCTTTGACAGCGTGACCCTGTACGGCGAAGACCCGGCGCCGCGCCCGGACATCTACGGCAAGATCGGCAACTCCGGGGTCAACATCCCCACCCTGGACGACATGAAGAAGCTGTACTCCGGCTTCGACCTGTGCGCGCCCAGCACCAGCGTGTCGATGACCATCAACGGCCCGGCGCCGATGATCCTGGCGATGTTCATGAACTGCGCCATCGACCAGCAGGTGGAGAAATACCTGAAGGCCGACGACGCCCGCTGGGCCGCCGCGCAGGCGAAGCTGGACGAACTCTTCAAGGGGCACGTGCGCCCGCAATATTCGGGCGAACTGCCGCCGACCAACAACGGCCTCGGCCTCGGCCTGCTCGGCGTGTCCGGCGACCAGCTGGTCGATGCCGAGACCTACGCGCGCATCAAGGCGGAAACGCTGCGCACCGTGCGCGGCACCGTGCAGGCGGACATCCTGAAGGAGGACCAGGCGCAGAACACCTGCATCTTCAGCACCGAGTTCGCGCTGCGGATGATGGGCGACATCCAGCAATACTTCGTGGACCACGGCGTCCGCAATTTCTATTCGGTCAGCATCTCCGGCTACCACATCGCCGAGGCCGGGGCGAACCCGATCAGCCAGCTCGCCTTCACCCTGAGTAATGGTTTTACGATCGTGGAGTACTACCTGGCGCGCGGCATGCAGATCGACGACTTCGCGCCCAACCTGTCGTTCTTCTTCAGCAACGGCATGGACCCGGAGTACACCGTGATCGGCCGCGTGGCCCGCCGCATCTGGGCGCGCGCCATGCGCGAGCGCTACGGCGCGTCCAGCCGCAGCCAGATGATGAAGTACCACATCCAGACCAGCGGCCGTTCCCTGCACGCGCAGGAGATCCAGTTCAACGACATCCGCACCACGCTGCAGGCGCTGTATGCGCTGTTCGACAACTGCAACAGCCTGCACACCAACGCCTACGACGAAGCCATCACCACGCCCACCGAGGAAAGCGTGCGTCGCGCGGTGGCCATCCAGATGATCATCAACAAGGAACTGGGGCTCAACTTCATCGAGAACCCCTGGCAGGGCAGCTTCGCCGTGGACTACCTTACCGACCTGGTGGAGGAAGCGGTTTACAAGGAGTTCGAGGCCATCAGCGAGCGCGGCGGCGTGCTGGGCGCGATGGACACCATGTACCAGCGCGGCAAGATCCAGGAAGAGTCGCTGTACTACGAGCACAAGAAGCACGACGGCAGCCTGCCGCTGGTGGGCGTCAACACCTTCCTGCCGAAGGAGCACGGCGGCGAGATTGCTACCGAGATCGAGCTGATCCGCTCGACGGAAGAAGAGAAAGGGCAGCAGATCGCGAATGTGGCGAACTGGCAGAAGGCGCGGAATGCGCTGGCGCCGTCAGGGGAGACCGAGCACTCGCATATGGCGGATGCGGATGAAGTTGTCGAGCCCGAGGTTCATGATGGTCACGGGCTGGGGTATCTGCAGCAGACGGCGCGGGATCGCAGGAATGTGTTTGCGGCGTTGATGGAGGCGGTTAAGACGCATAGCTTGGGGCAGATTAGTCATGCGTTGTACGATGTGGGTGGGGAGTATCGAAGGAATATGTAGGTGCATTGAGTTCTTGTTGCGCCTTCGATGGACGCAAGCCTGTCTGCTGCGCGGGAGTCGAGACCTAGCACTGGCTAGCTCAGGTTCGCTAGTGAGGATCGCTTCGAGTTGGGCTTATGTGGGCTAGTAGGCGAGCGTTTGGTTGTGGGCGGTTACCTACCTACCAAGCCTTGCCAACACTGAATCGTGACCCCAGACTCAGTTCGTTCAGGTCTCGAGCCATGGCGCATCTGTAACTCATTGATTTGTAAAGACCATGTCTTTCGACCTATTGCCTTATCTAACCATGATGGTTGATTAATGGAACACGCGGGCCCACTATACGCACTTGCTGAAGTCAGGCAGATCATCGCCACCGGCAAGGTGACGTTTTCAATGGATGCCGAAGCGGACTATCAGGAACTTGGTCTATCGAAAGAAGAAGCGATTGAGTGCATCAATGTGCTCCTCCCCAGCGAATACCGCCGATCGCTTTCCTATGAGAAGCAACAGCCTTTTGATGACTACGTTACAAATCCACAAAAGGTCCCTTCAGAGCCTAGGCCAGTCCAGCTGTACATCAAATTCCGCATTCCGTCTCCACGCAGTGTGTACTACCTCTACGTAACATCGTTTCACAAGTCCAATTCGCTTTGAATGAGTCCCCAGATGACTAACCTTTGCCCAGCTTGTGAGATCGGCACGCTAGCCTCGCGCGTGGGTGACAAGACCATTCAGTTCGAGGGTGCGCCCCTACGCGTTTCGAACGTTCGCTATTCCGAGTGTTCGGAATGTGGTGAAAAAGTTGTGCTTCCTGTTCAGGCGAAGCAAAACGAATTGGCTTACGCGGATGCGAAAAAGGCAAGGCTTGGCCTTTGGTCGTGTGGAAAGATTGAAGCATTTCGGAAGGAGTGGAGCATCACTCAAAGCATCGCATCTCAGCTATTCGGGGGTGGTGCAAATGCTTTCTCAAAGTATGAGCGTGGTGAAGTTATCCATAGCAAATCTATGGATCTTCTAATGAGGGTCTTTAGTGAAAGCGAGGAGGCGAGGGAGGTGCTTACAGAGCTCGCAAGAGTTCGGCTGGATAGCGCCCCGAGTTGGAAGACGATTCCATCTTCGTGTGCACCGCTAAAGAGCAAAGTGAGTGCGGCCGCAATTTCGCATTCTGGCGTCAAGATTCACTCTTCGGCAGCAAACTCAGATCGCTGGGAAACTTGCGAAGTTGCATATGGCTAAGAAGACGTCAAAAGAGACCATAGCGCCTGCCACTGACACTCAAAAGGCCGATCCGACTCGCTATTTTCACTTAAATGATGTCTCTCTTTGGGAGGCATCGCTCCGTCGTCACCGTGAATTTCGCTGGGGCGAAGATACAAAAGAAAAATGTGCGACTCAGACGTTCAGGAGTGTCGAGCCTGAGATGTACGAGGTTGAGCTTGAGGGCGAGGCCGAGAAGAGACAGATACTGCTGCGTATTCTTGTCAAGCTGGGCACTCGGATGGTTCGGCCAAATGATGATGACGAGATAGATCCGATCTACACACTTGAAGCTACCTTCTGCGCCGACTACTTCATGCTTGATGAGCCGACGCAAGAAATCTTCGATAAGTTTGTGAGCTTCAACTGCATACACAATGTTTGGCCTTTCTGGCGGCAACATGTGTTTGACACCCTTAAGAGGGCCGAGCTCCCAGTTCCATCTGTGCCGCTTTATGCTGGGCAAACGAAATATCGTAGAAAGAATGTGAGGATCACGAGGTCCCTCAGAACTGACGGCGACCAGTTCGAGGTGGAGCTCGAAAAGGGGTCCGAGTAGACGGGGCAAAAGGGGGTCAGGTTCAAAAAAGGTGTCCAAAAAAGGTGTATAAAAGGTGTCAGGGACAATTTCTGACATTGGGTCGCGGGTTGTGCTGATCGCCTGAGGCCATGCCCGTCGGGGAGGCTGTTGGCATGGCCCGCTTGCCTCGTCCCGATCTCCCCGGCATCCCGCAGCACATCGTGCAACGAGGCAACAACCGGTTTCCTTGCTTCCTCGACGACGAGGACCGCCAACGGTACCTGCAGTGCCTGGTGGAGGCGTTGCCCCGGTTCGGCTGCCAACTGCATGCCTATGTGCTGATGGACAACCACGTGCATCTGTTGATGACGCCAGTCGAGGCGGGCGCGGTGTCGCGGCTGATGCACACCTTCGCGCGTCACTACGCCGGACTGTTCAACCACCGGCATGGACGCACCGGCACCTTGTGGGAAGGGCGCTACAAGGCCTGCCTTGTGGCGTCGGACGGCTATTTCCTCGCCTGCAGCCGCTACATCGAACTCAATCCGGTGCGTGCATGGATGGTGGCTGAGCCCGCAGAGCACCTATGGTCCAGCCATCGGGCGAATGCTGCCGGGGCGTACGACCCGCTGCTGCGCGCGCATCCTTGCTACTTGGCCCTTGGCGTCGATCCCGCGTCGCGTGCTGCCGCCTATCGCGCGCTGTTCGACGAAGCCCTGCCGGACGACATGCTGGCCGAGATCCGGCGCTACCTGCAGCAGCAGCGGGCATTGGGAACAGATCGGTTCCGCGCGTGGGTCGAGGCGCGCACCGGGCGGTTCGCGACGGCGCGCCCGCCTGGGCGACCACCGCTGAAGCCATTTTGTCCCTGACACCATTTGATCCGGTTTTCCGGGGGTTCGTCGCAAAGCGGTTGCTGCGATCCCGTGCGGACAGGAAGGTGCCGTATCGGGCGCCGTAGGGCACCGAACCGGAGCCGTGCATGTCCCGTGTCGCCCTGTTCTCGCAAGACCCGGCCCGTGGCTGGCTGCCGTGGGTCTGGTTGTCGCCCATCCTGCTGGTGCTGTTCAACGCGGTGCCGGTGGTCGCGATGGATGGCTGGATGCAGGCGCGCGGGTGGTCCACGCCCGGTGGCGACCCGGTAGGCCTTGCCGGCTTGCACGCGCTGCTGTGGATCGGCTTCGCGCCCACCTTGCTGGCCGTGCTGGCGTGGGTGCGATGGGTCGAGCGGCGTTCGCTTGCGAGCATCGGCCTGGTGGGGACGAAGCCGCAGAAGATGTTCCTGTGCGGACTGGGGATCGGCTTCGCGACGATCATGCTTGTGGTGTGCGCGATCTGGGCCGCGGGCGGGATGCAGGCCACAGGCATCGGGCCGGCTTGGCGATCCCCGTCTGGCTTGCTGCAGATCGCCCTGCTGCTGCCGGCGTTCGCGTTCCAGTCCAGCGTGGAGGAAATCATCTTCCGCGGTTGGCTGCTGTCCACGCTGGCGCGCAGGTCCAACGTGGTGGTGGCGGTGCTGCTGGTATCGCTCACGTTCGCCTTGCTGCACTACAGCCCGCAACAGCCGCTTCGCGTCGTGGCGAGTTCGGTGCTGTTCTCATTGTTCGCCTGCGCTTTGGTGCTGCGCACCGGCAACGTGTGGGGCGCGATGGGTTGGCACGCGGGCTGGAACTGGCTGCTCGCCACCGGTTTCGAGTTGCCGGTGACCGGCATCGACACGCACCTTCCCGCACTGCTGGTGGCGTTGCGTCCGCATGGTGGCGATGTGCTGACCGGCGGCGCCCAGGGTCCAGAAGGCAGCGTGCTGTGCAGCGTGTTCTTCATCCTCGCCATCGCATGGATGGCGATTCACAGGGAGCGACGGGCCGCGACCGACGGCAAGCGGCACGCCTGAAGCGAAATTGTCCCTGACACCATTTACGCGGCTAAAGCACGCCCGGAATCTTGATCGCCAGTGCTTTCGCTTCAGCCGCGCAGTCGACGCCCGGGGATTTGCCTGAAGTGCGCTGTGCGGCGATTTCCTTGCGGGCTGCTTGCATGTCCGCCTGGAAGGTCGGGTTGGATTGAAGCTGCGCCACCACGCCGGCGCCTATCGTGCGGCCTTCAAGTACGTCGCTCTGCCAGTGCGCATTGCATACCAGGCGGCTCTCGCCGAATGCGCGTCCGCGCGCCAGCAACGCGTTGGCGCGCTCCGGCGAAAGATCGGTCAGCACCAGGCTCCATGCCCAGCCGAGCGATGTGTGTCCGGAGGGATAAGAGCCGTCGCCGCGCAGTGCGGCCTCGTCCGCAGCAAGGCAGGTATGTTCGTTGTAGTGGACGAACGGGCGGATGCGCTTGTAGTGATTCTTCGCCGTGTAGGTTCCAAGGCCGGCATCGACCATCACCCGTTGCATCAGCTGATAGAGACGGGGGGTATCGGCCTGCGTGATCGGTACGCCCAACGCACATTCGAAGGCGGTGGTGGCATGCGGCAGGTGCAAGTTGGCATCGGCGGTCGCCAGGGTGTAGCGCGCGGTTCCCTTGAGTGCCTGCGCTGCGTCGTGCACGGCCTGGTCGTGGCTGAAGCCGGCGCTGTTTTCCGCTGGCGGCGGGGGTAGCAGCAACAGGCTGTCCGGCAGGTTGTTGCCCAGGTATCCGGCAGGCATCCCTTCCCAGCCTGCGGGCACTGCGGTTGGCGCGGAGGCTGCCTGCGCCGGTGCTGCGGAACTGTCCGAAAGAACGGAGCTGCATCCGGTCAACCCGGCGCCGCAAAGGCCCAATGCCACTAAGCCAGACAAGGCAGGGGCCACTGCGTGAAGCGAAGGACGTGGCATCGCGATGCTCCTCTGTGGAAATCGGGAATTCGCGGGATCATATCGTTCCTGCCTCCTTGCGACGACTCAGCAGCAAATGGGGCCGGATTCACTGGCTGATCTGGTCGACCGATGTGCAGGCCTGGGTCAAAACGGGGTGGGTCAAAATGGGGTCAGGTTCACTTACCCCGTCGCGGTCATTGATTTGGTCGGCCGATACGCCGCGCGCACGCTGGCAAATCTTTGCGTCTTGGCTTCGACCATCGCGCGGAAGTCGTCGCGGCCGTAGGCGCGTTGCTGCTGCAGGTAGGCGCGGATGGCGGCTAGGTGTTCCTCATTGAGCGCTTAGGCAAGCAGGGCGCGATAGGCCTCGCCGCGTTGCCACCGAGCATGCGCTGGGTGGGGTGAAGTGCCAGCAACGGATCTTCGCGTAGGCCGCAGAGACCGGCGCAACTGGGCCATGAAAACGCGGCGGGATCGTCCGTCATGCGCGCGCGTACCGGGTTGAGGTCGATATAACGCACGCAACGCAGCAGGTGATCTGCATCCCCGACGAGGCAGGCCTTGTAGCGGCCCTTCCATAAGGTTCTTGTTAAGTCACGTGCCCTTAACGCCGCATCGCGTTATCTTCCCGGTTCCATGCACATCAGGTCGAGCAAGTGAAGGTCACGATCGTAGGTCTAGTCACGCCACATCTCCTGAAGGTCATTGATCTCGCCAAGCAGGCCGAGGCAGGCGTCAACGTTGATTGGCACGTGCGGGATGCCATTGCAAAGACGATCGAAGACCTCGCTCACCAATACAACGCCCGGGACTTGCTCTCAGCCTATGCTCAGGGGCTGGAGAGTGCCGCCCGTGAGACAGAGCGGACCCGCAAGGTCTACGCAGGCGTGTTGCAGGCAGCGGCGGCGCAAGCCGCGCGAAACCTGGAAAATCACGATTGAGAAAAAGCGGCAGTACACAAAAGGGCGGGGGGAGAGTCAGGCGTGCGACTTGTCCCTGGCACCATTCCGCAGGGCCACGCGTTGCATGCGGGTAACCGCACCATTGCGCAGGGTGACGCGGTGGGGGATGGCATCATAGGCCCGTGCGGGCGGGCGCCCCTCGGCGAGGGCAGCGAGTAGCGGCAACGGATCGGTTTCGAACAGGGTCATGCGTTCGTCGCGGGACAGGGCGGAGCGGATGACAGCGCTTTCGAACCTGGCGACCTCGAGCAGGTGGGGAATGGACAGCGCCGTGCCTTGTATGTCGTCGAGGAAAGCCAGTGCCTCGCTGCTGGCGAACTGCCGTGGCGCATGCCGCGCGACATATGGATCGAAGGCGGCGTTGAACGCGGCTTCACCTCCGTGCGCCAGCAGCAGGCGGGTGGTGAGCTTCGCTGCGCTTGCGATCTGGCCGGCACGCGCGTTTCGCGCCAGCTCGCGCAAGATCGCCACGCCCGGCTCGTCCGCGGGGAACGGTGCATTGGCGTTCAACCCTGAAGGCCGGCCTGAGACGAGCGTGCCCAAGGCCTGCTCCCATGCCGCCGGCGTGGGAACGGCGCGCGTGGCGTCGTTGTACTGCGACGCTTCAATACTGGGTGCGCGCGGTGATGACACGCGCGGGCGTCGCAAAGCCCACAGCCGATGCAGCCGCTCGATCTGGAGCCGCACCTGATCCAGTCCGACTTGCGGCAGATAGTCGGGAAGCATTTCGAAGATGATGGCGCGCAGGTTGGGCAGGTCCGGCACCGTTTCGGCGGCAAGCGCCATCACCTCGTCGTTGACCAGGCCACTGTGCGCATCCAGCCAGTAGCCACGATGTTGGGAGCCACCCGCCAGGTGGACTTCCCAGACGCGATCCAGCGGCAGTTGCGCCAACACTTCGCGCGCGGGTTGACGGCCGTTCTTTTCGTTGACCCAGAGGTTGTGCAGGTCCAGCAGCAGGCCGCAGTCGGCCGCTTGCACGACCTGGGTGATGAAATCGCCATCGCTCAATTCGCCCGGCAACGGGCGCAGGTAGTTGACGTTGTTCTCCACCGCAACGGGCAGTTGCAGCTGTTGGCGCATCGCGACGATGTTGCGCGCGGCTTGCGTCGCGCCTTCCGCAGTCTGCAGCGGCGGCAACAGGAAGCCGGAATCCATGCGTGACTCACCGGACGGGATGGCGTTGAAGCTCAGGTGTTCACTGGCCCACGGTGCGCGCAGGGTTTCCACCACGTCACGCATGAGCTGCAATTGGCATGCTTGTGGCCCCAGCGTGCCGCCGATAGGCGCGGCCACACCATGGACAAGCTTGTGTTGGGGCAGTTGCGCCAGCTGCTGCAGGATGCCGGTGTCAAGGCGCATCGGCTCGCGCGGATCACCGGTTTCGAACCAGAAGAATTCGGGCTCGATCTCGACCACGTCGATGCCACTGCCGCCGTCCGACAGCAATGGCAGCAAGGCAGGCCAGAGAACGAGCCCGACGCCTAGACCAGGCAAATGGTGGACGTTCACGGCGGATCGGGTCAGAAGCCGAACCGTGCGTTGAAGCCTTCGATTTCGAGCTGCGGGTTGACCCGGAAATCGCGCTCGATCAGGAAGCGGATGTCGTAGCCGGAATGACACCCCAGGCAGCCGAGGCGCCCCAGGATTTTTTTGGTGAGCTCGTTCATCTGCTTGAGGTCGTTCGCGACGCCTGCCGGAACGGACACATTGACGGTGTTGGGGGTAAGCATGTAAGCGGCGGCTGCGATCTTGCGGCCCATGGTCGGTCTCCTTGTTGGGTGTGTGGGGACGTTCGCCGAGGCAAGTGCGAATGCCTCGGCCTCGCGGGCCTGGTAATTGTCCAGTCCCATTGGAAGAAACGAGGCGATTACGGGGCGAAGGACATCAAGATCGGTGGCAGAAGGCATATCCCGGTTCCGTCGGAAAGACTGTGGAATCCCAGGAATAAATCCTGCACTTGCCGATGTCCTATGGCATCCAGGCAGCAATCTTGGGAGCGCAATGCGATTGCATAGGCCATTCGCCATGCGCGCCACCACAGCGTCTGGGCGAGTGGGATTGACCTTTTTGGGGTGGTCTAACCAGACAACCCCTGCAGGTGCATCCACAGGAAGACCGGTGCCATCGCCACCAGCACCACTGCCACTGCGGTATCCAGCCAGGCGCGATGGGTGCGCAGGGCGATGAGGCTGCAGGCGGCCGCCACCAGGGCGAACCCGGAATTGGCTAACCAGTCGCCAACGCTGTCGCTGCGACGCGCGATGACCAGCACCGCCAGCACCGAGAACGCCAGTTGCAGTGTCTTGTAACGCCGTCCTTGCCGGGCGTGGTAATCGCGCAGGTCGAGCCTTTCGCCGTCTTTCGGTTCATCCGGCATGACCAGGTCGCAGAACGCGTACAGCATGCCGACGAACACCAGTGGGGTGAGCACATCCAGCGCGCTCCATGACTGGATGCCGCGCATGCCCCAGAACGCCGCCCAGTTGCCCAGCAGCAGCATCAGGGCCATGGCGGTCCAGCAGCCATGCCGCCAGGAGAAGCGGATGCGATCGGCATGCCGATACAAGCCGACCAGGCCGCTCATCAGACGGGTCAGCGCCAGCGAAGTGATCACCGAGATCATGCCGAACACGAACTCGAAGCTGGTCATGCGGTTGCTCGCTAGTCGCCCTGCAGCCGCTGCACGCGCCGCCGGTACTCGCCCACGTTGTCGCCGTCGATCCGCGTCTCCCGCGTGCCCTTCACTTCATCGACCTTCCTGTCGTCGCCGGTCACCGGCTTGGCATCGACGGTGGTTTCGCGTTCGAAGGCGTGCGACTTGTCGGTGTTGCGGTAGTAGCGATAGAGCATCCAGTACAGGCCGCCGGCACCGGCCGGACCGAGCAGAAGCAGGGCGAGTCCACCGTCGTCGCTCATCATTGGCTCCCGATGATCATGAGTGCAATGCCTTCAAGGAAGGTGCCGACGGTGATTGCCGCAGTGAGCAGCTTCCACTGCTGCACTGGCACGCTGCCCATGGTCTCGCCGGTGCGGCCGTTGACCGCGATGTAGTGCAGCATGCCGCCGTCGCTGCCGGACTGGTGGTACGAATACAGCCAGACCGGCAAGTACATGGCGACCCAGCGCGTGCCATGCACGTCGAGGCGTTCCTGTTCCCAGCGCACGCCGCGGTCGTAGCGGCCCACCGAGGCTTCGACCTGGGCGCGCGAGATCGACAGCAACTGGTCTTCCAGCCGCGGACGCAGCTGTTCCACGTCCAGGTCGCGCTTTTCCGAGCTGTAGCCGGACAGGTAGGACGCGTTCCACTTCACCGCGTTCTTGGTATCGAACGGCAGGATCGTGTTGATGATGTTGTTGGTGTTGGTGCGCGCGTCCAGCTTGCCGCGTTCGTTGGAGGATTCCAGCGTCAAGTCGTCAACGGTGAAGTCCACATGTCGCCGTACCTGGTACACGTCCGCGTCGTAGTAGGTCTTCTTCTTGTCGCCTTCGCCGCGCGTGTAGCGACGGGTCTCGATTTCGCCGTGGCCGGCGACATCGGCGGCCACCCTGGCATCGACGATCATGTACGGCAGGTACACGCCGACCACGTTCTCCGGCGTGAACTGTTCCTTGAATGCCTTCAGCGCGAACAGCCGCCGTTTGTCCACGAACTGGCGGATGCGCGCGACGGCATCATCCTTCTTGATGTGGAAGGGCAATACCGCGTCGGGCACCGCGCCGTTCGCCACCTGCTCGTTGACGCCGAACACGTGCCGGCACCAATGGCAGCGCGCAGTCATCGCGTTCTCGGTATTGACCGTGACCTCGGCACCGCAGCCGGTGCACTTGAAGCTCATCAGGCTGGTGGTATCAGCGTCGATGTCGCGCGCGCCGGAGGCAATAACGGTGCCCTCGAGCTGGTCGAGACCCTCGCCGAAGCCGAATTCTTCCTCGACCCGTTGCCCGTGCCATTCGTTGCGGCAGTACAGGCAGATCAAGAGGTCGGTGCCGGGGCGCTGCTTGATGTCGGTGGCACCGCACTTCGGGCAACGGTTGGCACCGTCCTTGAGCTCTTCGGCGGAGGTATCGATGGCGGCAGGATCGGGCGCCAGCAATTCGTCGCGGATCGGTGGGGGCAGGGTGGCCGGGTCGATCGGGAAACTCCCGGGCAACGGCGGTACGTCCTGCGGCGACCCGGGGCCGCTTGGCGGCACCGGTGGCGGGTTGGTGGTGTTGGACATGGTGGTCGCGTGGCTCGCGGCTTACAGGCCCAGCGCCTTGGCCTTGAGCGCGTCGTAGTCTTGCTGGGTGATCAGGCCGAGGTCGAGCATCTCCTTGGCCTTCTTCAGCTTGGCGACCGGGTCATCCGCCGCCGCTGCAGCTGGTGCCGCCGGTTGCTGCAGGCCGCCGATGCCCATCATGCCGGTGGCCATGCCCACGCCCATCAGGCCCGCCGCGCCGCCGTTTTCGCCGGCCGACTGGATGCCCTGCGCCACGCTGGCCTGCAGGTTGGAATTGCCGCGCGCGCCGGACAGCGCATCGGCGCGCTGCACTGTCTTCAGCAGCTCGCGGGTGTTGGCGTCGTATTCGATCGAGACGATGGCGGTCTTGACGATGGCCAGGCCACGGTCCGACTTCCACTGGTAGCCATTCTCCACTGCATCCGACAGGCTCTTGGCGAAACCAAGCGAATCCTGCTGCAGCTTGGTGATGCGATTGCCCTTGCTCGGGTCGTTGGTATACAGGCTGAAGGCCGGCGCCAGCGAACCCACCACTTCATTGAACAGTTGGGCGGCGGCGGCGTTGTCGAGGTCGGTGAAATCGAACACCTGGCCGGGCTGCAGGTAGCTGGCCGGCACGAAGTTCTTCACGAACAGGATCGGGTCGACGATCTTCAGCGTGTACGAGCCGCGCGTCACCGCGCCGACCTGGGTGTTGAGGAAGCCGTCGTCCCAGTAGATTTCCGATTGCGTGCCGAAACGGTTGTCCGGCAGTTCCTTCAGCGAGACGAAGAACGCCGCCTGCTGTGAACCCGGCTGGCCGCCGAACTTGAAGCGCTCCCAACTCTGGGTGATCAGCGAAGACACCAGGCCATCGCCGGCGAAGATCGACTTCGAATTGATGTCGTCAGAACGCCATTCGTAGCCGCCCGGCTCGGCGGCGAAGCCGGTGATCTTGCCGTCCTGGAACAGCAGCAGGCCGTAGCCCTCCGGGACTACGATCTTCGAGCCGTTGCTGATGATGTTGGAGGAGCCGTGGGTGTTCGAACCGCGCCCGGCATTGGTGCCCTGCGGTACCGCGGCGAACAGCGCTGCCGTCGACGGCAGGCCCGCCGGCACGGTGTAGAAATCCTTCCACTGGTCGCCCAGCATGCCGCCAACCGCACCCACCACCGCTTGAACAAGACCCATGACATCTCTCCGTGATTCGTGGACGGGCACCGTACCCACCGTAGACGCGGAAACTATACATTTCCGGACGACAGGCCGAAGGTCGGATTCAGGTCGCTGTGTTGCCGGCAGGCGTCGATGTCTTGGGAGGCCGATGGCCCTCATCCATGTGCGATGACCCATGCGGGTGAATGTCGATTCCCTGCTGTTTCCGGCTGCCGATGCCTGTTGTCGGTCGCTGCAGCCCGGGCGGGCGGCGTTACCGCTGGTCCAGTTCGTAATGGATCAATACCACGCATTGGGAAGCGAACAGCATCTTCGATCCCAGTGCGAGTTTCTTCGCGCCCAGCCGTTCAAGGCTGTTGAAACTCTTCTTCGGCATCGGGATGTGGTCGGTCAGCAGGAAACAGGGATTGCCCTCGAAGGACTGCTCGCGGATTGGCGTGCCTTTGCGATCCATCACGAACAACTGGTGGTCTTCGGCCAGCTCCTGCACCAGCCGTTCGAAGGCCACCGTGCGCACGCTCACGCCCGATTCCACCGGCCGCGTTTCTTCCTTGCCCATGCCTCTCGACGCATCCAGTGCGTGAACGATCTTGCCGAGCAGGGCGGCCTCGTTGAAGCCGCCGATGTCGTGCATGGCCTCGGGTTCGAAACGGATCGTGCGCGAATAGTCCTGGGTGCTTTCCAGTACCAGATACACGACGACATTCGCGCGGTGCGACTGCGCCACGAACATCGCATTCATCAGCGTATGCGCAAGGATCTCGGTGTGGGCTTCCTTGCCGACGCCCGCCAGCAGTTTCTGGCTGTCGGTGGGTGCCGCCCGTGCCCTGAGTACGAAGGTGCGCATGTCTGTCCTGATGGGGGTCGCCTGCCAATTGTCCACGACCCGCGCGCTATCATCACGCCATGCCGAAACTCCTGCTCAACCTGCGCCATGTGCCCGACGACGAGGCCAACGATGTGCGGGCGTTGCTCGATGCAAACGGGGTTGCGTACTACGAGACCAAGCCGGGGCCGTGGAATATCTCGGTCGGCGGGATCTGGGTAAAGGAAGACGCGGCGATGGCCGAAGCCAAGCGGCTGATGGCCGATTACCAGGACCAGCGAGGCATGCGCGCCCGTGCCGAATACGCCGCTGCGGTGCGCGACGGCACAGCGGAGACGTTCTGGATGCAGCTGCGTGCGGAGCCCATCCGCGTCTTGCTGACGGTATTTGCCATTGTCTGTCTGTTGGGCCTGGTGGCGCTGCCGGTCATCCTGCTGCGCGGTTGAACACGGCCAACTGCGCCGCGAACGCCCGCTGGTAGGCGGGCCGTGCCTCGGCACGGGTGACATACGCAGCGAGATTCGGGTGTTCTTCCACCAGACCGGAGCCAGGCAATCGACGCAGCACCGTCACCATCAGCAGGTCGCCGGCACTGAAGTCGCCGTCGAGCCAGTCGGCAGTGCCCAAGCGGGCGGATAGTTGGCCCAGTCGGGTGCGCACGCGATCCTCCAGCATCGGCTGTCGTGCCTCGAACCAGGGTTGCCCGCGTTCCACGACCTTGCTCATGCCGTATTCGACGATTGGCGGTTCCATCGTGTTGAGCGCGGCGAACATCCAGGCGATGGCGCGTGCGCGCGCATCGGCATCCACTGGCAGCAACCCCGGATGTTTCTGTGCCAGGTGCAGGATGATGGCCCCCGATTCGAACAGGGCGAGATTGTCTTCCTCGTAAGTCGGAATCTGGCCGAACGGATGCAGCGCGAGGTGCGCGGGTTGCTTCATCTGCTCGAACGACACCAGCCGGACATCACAGGGCTGGCCGATTTCTTCCATCGCCCAGCGCACGCGCATGTCGCGCGCCAACCCGCGGCCGAGATCGGGTGAGCGTTCGAAGGCGGTGATGGTGGGGCGCATCAGCCGCGCATCGCCGCTTCGATCACCGCCACATCGATCTTGCGCATGGTCATCATCGCGTCGAATGCTCGCTTGGCCACCGCGCGGTCAGGGCTGGTGAACGCTTCCGTCAATACGCGAGGGGTGATCTGCCACGACAACCCCCACCTGTCCTTGCACCAGCCGCACTCGCTTTCCTGACCGCCATTGTCGACGATGGCGTTCCAGTAGCGGTCGGTTTCCGCCTGGTCGTCGGTGGCCACCTGGAACGAGAATGCCTCGCTGTGCTTGAACGCCGATCCGCCGTTCAAGCCAAGGCAGGGGATGCCCAGCACGCTGAACTCGACGGTGAGCACAGCGCCCTGCTTGCCGGAGGGGAAGTCGCCGGGCGCGCGATGCACGGCATGCACGGCGCTGTCGGGGAAGATTCCGGCGTAGAACGTCGCGGCTTCAAGCGCGGTGCCGTCGTACCACAGGCAGATCGTGTTCTTGCTGGTCATTTCGCGACTCCTGGACGCGTCGATGCGTACCGTTTCTTCAGAACCGTTCACCCGTCGGCAAATACCGCCACGCGCCCACCGGCATCTTTGCCAGCGAGACCTTGCCGATCCGCAGGCGGCGGATCGCCACCACACCAAGCCCGACCTGCGCGCACATGTCGCGCAACTGCCCGCCTTGCACTCCCTTCAGCGCGAAACGCAGGCGGATCTCGTTCTGCCAGCTGACCTTGCATGGGGGCAGGGCGCGGCCGTTGTAGTGCAGGCCGTGATTGAGTTTGCGCAGGCCGTACGGGGCGATCTCGCCGCTGACTTCGACCACGAATTCCTGTTCGATCTCGTCGCCATCCTCGGTCAGGCGGCGCCACACGCGGCCGTCCTGGGTCAGCACCATCAGGCCGCTGGCTTCGGCATCCAGCGGCACCAGCGGGGTCAGGCGATGGAAATGGCGTTCGAGTAGGCGCATGCCGGATGGATCTTCGGCCCAGCGCGTCTCAGGTTGCACCAGGCCCGCAGCCGCCATGCGGCCGCTGATCGTGTCGTAGCCGACCGGCTTGTGCAGCAGGATGGTCGCGGGCTCCACGGTTTCCAGCAGCGCAGCCGGATCAACCGCAACGGTTTCGGTCGATACGGGGTGAGCAGGGTCTTCGACCACGCGCCCATCGACGGACACCCAGCCGCCCTTGATGTACTGCTCGGCCTCGATGCGGGAGCAATGGGCGAGATCGGCCACGCGTTTCGCCAGTCGTACCGGATCGGACATGCACTCGCACCACGGGATTCAGGACAGGCAGTGTAACGATCAGGCACTCTAGCGCCCCATGAAAACTCCCCCGGGCCTGCAACCACTCATCGACGACGGCGTGATCGACGAAGTGATGCGACCGCTGAAAAGCGGCAAGGAAGCAGCCGTGTACGTGGTCCGCGCGGGCGAGGAGATCCGTTGCGCCAAGGTCTACAAGGACATGGCGCAGCGCAGCTTCCAGCAGCGCGTGCAGTACCAGGAAGGGCGCAAGGTGCGCGGCAGCCGCGAAGCGCGGGCGATCGGCAAGGCCAGCAAATACGGGCGCAAGCAGCAGGAAGCGGAGTGGAAGAACGCCGAGGTCGACGCGCTGTACCAATTGCGCGATGCCGGCGTGCGCGTGCCGGAGCCTTTCGGCTATTTCCACGGTGTGCTGGTGATGGCGCTGGTGGTCGATGCGGACGGCCATTCCGCACCGCGGCTGGGCGAGGTGGAGCTATCGCCGGAGCAGGCGCGCGGTTTCCACCGCTTCCTGGTGCGCCAGGTGGTGAAGATGCTGTGCGTGGGCCTGATCCACGGCGACCTGTCGGAATACAACGTGCTGGTCGCGCCGGATGGCCCGGTGATCATCGATTTCCCGCAGGTGGTCAGCGCCGCCGGCAACAACGCCGCGCGGACGATGTTGTTGCGCGACGTCAACAACCTCACCGCCAGCCTGGGCGCCTGGGCGCCGGACTTGCTGGACACCTGGTTCGGCGAGGAAATGTGGGCGCTGTTCGAGGCAGGTGAACTGCGCCCGGACACGGAACTGACCGGTGTCTTCGTGCATGACGCATCGGCGGTCGACCTCGATGGCGTGCGCCATGCGATCAATGATGCACGCGAGGAAGCGTTGATCCGCCAGCAGGGCCGGGAGGCCGCAGCTGAAGCGGATTGAGTGCCGCGCTTATTCCGATGCGGGTGTATCCGATTCGGCCTTGGCCTTGGCGGCTTCGCGCTCGGCCTGCTTCTTGGCCTCTTTCTCGTCTTGTTTCTTTTTCTTGGCGAGTTCGCGCTGGCGCTTCTCGAAGGAATAGTTGGGTTTGGCCATTGTCTGGATTCGTTGGGGGTGCGTAAGTGTAAGCGTATGCCGCCGGGCTGCGGCTCAGGGCGGCGTGCAGAGCCCGCGGTTCGATCCGATTCGGCGCGGTGTAGGGGCGTCCAAGGCATGCTGCAAGCGCGACGCCGACCTGCACTGATTCAGGCACCAGAAGCCGAAAAATCGACGGCGACCCCGTATTCCACCCGACGTTTCGCCCTAACATTGCTTCCATGAGCGAAACCTTGCTGGAAGCGGACTTCGGGGCCGGGCACGTGAAAGACGTGCTGGCGAATGCCGGCGTCTACAAGACCTTGCTGGAATCGACCAAGGCGATCCCGTGGAAGCTCGACTGGGGAAGCATGCGCTTCGCCTATATCGGCCCGCAGATCGAGGCGCTGCTGGGCTGGCCGCAGGACAGTTGGTTGACCGTGGATGACTGGGCCTCGCGCATGCATCCGGAAGACCGCGAATACGTGGTGAACTTCTGCGTTGCGCAATCGCAGGCGGGCGTGGATCACGAGGCCGACTATCGAGCGCTCACCAAGGATGGAGGCTATGTCTGGATTCGCGACGTGGTGCATGTCGTGCGAAACGACCAGGGCGAAGTCGACAGCCTGATCGGCTTCATGTTCGATATCAGCGAGCGCAAGCGGGACGAGGAAGAGCTGCTGCGGCTGCACAAGGAACTGGAACAGTTGTCGCTGACCGATGGCCTGACCGGCATCGCCAACCGCCGCATGTTCGACCGGCGGCTGGAAACCGAGTGGGATGATTCGCGGCGCAGCGGCAAGCCGGTTTCACTGGCAATCCTGGATATCGACAGCTTCAAGCAATACAACGACCTGCATGGGCATGTGGCTGGTGATGAATGCCTGAAGCGCATTGCCGGTGTGCTGCGCGACGTGGCCAGGCGACCGCGTGACGTTGTGGCGCGGTTCGGCGGCGAGGAATTCATCTTGCTGCTGCCGGAGACGGATACGGGCGCGGCGCGCGGCTTGGCGGAGGCGTGCCTCAGCGGCATTGCCGGGTTGCGGATTCCGCATGGCGGCTCGCAGACGAGCGAGTACGTGACCGCGAGCATCGGCGTCGGCACCGTGGTGGCACGCACGGATGATTTGGAGCGTGGTTTCGTTGAGGCGGTTGATCGAATGCTGTATGTCGCGAAAAGCAATGGCAGGAACCGAATCGAGGTATTGCTTTAGCGGGGTACTGCTTGGGATGTGGGATGGCCGCCTGCATCATCCCCACGGCGCCAGCGCGATGTTCAATTCGGCGCGGAAGCCTTTGCTGGATTCCAGCGGTACCGCGAAGACATGCGGATCCTGTTGCGCGATGCCGACCGACTTCTGGCCGATGCGGGCGAGTTCGGCGGCGTTCTTGGAGCCGGTGGCCCAGTGCTCGTCGGCCCAGACGTAGCGCAGTCTCCAATCACCTGCGTCGTCGCGCTTGGCGAACAGCACCAGGGTGTCGCGGAACAGGTATTCGCCGGGGATATGTTGTTTCAGGAACAGCGCGCCATCGATTTCGTAGCCGGCGTTGGACACCGCGATGTCGATCGAGAAGGCGACTTCGCTGCCGGCGGTGATCTTCGAACTGTCCAGGAACACCGAGAACAGGGTGGGCGAACGCGCCGACTTGGCCAGGCTGCCGTCCGCGTCGAACAACTCCGAGTATTCGCGTCGAACTGCGCTTTCCTGCGGCTTGGTGCGTGAAGTGAGGTCATAGGTGTAGGCGCCGCGCGGGGCCACCGTGGTTTCGATGTAGTAAGACGAGGCGATCTTCTTTCCCTTGCCGCGCGCGCGTTCGATTTCCGGTGGGAAGGGTAGTGCACTGATGTCCAGGCGGCCGGTGGCGCAGATGTCGCCGAACAGGAAACGCACCAGGTTCTGGTAACCCTCCTCGGAATTGACGATGCCGAAGAAGCCGCTATGGCTGCGGTTGACGAAGGCGCGCGGGCTGCCGGCGACATAGGCGTTCTCGATCCTGACTAGTCCATCGCTCATCTGCCCGACCGCGAGCGAGGACAGGCCGTGGGCCACGGCATAGTCGCGACTGTTGGTGCCGATCAGGCAGAACAGCCGCTCGGGCGGGAAGTCGGAATCGCCCAGGGTGTTCGCCTTGGACGCGGTGACCTTCAGGTACTTGGCCATCACGCTGCGGTTGAAGTTGTTCATGTCGTTGATCGACAGGAAGCTGGGTACGTTGATCCCGCCCAGCTCGATGCCGTTGTGCGGCGTGGCGTAGGTGAACACCTTGTCGACCATGGCGCGCACGTCCGCGCTTGCGATGTCGGGGTTCTGCAGCAGGCAACGGCAGATCAGCCCGCCCATCGAATGCGCCACCAGGTAGACGCGGAAGGCCTTTCGATCGGCCTCCGAGTTGCCGCAAACGCTGTCGCGCAAGGCCAGAATGCGCTGAGCCAACGCGGCGGCGGCATCTGGGATCGAGGGTGCCTTGCCGTTGCCGAAGGCGGGATCGGCCTCGTCGTAATAGCGGTGGATCACGATGCTGCGCGACGACAGCTTGCCTGTGCTTTCCGCGCCGGATGCATAGGTGTCGCGATAGTCGTAATCCTTCATCAGTCGAACCAGCGGCGATTCGAACACGAACTTGACGATGCGCCCGTCCTGCGCCTGGCGGATCTTGGTCGAACCGGTTTCGAAACCCATGTACGGGGTCGATGTGGTCTGGACGATCTCGTCGCGGGTCATCGCATAACCGCGCACGTAGATGATCGGATAAAACGGTCGCTCGATCCTGGCCATGGCGTTCCCTCGCAGGCAGTCGGGGGCGCTGCCTGTCCATGTCAACGCGCTGCCGTGGCGATAGCGGTCGCCGGCCGGAAGCTTCCGCGTGGCGCAAGCCGCGAGCGCGTTGGATGCCGGTTAGGATGGCCGCTCGACATATGCAGAATGGTTTGCATCGGCATGAACAGACGGCAATTCATCGGCAATGCGGCGTTGGCGGCATCCTTGCTGCCGTTCGCCGGAGTTGCGGGCACCGTGGAAGCGGCACCACGCAGGCGCCTGTTGCCGGTTGCCCTCGACAAGGGCGATCGCGTGGGGTTGGTGAGTCCCTCATCGGCATCGGATGACAGTTTCAGCCTGCAATTGGCCCGCGAAGCGATGGAAGCGCTCGGCTTCGAGGTCAAAACCGGTGCGCACTTCGCCGGCCGGCGCGGATACTTGGCTGGCAGTGATGCCGAACGCGCCGACGATCTCAATACGATGTTCGCCGACAAGACGGTCAAGGCCATCGTCTGCACTCGCGGCGGATCCGGTGGCGCGCGCCTGTTGCCATTGCTGGATTACGAAACGATCCGCCGGAATCCGAAGACATTGCTGGGCTATTCCGACATCACCGCCTTGCACAGCGCAATCCATGCGAAGACCGGTCTGGTGACCTTCCACGGGCAGATCGGATCCGGCAGCTGGAACGCGTTCAATGTCGACCAGTTCCAGCGCGTGTTCTTCAAGCGCGAGTTGATGGAATACCGCAACAAGATCGAACTCGGCGATGAGCTTGTACCACGGCGCAACCGCACCATCACCATCACTGGTGGCAAGGCACGCGGCGAACTGGTGGGTGGCAACCTGACCGTGCTTGCTGCATTGGCCGGTTCGCCGTTTCTGCCGGATTTCGGCGGCAAGATCCTGTTCCTGGAGGACGTGGGCGAAGCGCCGTACCGCATCGACCGCATGTTGAGCACGTTGAAGCTGATGGGGGCGCTGGACAAGATCGCAGGTTTCATCTTTGGCGAGTGCACCGATTGCAAGCCCGGCGACGGATACGGTTCGCTCACGCTTGAGCAGATCCTCGACGATTACATCAAGCCGCTACAGATCCCAGCCTACCGCGGTGCGATGATCGGCCACATCCGCGAGCAGTTCATCGTGCCGGTGGGCGGCCAGGTGGAGCTGGATGCCGATACGGGTTCGTTCCGCTTGCTGGAACCGGTCTTTCAGTCCTGAGGCGTGATCGGCTGCGAGCGTGCGAGCGCTTGAATGACCGACTATCCGGATGGCTATCAGAGCCCCGGCGCTGCGCGATTCGCTGCGACCATGGTTGGGGTTGCACCGGCTACCGCTTTCGTGCGCAAATCGGGTGGCCCAATTGGACGGCATGCGGCTGTTCTAGATGACACTGGATGTTCCAACCCTTGCAACGGTGGCGGTTGCGGTCAGTTCTGCGCTTGCGGTCAACATGACCATCTTGTGCGCTCTGATGAAGCGTCCACCGGCGTTGGTGCTGTGGGCAATCGCGTTCTGGGCGTTGGCGGCCGGTCAGCTGCTTGCCCAATGGCTGCCCCCGGACGGCGGCCCGCTGCTGGTGCTGGCCAATGTGCTGGTCTCCGTCGCGAATGCCTTTTTCCTGCTCGGGATCGCCACGCATTTCAAGCATCCGATCCGTCCGCGCTGGCCCTTCCTGCTGGTGGCGATGTATGCGGTCGTACTGACGCTCATGTTGACGGTATCGGCGGCCAGGCACGTCGAGGAACCCGTGTTCGCCGTGCACAGCCTGGTCTGGGATGTGTGGATCATCTGGTGGCTGTTGGTACGGTCGCCCAAGGCATTGAAGGCGTCCAGCATCCTGACCGCATTGGTGTTCGTTGCGGACTTGCTGTTCTACCTGATGAAGGCGTTGCTGGAGGCGAGGGACGGGGTCGCGGATCTGCCCGGTTTCGCCGCCGGGGTGATATCGAGCAACTACCTGTTCGGCACGTTGTCGACCATGTTGCTCGCGATCGGATTGCTGGCGATGCTGGCCGAGAAGATGACCAACGATCTTCGGCACGCCGCGGAGCACGATGCACTTACCGGCGTGCCGAATCGGGCGGTGTTCACCAGACGTGCGCGTCGCCAAATCGCGCGTTGCAACAAGGAAGGGGCCCCGTTCGTGCTGATGCTGTGCGACCTGGACGACTTCAAGGGCGTGAACGACCGTTGGGGGCATGGCGCCGGGGACCAGGCGCTCAAGCATTTTTCCGCGCAGATCCGTTCCGTCGGCTTGCCGCGCACCGCGTTGTTCTCGCGGTATGGCGGCGAGGAATTCGCGGTGTTCCTGCCAGGGTTCGAACAGGCGCAGGCGGCTGAGCTGGCCGAACGCCTGCGTCTGTACACCGAACAATCGCCGGTGGATCACGATGGCGAGCGGATACCGCTGACCGTCAGTATCGGTGCTGTTGTCGCACGCAACGTACCTTACGAGCAGGCCGTCGAGATCGCGGATGTCGCGCTGTACGCCGCCAAGGACGCCGGCCGCAACCGGGTGCAGTGGGCCGAGTACTCGTTGCCTGCATGATCCCGACCGTACATGATCCCAGCGGTATGTTTGGCGAGCCTGTGTTCAATCCGCCAGGGCGATGCCCGGCTTGGCGCGCAACAAGCCGGCGAGTTGATCGTGCAGTTGCAGGCGGGTGACGTCCGGCTCGGCAAACAAATGCCGTGAGCTCGCCATTGCTAGTGGATCGTCGCGTTCGGTCGACCGGCAATGCCGGTGCGGTGGAGGCAAGGCTCCACCGCGAGGCCAAGTCGGGCTATGCCGGCACCACCCGTCGGGCGATATCGTGGCTCAGCGCGATGCGGCCCGCTTGATGGGAGTGGGCGGTTTGCGCTGTTCGGGTTGCGAACGGAACGGCGAGCTGGCGACGCTGCGCAAGGGACTATTGCCGAGTACTTCGATGCGGCCGCCGCGTTTGCGGAATTCGGCGATGTCGGCGGCGATGGTTTCGTGGTCCAGGGTGCGGGCCACAACGGCGGTTTGCGTTGGCTTGCGAGCCATGCGTCTCCTTTGGCGTTGCGGTGAACAAGTCGAAATTTTATGCGAAATATCGAAATTAATCAAAAAACAGACAAATTCGTTCAATTTCGATCAAATTGACGCTAATTCCGCGTTTGAATCGTAGGGAGCTGGCGTTTCAGGTCGAAGCGTTCAGGCGGTCGGCGGATGCGAGGCCTGGACGGTGGTGAGCTGGGCGTAGCCTTGACGCACCCAGTCTTGTAACTGGACGGTGTCGATCGGCCTGCGGCCGGACAGTGCCTGCTCGCCGAGGGAGGTGACGGTCACCTGCAGCACCTGTCGCCGGCCGGCGCGCTTGGCCGCGTACAACGCGCTGTCGGCCCAACGGATGGCATCGCCCAGGGGCGCTGTCCAACTGGGTGAGAGGGGGTGTGTGACCAGCCCTCCGGACAGCGCGACCGCGATCTTGTGTTCGTGCCAGACGACCGGGTCGCGGCTCACGCCATCGAGCATCGCCGCGACGTCCTGCCCAAGTGCATCCTGGTCACGCCCGGACAGAACCAGCAGGAATTCCTCGCCGCCCCAACGGTAGATTTCGTCGGCGTGGCGCGTTTGCCGACGCAGCCGAGCGACCACTTCCTTGAGCACGGCGTCGCCGGCCTCGTGGCCGTGGCCGTCATTGATCGACTTGAAATCGTCGAGGTCCAGCAACAGCAGGCAGCGACCGTCCTGGCGACCGTCCTCCTTCGTGCCGCTTGCAAGCGCGCGGCGTTGGAACTCGTAACGGCTGTAGGCGCCGGTCAGGGGGTCGTGGCGCGCGGCATGCGACAGGCGATCGCGCTCACGGCGAGTGCGACGACGGCTCAGATAGAGCAGGCCGGCCGCACTCGCGGCCAGCAGGGCCACTGTTGCCGCCAACGCCAGCAGCAGGCGCTGGGAATGCAGGCGCGCACGTTCCAGACGCACTTCAGTGGCGAGCGCGGTGATGCGTTGCTCGCGGCTTTCGGCGCGGTGCCTGGCCTCCAGCTCGGCGATGGTGCGGGATTGCGCATTGCGGAACAGTTGCGTCCACAGTTCCTGCCGTTGCGCCATCACGTCGACGGCCTGCGGCCACGCATGCTGGGCGCGCAGGATCCGGATTTCGCGTTCCAGCCCGTCCAGCACGTCGACCATCTGCCCGAGTCGTTCGAATGTGGCGATCGCCCCGCGCATGTCCTGCAGGCCGGCATCGAGCTGGCCCTGGGCGATGCGCGCCTGCCCGCGCAGCAGTTGGGCGCGGGTGAGGTAGTAGTTGCTGTCCTGCGATTCGGCGAGCGCTTGCAGCCGATCGATCGCGCGCAGCGCCGCCGCCGGATTGCCCTTCGCCGATTCCACGGTTGCACGATTGGCGGTCAGGCGCAGGGTGTTGAAGCCGGGTTCCCGACGGGCATCGATCCGTTCCGCTTCCGCGAGGGCCTGTTCGGCTTCGGTCGTCTTTCCGAGTTGCAGCAGGGCGAGTGCGCGTGCGCCGAGCAGCGAGACGCGGTTGCCGGAAGGCGCATCGGCGGTACCGCTGCCGGCAAGGGCCTGGTTGGCGTAGCGCAGGGCATCCTTGGGCAAGCCCATCGCGTTGTACAACTCGGCGATGGTGCCCAGTCGGTACAACCACGCTTTCGTGGCGCCATCGGGAAGGCGGGCGCTCAGGCGCAACGCTTCGAGCTGGTGCCGCAGCGCCAGCTGGAAATTGCCGGCATCGAAATACAGGTTGCCGTAGATGCGCGAGAGGGCTTCCTGCAATTCGACCGACGCTTGCGGCCGCACCTGCGCACGCACCGCGTTGACGGCGGCAAGGCTTGCGTCGATGGCGTCGTCGTCGTGCGTGGCGAAGATGCGCTCGAGTTCGACCAGCTGCGCCTGGTCCTGGTCGCCGTTGCGAAGTGCCAACTGGCGCAGCGATTCCATCGCGGCGAAGACTTGCTCTTGCGAGCCCTGCAGGTCCAGGCGGGCGATGTCCGCGCGCAGACTGGCGCGTTCGGCCGGGTAGGTGGGCGCGGCCTTCGATGGTTGCGCGGCATGGACGCAGGCCATGGCCATGGCGAACGACGCACTGAACAGGAGTGATCGGGCGATGGCCGCAGATCGTGTGTTTGCCGGCATGTCCTGTTCGGGTCCCGTCGTTGCCCTGAATCCATGCGAATACGCCGCAGTCCTGGGCGGAATGCGGCTTGCAAGTTTCGGGGGAAGCGAAATTATACCGATCGAAAGCGAGGTCAGGAACGAGTGACGGCCGAACGCGCGGCATGCAGGATCGACGGCGGCATGCGCCGGGGAAAGTGGGGACAATAGGCGCATATCCACCAATGCCGATGCCATGCGCCCATTCCGTCTCGTCCTGATCTGTTCGTTGATCGCGGCCAGCACCATCGTTCACGTGCTGCCGTTGTTGCTGGTGGCGCTGATCAAGGGGGTGTTGCCGTGGAAGCGTTTGCGGTCGGCCTTGAACCCGCTGCTGGTCGGCTTGGCCGAGAGCTGGATCGGCGTGAACAACTGGATGTGGCATTGCTTCACCCATGCACGGGTGCGGCTGCACGAGGATGCCATCCTGCAGTTGGATGGTCATTACCTGGTGATGGCCAACCACCAGAGCTGGGTGGACATCCTTGTCCTGCAGAAAGTATTCAATCGGCGCGTCCCGTTCATGCGCTTCTTCCTGAAACGGCAATTGTTCTGGGTACCGTTGCTGGGGCTCGCATGGTGGGCGCTGGATTTTCCGTTCATGGGCCGCTACACGCCGAAGCAGATCGCCCGCCGTCCCGACCTGGCCAGGCGCGACATCGAAGCCACCCGTCGCGCGTGCGAGAAATTCCGCGACATCCCGGTGTCGATCATGAATTTCGTCGAAGGCACGCGCTTTACCCCGGCCAAGCACGATTCCCAGGGAGCGCCCTACCGCTACTTGCTCAAGCCGAAGTCCGGCGGTGTCGCGTTCGTGCTGGATGCGATGGGCGATGGCCTGCAGGCGATCCTGGACGTGACCATCGTGTATCCGGCGGGAAATCCGTCGTTGCTGGACTTGCTGGCGGATCGCATTCCGGAGATCCGGGTGATGGTGCGGCAACGTGCGATTACGCGGGAGATGCTGGATGGCGATTACCAGGGCGACCGCGCCTTTCGCGTACGTTTCCAACAGTGGATGAACGAGGTCTGGCGGGAAAAGGACGCGGACATTGCGCGGTTGCTTGCCGATGGCAGCAGCGCTGATGGTTGATCCTTGCGATGACGGACTTCGCCTTCGCTTCACGCCAGGCCCATGGCATCCTCATCTGATCGGTTGAGACTGCGCCCCGACACAAGCCAAGGGGTGGGGCGATGACAGGGATGGTGACGATGGGGCATGGCCGTGGCAGCAATCACTTGCGACCGTTGCTGTGGGGTGCGGCGGCATGTTTGCTGCTGTTGCCGGCAATGGCGATGCAGTTCTTCCCGGCAAGTGGGGTGAACTGGAGCACTTTCGATTTCATCGTGATGGGCGCGATGTTGGCGATTGCGTGCGGACTGTACGAATTCGGTGCATGGCTCAGCGGCAGCACGGCCTATCGTGTCGGTTTCGGTCTGGCGGTGGTGGCTGCCTTCCTCACCGTGTGGGTCAACCTGGCGGTGGGCATGCTCGGCAACGAGCACGACATCGTCAACCTGATGTTCGCCGGCGTGTTGTTCGTTGCCGCGGCAGGCGCGCTGCTCGCGGCGCTGAAGCCTGGCGGCATGGCCTGGACGATGCTTGCGACCGCCGCGGCACAGTTGCTGGCGGTAGGCGTGGGTCTGGCGATGCGCGAATTCGAGCCGCGTGAGCTCGTGCTCGGCGCCATGTTCGCGCTGCCATGGCTGGCATCGGCAGCGCTGTTCCGCAGGGCCGCGCGCCAGCAGGCAAGCGACGGTGCGAAAGCATGATGCGTTTTCGGTGCGTCAGCGCCGGGATTTCGCGGGTGCGGGCGGTGGAGCGTCGTCGGCATCGGGGCCGATCTTCTTCAAGGTGCGGGTAACGCCGAGGACTTCGATCTTGCCGCCAGCCTTGCGGAAGGCTTCGAGGTCGGAAGCAATGCGCTCGTGGGTGAGCGCGTTGCGGTCGACTGGCTTGCGCGATGCAAACAGGTGCGTGGTCTTCGAAGGCGGGATCGTGGCCGGTGCCGGCGCGGGTTTCTTCTGACGCGGCATGCTGCCTCCTTTCAGTACAGGGTGAGTGGAATGCCGCGGGCGTTGCGATCGGCGTAGTCGGCGCGCACTTCGCGGCAGTACGGACCGCCCATCGCGAACTTGCGGCAGATCGTCGGGCGTTGTTCGTAGATCGAACAGCACATCCGCCCCTGGTCGATCGCCACGCACCAGCCATCCTCGTCGCGGGCCATGACTTCGACGCCGTGTTGGTTGAGCATGGTGAAGCGCGGTGGCACATCGTCTTCCGCCATCAACACCACGGTCAGGCGGCAACAGACCGCATCGCAGCGGTCGCAGCTTGGCTTGTCGCCCGCAACAGTCATGCGCAAGCCAGCCGTTGGAGTTGCCGCGAGTGGACGTGAGCGGTGTGATAGGCAGCGCCGAGGCAAGGATCCGGCATGGGCGTTCCCTGAGGGGCGTCACCCCGCAATGGGGTGGTGACGCGTGGAGGGGAGCGCAGCGAGCGACGATGGAGTCAGGTCGGACGGGACGCACGTGGTGTCGCGGTGCAAGCCCATCCTACGCCATAAGCCGTGCTTCGGAGTTTGGCGCATTCCATTGCACCGAAGCCCGGGGCTTACGCAGGCCAGGGCGATGCGCTAGCGTTCGCGGATATCCGTTCGAGAGTCGAATTCCATGGACACCACGATTCCCACCCGCTTCAGCCTTCCGCTGCGCCGCCTGCACTGGCTGATGGCGGTGCTGGTCGCCTTGGCTTATCTGCTGATCGAGCAGCGTGGCGTGTTCCCGCGTGGCAGCAGCCCGCGTGCGGCGATGGTGCAGGGTCATTTCTGGGTCGGGATCAGCGTGTTCGTGCTGGTGTGGTGGCGGTTGGCGTTGCGTCGTCGCGACGGTGCGCCGCCGATCACGCCGCCGCTGGATCGTTGGACGGCCCTGGCGGCGAAGCTCATGCACCTGGCGTTGTACGCCTTCATGATCGTCATGCCCCTGCTTGGCATGGCGACCGCATGGGCCGACGGCAAGAAAGTGCTCATTCCGTTCACCGACCTTGCGCTGCCGGCGCTGCTGGCCGAGAACGAAGATTTGGCGCATCGTCTTGAAGACCTCCACGGCAGCATCGGCGAGGCGTTCTACTGGGTGATCGGCGCGCACGTACTGGCTGCACTGTGGCACCACCTGATGCGCCGTGACGACACCCTGAAACGGATGCTGTGAGCCCGTGCCAGAACGCTCCTAGCGGCGGGTCGCCAGCACCCCGTCTAGCGCCAGTTCCGCCCTGAATCCGGCCTTTTCCAGCCGCCTGGCCACTTCGCGCGGCACGTCGCGCCCGCTGGTGAGTTTGTTGGGGCTTCCGGTGTAGTGGAACAGCCGGCCGCCGCGCTTGAGCACCCGCGCGAGCTGGTCGTAGAACAGCTGCGAATAGAGCTCGCCGGCGATGCCGAAACGCGGCGGATCGTGCAGCAGCGCATCGAAACTCGCATCGGGCAAGGTGGCGATGGCCTGCGACACATCGGCATGCGTCAACCGCAGCCGGCCGTCGCTAGCAGCGGGATCCGGCGACCACGGGTTGAGCGTGCGCAGCCACAGCACGTCTTCGTTCTTCTCGAACGACTGGATGCTCGCGACGCCAGCATCCAGGCAACACGCGGCAAAGTAGCCTAGCCCGCCGCACGTATCCAGCACGCGCTTGCCCATTGGCTGGATCAAAGCCACCTTGCGCCGCGCATCGTCCAGCGGAGATTCTTTCGATGTTGGCAACATCTTGATGCCGTCGATCTCGAACGTTGGCGAGTTCCATTCGGTCGGCACCAGCTTGATGAGCGATCCGGCATAGCGCGAGACGGGCTCGAAGCCTTCGCCGTCCCACCAATAGATCGTGCGTTCCTTGAGCTTGCCGGGATAGGGGTAGCGCTTGCCACGCCACTCCCAGTCATTGGGGGCCAGTCCTGCTTCGCCGATGCCGCGGCCCAGGTCGAGCGAGCCCGTCCACGTCGGTTCGCCGGCATCGCGGGCGGCGAGCAGCGCATCGGCGCCGGGTTTGGTCAGCAAGGGGCCCTGGTATCGCATCCGCGGATTATCCGCGCATCGATGCATGTTCGACCATGCGAAAATGCCGGGAACCGCAACAAGGATCACGCGATGAACGCAGCAAATCCCTATCCGATCGGCACCCCCGGCCAGCCTTGGGGCGATGCCGAGAAAGCCGAATGGCGCGCCACCCAATGCAAGTTGCGCAGTTATGCGGATGAGGTGGTCGCCAGGATCTATGGTTTGCGCGAGCGTTTCGATGTCACGCAATACGGCGAGCTCGATTACGCGGCGGATGGCCGCTATCCGCTGTTCGCGATCCGCAATCGCGACTGGGACGATGCATTGCCGGTGGTGCTGGTGACCGGTGGCGTGCACGGCTACGAGACCAGCGGCGTGCACGGTGCGTTGCAGTTCGTCGAGCGCCACGCGGCTGAATACGCGGGCAGGGTGAACCTGCTGGTCGCGCCTTGCGTCAGCCCGTGGGCCTACGAGCGCATCAATCGCTGGAACCCGCAGGCTCTGGATCCGAACCGGAACTTCACTGCTGGCAGTCCTGCCGGTGAATCGGCCGCGTTGATGGCACTGGTGGAGCCGTTGCTCGGCCGCTTCATCGTGCATATCGACCTGCACGAAACCACCGACAGCGACGAATCCGAATTCCGCCCGGCGCTGGCCGCGCGCGATGGCAAGGACTACGAACCGGGCACGATTCCCGATGGGTTCTACCTGTGCGCGGATGCCAGGAATCCGCAACCTGCATTCCAGCAGGCGGTGAATGCCGAAGTGGCGAAGGTGACGCATATCGCGCCGGCGGATCCCGATGGCACCATCATCGGCTCGGAAGTGACGGCGCCGGGCGTGATCGAATACGACTACCGTGCATTGGGCCTGTGCGCCGGCATCACCGATGCGCGCTACACCACCACGACCGAAGTCTATCCCGACAGTCCGCGTGCCACGCCGCAACAATGCAACGATGCGCAGGCGGCAGCGGTGCGCGCCGGGATCGATTTCGCGCTGGCGCAAGGCTGAACCCGCTGGTTGCCACTGGAAATGGAGTCCATCACATGATCGAGCGCATCGACGCAGGCCCGCGGATGTCCGAGGCCTGCATCCACAATGGGATCGCCTATCTCGCGGGCCAGATCCCGCTCACGCCAGATGCCGATATCGAAACCCAGACCCGCGAAGTACTCGCCGAGATCGACGACCTGCTGGCCAAATGCGGCAGCAGCAAGACACGGATCCTGCGCGCGCAGATTTTCCTGGCCGATATCGCCGATTTCGCCGGGATGAACCGCGCCTGGGATGCCTGGGTCGTCCCCGGCGAAGCGCCAGCCCGCGCGACCGTCGAAGCGCGCCTGGCCAATCCCGTGTGGAAGGTGGAGATCGTGGTGACGGCGGTGGTGTGAGCGTGCTGCGCCTCAATCCAGCACTTCGCGTCGACTCAGCTGCCACAGCATCGCCGCGAATACGATGCACCCACCGATGCCGCCAAGCGTCAGTGCGAGCTGCGCGCGCGCCGGATCGGTGGCCAGCTGGTTGACCGGGATTTGCCAAGGCAGGAATGCGCCGATTTTCGCCGTGGTTGCGACCACCGCGAAGAACGTGCCGCCGATGCCGACCGCCAGCGCCGGCACGAAGCTGGCGTAACGCAGCGCGATCCACAACTGCACAGCGACCAACAGCCATGCTGCGAGGAAGATGCGGCCGAGCAGTGCGAGATAACCGGCGATGTCCGGCGTACCGCCAGCAGCGACAGCCGGCTTCAGCCAGCCTGCGAGTTCAACGACGAATATGGTGAGCATGGCAAGCAGCAGGCTCATCGCCGCAACCAGGCCGAGCACGCAGGCCGCCTTCGCCGCGTACAGGTGCCAGCGTGGCAGCGGCAATGCCCGCAGGTGATCCCAGGTGCGCGGGCCGTGTTCGGTATGCGCGACCAGTGCAGTCAACGCGGTCACGCTCATCGGCAGCATGAAGAATGCCCAGATCGCGGCGGAGGAATACAACGTCATCGTCCAGGGAGTCGCCTTTTCAAACCGCATCAGGTTGAAGAACACGAACACCGCGATCAGCAGCGGTGCGACCGCAGCCAGCAGCAGGGCCAGCGAACGGCGCAGCTTGTAGGCCTCGACGGCAAGCGCCGTGGCGAAGCGGGCAGGGGCGGCATGTGGCATGGGCGTGGTTCCGGTCATCAGGCCAGCGCCGCAGGCTCGGCGGCACGGGCGGCATTGCGGTAGAGGATTTCCAGCGTGCGCTGGCGCGGGGCGAGAGCATGGATGCGGATGCCGGCCACGCACAGCACGCGATTGAGGGCGGCGGTCGCACTGCGTGCGTCTTCCCGTGGTGCGAAGCGTGCGACCAACGCATCGTGGGTCTGTTCGACATCGAACCCGTGCTCGCGCGCGATCAGGGCGGCGCGTTCGGGCATATCGGTTTCGATCGCGACTTCGTTTGCCATCCCGGCCTTCAGGTCGGCCAGTGCACCTTCCAGCACCAGGCGGCCATGGCTGAGGATGCCGATATGGGTCGCAACCTGTTCGATTTCGCCTAGCAGGTGGCTGGAGAGCAGCACGGTCGCGCCGCTGCGTGCGGGCAGATCGCGCAGGAAGCCGCGCATGTCGGCGATACCCTCCGGATCCAGCCCATTGGTCGGTTCGTCCAGGATCAGCACCGGCGGTGCGCCGAGCATGGCGCGTGCCAATCCCAGCCGCTGGCGCATGCCCAAGGAATAATCGGCGACGCGACGGCGCCCATGTGCGGTCATCTCCGCAACCTCCAGCACGCGCTCGATTTCGGACTTCGGCAGGCCCAGCAGGCGGCGGCTGAGATCGAGGTTCTCGTGGCCGCTGAGCTGCGGGTAGAAGCCCTGCGCCTCCAGCAGCGCACCAACCTTACGTGCCGCGCCGAGGCGATCGGAAGTGAGGTCGGTGCCGGCGATTCGCGCCTGCCCGGCATCGGGCTGCAGCAATCCCAGCAACAGCTTGATGGTGGTGGTCTTGCCCGCACCATTGCGGCCGAGGAAGCCGTAGATGCTGCGCTCCGGCACGGTCATGGAGATCGCGTCGACGGCCACGTGCTGGCCGAAGCGGCGGCTCAGGCCCTGGGTTTCGATGGCGGGTAGCATGTTGCCGCTTCCTGAAAATTTAAGTCTGGGATAAAGTTATAAGACAGCAAAAACTTTAAGTCAAACTTAAATTCCACTTCGGGAACTCCGTATGACGATTCCAGGCCGTTTCCGCAACCAGTGCCGCCTGCTGCGTATCGCCACGTTGGTGGTCTTCGCCGGCCTGTTCCTGCTGCTGGCACTGGGCATGATCGGCCTGCCATGGCAGGCGGCGGCGGACATGCCGTCGGCCCGGGACACGCGGGTGCTGCTGTCGGTGGTGGGCTTCCTGCCTGGGCTTGGCTATCTGTGGGCGTTGTGGGCGGTGCAACGCGCATTGGGCGACCTTGCCGCAGGCCGCCTGTTCCAACCGACCGTTGCTCGCGCAATGCGCCAGATCGGCATCGGCGTGCTGGCCGGGGCGCTGCTCAACGTATTCGCGGTCACCAACCTGTCGCGCTGGATCGTGGGCGGACATGGCAGCTATGCGTATTTCGACCTGTCCGGCATCGTGCTGGGTGTCGTTGGCGCCGCGCTGGTGCTGCTGGCGCATCTGGTCGACCAGGCGCGGGCGCTGCAGGCCGAACTGGACGAGATCCTCTGATGCCGATCCGGGTGACACTGGACGAGATGTTGGCCCGGCGCGGCATGAAGGCGCGCGAGTTGGCAGCCACGGTCGGCATCAGCGAGACCCAGCTGTCGCTTTTCCGCAGCGGCAAGGTCAAGGGCATCCGTTTCCGCACCTTGGCCAAGCTGTGCGCAGTGCTGCAGTGCGCGCCGGGCGATTTGCTTGGCTACGACCATGCCGATGACGATCTTGAGCTTGCCGACGATGCGTGACGGTACGCGTAACAAAGGTTCCGGCGTACGCTATCCGCATCGAAACGCAAGGATCCCTGTATGAACATCCTCGCTGCCACCGCGCTCGCTTTGCTATTGGCTTCCGCTTCGCCGTTTGCCGCTGCGCAGGATGCGGCGGTAACGCCCGCCAAGCCTGTGTTCGATGCCGAGCTTGCGAAGAAAACCGGCGCGGACGACTACGGCATGCGTCGTTATGTGCTGGTCATCCTCAAGACCGGGCCGACCCGGGTGGACGATGCCGAAGAGCGCAAGGCGATGTTCGCCGGCCACATGGCCAACATCCAGCGGCTGGCGAAGGAGGGCAAGCTGGCGCTGGCCGGCCCGTTCATGGACAAGGGTGGCGATTGGCGCGGGTTGTTCGTGTTCGCGGTGGACGATATCGATCAGGCCAAGGCGTTGGTCGCCACCGATCCGGTGATCGTCAAGGGCGAGATGGTGGCCGAATACCACGCGTGGTACGGCTCGGCGGCGAACATGCTGGTGGGCGAACTGCACGACAAGGTGGCAAAGTCGTCGTTCTGAGTCGTCGTGTTGCCGCATGAAGCGAAAGGGGCGCGATCTGCGCCCCTTTGCATTGCATCCATGCCGGTCCTCGTCAGCGTCGTACCGGTGCCGGCTGCGCCAGGCCCTGCTGCACGGCTTCATCGATCAGCGAACGCGTCTTCTTTTCGGCGATGGCGGCCTGCTGCTCGATCTGCTTGCCCGCCGCTTCCATCTGCTGGCCGATCGCTTCCATCGGCTGGCTTGCCGCTTCCATTGCGCTGCCAAGCGCTTCCATCTTCGCGCTCTCGACCTGCAGGCGGTCCTGCTGGGCGGTGAATACGGCGGAATGCCGTGTCATCTGTGCGCTCAATGCTTCTTGCTGCGCACCGAGTTGTTCCATCTTGCGAGACAGTTCATCGCGTTGTGCGTCGCTTGCGCGCATCTGCTTGCTGGCAAGCGCGAGCTGCTGCGCGGCGAGGTCGCGCTGCTGTCCGGCCAATGCCTCGAGGGAGCGTTCCGCCTGTTTCATTTCCGGCGTCTGCTCGAATTTCGCATGCAGGGTGTCCATGCGCTTGCCGAGCGCATCCAGTTTGCGCTGATGCGGTTCCATCTGCGCCTGCAATTCCTGCATGCGGGCTTCGTGTGGCTTCAGCGGGGCCCAGGCTTGCTCGACGCGGGCCAGGGTGGCGGCATCGCGCAGCAGGTAAGCCTTGCCATCGCGACGGAACCAGAGGAAGTCACCGTCGATACTCCGCTTTGCTGCCTCGATGTCGCGGATGTCGTCGGTGCTGCCGGACATCATGTAACCATCGCGGCCCTTGCGCACCAGTGCATAACCGTCGTGGTTGCCGCCGTCGTGCATCGAAACTCTTGCATGCGATGGCGGCGGCGGCGGAGGTGGCGGTGGTGGCGGCGCGATTGGCGCAGCAGATGGTGCAGGCGGAGCCGGTGGCGCGGGCGGCGCCGGCGGCATGCGCGGCGTGCTCGGTGGTGGTGGCGGGGGTGGCACGTCCTTCGTGACCCACGTGCGATTGGCTTGCGGTGGATTGGATCCGAGCTTGGCATAGGCCTGGAAGGCGATGCCGAGGGCGACGATGCCGATCGCCGGCAGCAGCAGGGTGCCGCCGACGATGCGGTGTTCGGGACGAAGGAGTTGCCTGATGCGGGACATGAGCTGACCTCCATGCGCGGCTTGCGCGAGTGCGGTATGCGGGACGGGCGACCGCGTGCCGGCGACGGCAATCGCGAAGCGGTCGAGTTCGGACAGGGCGATGGCGAGGCGACGCGGATCGCCGAGTTGTTTGGCGGCCAGGTCGTCGGCGACCTGTTCGCGTTCGATGCGGATGCGGTACGACAACCACCAGACCACCGGGTGGTAGAACAGCAGGGCTTCGACCACGCCCTGCAACAGGTTGACGAGGTAGTCGTGGCGGCGGATATGCGCGAGCTCGTGGGCGATCAGCGCTTCAAGCAACGGTTCCGGCATGCGCGCGGCGATGGCGGCGGGCAGCAAGACCATCGGCTTCAACCAGCCGACCGACAGCGGGCTGTCGCCGTTTTCGATCAAGCGCACGGCCACCTGACGACGGATGCCGAAAGACAGTGCGAGCTGGTCGACGCAGGCTTGCCAGCGTTGGGCATCGCCACAGGGCGGGCTGCTGCGCATGCCGCGCACCCACCACAGGCCGCAGGCCATGCGCAGTGCCAACGTGCCGACGCCTGCAGCCCACAGGGCCACGATCCACTGCAATGCCGGATTGCCGGGCGCAGACAGCGTGGACAGCATCGAGACTTCGACCATGCGCGCGGTAATGGCGCCGGTTTCGGGCAAGACGACTGCGGCGCTGCTGCTCGCGCCAGCGAAGGCCAGCTTCGCGAAGGTGAGCGCCGGCAGCAGCACGCAGGCGAGCAGGGCGCCGCAGGCCACCGCGTACCGCGCCTGCGGACGCGCCGCATGCAGCAGCGACAAGAGCATCCAGGCCAGCACGCCGATCAACGCGCCTTGCCAGAGGAAGTGCAGCAGCACCGTCGCCAATAACGGGATCATCGAAGCAATCGCATCAGTCATTGCGGGTGTCCTCCAGGAAGCGCTGGATTTCCTCGCGTTCGGCATCGCTGACGCTGCCGCCGCGCAGGGCGGCCAGCACCAGCTCCTTGCCGGAACCGGAGAAGGCCTTGTGGATGAAGTCGTCGAGCAGTTTGGTCTGCATCGAGCCTTGCTGCTGCGCGGCGGCGTAGACATGCGAGCGCTGGCTTTCGTCGCGCTTGAGCAGGCCCTTGCCGTGCATGATCTGCATCAGCCGCAGCACGTTGGCGTAACCCAATTCCGGGCGTTCCGCCTGCTGCGCTTCGTGCACCTGCTTGACCGATGACGGGCCCAGCCGCCACAGCGTGCGCAGCAGTTCCAGTTCCGCCGGGGTGGGCTTGGGAAGGCGTTTGCCTGTACGCATCGGGGCGTCCATCAAGGTCTGTGCGATGCACGCTACGCCTTGTAGAACAGATTGTCTAGAAAAATTTGTCTAGAAATCGCCACCCCTGACGTGAGTGCCCCCGACTTCCGACATACGCGCCGTTAACTGGGCACTGGCAGAGTGGGCCACGACCATCATCGGGGATCCGCATGCACACCACCCGCCGCGACCTGCTCAAGCTCGGCGCACTGGCGACTGCCGCCGCTGCGCTGCCGTCCATCGCCGCTGCCGGGGCAACGCCGGCTGCAGTCGGCAAGGCAGCCAAACCGCTGAATATCCTGATCCTCGGCGGCACCGGCTTCACCGGCCCGTTCCAGGTCAATTACGCACTGGCGCGCGGACACAAGGTGACCTTGTTCAACCGCGGCAAGCGACCGTCGCCGGAATGGCCCGGCGAGGTGGAACAACTCCATGGCGACCGCAATACCGGCGACCTGAAGTCGTTGCAGGGGCGCAAGTGGGATGTCTGCATCGACAACCCGACCAGCCTGCCGTTCTGGGTGCGCGATGCAGCGAAGGTACTGAAGGGCAACGTCGGCCAGTACCTGTTCATCTCGACGATCTCGGTCTATGCCGATGGCAGCAAGCACGGCATCGACGAGAACTCGCCGCTGGCCGTGTACAAGGGCAAGGATGCGATGGCGGAAACGCAGGCCAACCTGATGGCCGACATCGAGAACCTGTACGGCCCGCTGAAGGCGCTGAGCGAAGCCGAGGTGCGCAAGCACTACGGCGAACGCAGCACGATCGTGCGGCCGGGCTACATCGTCGGCCCGCGTGACGAGACCGACCGTTTCACCTATTGGCCGTTGCGTGTCGCGCAAGGTGGCGAAATGCTGGTGCCGGGCGATGGCCAGGATCCGATCCAGGTCATCGATGGCCGTGACCTTGGCGAATGGATGATCCGCCTCGCCGAAGCCAAGACGTACGGCACCTTCAACGCAGTCGGCCCGGATTACACGCTGACCACCGACGCGATGATCTACGGCTGCCAGGCGGTCACCGCGAATGGCGTGCAGCTGACTCATGTCTCGCCGCAATTCGTGGACGAGCAGAAGGTCGAGCTGCCGATCTGGGTACCGCGCGCGGACAATCCGTATGCGGGCTACGGCACGGTGAGCAATGCGCGTGCGTTGGCGGCTGGCATGACCCTGCGTCCATTGGCGACCACGGTGGCCGACCTGCTCGCGTGGTTCCACGCACTACCGGCCGAGCGCCAGGCCAAGCCGCGCGCCGGCATCACCCGCGAGAAGGAAGCCGAATTGCTGGCGCTGTGGAAGGCGCGCAAGACCGGTTAACCCGGACGGTCGATCTTGCGCAGCCGCTTGATTGAATACATCGCGGCATCCGCCAACGCCAGCACGGCGTCCACATCGTGCTGGTCGGCAGGCGCAAGGATCGTGCCGATGCTGGGGCCGGCGTAGTCGATGGCGGTGCCTTCGCTCAGTTCGAAACGGCCGCGGGTGGCGTCGTGCAGGCGTTTCTGCAAGGCAGCCAATGCCGCTTCGCCTTCCTCCGGCGGCACGCTGGCCAGCACCACGAACTCGTCGCCGCCCAGCCGTGCGCAGTAATCGCCGGCGCGCGCGGCATGCACGAGCGCATGGCCGACCAGCACCAGCATGCGGTCGCCGGCTTCGTGGCCGTGCTGGTCGTTGATCGCCTTGAAACCGTCCAGGTCGATGAAGGCGACCAAGAGCGCGTTGTGGTTGCGTTCGCTGCGCGCCAGTCGCCTGGCCAGCTCGCTCATCAATGCGCGCCGGTTGGGCAGGCCGGTGGCCGGATCGGTCAACGCGCTCAACGCCAGCGCCCGATTCGCCTGGCGCAGTTCCTGCAGCAGTCGTTCGCGCTCGACCTGCTGGCCGATCAGCAGCGAGAACATGCGCAGCACGCGTTCGGCATCGACGGTCATCGGCTTGCGAGCGCTGCTGGCCGCGCACAGGGTGCCGTACAGGCGCCCGTCCTGGCCATGGATCGGGGTGCTGGCATAGGTGGCGATGCCCAATGCGCGTGCGGCATCGGAATCGCCCCATACCGCCGGCACGTCGTCCACGTACACCCGCTCCTGTTCGAGCGCGCGTTTGCACAGGGTGTCTTGCCAGGTCGCGGTCAGTCCTTCCGGGATCTGCAGGTCGCGGGTGTTGCGCGCATACAGGATGCGCTGCAGGCCGGCGTCCTCATCGATCGACGTCATGTAGGTCGATTCCAGGCCCGTCACTGCCTCCAGCATTTCCAGCAGCGGGCGCACCAGCGTTTCCAGCGAGTCGGCATCGCTGATGGAATCCGACAGACGGGCGATGAAGTCGCGTCGGGTGGTCGTTTCGTCTTTCATGCCCGGATTCTGGCCGGTACTGGATGAAGCTCCTGCATGTGGTCAGGCATGGACATCCAGTCTGGCGGCAACGCGGTTACGCCCGGCCGCCTTGGCCCGGTAGAGCGCGCGGTCGGCGGCTTCCATCCAGCCGCGCAGGTCGGCATCGGCCGTTGCAGGTTCGGCGATGCCGATGCTGACCGAGCATTGCAGCGGCGGCTTGCGCGGGAATTGCAGGGTATCCACGCCCTTGCGGATGCGTTCGGCAATGGAGTGCGCTTCGAACAGGGCAACCGGCACGGCGATGGCGAACTCATCGCCGCCCACGCGGCCAGCATGGCTGCCGTCCGGGATGACGGCGCGGATCACGCCGGCGATGCCGCGCAGCACGTCGTCGCCGGTGGCATGACCGTGTTGGTCGTTGATGCTCTTGAACCAATCGACATCGACCAACAGCATGCTTGCCGATGCGCCGGTACTGGCATGGTGATCGAACAGGGTGCCTACCTGCTCTTGCCAATGGCCACGGCTCTCCAGTCCGGTCAGGCTGTCGTGGCGGCGGAGCTCGTCCAGCCGCGCGTTCTGCTTCTGCACTTTACGGATCAGTTGGTAGCCGCTGGCGCTGACCGCAAGCGTATGGATGATCATGATCGGTAGGCAGGCCAGCAACACCGGCGTGCTGGTGGGATAGCGCACGGCGAATCCGTTGACTGCGCCCATCGCGAGCAGGGCGAGGAACATGCCGGGCAACGCCCGCAACCACAGCCCGCGCACGCCGGCGTTGATCTTGTCGGCGGTGCTCACGGTCATCAGCATGACCGACGGCAGCAGGTTGAATTGCATCAGCGGCACCAGGCTGCCGGCGAGCATGGAGTCCACCATCAGGTTGCGGATTTCCACGCGCGCGGGATCCTTGCCGCGCGCCGCAGACAGGTACGCCAGGTGCGGCCAGAGCAGGCAACAGCAGATGGCCCAGGCCCAGCTCGGCCAAGCGGCATGAAGTTCGGTCAATACGGCTGCAATGGGCAGCAAGCCCAGGCCCATGCCAAGCGTGCGGAACCGATAGACGCGCCTGTGCAGGTCGCGCAGACGCGATGATGCGTCACCGATGTCGTTGCGCGGGGCTTTGTTCCGGATTGCTGGCACCCAGCGGCTCCCCGTGGCATTCACGCAAGTGTGGGGCACTGGCCGGATCCTTGCCACACCCGTGACGTGGGCGGTGCTAGGGTTGCGGCCGGGTCATGAGGAGGACTAGCCATGGCAACCGGATGGGCCGGCGACGGCGCAGTTCAAGACCAGATCGATGCCACGGTGAAGGATGCGATCAAACGCGCGCGCAGGCAATTGCCCAGCGGGCCCGGACTCACGCATTGCGAGGAATGCGATGCGCCGATTCCCGAGGCGCGCCGCAAAGCGATGCCGGGTGTGCGCCTGTGCGTACCCTGCCAGGAAGCGCACGATCTCGAGGCCGGCGCCGCCAGCGGCTACAACCGCCGCGGCAGCAAGGACAGCCAGCTGCGCTGAGCACGTGCCGGAAAGAAAACGCCCGGCGCGGAAGCCGGGCGTCTGGACCGCGACGACGCTGGTGATCAGTAGGTCTGGAACCCCAGGATCGCACTGAGGATGACCGGCAGGATCACCGCATAACCGTTGTCGTAGCGGCCGTACTGGTTGCGGCTGTAGTAGCCGTCGCGATAGCCGCGCTCGAAGCCTTGGCGGAAGTAGTAGCGGTAGTCGTTGCGGTTCACGTAATAGCCGTTGTAGCCGAACGTGCCGTCCATGTAGCCGTAGTTGTTGCTGTAGTCGAAGCGCCAGCGATCCATGCGGTCGGCGCGGCCTGCGTAATAGCCTTCCTGGTAGCCATCGCTGACGGCCTGGCGGAGCAGGTTGGCGCCGTACTGGTTGGTGTTGTACCAGTTGCCGCCGTAGCCATAGCGATAGTTGGAGGCGGTGTAGTAGTACGGGTCGTTGTAGTAGTCGTAACGCGATGCGTTCCAGCGCGACTGCTGGGCCAGCCAGCGGCGGTAGTAGTCCTGCTGGTAGCGGTACTGGGCGTTGCGGCGTTGGCGCTCGAGTTCGCGGTTGCGCTGCTCCAGCTGGTTGCGTCGCGAGGCTTCATGGCGTTGCCAGTCCATTGCCTGGCGGCGCTGATCCTGGATGCGACGTTCCTGCTGTTCGCGCGAGACGTGATTGTCGCGGTCGTCATTGCGCCGGTCGTCGTTGCGCCAGTCCTGCCTGCGGTCGTCGCGGCGAGCGTTGTCGCGGTCGCGGCGTTCCTCGCGGCCGCGGGCTTCGGCAATGACACGCTCGCTGGCGGTTTGCCCGCTGGAATGCCGTTGTTCGGCCTGGCGCTGAATGGCTTCGCGACGTTGGTCGGCGATGCGTCGGCTCATCTCTTCGCGCTGGCGGGACTGCTCGATGATCTGTTCGTTGCGGGCGCGGCTGCGTTCGGCATCGGCGTTGCGGAATTGCGCCTGGCGCTCGGCCTGGTCGCGGCGTTGCTGCTCGATGCGTTCGCCCATCTGCTCGCGTTGGCGCGATCGTTCGACGGCCACACTCTCGCGGTGCTGCTCTTGCTGTTGGCGCTGCGCGTCGCCCCAATGCTCGTGCCGTTGGGGTTCATTGCTGCGCTCCTGGCGTGGCTGGGTGCGCGGCTGCTCGCGCTGCGGTTGCGGGGCGCGTTGTTCTGCACGCTGGTCGCGTTGTTCCTTGCGTGCGGCGCGGCGGTCGTTCTTGTCGCCATCGTCGTCGTGCTGCTGCGCGAACGCAGGTGCGACGCTGCCCACCGCAATCAGGGTGCCCAGCAACGTGGTGGTCAGGATGCGGGTGGCGGGAAGGTGGTTCATCTTGCTTGTCTCCTCGGGGCGCGACCCATTCGTGCCCGATGCATGCAGTTAGCGGCTGCATGGATGAATCGATGCTGAGGTTTTCCGTTGTTGCAGGCCGGTGGTGAAATCCTGCAAGCATCCATTCAGATTCCTGTTCGCCATGCGCCGGTGGCTGAGCGAAACCCCAACGACATCGTTCCCGCAGTCAACTTCACGGGCCCGGCACCAGTTGTTGAAAGGGCGCATCCCGCGCGACAGGAGCCAGGGACATGAAAGCCAGGACATTGCTCATTGCTGCATTGCTGACGCTTGGCGTTGCAGGCACCGCAGGCGCGCGCGATCGCCGCCACGACCACGACAACAATCCGCCCGGCCGTGCTGGCGGCCCTGGCACCAATTGGGAAAACCCGCCGGGCTGGCGTGGCGGGCTAGGCAAGTCGCCGGATTACCGCGACTGGCGCAACCAGGGACATGCCTATCGTTTCAACCGCGTCGCCGCCGGGTACTACTTCAGTCCAAGCTACGGATACTGGCACCCGCAATATGGTTTCTGGAACCAGGCCAAGCGCTGCTGGTTGGATAACGACCGCAACCCGCCGGGTCGTGCGGGCGGACGGGGCACCAATTGGGAGAATCCGCCCGGTTGGCGAGGTGGCCCCGGTGCATCACCGGATCGCTTCGGCCGTTGCCGCTGACCGCAAACGATGAAGCCCGGCAACGCCGGGCTTCATGCGCCGTGACAAACGGCAGGCACCGATGCCGGTGCAGTCGTGCGAGAGTTGAGGTTCGCCTACCTGGATCGCCGTCATGCCCGTCGCCCGTTGCCTGCTTGCCGTCGTAATCGCGTCTGCCACCTTGGTTGCGCAAGCCGCACAAGCCGAACAACCCGCACTGACCGAAACCACCGCCGCCAGCGGTTTGCCGCGTGCGCCAGAGCAGGAGGCCGTAACCTTCGAGCGGGCCGACCTTTCGTTCAAGGTCGATCCGGCGCGCAAATGGCTGGACGGCGATGCGAAGCTGACCTTCCTCGCCGACCAACCCATTGGCAAGCTGGTCGTCGATCTCGACCGCAACTACACGATCGACCTGGTTGAACTGGATGGGCAGGCCGTCGACGCCGCCCACTGGCGCAATCCGGAAGGGCGAATGACGGTGGACTTGCCGAAGGCGCTGGCCGCGGGTGCTCGCGCGACCTTGCGCATCCGCTATGCCGGAAACCCGCATGTAGCGGACAAGGCGCCGTGGGATGGCGGTTTCGTCTGGGCCACGGCGCCAACCGGCGAACCGTGGATCGCCACCGCCGTGCAGGGCGAGGGCTGCGACCTGTTGTGGCCGTGCATCGACCACCCGCAGGGCGAGCCACTGGAAGTCGTGCAGCACATCACCGTGCCTGCGCCGCTGGTGGCCGCCGGCAACGGGATCGCCATCGGCGTGGACGAAAAGGATGGTTGGAGCACCTACCACTGGCGGGCGAAGCAACCGGATACCTATGCCATCGCCCTCAACATCGGCCCGTACGAACTGCTGCAGGGCGATTACGCGTCGCGCTACGGCAACACCATTCCGCTGCGCTTCTGGTACCTGAAAGGCAACAAGGCCAAGGCAGAAGGCCTGTTCGCCGAATTTGCACCGATGCTGGATTTCTTCGAAGAGGTGATCGGCCCGTATCCGTTCGCCGACGAGAAGATGGGCGTGGTGGAGACCCCGCACCTGGGCATGGAACACCAGACCATCAATGCCTATGGTAACGAGTACAAGAAGGCCGATGCCGGCTACGACTGGCTGCTGCAGCACGAATTCGCCCACGAGTGGTTCGGCAACCAGCTGACCAACGTGGACTGGGACGACCTGTGGCTGCACGAGGGTTTCGGTACGTACATGCAGCCGCTGTACCTGCAATGGCTGCGTGGCGACATGGAATACATGGCGGCGCTGATGAAGATGCGCGCGGCGCTGGTCAACGAATACCCGGTGGTGACTGGTCATGCGATGACCGAGCACGACGTCTCCAAGAAGGAACGCGGCCCCGGCAACGACGTGTACTACAAAGGCGCGCTGATGCTGCACACCCTGCGCGGGCTGATCGGCGATGAAGCGTTCTTCCGCTCCACCCGCGAGCTGGTCTACGGCACCGCCACGCCGCGCGCCGGCAATTTCAAGCCACGTTACGCATCCACCAATGACTTTATCGACATCGTCGATCGCATCACCGGCAAGGACTACCGCTGGTTTTTCGATGTCTACCTGCGTTCGGCGAAGCTGCCGGAATTGCTGGCCACGCGCGACGCGAACGGGCTGTCGTTGCGCTGGAAGACGCAGGGCGGCAAGCCGTTCCCGCTGCCGGTGCAGGTGCGCGTGGGTCGACAGGTGGTGGATGTGCCGATGGCAGGTGGCCGCGGCCACGTGAACCTGCCGACAGGCGCGACTTACACGCTGGATCCGCATTCGCACGTGCTGCGCGAACTGCCGCATATCAGCGAATTCCAGAAGGATACGGCGGATCGCGCGAAGGCCGCGATGGAGAAGGCCAGGGCCGAGGCGGCGAAGAAGACGCCGTGAGGATCAGCGGGTTGCCTGCAACCAGCGCACGGCACCGTTGCCGGCACGCAGCCCGCTGGCGAAGCAGGCGGTGAGCAGGTAGCCGCCGGTCTGGGCTTCCCAGTCCAGCATTTCCCCGGCACAGAACACACCGGGCAATCCATGCAACATCAGTGCGCCGTCCAGTGCCTCCAGCCGCACGCCTCCGGCGGTGGAAATGGTTTCCGCCATCGGTCGCGGACGCAGCAGGCGCAGCGGCAGGCGCTTGAGGGTAGCGGCGACACGGGTCATGTCCTGCAGCGCGGGCTTGTCGAGCACTTCGTGCAGCAGCGCAACCTTGGCACCATCGATGCTGGCCTGCCGGCGCAGGTGTTCGCCCAGGCTGCGACCTTTGCGCGGGTTTTCGAGGTCGCGCTGCAACCTTTCGAACACGCGGCCAGGCACGAGGTCGAGGTGCAATGTGGTTTCACGATCGCGTGTGATCGCATCGCGTAGGTCGGCGGCGATGGCGTAGATGAGGCTGCCCTCGATGCCGCCTTCGGTCAGCACGCACTCGCCTTGCAATGCCTGTTCAATGCCATGCGCATCGCGCCAATACGCGACCACCGGCTTCAGCGGCGCACCGGCGTGCTTTTTCGAAAGGAATTCGCTCCAGCCGATGTCGAAACCGCAATTGGCCGGCTGCAGCGGGGCGATGTCGATGCCGCGCGTGACCAACGTTTCCACCCACGCACCATCGGAGCCCAGCTGCGGCCAGCTGCCGCCACCCACTGCGAGCACCACCGCATCCGCGACGAACGCGGTTTCGCCATCCTCCGTGGAAAAGCGCAGCGCGCCGGCCTCATCCCAGCCCAGCCAACGGTGATGGACGTGGAAGTGCACACCGGCATCGCGCAGCCGGTGCACCCAGGCGCGCAGCAACGGCGCGGCCTTGCGATCCATCGGGAACACGCGGCCCGAGCTGCCGACATAGGTTTCGATGCCGAAACCGCGCGCCCAGTCGCGCAACCCGTCGGCATCCAACGCATCCAGCCAGGCGCCGACTTCGCGTGCACGCTCGCGGAAGCGCGCATCGAACGCGGGCCGCGGCTCGGAGTGGGTGAGGTTGAGCCCGCCCTTGCCGGCGATCAGGAACTTGCGGCCCACCGAGCCCTTGGCCTCGAACAGATGCACTTCGATCCCCGCCGCGCATGCAACTTCCGCAGCCATCAGGCCGGCAGGGCCGCCGCCGATCACGGCGAGGCGAGGTTGGGGGCAGGCAGGCGTGGACATGCGCACATGATCCCATGCGCGGCTACGTGTGATGGCCCGCTTACAATGACGCGATGTGGACCGCCATTACCCGTGACGTCAGCCCGGCGCTGGCCGATTGCGAACTCTCGTTCGTCGACCGCACCCCCATCAACGTTGCCCGCGCACAGGCGCAACACGAAGCGTATTGCCATGCGCTGGAGTCGCTTGGCTGCAAGGTGATCCGCTTGCCTGCAGAGCCGGCCTACCCGGATTCGGTATTCGTGGAAGACGTGGCGCTGGCCTTCGATGAAGTTTCCATTGCCACTCGTCCGGGCGCGGCATCGCGCCGGGATGAAGGCGCGGCAGTGCTGGACGCGCTGAGCCGTTTCCGCCCGGTGCTGCGGATCGAAGCGCCCGGCACGCTGGACGGCGGTGATGTATTGCGCATCGGCAAGCGGGTGTTCGTCGGCATCTCCGCGCGCAGCAACGAAGCGGGCAGAGCACAGTTGCGCACGTTGTTGGCGCCCTATGGCTACACGGTCGAAGGCATAGCGACTCGCAACTGCCTGCACCTGAAATCGGCGGTGACCCAAGTGGCCGAGGACGCAGTGCTGGTGAATCCGAAGTGGTTGGTGGATGCCGCATCGTTTGCCGACTATCGACGGATCGAAGTCGATTCCGTCGAGGGACATGCCGCCAATGCGGTGCGCATCGGCGAGGCGTTGCTGTATCCGGACTGTTTCCCGCGCACGCTGGAACGCCTGCGCGAAGCCGGTATTGCCGTCACCACGGTCGATGTATCCGAATTGCAGAAAGCCGAAGGCGCGGTGACCTGTTGCAGCGTGTTGTTCCGCACCGAGGGCGCGGCATGATCCTCAATATCGCCGCCTACCTGTTCGTGGCCATCGACGATGCCGATGCGCTGGCTGCACTCATTCGCGAACGCGCCGAAGCGGATGCCCTGCGCGGCAGCGTGCTGGTCACGCCCGAAGGCCTCAACCTGTTTTTGGCGGGCGCGGAAACGCCGCTGCGCGGCTTCCTCGACTGGCTGCGCGAAGACCCGCGCTTCGCATCGCTGTACGCCAAGGAAAGTTGGAGCGAAACGCTGCCGTTCGCGAAGCTGAAGGTGAAGCGCAAGGACGAGGTCATCGCGTTCCGCCGCGAGCATGCTTCGCCGCTCGACACCGGCGAACGCGCGCCGGCAGTGGAACCCGCGACACTGCAACGCTGGATCGCGCAGGGCTATCGGGATGATTCCGGCAAGCGGCTGGTGCTGCTGGATACCCGCAACCGCGAAGAGTTCGGCTTCGGCACGTTCAAGGATGCGTTGACCCTGTCCATCGACAATTTCACCGAACTGCCCGAAGCACTGGCACCGCATCGCGACGCACTGCGCGACGCCACCGTGGTCAGTTTCTGCACCGGCGGCATCCGCTGCGAAAAGGCCGCGCTGTGGCTGCGGCACGACGGCATGGACAACTTGCTGCAACTCGACGGTGGGATCCTGGGTTATTTCGAGCAGGTTGGCGGTGCCGGTTACGACGGTCGCTGCTTCGTGTTCGATGAGCGCGTCGCGCTGGATCCGCAGCTCAAGCCGCTGGCCGACGGCGAGCCGGTCGCCTAAGCTGCACGCAACTCCAACGGGGAACGACACATGAGCTGGCTCGGCATCGTCATCGTCATCATCGGCATCTGGCTGGCGCTCAAGGTCGCCGGCGTGTTCTTCAAGTTGTTGCTGTGGCTGGTGGTCGCATTGGCCGCCTGGTGGTTCATCGCCCCCTATTTGGGCGTGCCGTTCAGTCCGTTCTGAATCAGGACGCGATCGCGGCTCCGGCTGCATGGCCGCTGGCCCAGGCCCACTGGAAGTTGTAGCCGCCCAGCCAGCCGGTGACATCGACGACCTCGCCGATGAAATACAGGCCCGGCACATGGCGCGACATCATCGTGCTGGATGACAGTCCATCGGTATCCACACCGCCCAGCGTGACTTCGGCGGTGCGGTAGCCCTCGGTGCCGCTGGCGACCAGCGGCCATGACGCCAACAGTTCGGCGATGCCGCGCAGCTCCGGCGCGTTGTATTGGCGCAACGGCTTGCTGACGATCCAGTGTTCGCACAGGCGCTGGGCGAAACGCTTGGGCAGCACTTCGCCGAGCAGGGTTTTCAGTTCGGCATCGCGGCGGGTGGCTTGCCATTCGCGGAACAGAGTGTCGATGTCGATGCCGGGCAACAGATTCAGGCGCAGGTCATCGCCGGGTTGCCAGTAGCTGGAAATCTGCAGGATCGATGGCCCGCTGATGCCGCGATGGGTGACCAGCATGAAATTGCGGAAGCTCGCGCCGTTGCAGCGCGCTTCCACCGGCAGCGACACACCGGCGAGCTCCTGCAGGCGCTCGGCATGCTTGCCGGTCAGCGTGAGCGGCACCAGGCCGGCGCGCGTCGGCAGCACCTCGTGGCCGAACTGTTTCGCAAGCTGGTAGCCGAAGCCACTGGCGCCCATGCTCGGGATCGACAGGCCGCCGCTGGCGACGACAAGCGCCTTTGCCGAAAACGATCCTTGCGACGTACGCAGTCGGAAATCCCCGCCATCGCCATGCACGACCTGTTCGATGCTGCACAGCGTGCGCACTTCGACGCCAGCCGCCGCGCATTCGTCCAGCAGCAACTTGACGATCAGCTTGGAGGATTCGTCGCAGAACAGCTGGCCGAGTTCCTTCTCGTGGTACTTGATGCCGTGGCGTTCGACCAGCTCGATGAACTGCCAGGGTGTGTACCGCGCCAGCGCCGATTTGCAGAAATGCGGATTGGCCGACAGGTACTGAGCGGGCGTTGTGCCGGTATTGGTGAAATTGCAGCGCCCGCCGCCGGACATCAGGATCTTCTTGCCCACCTTGTTGGCATGGTCGAGCACCAGCACGCGCAGGCCGCGTTGGCCGGCGGTGATCGCGCACATCAGGCCGGCGGCGCCGGCGCCGATCACGATGGCGTCGTAGTGTCGCTCGCTCATGCGTTCACGCCCACTCGCGCGAGGGCAAGGTGTAGCGGCGTTCGGGGCGGCCGACCAGGTCGAGGAAATTGTTGAACACGGCATCGGCCTGCTGCTGCATGGTCGCGATGTGTTGCCGGGTCTGTTCGCGGATTGCGTGCTCGTCATGCGGCAGGCCGGAATCCGCCAGTTCCTCGCGATAGGCCGGATTCGCCAGCCAGCGCTCGACCAGGCGTTCGTCCATTTCCAGATGGAACTGGAAACCGTAGGCATTGTCGCCGTAGCGGAAGGCCTGCTGTTCGCATTGTGGGCTGCGCGCGAGGTGCACGGCATCCTTCGGGATATCGAAGCGGCAGCCGTGCCACTGGAACACAGGCGTTTCCGCTTGCAGCGGCGCCAGCACCGGATCGGTCAGGCCATCAGTGGTTTTCTGCAACGGATACCAGCCGATTTCAGGCTGATCGTTGCGCTGCACCGGTGCACCCAGCACATGCGCCAGCAGCTGCGCGCCCAGGCAAATACCCAGCACTGGCTTGCCCTGTTCCAGCATGCGTTCGATGGCGCGCATCTCGTTCATCAGGTGCGCGCGTTGCGGGTGGTCTTCCACGTTCATCGGTCCGCCCAGCACGATCAGCCCGCGGTAGCGGTCCGTATTGAGCTGGGCGTCCGGATGCCGCTCGAAATTCTTGAAGCGGATCCGGTGCCCGCGACGACGAATCAGCGGGTCGAGCGTGCCCAGCGGTTCGGCGGCGACGTGTTGGAAGACGAGGAGGCGCGACATGCAGCGACTATGCCAAAAGCCGTCGCGTTATCGCCAATCGCCAGCCGTCATGCGCTTATCGCACCCGATCAGGAGCGCGGACCGCGTGGTTTGAAACCACCGGGCTTCTTGAACCCGCCTGGCTTGCGCGGGCCGCCGGGGCGATCGCCACGCGGCGGGCCGAAGCTGCGCTTGGCCTTGGGTGCGTCGATATCGGCGGCTTCGGCCGGGCGCATGCGCAGCGGCCGGCTGGCCACGCGCACGGTCTGCATGTGCTGCAGCAGCTCCGGCGGCATGCCTTCGGGCAGGTCGACCAGGGTGAAATCGTCGCGGATGTCGATACGGCCGATGAAGCGCGCTTCGAGGTCAGCTTCGTTGGCGATGGCGCCGACGATGTTGCCCGGTTGCACGCCGTGCTGGTAACCGACATCGATGCGGAAGGTCTGCATGCCGACTTCCGGTGCGCTCGGGTCGCGCGGGGTGCGCTCGCGGGGTTCGCGCTGCGGACGCTCGGCGCGTTCCGGGCGCTCGCACACCTCGAAGGTGCGTTCCGGCGCCGCCGGCTTTGCCAGCAGCAGCGGGGTCTTGCCCTGTACCAGCGCGGCGAGGGCAGCGGCGATTTCCACCGCCGGCACGTTCTTTTCGCGCTCGTAACGTTCCACCAGATCGCGGAACACCGAGAGATCGTCGCTGGCCAACGCGCCTTCGATCTTGTCCAGGAACTTGGCCACGCGGCGCTCGTTGACGGCGTCCACGCTGGGCAGGTTCATCTGCTCGATCTTCTGCCGGGTGGCGCGTTCGATCGCGCCCAGCATGCCGCGCTCGCGCGGGGCCACGAACAGGATCGCCTCGCCCTTGCGGCCCGCGCGGCCAGTGCGGCCGATGCGGTGCACGTAGCTTTCGGTGTCGTACGGGATGTCGTAGTTCAGCACGTGGCTGATGCGATCCACATCCAGCCCGCGCGCGGCCACGTCGGTGGCCACCAGCACGTCGATCTGGCCGTCCTTCAGCCGCTGGATGGTGCGCTCGCGGGTCTTCTGCTCCACGTCGCCATTGATCGCCGCCGCGCTGAAGCCGCGCGCAGCGAGTTTTTCGGCGAGCTCATCGGTGCCCAGCTTGGTGCGCGCGAAGATGATCATCGCGTCGAACGGCTCGGCTTCCATGATCCGGGTCAGCGCATCCAGTTTGTTGACGCCGCTGACCATCCAGAAGCGCTGACGGATGTTCTCGGCGGTGGAGGTCTGCGACTTGATCGCGATCTCCACCGGATCCTTCAGATAGGTCTGGGCGATGCGCTTGATCTGCGCCGGCATCGTCGCCGAGAACAGCGCGACCTGGCGGGTTTCCGGGGTTTTCTTGAGGACGGCTTCGACATCGTCGATGAAGCCCATCCGCAGCATTTCGTCGGCTTCGTCCAGCACCAGCATGCGCAGTTGGGAGAGGTCGAGCGAGCCGCGTTCGAGGTGGTCGATGACGCGGCCGGGCGTACCCACCACCACATGCACGCCGCGCTTCAACGCGCTCAACTGCGGTTGGTAGCTCTGGCCGCCGTAGATCGGCAGCACGTGGAAGCCGGGGATGTGGTGCGCGTACTTCTGGAAGGCCTCGGCGACCTGGATCGCCAGTTCGCGGGTGGGTGCCAGCACCAGCACCTGCGGCTTGTTGGCGGCCGCTTCCAGCCGCGCCAGCGCGGGCAGGGCGAACGCAGCGGTCTTGCCGGTGCCGGTCTGCGCCTGGCCGATCATGTCGCGGCCGGCCAGCAGGGCGGGGATGGTGGCGGCCTGGATCGGGCTGGGGGTTTCGTAGCCCACTTCGCGCAGGGCCGCCAGCAGGGAATCCGGCAGGCCGAGATCGGCAAAGGTGGTGGTTGGGGTGTCGGCGCTCATGGGCGTCTCGCGGCGTGTCGCCGTAATCGGTTGCACAGTGTACGCGCCCGGCCCAGAGCGAAGGCTCCAGCGCTTGCGACAGGCCGCCTGCGTCCCCATCTAAGGGCCATGGCTTATACCGTCTTAGACGCCGCTGCGTCCCGCTTCCCCGACTACCGCACGCCGGCCCATAACGTGCTGGAACGCCCCTGCCTGCAAGCCGAGTTGCGCGCTGCGCTGAGTGGCTTGGCGCAGTGGCCGCCCGAGCGCTGGGCGGAGCATCCCGACTATGCCAATGGTCTTGCCAGCCATTGGCAGGACATCCATCGGGCGATGGTGCACAACCTCGGCATCGTCGAACGTACCCTGCGCACGTTGGCCGAGGATCGTCTGTCCGATGCCGACCGCAGGCGGCTGGCGGGTGAGATCGCGCCGATCGCCAGGCAGTCGGTCGATCACCTCCACGGTCATCACCGGCTGGAGGACCAGAGCATGTTCCCACAGCTGCTGCGCGCGGCACCGTCGCTCGCACGCCCGCTGAACCTGCTGGAGGCCGACCATATCGTGCTCAATGCGGTGCTGGGGCCGTTCGAGCGCGCGTTGGCGAACCTGCCCGCGGCCGATGCGCCGGCCTCGGCCTGGGATGAGGTCGCGAAGGCCGGCGAACGCGTTGCTCGGGTGGCGCGCCGGCATATCGAGGACGAAGAGGAAATCGTGATCCCCGCCGTGCTGGGCGTGACGCGATGACCCCGCTGCGCTTCGACAACGCGTTGATCGACACGCTACCCGGCGATCCCGAGCCGCGCGTGTTCCCGCGCCAGGTGCAGGGCGCGCTGTGGTCGGCGGTGGCTCCCACGCCGGTCGTCGCGCCGCAGTTGCTCGCGCATTCGCGCGAAGTGGCCGCAGAGCTGGGTTTGAGCGAGATCGATGTGGCATCGCCCGAATTCGCACAAGTATTCGCCGGCAATGCGCTGCTGCCCGGCATGCAGCCGTTCGCGACCAATTACGGCGGCCACCAGTTCGGCCATTGGGCCGGGCAGCTGGGCGATGGGCGGGCGATTTCGCTGGGCGAGGCAGTGTTGGCGGATGGGCAGCGTCGCGAGCTGCAACTGAAAGGCGCCGGGCCGACGCCGTATTCGCGCAGCGCCGATGGCCGCGCCGTGCTGCGTTCGTCCATCCGCGAATTCCTGTGCAGCGAGGCGATGCATCACCTCGGCATCCCGACCACGCGTGCGTTGAGCCTGATCGGCAGCGGCGAAGGCGTGGTGCGCGACATGTTCTACGACGGTCATCCCGAAGTGGAGCCGGGCGCCATCGTGTGCCGGATTGCGCCGTCGTTCCTGCGCTTTGGTCACTTCGAACTGCCGTCATCGCGCGGCGATGTCGAATTGCTGCGCACGTTGGTCGAGTTCTGCATCGTCCGCGATTTCCCGCAGCTGGCGGGCGAGGGCGAGGCGCTGTACGCCGCGTGGTTCGGCGAAATCTGCGAACGCACCGCACGGCTGGTCGCCGAGTGGATGCGGGTCGGCTTCGTGCATGGCGTACTGAATACCGACAACCTGTCGATCATCGGCCTGACCATCGATTACGGCCCCTACGGCTGGATCGACGCCTACGACCCGGATTGGACGCCGAACACCACCGACGCGACCGGTCGCCGCTACCGTTTCGGCTGGCAGCCGCGGGTGGCGTACTGGAACCTGGGCCAGCTGGCACGGGCGTTGTCGCCGCTGTTCGCCGATCCTGCGCCACTGCAGGCCGGGCTGGAACGCTTCGCCAGCGCGTATGCGGCGGCGGATCGCGAGATCACCGCGCGCAAGCTCGGTCTGGCCGAATGCCGTGATGCCGACGTCGAACTGATCCGCGACCTGCACGGCCTGCTGCATGCGCATGAGGTCGATATGACGATCTGGTTCCGTGCGTTGGCTGATCTCGATCCCGTCGCACCTTCACTTAGCGTGTTCGACGATGCGTTCTATGACGCCGCCAAGCGCGAAGCCGGCAAGGGCGCGTTCAATGAATGGCTGGCGCGCTACGCAGCGCGCCTGTGCGATGACGCGTTCAGCGACGAACAGCGCCGCACACGAATGAACGCCGCGAATCCGAAGTACGTGCTGCGCAACTGGCTGGCGCAGGAAGCGATCGACCGCGCGCATGGCGGCGACATGGCCGGCGTCGGCGAATTGCTGGAAGTAATGCGTCGCCCGTATGACGAACAACCGGGCAATGAACGCTACGCCGGGAAACGCCCCGATTGGGCGAAGGACAAGGCCGGCTGCTCGATGCTGTCCTGCAGTTCCTGACGCCGGGTTTCGACCCCGGCGTCGGTCTGGGCTTACTTGCCCTTCTTTTCCTTCTTGGCCGCGCGCTTCTCTTTCAGCGACTTTTCCGGCTTCTTTTTCTCGCTTTTCTTCTGGTCCATGCCCTTGCTCATGGTGCTCTCCGGTCGGGTGGTTGGGGTGTGCTGGGCGCAAGCCTACCGCGACCACGCGCGGACGGGAACGGCCGCGCCGCCGGGTTTGCGGCGGCGCCTGCACGTACAATGTACGGATGCCTTTGATCACTTTGCAGGGCGTCGACTACAGCGTCGGCGGTCCCTTGCTGCTGCAACACGTCGACCTTGCCATCGAACCCGGCGAGCGCATCGCCCTGATCGGCCGTAACGGTGCCGGCAAGTCGACCTTGATGAAACTGCTGGCTGGCGAGCTCAAGCCCGACGACGGCGAGATCCGGGTCGAAGGCGGGCGCCGCGTCGCCAGGCTGGAGCAGGAAGTCCCGCTGGATGCAGCGGGCAGCGTGTTCGACGTGGTCGCCGCCGGGCTGGGTGAACTCGGCGCGCAGCTCGCCCACTACCACCATCTGATCCATGCCGAGCACATCGACATGGACGCACTGGCCGAGGTGCAGGCCAAGATCGAAGCCGCGAACGGCTGGTCGCTGGACCAGCGGGTGATCGAGACTCTGGAACGACTCGGACTGGATGGCGATGCCGATTTCGGGGCGTTGTCTGGCGGCATGAAGCGCCGCGTGCTGCTGGCGCGCGCGTTGGTCTCGCAGCCGGACCTGCTGCTGCTGGACGAACCAACCAATCACCTGGACATCGCCGCCATCGACTGGCTGGAAGGTTTCCTCAAGCAGTGGAGCGGGGCGCTGCTGTTCGTCACCCACGACCGCCGCTTCCTGCGCGCGCTGGCGACCCGCATCGTCGAAATCGATCGCGGCCAGGTCACCAGCTGGCCTGGTGATTGGGACAACTATGTTCGGCGCAAGGAAGAGCGCCTGAACGCCGAAGCGCAGGAAAACGCGCGTTTCGACAAGCTGCTGGCGCAGGAGGAAGTGTGGATCCGGCAGGGCATCAAGGCCCGCAGGACGCGCGATGAAGGCCGCGTGCGCCGCCTGAAGGCGATGCGCAACGAACGCGCCGAACGCCGCGCGCAGACCGGCAACGTGAAGATGGCCACCGCGCAGGCCGGTGAATCCGGCAAGAAGGTGATCGAAGCGAAGGAGGTGGGCTTCGCCCACGGCAGCAATGCGCTGGTACGCGATTTCTCGACCACGATCCTGCGCGGCGACCGCATTGGTCTGGTCGGCCCCAACGGCAGCGGCAAGACCACCTTGCTGAAGCTGCTGCTGGGCCAGTTGCAGCCGCAGACTGGCGAAATCCGCCAGGGCACCCAGTTGCAGGTGGCCTATTTCGACCAGTACCGCGCCACCCTGCGCGAGGACTGGAACGCCATCGAGAACGTGGCCGAAGGCCGCGAGTTCATCGAGGTGGGGGGCAAGCAGAAGCACATCGTCGGCTACCTGCAGGACTTCCTGTTCACCCCGGAAAGCGCGCGCGCGCCGATCACCCGCCTGTCCGGCGGCGAACGCAATCGGTTGCTGCTGGCGCGGCTGTTCGCCCAGCCGTCCAACCTGCTGGTGATGGACGAACCAACCAACGACCTCGACGTCGAAACGCTGGAGTTGCTGGAAGAGTTGCTGGCCGACTACCCCGGCACCCTGCTGCTGGTCAGCCACGACCGCGACTTCCTCGACAATGTGGTGACGTCCACCATCGTCATGGAGGGCGATGGCCGCATTGGCGAATACGTCGGTGGCTACAGCGATTGGCTCCGGCAGCGGGACGTCGCCGCTGTCGCGGAGTCGGCCAGGCCGCAGGCTTTGCAAAACGTGCCGCCGACCGCCTCCGTGCCGCCGCCGGCAGCGAAACCCAAGCTGAGCTTCAAGGTGCAGCGCGAGCTGGAGGCGCTGCCGGCGCGGATCGAGGCGCTGGAAACGCAGGTGGCCGCTTTCACCTCGCGGATGGGCGAAGCCGGCTATTACCAGCGCGATGCCGTGGCGGTCACGGCGGACAATGCGGCCTTGGCTGCTGCACAGGCCGAGCTGGATGCCGCTTACGCACGCTGGGAAGAGCTGGAAGGCAGTTGATCACGATTTCATCCGGGCAAATGCGTCCGGGTCTGGCCGTGCCTGACCCGGGCCGGCTACACTATTGCGGATAAAGCGAGCGGCCTTGTGCCAGCTAGCCCCATAAGAAGACAGAGGCGCGCGTGCTGGCCGAATACCTGCCGACTTTGCTGTTCCTGATCGTTGCCACCGGAATCGGGATTGCCCTGATCATCGTTGGCAACGTCTTGGGCCCCAAGCGCCCGAGTGCGGAGAAACTCTCCCCGTACGAATGTGGCTTCAGTGCGTTCGAGAACGCACGTGGCCAGTTCGACGTGCGCTATTACCTGGTCGCGATCCTGTTCATCGTGTTCGACCTGGAAATCGCCTTCGTCTTCCCGTGGGCGCTGGTATTCCGCGAATTGGGCGTGTTCGGCCTGGTCGAGATGGGCGTGTTCCTGAGCCTGCTGCTGATCGGTTTCATCTACGTGTGGAAGAAGGGAGCCCTGGAATGGGAGTGAGCGAGACCCTCTCCGGGCTGATGCACAACCCGGTGCCGGAAGGCCGGCTTGACGACATCCTGCGCCCGGGCGACGACAACCCGCTGCTGCAGCACGGTTTCGTCACCACCAGCATGGACGCGCTGTGGAACTGGGCGCGCACCGGCTCGATGTGGCCGATGACCTTCGGCCTGGCCTGCTGTGCCGTTGAAATGATGCACGCCGGCGCCGCGCGCCTGGACCTGGACCGCTACGGCGTGGTGTTCCGCCCGTCGCCGCGCCAGTCCGACGTGATGATCGTGGCCGGCACCCTGTGCAACAAGATGGCCCCGGCGCTGCGCAAGGTCTACGACCAGATGCCCGACCCGAAGTGGGTGATCTCGATGGGCAGCTGCGCCAATGGCGGCGGCTACTACCACTATTCCTATTCCGTCGTGCGCGGCTGCGACCGCATCGTGCCGGTGGACGTGTACGTGCCGGGCTGCCCGCCGACCGCCGAAGCGCTGGTCTACGGCATCCTGCAGCTGCAGAAGAAAATCCGCCGGCTCGAGCAGAACCCGTTCGCGGGTGGCGAGCGCCCCGAGGGTGCGCGCGCATGAGCGCATTGGCGAAGGAATTGGCGGCGCGCTTCGGCGAGGCCGCGGTACAGGTCGCGCAGCCGCGCGGCGAAGTGGGGTTGGACGTTGCGGCCAGCAATTGGCTGGCAACCTGCACCGCGCTGCGCGATGAATTCGGTTTCGACACCTTCATCGACCTGTGTGGCGTCGATTACATGGGTTATGGCGATGACGAGTGGGAGACCAAAGGCGTCTCCAACGAAGGCTTCAGCCGTGGCGTGGAAGGCCAGGGCCCGGGCCGCTTCAAGTGGGGCGAGCAGCCCAGCCACGAAGTCGCCCAGCCCGGCACCGATGCACCGGACGCCGATATCCAGGGCAAGCGCTATGCCGCCGTGCTGCAACTGCTCTCGGTCAAGCACAACCGACGCGTGCGCGTGCGCTGTTTCGCCACCGACAACAGCCTGCCGGTCGTGCCTTCGCTGGTGCACGTGTGGCCGGGCGTGAACTGGTTCGAACGCGAGACCTTCGACCTGTTCGGCATCATCTTCGAAGGGCATCCGGATTTGCGCCGGATCCTGACCGACTACGGTTTCGTCGGCCATCCGTTCCGCAAGGATTTCCCGCTGATCGGCAATGTCGAAGTCCGCTACGACGCCGAGAAGAAGCGCGTGGTGTATGAACCGGTGACCTCGGTCGAGCCGCGTGTCGGCGTGCCGCGCGTAGTGCGCGATGACGCCCGTTTCGCAACGGCCAGCGGCGAAAGTGGCGCCAAGATCCTTGATCGGGAGGGCCGTCGATGAACGCTGTCCCGAATTCCGAGCTGTTCGCCAGCAATCCGGCGGAAGCCCGCCAGGAAATCCGCAACTACACGCTGAACTTCGGCCCGCAGCATCCGGCCGCGCATGGCGTGCTGCGCCTGATCCTGGAAATGGACGGCGAAGTGATCCGCCGCGCCGATCCGCATATCGGCCTGTTGCATCGCGGTACCGAGAAGCTGGCCGAGTCCAAGCCGTTCAACCAGTCGATCGGCTACATGGATCGCCTGGATTACGTGTCGATGATGTGCAACGAGCACGCCTACGTGCTTGCGATCGAACGACTGATGGGGATCGAGGCGCCGGAACGCGCGCAGTGGATCCGCACCATGTTCGACGAGATCACCCGCATCCTGAACCACCTGATGTGGGTGGGTAGCAACGCGCTCGACCTCGGCGCGATGGCGGTGTTCCTGTACGCCTTCCGCGAACGCGAAGAGCTGATGGACTGCTACGAGGCGGTCAGCGGCGCGCGCATGCACGCGACCTATTACCGTCCGGGTGGCGTTTACCGCGATCTGCCGGCGACGATGCCGAAGTACAAGGAATCGCCGTGGCGCAAGGGCGCCAAGCTCAAGCGCTTCAACGAGTGGCGCGAAGGCTCGCTGCTGGATTACATCGAGCATTTCTGCGAAGACTTCCCGAAGCGCGTCGACGAGTACGAAACCCTGCTCACCGACAATCGCATCTGGAAGCAGCGCACGGTCGGCATCGGCGTGATCCCGCCGGAACAGGCGATGGCCTGGGGCATGACCGGCCCGATGCTGCGCGGCTCCGGCGTGGCCTGGGACCTGCGCAAGAAGCAGCCGTACGCGAAGTACGCGGAAGTCGATTTCGACATCCCGGTCGGCGTCAAGGGCGACTGTTACGACCGCTACCTGGTGCGCATCGCCGAGATGCGCCAGTCCACCCGCATCATCAAGCAATGCGTGGCGTGGCTGAAGGCCAACCCGGGTCCGGTGATGCTGGACAACTACAAGGTGTCGCCGCCGTCGCGTGAAGCGATGAAGGACGACATGGAAGCCCTCATCCATCACTTCAAGCTGTTTTCCGAAGGCTATTCCGTTCCCGCTGGCGAGACCTATGCCGCGGTGGAAGCGCCGAAGGGCGAATTCGGCTGCTACCTGGTCAGCGACGGCGCCAACAAGCCGTTCCGCTGCCACTTGCGTGCGCCGGGCTTCGCCCACTTGTCGTCGATGGACGAGATCGTGAAGGGCCACATGCTGGCCGACGTGGTGGCCATGATCGGCACCTATGACATCGTGTTTGGTGAGGTTGATCGATGAAGGCGACGGGCAATTTCGAGGCCTGCCGCAACGTCGACCCGATGGTGGCACTGTCGGGCGAGACGCGCGCGCATATCGACCACTGGCTGGAAAAATTCCCGGCCGACCGCAAGCGTTCCGCGGTGCTGCAGGGCTTGTTCGCGGCACAGGAACAGAACGGCGGCTGGCTGAGCGATGAGCTCATCGCCGCGGTGGCCAAGTACCTGGACCTGCCGCCGGTGTGGGCCTATGAAGTAGCGACTTTCTACTCGATGTTCGAGACCGAAAAAGTCGGCCGCAACAACGTGGCTTTCTGCACCAACATCAGCTGCTGGTTGAACGGCGCCGAAGACCTGGTCGCGCACGCCGAGAAGAAGCTGGGCTGCAAGCTGGGCGGTTCCACCGCCGATGGTCGCGTCTACCTCAAGCGTGAGGAAGAATGCGTGGCCGCGTGCTGCGGCGCGCCGGTGGTGGTGATCAACGGGCATTACCACGAGAAGCTCGACACCGCGAAGGTGGACGAGCTGCTGGACGGGCTGAAGTAATGGGCGGTCATTCGCACAATTCCGAGGGCTACGGCCCGGTCGGCCCGGCGCCGTCGGAACACAGCGTGGTCTACACCACGCTGCATTTCGACAAGCCGTGGTCGTACGAGAACTACCTGAAGACCGGTGGTTACAGCGCGCTGCGCAAGATCCTCGAGGAGAAGATCGAGCCGGCCGCCGTCATCGAGATGGTCAAGGCCTCCGGCCTGCGCGGCCGCGGCGGCGCGGGTTTCCCGACCGGCCTGAAGTGGAGCTTCATGCCGAAGGGCCCGGGGCAGAAGTACATCCTGTGCAACTCGGACGAATCCGAACCGGGCACGGCCAAGGATCGCGACATCCTGCGCTACAACCCGCATGCGGTGATCGAGGGCATGGCGATCGCCTGCTACGCCACCGGTTCGACGGTTGCCTACAACTACCTTCGCGGCGAATTCCACCACGAGCCGTTCGAGCACCTGGAAGAAGCCACCCGCGAGGCTTACGCGAACGGCTGGCTGGGCAAGAATATCCTGGGCTCCGGCATCGACATCGACCTGTACAACGCACTCGGCGCCGGCGCCTACATCTGCGGCGAAGAAACCGCGCTGATGGAATCGCTGGAAGGCAAGAAGGGCCAGCCGCGCTACAAGCCGCCGTTCCCGGCCAATTTCGGCCTGTACGGCAAGCCGACCACCATCAACAACACCGAGACCTATGCCTCGGTCCCGGCCATCGTGCGCAACGGCGCGGAGTGGTTCGCGAACTTGGGCAAGCCGAACAACGGTGGCCCGAAGATCTTCTCGGTGTCAGGCCACGTCAACAAGCCGGGCAACTACGAAATCCGCCTCGGCACCCCATTCGCCGACCTGCTGGCGATGGCCGGCGGCGTGCGCAATGGCCACAAACTGAAGGGTGTGATTCCCGGCGGTTCGTCGATGCCGGTATTGCCGGCGGACGTGATGATGGCCTGCACGATGGACTACGACAGCATCCAGAAGGCCGGTTCCGGCCTGGGCTCGGGCGCGGTCATCGTGATGGACGAGACCACTTGCATGGTGCGCGCCTGCCAACGCATCGCGCGCTTCTACTACGCCGAGTCCTGCGGTCAGTGCACCCCGTGCCGCGAAGGTACCGGCTGGATGTACCGCATGCTGACCCGCATCGCCGATTTCGAAGCGACCATCGACGACCTGCAGATGCTGCGCGCTGCCGCCGGGCAGATCGAAGGCCACACCATCTGCGCCTTCGGCGAAGCCGCGGCGTGGCCGGTGCAGGGCTTCCTGCGCCACTTCTGGCACGAATTCGAATACGCCATCGTGAACGGACGTTTCTACGTCGACGACGAACGCGCAGGCACCTTGATCAAGACCGTGGAGGTCGCGGCATGAGCACGCCTCCGTCCCCGGTCAATCCGAACCTGCCGCCCGACCACGTCACCGTCTTCATCGACGGCAACGAACTGGCCGCGCCCAAGGGCTCGATGATCATCCAGGCCGCCGACAAGGCCGGCATCCCGATCCCGCGTTTCTGCTACCACGACAAGTTGCCGATCGCGGCCAACTGCCGCATGTGCCTGGTCGAGGTCGAGAAGATGCCGAAGCCGGCGCCGGCTTGCGCCACGCCGGTGATGGACGGCATGAAGATCGCGACGCGCAGCGACAAGGCGTTGAAGTCGCAGCGCAACGTGATGGAATTCCTGCTGATCAACCATCCGCTGGACTGCCCGATCTGCGACCAGGGCGGCGAATGCGAATTGCAGGATCTTTCGCTGGGTTATGGCCGTTCTGTCAGTCGCTTCGTTGAGCGTAAGCGCGTCGTCGCCGATGAGGACATGGGCCCGCTGGTCGCCAGCGACATGACCCGCTGCATCCAGTGCACGCGCTGCGTGCGCTTCACCGCGGACATCGCCGGCACCTACGAGCTCGGCGGCATGCAGCGCGGCGAGAAGCTGCAGATCGGCACCTTCGACGGCAAGCCGCTGACCACCGAACTGTCCGGCAACGTGATCGATGTCTGCCCGGTCGGCGCGCTGACCAACAAGGTGTTCCGCTTCAAGGCGCGTCCGTGGGAACTGACCGCCAAGCCGTCGCTGGGCTACCACGATGCGCTGGGCAGCAACCTGTTCCACCACGTGCGCCGCGGCGAGATCCTGCGCAGCGTGCCGCGTGACAACGAGCCGGTGAACGAGTGCTGGATCTCGGATCGCGACCGTTACGCGCATGAAGGCCTGTACGCCGAAGACCGCGCGCAAGTGCCGCTGATCCGTGACGGCGACGGTTTCCGCGAAGCCTCGTGGGAAGAAGCGCTGGCCAAGGCCGCGAAGGTCCTGCGCGACAACGCTGCCGGTGACCTCGGCATGCTGGTGCATCCGTCCACCTCGAACGAGGAGGGCGCCTTGCTTGCTCGCCTGGCCGATGCACTGGGCACCGGCAACCTCGACCACCGCATCGGCCAGCTCGACCTGTCCGATGGCGCGACCGCCGAAGCTTTCGCGATGCCGGTGGCGGAGCTTGAGAAAGCCGATGCCATCGTCATCGTCGGCTCCAACCTGCGCTTCGAAGTGCCGCTGCTGCACCATCGCGTGCGCCGGGCCACGTTGCGCGGTGCCAAGGTGCATGTGGTCAACCCGGTCGATTTCGATTTCGCGTTCCCCATCGCATCGCGCAGCATCGTGCCGCCGTCGCAGCTGGCCGCGGCGTTGGGCAAGCTCGAACTCGGCGATGCCGCGCATGTCGCGGTGATCGTCGGCGGCGTGGCCGAAAACTCCGTGCATGCGTCGGCGATCCGCAAGGCCGCCGCCGATTTCGCTTCGGCGAAGAATGCAAATTTGTGCCGCATCCCGCAGGGCGCGAATGCACTGGGCCTGTCGCAGCATGGCGTGCTGCCGACTGCGCACGATGCGCAGTCGATGCTGCGCGACCAGCGCAGCGCCTATGTGATCTACGGCATCGAACCGGGCCTGGATTTCGCCGACCAGCACGCCGCGCTCAAAGCGCTGGGCGACGCGCAGGTGGTGGCGTTCAGCCAGTTCGCTTGCCAGAGCACTCGCCGCGTCGCCGATGTGATCCTGCCGATCGGCGCGCTGCCGGAAATCGAAGCGACACTGACCAACCTGGAAGGCAAGGCGCAGGTCACTGCGGTAGCCGGCAAGCTGCCGGGTCAGGCGCGTCCGGGTTGGCGCGTGCTGCGCGCGCTCGCCACCGAGTTGTCGCTGCCGGGTTTCGAGTTCACCGATTTGGCCGGCTTGCGTGCCGGCATCGCGCCGAAGGCGGTCAAGGCAGCAGCTGGCAAAGCGGTGGAGCAGGGCGGCAACGGATTCGAAGTCGCAGTCTCGCAGGCGATCTACCGCGTCGACGGCGTGGTTCGTCGTGCGCAGGCACTGCAGGAACATCCGCTCACGTTCGGCGCTCGCGTGGTGCTGAATGCCGCCGATGCCGCAGCAACGGGCCTTGCCGATGGCGCGATGGCGAAGTTGGCCAACCGTGTGGGTACCGCGACCCTGCAGGTCGCGATCGATGACCGCGTCGGACCGGGCTGTGCGTGGATCGAGTCCGGCTACGGTGCGACCGCGCCGCTGGCGGCCTCGGCCAAGGTGGAGGTCGTGCGCGCATGAGCAATCCATTGATGACCACCGTGATCGAACCGCTGCGCGACGGTCTGCTGTCGTTCGGCACCTTCGGCATGCTGGTGTGGATCGTGTTGAAGGTCCTCGCCATCGCGGTGCCGGTGATCGTGAGCGTGGCGTTCTACGTGGTGTGGGAGCGCAAGTTGATCGGCTGGATGCATGTCCGCCACGGGCCGATGTACATCGGCAAGGGCATCCTGCAGGCCTTCGCCGACGTGTTCAAGCTGCTGTTCAAGGAAGTGGTGCAGCCGACCGTGGCCAGCCCGTTCCTGTTCCGCCTGGCCCCGCTGATCGCGTTGGTGCCGGCCTTCGCCGCTTGGGCAGTCGTGCCGTTCGACGCGCAGGTGGTGCTGTCCAACGCCAATGCCGGCTTGTTGTACTTGCTGGCGATGACCTCGCTGGGCGTGTACGGCGTGATCCTGGCCGGTTGGGCATCGAACTCGAAGTACGCCTTCCTCGGCGCGATGCGCGCCGCCTCGCAGGTGGTGAGCTACGAAATCGCGATGGGCTTCGCCCTGGTCGGCGTGCTGATCGCCGCCGGCAGCCTGAACCTGACCGACATCGTGATGGCGCAGTCCGGCAATGCCGGTTTCCTGGAATGGTTCTGGGTGCCGTTGCTGCCGCTGTTCGTGGTGTATTTCATCTCTGGCGTTGCCGAAACCAACCGCGCACCGTTCGACGTGGTGGAAGGCGAATCGGAAATCGTGGCCGGCCACATGGTGGAGTATTCCGGCTCGCAGTTCGCGCTGTTCTTCCTGGCCGAATACGCCAACATGATCCTGATCAGCTTCCTGACCTCGATCTTCTTCCTCGGCGGCTGGCTCAGCCCGTTCCAGGGCATGGGCATTCCGCTCTTGAGCGTGGATGGCTGGTGGTGGCTGCTCGCGAAGGTGTTCTTCTTCGCCAGTTGCTTCATCTGGTTCCGCGCCTCGTTCCCGCGTTACCGCTACGACCAGATCATGCGGTTGGGCTGGAAGGTCTTCATCCCGATCACCATCGCCTGGATCTTCGTGACCGCGCTGATGGTGTATTTCGGCGTCATCCAGGCGGGGCAGTAAGGCATGGGCAAGATCGTTTCCTATTTCAAGAGCCTGCTGCTGCTGGAGCTCGCCGGCGGCCTGTGGCTGACCCTGAAATACCTGTTCCGTCCGAAGTACACGCTGATGTACCCGATGGAAAAGACCCCGCAGTCGCCGCGTTTCCGTGGCCTGCACGCGCTGCGCCGTTATCCGAACGGCGAAGAGCGTTGCATCGCCTGCAAGCTGTGCGAGGCGGTGTGTCCGGCGCTTGCGATCACCATCGATTCCGAGCAGCGCGCCGACGGCACCCGCCGCACGACGCGCTACGACATCGACCTGTTCAAGTGCATCTTCTGCGGCTTTTGCGAGGAATCCTGCCCGGTGGACTCGATCGTCGAGACGCATATCCACGAATACCACTTCGACAAGCGCGGCCAGAACATCATGACCAAGCCGCAGCTGTTGGCCATTGGCGACAGGCTCGAGGCGGAAATCGCCGAACGCCGCGCCGCCGACGCGCCGTTCCGCTGAGGTTGAGACACGCATGAGCCTTGATTTCACGACCCTTGTCTTCCTCGGCTTCGCCGCCACCGCCGCCATCGCGGCATTGGCGACGATCAGCTCGCGCAACCCGGTGCACGCCGCGCTGTGGCTGGTGCTGACCTTCTTCTCGGTGGCCTGTACCTGGATCGTCGGCGGGGCCGAGTTCCTCGGCATCGCGCTGGTGCTGGTCTATGTCGGCGCGGTGATGGTGCTGTTCCTGTTCGTAGTGATGATGCTGGACGTCGACCTTGCACCGCTACGCGAAGGCTATGTGCGCTACTTGCCGGTGGGCCTGGTCGTCGCGCTGGTGATGCTGGCGCAGATCGTGGCGCTGATCGGGGTCAAGGCTGCGATGCAGGCGCCGCTGGCGGATAATGCGGCCGTCGCGACGGACGTGCCGAACACCACCTGGTTGGCGCGTGCGTTGTTCACGGAATTCATGTTGCCGTTCGAAGTCGCCGCGGTGATCCTGACCGTGGCCGTGGTGGCTGCGGTGATGCTGACCCTGCGTCGTCGTGGCGGCACCAAGCACCAGGATCCGTCGGCACAGGCGCGAGTGAAGGCTTCCGATCGCGTGCGCATCATCAAGATGGACGCCGTCAAGCCTGAGCCGCCTTCTGCAGCGGAAGGGGAGGCTGCGCCATGAACGACATGTCGAATCTGTTCGGTGCCCTGACCCTGGGCCACTACCTCGCGCTCGGCGCGGTGCTGTTCTGCATCAGCGTGGCCGGCATCTTCCTCAATCGCAAGAACGTGATCATGTTGCTGATGTCGCTGGAGCTGATGCTGCTGGCGGTGAACATCAACTTCGTCGCGTTCTCGCGCTCGCTGGGCGATGCCGCCGGCCAGGTGTTCGTGTTCTTCATCCTGACCGTGGCTGCCGCCGAAGCGGCGATCGGCCTCGCCATCCTGGTCACCCTGTTCCGCAACCGCCGCACCATCGACGTGGCGGACATCGACAGCTTGAAGGGCTGAGGAATGATCATTTCGAAGACCCATCTGCTGCTGATCGTGCTGCTGCCCCTGCTGGGGGCGGTGCTGGCGGGCCTGTTCGGTCGCAAGATCGGCCGCGTCGGCGCGCACAGCGTGACCATCCTCGGCGTGGCCGCCAGCTGTGCCATGTCCTGCCATGTGCTGTGGCAGCTGATGCAGGGCGCGGCGCCCTTCAACGAGAACGTCTACACCTTCTTCCAGGTTGGCGACATCCAGGCCAACGTCGGCTTCATGGTCGACAAGCTGACCGCGATGATGATGATGGTGGTCACCTTCGTGTCGCTGCTGGTGCATATCTACACCATCGGCTACATGGCCGAGGACGACGGTTACCAGCGCTTCTTCAGCTACATCTCGCTGTTCACCTTCAGCATGCTGATGCTGGTGATGAGCAACAACTTCCTGCAGCTGTTCTTCGGCTGGGAAGCGGTGGGCCTGGTCTCGTACCTGCTGATCGGCTTCTGGTTCAAGCGGCCCAGCGCGATCTTCGCCAACCTCAAGGCGTTCCTGGTCAATCGCGTCGGCGATTTCGGCTTCTTGCTCGGCATCGCAGGCGTGCTGTACTGGATCGGCACGCTGGATTACGCCACCGCGTTCGCCAATGCGCCGCTGGTCCGCGATGCGACGGTCTCGATCTTCGCCGGTCATGAATGGTCGGTGCCCACCATCATCTGCATCAGCCTGTTCATCGGCGCGATGGGCAAGTCGGCGCAGGTGCCGCTGCACGTCTGGCTGCCGGATTCGATGGAAGGCCCGACCCCGATTTCCGCGCTGATCCACGCGGCGACGATGGTCACCGCCGGCATCTTCATGGTGGCGCGCATGTCGCCGCTGTTCGAGATGTCGCCGGCCGCGCTGAACTTCATCCTGTTCATCGGCGCCACCACCGCGTTCTGGACCGGCCTGATCGGCATGGTGCAGAACGACATCAAGCGCGTGGTCGCGTATTCGACCCTGTCGCAGCTCGGTTACATGACGGTGGCGCTGGGTCTGTCCGCGTATTCCGCGGCGGTCTACCACCTGATGACCCACGCCTTCTTCAAGGCCCTGCTGTTCCTGGCCGCGGGCAGCGTGATCATCGGCATGCACCACGAGCAGGACATGCGCAAGATGGGCGGCCTGCGCAAGTACATGCCGATCACCTTCGTCACCAGCCTGCTGGGCACGCTGGCGCTGGTCGGCACGCCGTTCTTCAGTGGCTTCTATTCGAAGGACACCATCATCGAGGCCGCCGCGGAGCACGCACACGAGCATGCCAACTGGGTGGCGCTGTACGCCAATTGGGCAGTGCTGCTGGGTGCCTTCGTGACCAGCTTCTACAGCTTCCGCCTGCTGTACCTGACCTTCTTCGGCGAAGAGCGCTTCCGCGATGCGCATGCGCACGACGCGCACCATGGCGATGCGCACCACGCGCACGATGATCACCATGACGACCATGGCCATCATGGCGCGCATGAACCGCATGAAAGTCCGTGGGTGGTGACCTTGCCGCTGATCCTGCTGGCGATCCCGTCGGTGCTGATCGGTTTCTTCACGGTGGGGCCCATGCTGTTCGGCACCGACGTGATGGGGCATCACCAGCAGCTGCCGTTCTTCCTCGGCGCGATCGAAGTGCTCAAGGAAAACGACGTGGTTGCGAAGTTGGCCGAAGAGTTCCACGGCCCTGTCGCGTTCGCGCTGCACGGCTTCATGGCACCTGCGTTCTGGCTGGCGCTAGCGGGTTTTGCGCTGGCAACCTTGCTGTATCTGGTCAAGCCGGAATGGCGCGTGGGCATCAATCGCACGCTGGCGTGGCCGATCAAGGTGCTCGAGAACAAGTACTGGATGGACGACCTGTGGATCAACGGGTTCGCCGGCGGTGGCGTCAAGCTGGGCAAGCTCTCGCGCCTGTTCGACACCAAAGTGATCGACGGCGTGGCGGTGAACGGCAGCGCCAGCATCGTCGGATTGGCGGCCGGGGTGCTGCGCAAGCTGCAGTCCGGCTACCTGTACGACTACGCCTTCGCCATGATCCTGGGCCTGGTCGCGCTGCTGGCGCTGGCCAACCACTACTGGCTGTAAGCCAGATCGACTGGACGGAATCCCAAGCGTGATGCAATTGCCTCTACTCAGTTTGTTGATCTGGCTGCCGATCCTCGGTGGCGTGTTCACCATGATGGCGGGCAACACCCGTCCGCAGGCGGCGCGCTGGATCGCGCTGGCCTTCGCCTTCGCCACCTTCCTGCTCAGCATCCCGCTGTTCACCGGGTTCGACCTCGGCAACGCGGCCATGCAGTTCGTCGAGCAGAAGACCTGGATCGCCGCCTACGACATCCAGTACCACCTCGGCGCGGACGGCATCTCGCTGGCGCTGATCGGCCTGACCACGCTGACCACGGTGCTGGTGCTGATCGGTGCCTGGGGCGCGATCGACAAGCGCGTCAGCCAGTACTACGCCGCGTTCCTGATCCTAGAAGGCCTGATGATCGGCGTGTTCAGCGCGCTCGATGCGCTGCTGTTCTACGTGTTCTTCGAAGGCATGCTGATCCCGATGTTCATCATCATCGGCGTGTGGGGTGGCCCGCGCCGGGTGTATGCCTCGGTCAAGTTCTTCCTGTACACCTTCCTCGGTTCGGTGTTCATGCTGGTCGGGCTGATCTACCTGTACCTGAAGGGCGGCAGCTGGCAGCTGGCGGACATGGCCGCGCTGCCGTTGACCATGGCGGAGCAAACCTGGCTGTTCTTCGCCTTCCTGGTCGCGTTCGCGGTCAAGGTACCGATGTTCCCGGTGCACACCTGGTTGCCGGATGCGCACGTCGAGGCGCCTACCGGGGGCTCGGTGATCCTGGCCGCGATCATGCTGAAGATCGGCGGCTACGGCTTCCTGCGCTTCGTGCTGCCGATCGTGCCGGATGCTGGCCACCACTACGCCTGGCTGGTGATCACGCTGTCGCTGATCGCGGTGGTCTATGTCGGCCTGGTGGCGCTTGTGCAGGAGGACATGAAGAAGCTGATCGCCTATTCGTCGGTCTCGCACATGGGCTTCGTCACCCTCGGCACCTTCATCGCCTTCGCCCTGGTGCGTAACGGCAGTCCGGGTGGCGTCGATGCGGCGCAGCTGGGCCTGCAAGGCGCGATGGTGCAGATGATCAGCCACGGCTTCATCTCCGGCGCGATGTTCTCCTGCGTCGGCGTGCTGTACGACCGCATGCATAGCCGCATGATCAAGGACTACGGCGGAGTCGCCAACGCGATGCCGTGGTTCGCTGCGTTCTGGGTGCTGTTCGCGATGGCCAACTCCGGCCTGCCAGGCACCAGTGGTTTCGTCGGTGAATTCATGGTGATCCTGGCTGCGTTCCAGGCCAACCCGCTGATCGCGTTCGCCGCGGCCTTCACCCTGATCATCGGCGCCGGTTACACCTTGTGGCTGACCAAGCGGGTGATCTGGGGCGATGTCGGCAATGCCCACGTCGCCGAACTCGAAGACATCAACATGCGCGAATGGATCGTGCTGGGCGTGTTCGCCATCGGCGTCATCGTGCTGGGCGTGTACCCGAAACCGCTGACCGACCTGATGGAACCCTCCATCGCGCAACTGGCGGGCCAGCTCGCCGCGACCAAGCTTTAAGGTGATCGATCCCATGCAGGCCACCCTCCCGATGCCATCCGCCGCCGAACTGCTTCCGTTGATCCCGGAGCTGGTCCTGCTCGGTGCCGCGTTCGCGCTGCTGATGCTCGACCTGTTCCTCAGCGAGAAGCAGCGTGTGATCACCCATGCATTGGCCATCGCCAGCCTGGTGCTGGTTGGCGTGCTGGTGATCGCGGGTATCGGCGGGCAGGGCACCGTTCTGTCCGGCATGTTCATCCGCGACAACATGGCCGACGTGCTGAAGATCGGCGTGTGTTTCGTCTCCGCGATTTCGCTGGTCTATGCCTGGTCGTACCTGCGCGAACGTGGCCTGTACAAGGGTGAAGTGCCGGTGCTGGTCATGTTCGCCGTGGCCGGCATGATGCTGCTGATTTCCGCAGGCAGCCTGGTCATGGTCTACCTGGGCCTGGAACTGCTGGCGCTGTGCTCGTACGCGCTGGTGGCGATCGATCGCGACAGCAAGCTGGCCTCCGAAGCGGCGATGAAGTACTTCGTGCTGGGCGCGCTCGCCTCCGGCATGCTGCTGTACGGCATGTCGCTGGTGTATGGCGCGACCGGCAGCATCGACCTTGCGTCGATCAATGCCAACGCCTCGACGGTTGCACAGCCCGCGATGCTGTTGACCGGCGTGGCCTTCATGGTCGCCGGCATCGCCTTCAAATTCGGTGCCGCACCGTTCCACATGTGGGTGCCGGACGTCTACCAGGGCGCGCCGACGGCGATCACGCTGTTCATCGGCTCCGCGCCCAAGCTGGCCGCGTTCGCGATGGCGATGCGCCTGCTGGAAGTCGGTGCCGCGCCGCTGGGCGATTACTGGCATCCGATGCTGGCCGGCCTGGCCGCGTTGTCGCTGGTGATCGGCAACCTGATCGCATTGGCGCAGACCAACCTCAAGCGCATGCTGGCGTATTCCACGATCTCGCACGTCGGCTTCCTGTTCATGGGACTGGCCGGCGGCGGTGCGCAGGGTTATGCGGCGGCGATGTTCTATACGATCAGCTACGCGATCATGGCCACTGCCGCGTTCGGCGCGATCATCGTGCTCTCGCGCCGTGGTTTCGAGGCCGAGAACATTTCCGATTTCAAGGGTCTGAATGCCCGCGACCCTTGGACGGCTGGCCTGGTGCTGTGCGTGATGGCCTCGCTGGCCGGCGTGCCGCCGTTCCTCGGCTTCTGGTCGAAGTTGGCGGTGCTGCGTGCCGCGCTGGAAGGCGGCATGTTGTGGCTGGCGATCGTCGGCATCGTGTGCGCGGTGATCGGTGCGTTCTACTACCTGCGCGTGATCAAGGCGATGTACTTCGACGAACCCGTCGGCGAAGCCGTCGGCCCTCGCGATGATCGTTTGCTCAACATCGTGTTCGGCGTCAATGCGTTGAGCCTGCTGGCGTTCGGCCTGTTCTGGAGCCCGCTGATGGCGTGGTGCCAGCGCGCGTTCGCCTGAACACTGTCTATCGGTTTTTGCACGCAAAGGCTTGCAAAGAATCGCGCAACGCACCATAATTCCGCTTCTGCTGCGGGGTGGAGCAGTCTGGCAGCTCGTCGGGCTCATAACCCGAAGGTCGCAGGTTCAAATCCTGCCCCGCTACCATGCTTATCTGCGATGAATGCTTGATTCGATTCATCGCCGGGGCTTGGGCTCGTGAGATCCGTTGCTTCCGGGTTTCACACTCCAGCGTCATCGGACAAGGGCCCAGTGGGCCCTTTTTCGTTTCCGGGATTTTTGTTTTTCGTTCCTGCATCGAGATCTGGATACAACGTGACCGACAAGGCCGACGAAATCGCCGCGTTGCTCTCACCCACGGTGGAATCGCTGGGGTTGGAGTTGCTCGGCATCGAATACCTGCCCGCACCGGGTGGCGCCACCGTGCGCCTGTACATCGACGTGCCGCAGGCGGATAGCGATACCCGCAGCGTGGGCATCGAGGATTGCGAAGCGGTCAGCCGCGAAGTGTCCGCGCAGCTCGACGTCGAGGATCCGATCACCGGTAATTACACGCTGGAAGTGTCGTCGCCAGGCCTGGATCGCCCGCTGTTCGGTGCCGCGCAGTTCGCGCGCTTCGTCGGCGAATCCGCCAAGGTCACGCTGAAGCTGCCGCAGGACGGGCGTCGCCGCTTCGTGGGCAAGATCGTCCGCGTGGACGGCACTACGATCGTCTTCGCAGTCGATAACGCCGAATTCGAAATCGACGCGGCGAACATCGACAAGGCCAAGCTGGTGCCCGATTGGGTGGCCTTGGGCTTGGCGCCGGCCGTGGACAAATCCGGGCGCGATGCGCGACCGGGCAAGCAGAAAAAACCGGCCGGCAAGAAACCGGCGAACAAGAACACCCCTGACAAAAACCTCACCAACAAGCCGGCGGCCAGCGAGCCGTCCAGTGCGGAGTAAGCGGAAATGAGCAAGGAACTTCTTCTCGTCGTCGATGCGGTCGCGGCCGAAAAGGGCGTGCCGGAATCGGTGATCCTGGAAGCGATCGAAGCGGCGCTGGCCTCGGCGGCGAAGAAGCGTTACGCCGAAGAGGATGTGCTGGTGCGCGTGCAGATCGACCCGAAGGACGGCAGTTACGAGACTTACCGCCGCTGGGAAGTGGTCGCCGACGACGTGGTGATGGAATCGCCGCACCGCCAGGTGCGCCTGATGGACGCCGTGGACGAGAGCGATGACGCCGAAGTCGGCGACTACATCGAAGAACAGATCGAGAACCCGGATTTTGGCCGCATCGCCGCGCAGGCCGCCAAGCAGGTGATCGTGCAGCGCGTGCGCGAAGCCGAGCGCGCTCAAGTCGTGGATGCATGGAAGGATCGCGTCGGCGAGCTGGTGACCGGCGTGGTCAAGCGCGTGGAGCGCGGCAACATCTACGTCGACCTGGGCGGCAATGCCGAGGCGATCATCCCCAAGGACAAGGGCATCCCGCGCGACGTGCTGCGCACCGGCGACCGCGTCCGCGGCTACCTGTTCGACGTGCGTTCCGAGCCGCGTGGCCCACAGCTGTTCATCAGCCGCGCCGCCCCGGAATTCATGATGGAGCTGTTCAAGCTGGAAGTGCCGGAAGTCGGCCAGGGCCTGGTCTCGATCATGGCCTGCGCACGCGACCCGGGCGACCGCGCCAAGATCGCGGTACTGGCGCACGACAACCGCACCGATCCGATCGGCGCCTGCATCGGCATGCGCGGTTCGCGCGTGCAGGCGGTGACCAACGAATTGAACGGCGAGCGCGTCGACATCGTGCTGTGGAGCGACAACGCCGCTCAGTTCGTGATCAACGCGATGGCGCCAGCCGAAGTGCAGTCGATCATCGTCGATGAAGACAAGCACTCGATGGACCTGGCCGTTGCCGAGGACAAGTTGGCGCAGGCGATCGGTCGGGGCGGCCAGAACGTGCGCCTGGCCAGCCGCCTGTCGGGCTGGCAGCTCAACGTGATGACTGCCGACCAGGTGCAGGCCAAGTCCGAGGCCGAACAGGCCACCGCGCGCCAGCTGTTCATGGACAAGCTCGAGGTCGACGAAGAGATCGCCGGCATCCTGGTGGCCGAGGGCTTCAGCACGGTCGAGGAAATCGCCTACGTGCCGGTCGGCGAGCTGCTGGCGGTCGAGGGCTTCGACGAGGACATCGTCGAGGAATTGCGCTCGCGCGCCCGCGACGCATTGCTCAACGACGCTTTGGCGGTCGAGGAAGGCCTGGAGGAACACCAGCCGGCCGAAGACCTGCTGTCGCTGGAAGGCATGGACGAAGCCACCGCATACGCGCTCGCCGAGCGTGGCGTGCGGACCCGCGAGGACCTGGCCGAGATGGCCACCGACGAAATCGCCGACATCGAGGATGTGGGCGAGGAACGCGCGGCGGCCCTGATCATGGAAGCCCGCAAGCACTGGTTCGAGTAAGCAGCACCTTGGGGCGGGTCCAGGCCCGCCACGCTTGATTGGCCGATGGGCTCGGGCCCGTCCTACAATCCCCCGATTCGGCCGCATGCGTGCGGCCAAAGACACCGGAATCCGAATGTCGCAACAAACCACAATCCGCAAGCTTGCCGAACTGGTGAACACGCCGGTCGAGAAACTGCTGGAGCAGCTGGCCGAGGCCGGCATGAGCTTCAGCGGCCCCGACCAGGTCGTGACAAGCATGGAGAAAGTGAAGCTGCTGGGCTTCCTCAAGCGTTCGCACGGCAAGACCGATGCCGCCGCGGACGAGGTCGTCGCGCCCGGCAAGATCACCCTCAACCGCAGCCGCAAGCAGGAAATCACCGTTGGCGGCAGCGGCAAGGCTGGCCGTGGCAGTGCCAGCACCATCGATGTCGTGGTGCGCAAGAAAGTCACCTTGAGCAAGCCGGGTGCCACGCCTGCACTGACCGCCGCCGAGGAACAGGATGCCGAGCGTGCTGAGATCCTGCGCAAGCTGGAAGAATCCCGCCAGCGCAACCTGACGGAACAGCAGCGCCTGGCCGAAGGCGATCGCAAGCGTGCCGAGGAACTGGCCGAGCGCAAGCGCGTCGAGGAAGAAGAGGCCGAGCGCGCGCGCATCGAAGCGACCGCCGCCGCGGAAGCGGCCGTGCTCGAAGAGGCCGGCAAGCCCAAGGCCGGTCACCACGGCCACGCACATCACCCGAAGCCCGCTGCCCCGCGCAGCGACGACAAGAACGCTGCTGCGCACAAGGGCAAGGCTCAGCGTGGTTCGCACGCGATGGTCGCCGGCGTCGAGGATGACGACAACGCCCAGCGTTTCGCCGGCCAGTTGCACCTGTCCGCATCGGAACGCGCGCGCCGCACCACCAGCGTGCGCGGCAAGGCCCGGCCGCAGAAGCGCGGCCAAGATCAGTCGCGTACCGGCACCGGCTTCAACAAGCCGACTGCGCCGATCGTGCGCGAGATCGCCATCGGCGATGCGATCACCGTGTCCGACCTCGCCCAGAAACTGGCGTTGAAGGGCGGCGACGTGGTCAAGCAACTGTTCAAGATGGGCGTGATGGCCACCATCACCCAGACCATCGACCATGACACCGCGGTGCTGGTGACCGAGGAACTCGGCCACAAGGCCGTGCACGCCGATGCGGGCGATGCCGAGAGCGAATTGCTGGCGCACGTCGAGCAGGTGCAGGGCGATCAGCAGCAGCGGCCGCCGGTGGTCACCATCATGGGCCACGTCGACCACGGCAAGACCTCGTTGCTGGACTATATCCGCCGCACCAAGGTCGCCTCCGGCGAAGCCGGCGGCATCACCCAGCACATCGGCGCGTACCACGTGGAAACGCCGAAGGGCGTGATCAGTTTCCTCGACACCCCGGGCCATGCCGCGTTCACGCACATGCGCCAGCGCGGCGCCAAGCTGACCGACATCGTGATCCTGGTGGTCGCGGCGGACGATGGCGTGATGCCCCAGACGATCGAGGCGATCCAGCACGCGAAGTCGGCGAAGGTGCCGCTGATCGTGGCGATCAACAAGATCGACAAGTCCGACGCCGATCCGTCGCGGGTCAAGAACGACTTGTTGGCGCACGACGTGGTGGCGGAAGAATTCGGTGGCGACACCCAGATGGTGGAGCTGTCGGCGAAGACCGGCCAGGGCGTGGACGACCTGCTCGATGCGGTGTCGCTGCAGGCCGAAGTGCTCGACCTCAAGGCCGTGTTCGAAGGACGCGCCAGTGGCGTGGTGATCGAATCCTCGCTGGACAAGGGCCGTGGCCCGGTCGCGACGGTGCTGGTGCAGCAGGGCACGCTCGCCAAGGGCGATTACCTGGTCTGCGGCATCCAGTACGGCCGCGTGCGTGCGTTGTTCGACGAAACCGGATCGCAGGTGCCACAGGCCGGCCCGTCGATTCCGGTGCAGATCCTCGGCCTGTCCGGCGTACCGGAAGCGGGCGACGATTTCGTGGTCGTGGCCGACGAACGCCTGGCCAAGGACGTGGCCCAGCAGCGTGACGCCAAGCGCCGTGAAACGCGCCTGGTCGCCGCTGCCGGCAACCGCATGGAAGACATCATGGCGCAGATGGGCGAGGGCGCTGCGCAGCAGACCCTCAACCTGGTGGTCAAGGCCGACGTGCACGGTTCGATGCAGGCCCTGCGCGAAGCGCTGACCGGCCTGTCCAATGATCAGATCCGCATCAATGTGATCGGTTCCGGCGTGGGCGGCATCACCGAGTCCGATGCGCAACTGGCGGCGACCTCCAAGGCCACCGTGATCGGCTTCAACGTGCGTGCCGATGCCTCGGCGCGCAAGGTGATCGAAGGCAACGGCGTCGACCTGCGTTACTTCTCGATCATCTACGACGTCATCGACCAGGTGAAGCAGGTCGCCTCGAACGTGCTGGGCAAGGAAATCCGCGAGGAGATCATCGGCACCGCCGACGTGCGCGACGTGTTCCGCAGCTCCAAGTTCGGCGCGGTTGCCGGCTGCATGGTGGTGGAAGGCGTGGTCAAGCGCGGCAAGCCGATCCGCGTGCTGCGCGACAGCGTGGTCATCTTCGAAGGCGAACTGGAATCGCTGCGCCGCTTCAAGGAGAACGTGGACGAAGTTCGCGTCAACACCGAATGCGGCATCGGCGTGAAGGCGTACAACGACGTCAAGCCGGGCGACCAGATCGAATGCTTCGAGCGCATCGAGGTGCAGCGCACGCTGTAAGGCGTGCGCACAACCCACATGGCACAGAAGTCCTTCCATCGCACCGACCGCGTCTCGGCCCAGCTCCGCCGCGAGCTGGGCACGCTGGTGCACGAAGCCGTGCGTGAGCACGGCTTGGCATCGTCCAGTGTCTCCGACGTCGAACTCACCCGCGACATGGCGCATGCCAAGGTGTTCGTCACCGTGCTCATCCAGGAGCGCGCGCAGGAAACCATGAAGGCGCTGAAGGAACTGGCGCCGGAAATCCGCTACAAGCTGGCGCATGCGATGAAGCTGCGGCACGTGCCGGAGCTGCATTTCCACTACGACGAGTCGATGGATCGCGGCGAGCGCATCGACAACCTGCTGCGCGACCTGCGCACCAGTGACGACGACGCCGAATAATCCATCGGCACCGCCGCCGCGCCCCAAGCGCGAACGCACGGTGTTCCGCCGGCTCGACGGCATCCTGCTGCTGGACAAGCCGCAGGGCCTGTCGAGCAACCAGGCGTTGCAGCGCGTGCGGCATCTGTTCCGTGCCGAGAAGGGCGGACATACCGGCAGCCTCGATCCGTTGGCCACCGGCTTGCTGCCGGTGTGTTTCGGTGAGGCCACCAAGATCGCTGGCGGCCTGCTGGGCGCGCGCAAGGCCTACGAAACCGTGGCCCGGCTCGGCATCACCACTGACACCGACGATGCCGAAGGCCAGCCGCTGCGCGAACGTCCGGTGCCGGCGATCACCATCGACACCATCGACGCAGCGCTGAAGCAGCTGACTGGTCGCATCCGCCAGCGCCCACCGATCTATTCGGCGCTCAAGCGCGGCGGCGAGCCGCTCTACGCCAAGGCGCGACGCGGCGAGACCATCGAAATCGACGAGCGCGAGATCGACGTCCACGCCTTCGAACTGCTGAACGCCGCTGACTTGCTGGATGGCGACGAGCCTTTGTTGCGCCTGCATGTCGAATGCGGTTCCGGTACCTATGTGCGCAGCCTGGTGCGCGACCTTGGCGAGCTGCTCGGTTGCGGCGCGCACGTGGCCGAATTGCGCCGCCTGTGGGTGGATCCGTTCCGCGAGCCGCGGATGTGGACGCTTGAAGCGCTGGAAAACCTGCGTGCGCAGGCCGGCGAGCGCGTGCTGGAGGCTTGCCTGCTGCCGATCGAGGCCGGGATGACGTCCTGGCCGCAGGTCAGGGTCAGCGAGCCGCAGGCGCAGCGGCTGGGTCGCGGGCAAGGCTTGCGCGGGCCGTACCAGCCGCAGGGGCAGGTGGCCCTGCTGGACGAGCACGGTCGTGGCCTGGGCCTGGGCGAGGTCGATGCCGAGGGCGGGTTGCGCCCGTCGCGGCTGTTCCGCTGGGCCTCCGCGACCGGGGCATTGCTGGATTCGCCCGCTTCCTGAATTGCCCGGGCCGCAAGCACGGGCTATAATTCCGCTGCTATTTCGGGGCGATTACCCTGACGTGCACTTTCGCTCTTTTGTTTCATTCCGTTCACGGCGAGCCGTGCGGTGCGGAGGACAGGTTCACCAGAGCCGTTCACCCGTTCCTGCTGGTCACGCATCACAAGGTAAAAATCATGTCCATCGATTCACAGAAAGTCATCAACGAACACAAGCGCGGCGACAACGACACCGGTTCGCCGGAAGTGCAGGTCGCCCTGCTGACCGCCCGCATCGAGCTGCTGACCGAGCACTTCAAGACCCACAAGCAGGATCACCACAGCCGTCGTGGCCTGCTGATGATGGTCAACCGTCGTCGCAGCCTGCTCGACTATCTGCACCGCAAGGATGCAGATCGTTACAAGGCGCTGATCGGCAAACTCGGCCTGCGTCGCTGATCGAAACACCTACCGCGGCGCAGTGATGCGCCGCGGTTCGTTTTTGCGGTACCGAATTTTCGCGTTACACGAATTGCACACCCTCGCGGCCATGCCGCATTCCCGCATCGCACCGCGATGCAGCGCACGGAGCGGGGCTCCGTTGCGTCGACGATAAAGACATCAAGGATTCCCAAGTGGCGAAGATCAGCAAGAGCTTCCAGTACGGCGACAAGACCATCACCCTCGAAACCGGCGAGATCGCACGCCAGGCCGGCGGCGCGGTCATGGTCTCCTGCGACGGCACCATGGTGCTGTGCACCGCGGTGGCGGCGAAGACCCAGCGCGAAGGCCAGGACTTCTTCCCGCTGACCGTGGATTACCAGGAGAAGTTCTACGCCGGCGGTCGCATCCCGGGTGGCTTCTTCAAGCGCGAAGGCCGCGCGACCGAAAAGGAAACCCTGACCAGCCGCCTGATCGATCGCCCGATCCGCCCGCTGTTCCCGGAAGAGTTCAAGAACGAAGTGCAGGTCATCGCGACCGTCATGTCGCTGAACCCGGAAATCGATGGCGACATCCTGGCGCTGATCGGCTGCTCCGCCGCCGTGTCGCTGACCGGTGCCCCGTTCCAGGGCCCGATCGGTGCCGCCAAGGTCGGTTACAAGGACGGCAAGTACCTGCTCAACCCGACCGTCAGCGAGCTGAAGGAATCGCAGCTTGAGCTGGTCGTCGCCGGTACCAGCGAAGCCGTGCTGATGGTGGAATCCGAAGCCGCAGAGCTGTCCGAAGACGTGATGCTGGGCGCGGTGATGTTCGGCCACAAGCACATGCAGGTCGCGATCAACGCGATCAACGAACTGGTCACCGAAGCCGGCACCAAGACCTGGGACTGGAAGGCCCCGGCGAAGAATGAATCGCTGATTGCCGCCGTCAAGGAAGCCGTGGGCGGCCAGCTGGCTGAAGCCTTCCAGGTGCGCGACAAGCTGCAGCGCAAGGATGCGATTTCCGCGATCAAGAAGGATGTGGTCGGTGCGCTGGCACCGCGTGCCGAGGGCGAAGGCTGGAACCCGGCCGACCTGGGCAAGGAATTCGGCGAGCTGGAATACCAGACCATGCGCGGTTCGGTGCTGGACACCAAGGTCCGCATCGACGGCCGTGCGCTGGACACCGTGCGCCCGATCACCTCCAAGGTCGGCGTGCTGCCGCGCGTGCACGGCTCCTCGCTGTTCACCCGTGGCGAGACCCAGGCGATCGTCGCCGTGACCCTCGGCACCGCGCGTGACGGCCAGGTCATCGACGCCGTCGGTGGCGAGTACAAGGAACACTTCCTGTTCCACTACAACTTCCCCCCGTACTCGGTGGGCGAAGCCGGCCGCATGATGGGCCCGAAGCGCCGTGAAATCGGCCACGGCCGCCTCGCCAAGCGCGGCGTGCTGGCGGTGATGCCGACCATGGAAGCCTTCCCGTACACGATCCGCGTGGTCTCCGAGATCACCGAGTCGAACGGTTCCTCGTCGATGGCCTCGGTCTGTGGTTCCTCGCTGGCGCTGATGGATGCCGGCGTACCGGTCAAGGCACCGGTCGCGGGTATCGCGATGGGCCTGGTCAAGGAAGGCGACAACTTCGTCGTGCTGTCCGACATCCTGGGCGACGAAGATCACCTCGGCGACATGGACTTCAAGGTGGCCGGCACCAGCAACGGCATCTCCGCGCTGCAGATGGACATCAAGATCCAGGGCATCACCGAGGAGATCATGAAGGTCGCGCTGGCCCAGGCCAAGGCTGGCCGCCTGCACATCTTGGGCGAGATGGCCAATGCGCTGACCGCGCCGCGTGGCGAGCTGTCCGAGTTCGCGCCGCGCCTGCTGACCATCAAGATCCACCCGGACAAGATCCGCGAAGTGATCGGCAAGGGCGGTTCGGTGATCCAGGCGATCACCAAGGAAACCGGCACCCAGATCGACATCCAGGATGACGGCACCATCACCATCGCATCGGTGAACGCCGCTGCCGGCCAGGCCGCCAAGTCGCGCATCGAGCAGATCACCTCCGACGTCGAGCCGGGCCGCATCTACGAGGGCAAGGTCGCCAAGCTGATGGACTTCGGCGCGTTCGTCACCATTTCCCCCGGCAAGGACGGCCTGGTGCACGTCTCGCAGATCTCCAACGACCGCGTCGAGAAGGTCTCCGACGTGCTCAAGGAAGGCGACATGGTCAAGGTCAAGGTGCTGGAAGTCGACAAGCAGGGCCGCATCCGCCTGTCGATGAAGGCCGTGGCCGAAGGCGAGGGCGTCGCGGCCGAATAAGCCGTCGAATCGCTGTCGCTGCATCGAAAAGCGGGCTTCGGCCCGCTTTTTGTTTACGTGGAATCCGAACATATGGGATTGACGATATCGGCCGACCACACTATGTTGTGGCTGTCGGTTTCGCGGTCGCAAGGCTGCGGATGAAAAGGGAAGCCGGTTCGGCCCGTGTCCTCGGACATCGGGCCCATCCCGGCACTGCCCCGCAGCGGTAGGTGGACACGAGGTCGCGTTACGCACTGGGGCGGTGGCCCTGGGAAGCAGCGACCGAGGTGGTCGGGATGAAGATCCCGGCCGGATCCACGAGTCCGAAGACCTGCCGACAGCCGCGCGATGCACGCCGCGCGGTGCCGGCCGCGGAATCTCCGGGGGAGATGGCTGGTGCAGCAGGCACGGCCGCATCCCGAGCTTCCCGATGCGTCGCGGTTCCTGCGACACCGCGCTTCCACCCTGTGTCTCCGATGCCATCCATGCCTGCGAGGGACAGGCTTGGGCCCGTGCATCCTGCATGGAGACACCGCTATGTCCGAGACACTGGCCACCGTGGCCGAGGCGCCCGTCGCGCCGTCCTTCGACCTGACTTCGCCGCCGACCGCGACCACGATGCGCGTGACCAAGCGCAACGGCACCGGCGAGGCGGTCGACCTCAACAAGATCGTGCGCGCGGTGACCCGCGCCGCCGAAGGCCTGCACGCGGTGGAGCCGATGCGCGTGGCCACCCGCACGATCTCCGGCCTGTACGACGGCGCGACCACCGCCGAGCTCGACGAACTGTCGATCCGCACCGCCGCGCTACTCACCGGCGAGGAACCCGAATACGGCAGGCTGGCCGCGCGCTTGCTGTCGAGCGTGATCGCCAAGGAAGTGGCGGGGCAGGAGATCCATGCGTTCTCGCAATCGGTCGCGCGCGGACACGAACTGGGGCTAATCAACGATCGCCTGCTCGGCTTCGTGCAGGCCAATTCGCGCAAGCTCAACGACGCGCTGGACGCGTCCCTTGACCGCGGCTTCGACTACTTCGGCCTGCGCACCCTGTACGACCGCTACCTGCTGCGCCACCCGCGCACGCGCAAGGCGATCGAGACCCCGCAGCAGTTCTTCCTGCGCATCGCCTGCGCGCTGAGCGAGGACGTGCCGGAAGCGCTGGCGTTGTACCGGCGCATGGCCGAACTCGATTACCTGCCGAGCTCGCCGACGCTGTTCAACAGCGGCACCACCCACGAACAGCTATCGTCCTGCTTCCTGCTGGATTCGCCGCAGGACACGCTGGAATCGATCTACGCGAAGTACGGCGACATCGCGCAGTTGAGCAAATTCAGCGGCGGCATCGGCGTGAGCTACACGCGCGTGCGTTCGCGCGGCTCGCTGATCAAGTCCACCAACGGGCATTCCAACGGCATCGTGCCGTGGCTGAAGACGCTGGATTCCTCGGTGGCGGCGGTGAACCAGGGCGGCAAGCGCAAGGGCGCGGCCTGCGTGTACCTGGAACCCTGGCATGCCGATGTCGAGGAGTTCCTGGAACTGCGCGAGAACACCGGCGACGAAGCCCGGCGCACCCACAACCTCAACCTGGCCAACTGGGTGCCGGATCTGTTCATGCGCCGGGTCGAGGCCGATGCCGATTGGTCGCTGTTCGATCCGCGTATCGTCCCGGAATTCACCGACCTGTTCGGCAACGCCTTCGATCGCGCCTACGAGCAGGCGGAAGCGCAGGGCAAGGCGGTCAAGACGATCAAGGCGCGCGAGCTGTACGCGCGGATGATGCGCACGCTGGCGCAGACCGGCAACGGCTGGATGACCTTCAAGGACAAGTGCAACCGGGCGAGCAACCAGACGCTGCGCGCGGGCAACGTGATCCACCTGTCCAACCTGTGTACGGAGATCCTCGAAGTCACATCGACTGAGGAAACCGCCGTCTGCAATCTTGGCTCGATCAACCTGGCGCGTCATTTCGATGAGGACGGGTTCTTCGATTTCGACAAGTTGGCCGAAACCGTGCAGCTGGCGGTGCGCCAACTGGATCGGGTGATCGACCTGAATTTCTATCCGATCGAATCCGCGCGCCGCGGCAACCTGCGCTGGCGGCCTGTGGGGCTGGGCTGCATGGGCCTGCAGGACGTGTTCTTCCGCCTGCGGCTGTCGTTCGACAGCGAGGAAGCGCGCGTGCTGTCGGCGAAGATCGCCGAGACCATCTATTTCCACGCGTTGGAGACGTCGTGCGAACTGGCAGAGGAACGCGGCCGACACCCATCGTTCGCGGACACGCGTGCCGCCAGCGGCGAATTGCAGTTCGATGCCTGGGCCGTGGTTCCGGAAGATTTCGAGCGCTGGAATGCGCTGCGCGAGCGCATCAAGCTGCATGGCCTGCGCAACTCATTGCTGGTCGCCATCGCCCCGACCGCGACCATCGCCTCCATCGCCGGCTGCTACGAATGCGTGGAGCCGCAAGTCTCCAACCTGTTCAAGCGCGAAACACTGTCCGGCGACTTCCTGCAGGTGAACCGCTACCTGGTCGAGGAGCTGAAGAAGCTCGGCTTGTGGACGCCGGAAGTGCGCGATGCGATCAAGCAGGCCGAAGGCTCGATCCAGAACGTGGCGCAGGTGCCGGAGACGCTGCGCAGCATCTACCGCACGGCGTGGGAACTGCCGATGCGTTCGCTGATCGACATGGCCGCCGAGCGTGGTGCCTTCATCGACCAATCGGCCTCGCTCAACCTGTTCATGGAAAGCCCGAATATCGGCGCGCTGTCGTCGATGTACATGTATGCGTGGAAGCGCGGCATCAAGACCACGTACTACCTGCGTTCGCGGCCGGCGACGAAGATCGCCAAGACCACGGTGGCCAGCGCGGCGGCAACCGCGCCGAAGACGGAATACGCGCCGGTGGATGCGGTCGCCTGTTCGCTGGAAAACCCGGAAGCCTGCGAGGCCTGTCAATGAGCGCGCACCGCCAACTGCTGCTGGATCCCGGCTTCGAACTCACCCTGCGGCCGATGCGCTACCCGCAGTTCTACGAGATGTACCGCGACGCGATCCGCAATACCTGGACGGTGGAGGAAGTGGATTTCTCGCTGGACACCAATGACCTGAAGAACAAGTTCGGGCCGGCGGAGCGGCATTTGATCGAACGCTTGGTGGCGTTCTTCGCTACCGGCGATTCCATCGTCTCCAACAACCTGGTGCTGAACCTGTACCAGCACATCAATGCGCCGGAAGCGCGCATGTACCTGTCGCGCCAGCTGTACGAGGAAGCGCTGCACGTGCAGTTCTACCTGACCCTGCTGGATACCTATCTGCCGGATCCGAACGAGCGTGCCAAGGCCTTCGCCGCGGTCGACAACATCCCGTCGATCCGGCGCAAGGCCGAGTTCTGCTTCAAGTGGATCGACTCGATCCAGGACCTGCGCCGTATCGAGACCCGCGAGCAGCGCCGCCGTTTCCTGCTCAACATGGTCTGCTTCGCCGGTTGCATCGAAGGCCTGTTCTTCTTCGCGGCCTTCGCCTATGTGTACTACCTGCGTTCGCGCGGGCTGCTGCACGGGTTGGCCAGCGGTACCAACTGGGTGTTCCGCGACGAGAGCGCGCACATGGCCTTCGCCTTCGAGGTGATCCGCACCGCGCGCGAGGAAGAGCCCGACCTGGTCGATGACGAATTCCGCCGCGAGGTGGTGGCGATGCTGGAAGAAGCGGTCGAATGCGAATACGCGTTCGCCGAAGACACCCTGTCCGGCGGCGTGGCGGGGCTGTCGCTGAAGGACATGCGCGAATACCTGCAGTACTGCGCCGACCAGCGATTGGCGCAGCTGGGCTTCGCCAAGCACTTCGGCTCGCGCAATCCGTTCCCGTTCATGGACCTGCAGGACGTGCAGGAGCTGACCAATTTCTTCGAACGCCGCGTCTCGGCCTACCAGGTTGGGGTGCAGGGCGAGGTCGGCTTCGACCACGCGTTCTGACGCGGATCGCTACGGTGTGGCTGCTGCGGTGTCCACATCGGGGTGCCGCAGCTTCCATGCGGCCAGTGCCTTCGCGTAGGCCTCAAGCTCCTCGGCATACAGGTCATGCACGCAGACCGGGCAGCCGCTGTCGCAGCAATCCGAGGGCAGGGGGCGTTCGGGCGCGATCGGCCGCGGATCGGCGTTTGCGCTGGACAGGGGATTGGACATCGACGAATCAGGCATGGTGACAGGCCGATTATCCCAGCCTGCGCGGATCCGTGGCAGCGCTTGCGGCATCGCGCGTGAAACGCTCCAATGGGGCATGACTTCGCATGCCTCTGGAGTGTCTCGCCGCGGTCTGCTGGCCGGCGGTTTCGGCCTGATGGCGTTGGCGGCCTTGCCGCCGAATGCGCGCGCAGCGGCCCGCTGCACCGTCGACGACTGGATGCCTTCCGAGGCCTTTCTGCAAGACCTGCCGCGGCAGATGCAGGCGCTGGGCGTGCCCGGCATCGCTATCGCGGTGGTGAATGAAGGCAGGCTGGCCTGGTCGCGCAGCTTCGGCGTGACCCGTGCCGAAGGCGGCGCGCAGGTTGATGAGCGAACCTTGTGGGAAGCGGCATCGCTGAGCAAACCGGTGTTCGCCTACACGGTGCTGCAACTGGTCGATCGCGGCGAGCTGGCCTTGGATACGCCCTTGGTGCAATACGCCAGGCCCGATTACCTCGGCGACTCGCCGTGGCTGGAACGCATCACCGTGCGCGACGTGCTGCGCCACACCACCGGCTTGCCGAACTGGCGCAAGGATCCCGCCAACGAAAAACTGGTGCCTGCAGTGGCACCGGGCACGCGCATCGACTATTCGGGCGAGGCCATCGTCTGGCTGCAACTGGTGGTTGAAGCGGTGACCGGCGAAAGCCTCGATCAAACGATGCACCGGTTGCTGTTCGAGTCTGCTGCTATGCACGACAGCAGCTATGGCTGGGATGCCGCGATGGCCGCGCGCTCCGTGTATGGCCACCGCGCGGTGGATGATCTGCAGCCGGGCATGCCGCAGCAGGGATTGCGCGACGCCTGGGATGCGGCATTGCCGATTGCCGAGCGCTGGCGCAAACCGCTCTCCACATGGCGCTATGCCGATGCCGAACGTGCGTTGCCGCTGGCTCGCGCGAACGTTAAGCCTGGCGTGCTGAACTGGCCAAGCGACATCCTGGCCAATGCCGCCGCCAGCCTGCGCTGCACGGCGGCCGACTACGCGCGCTTCATGTCGCTGATGGTGCATGCGCACCCCGCGGCGTGGGAGCTGCGGCCGCAGACGCGCACGGCGATGCTCACTCCGCAGATCGCGTTGCCCGACCGATGGACGGAGAAAGGGCTGGGTTGGAACATCGAAGCCACGCCTGCCGGCCCAGTGCTGTACCACTCGGGCAGCAATGCGGGCGTGTTCAAGGCCTTCGCATTGGGCGATGCCACGCGTCAGCGTGCGATCGTGTTGTTGACCAATGCCGCCAACGGCAACTTGCTGTACAGGCGCATTGTTCGCGCGAGCACAGGACTGGATCTGCTGGCGTTCGACGTCTGACGATGACTGCATGTAGAACCACTGAATTGGAGGGGGCATGAACGAGGTCGCGGCAACTTCCAATCGCCTGGATCGTCCGGTCGATCCTGCCTACGACCATGTGCTGGGGCCGGACGATGCGGCGATCACCCTGGTCGAATACGGCAGTTACGCCTGTCCGCATTGCCGCGCCGCCAATGAACGCGTGGCCCAGGTGCGCAATGAGTTGGGCGACCGCGTCCGCTACGTGTTCCGGCAGCGCCCGCTGGCCGGCAATGACCTGGCCCTGCGTGCGGCGCAGTTGGCAGAATCGGCGGATCGCGAGCAGTTCTGGCAGACGCATGTCGAATTGATGACGCGTTCGGTCGCGTTGACAGAGGACGACCTATGCGCGGTACGCGACACGTTGGGGCTTGATCGGTTGCCGCCGGAGCAGGCCGAAGTTGCCGGACATCGCGGCATCGAGCGCGTACTGGTCGACGTGGACAGCGCCGCGGCAAGCGGCGTGCGGGTGGTGCCCACGTTCTTCATCAACGGTCGCCGTTATGACGGACCGTGGGATGAAAGTTCGTTCACCGATGCCATGCTCGGTTCGCTCGGCCACCGCGTGCGTTCGGCCGCACTGGATTTCGCCAGTTGGGCGCCCTCCACTGGCGTGTTGTTGCTGCTGGCCTCGGTGCTGGCGGTGCTGCTGACCAACCTCGCTACCGGCGAGGCCTTCCGCCATTTCTGGGAAACCGATGTCGGCCTGGTGCTCGGCGATGCCGGCTTCCGCATGTCGCTGCATCATTGGGTCAACGACGGATTGTTGAGCGTGTTTTTCCTGGTGGTCGGGCTGGAGATCAAGCGCGAGTTCACCGTGGGCCACCTGGCCAGCCGGCGATCGGCGGCCCTGCCGATCGCTGCGGCGATCGGCGGGATGACGATACCGGCGCTGCTCTACCTTGCGGTGGTGCCTGCGGTGCCGTGGGGGCAGGGCTGGGGCGTGCCGATGGCGACCGACACCGCATTCGCCATCGCCCTGATCGCGATGTTGGGCAGCCGGGTGCCGGTGGAGCTGCGCATCTTCCTCACCGCCGCGGCGATCGTCGACGACATCGGCGCGATCGTGGTGGTGGCGCTGTTCTATTCGAGCAAGATCGATTGGGGTTGGCTTGGCGCGGCCTCGGCGTGTTTCGTGCTGCTGGTCGGCGTGAATCGCTCGGGTGTCTATCGCGCGTTGCCGTACGCGGCACTGGGTGTGGTGCTGTGGTTCTGCGTGTACAAGGGCGGCCTGCATGCCACGCTTGCCGGCGTGTTGCTGGCGTTGGTGATCCCGACTCGTCCACCGGCGAACCTGCGTTCGCTGATGACGCAGGCCGATCAGTTGATCGCCGAGGAAGCGCTGCATGGCGATGAACAACTGCGACATGGTCCATCGTTGCCTACGCTACGCCAGCTCGATGCGATCCACGATCGGCTGGAATCGCCGGCGGATCGCACCTTGCGCCATCTTGAGCCGTGGTCGAGTTATTTCGTGCTGCCGGTGTTCGCGCTTGCGAATGCAGGCGTCGTCCTGAGCCTGGGTCAGTTGCAAGGGCACGACACGTTGATGATGGGGGTCATGCTGGGACTGGTGGTGGGCAAGCCGTTGGGCTTGTTCTTGGCGTCATGGCTCGCAGTGCGAACGGGCATGGCGGTGAAGCCCGAAGCGTATTCGTGGACGCAACTGTTGGCAGCCGGCGCGCTGGCCGGCATCGGTTTCACCATGTCGCTCTTCATCGCCGGGCAGGCGTTTCCGGTGGAGGCGGATTTCGCCGCCGCCAAGATCGCGGTATTTGCTGCGTCCACCCTGTCGGCACTGATTGGCGTGGCGCTGCTGCTGTGGGCATCGCGCACCGGCGCACGCGCGCGCGAACCCGTACAGGAAGTGGACGACCGCCACTGCTCCGCATGATGCGTGTGCAGTGGCATCTGCCGGCGCTTAACCGCGTTTCAAGCCCTTCAGCGCGTCCGCCATTGCGCTGTTGAACGGCGTGGCCTGTTGTTGCGGTTTCGGTGCATTGCCGCGACCGCGATCATTGCCTCGGCTCCCATCGCGTCGCACATCGCGATCCGCCGATGGGCGTGACGTGGACTGGCCGGGTTCATCGCTCATGCGCCGGGTCAGCGCAATGCGCTTGCGCACCACGTCGACCTCCAGCACCTTGACCTTGACGATATCGCCGGCCTTCACCAACTCGCGCGGGTCTTTCACGTAGGTATCGGACAGCGCCGAGATGTGCACCAGTCCGTCCTGGTGCACGCCGATGTCGACGAAGGCGCCGAACGCAGCCACGTTGCTGACCACGCCTTCCAGCACCATGCCGGGGCGCAGGTCCTTGATGTCCTCGATGCCCTCGGCGAAGGTCGCCGCCTTGAACTCCGGGCGCGGGTCGCGGCCGGGCTTCTCCAGCTCTTTCAGAATGTCGCGCACGGTGGGTTCGCCGAAGCGTTCATCGGTGAACTGCGCGGGCTTCAGGCCACGCAGGAAAGCGGCATCGCCGATGATCTGTTTCACCTGCTTGCCACTGCCGGCCAGGATGCGTTCGACCACCGGATAGGCTTCCGGATGCACGGAGGAGGCATCCAGCGGTTGCTCGCCATCGGCGATGCGCAGGAAGCCGGCGCATTGCTCGAAGGTCTTGTCGCCCAGACGCGGCACCTTCAGCAGCGCCTTGCGCGAGGCGAACGCGCCGTTCTGGTCGCGATACACCACGATGTTTTCAGCCACCGTGGAAGACAGGCCGGACACGCGGGTCAGCAGCGCTGCAGATGCGGTGTTCACGTCCACGCCGACCGCGTTCACGCAGTCCTCCACGCGCGCATCCAGCGCACGCGCGAGGCGGTATTGGTCCACGTCGTGCTGGTATTGGCCAACACCAATCGCCTTCGGTTCGATCTTGACCAGTTCCGCCAGCGGATCTTGCAGGCGGCGCGCAATGGAGACCGCGCCACGAATCGATACATCGAGGTTGGGGAATTCCTTCGCCGCGAGTTCTGATGCCGAATACACCGAGGCACCGGCCTCGCTGACCACGACTTTCTGTGCCTTCAGTTCCGGCACCAGCTTGAGCAGGTCGCCGGCCAGCTTGTCGGTCTCGCGCGAAGCAGTGCCGTTGCCGATGGCGACCAGCTGCACGCCATGCGCGATGCACAGCTTGCGCAGCGATGCCAGCGACTGGTCCCATTGCCTGCGCGGCTCGTGCGGGTAGATGGTGTCGGTGGCGACCAGCTTGCCGGTGGCATCGACTACCGCGACCTTGACGCCGGTACGCAGGCCGGGATCGAGGCCGAGCACGGCTTTCGGGCCGGCGGGCGCGGCCAGCAACAGATCCTTGAGGTTGTCGCCGAAAACGGCGATAGCCTCGGCCTCGGCCTTTTCGCGTGCCTGGTTGAACAAGTCGAGCAGCAGGTGCAGGTGGATCTTCGCGCGCCAGGTCAGGCGCACCGCGTTGCGCAGCCAGGCATCGGCGGGGCGGCCGTGATCCTCGATGCCGGCATGCCGCGCGATGCGGCCTTCGGCATACAGGTTGCCGGCTTCGGCATCCGCGCCGGGATCCAGTTCGAGGAACAGGAATTCCTCGCGACGGCCGCGGAACAGGGCGAGCAGGCGATGCGAGGGAATCTTCGCCAGGGCTTCGGTGTGGTCGAAGTAGTCGCGGTATTTCTCGCCGGCTGCTTCCTTGCCTTCGACCACTTTCGAGCGGATCAGACCATTGTTTTCCAGCCAGCCGCGCAACTCGCCGAGCAGGGCCGCGTCCTCGCCCCAACGTTCCATCAGGATTGCGCGCGCGCCTTCCAGCGCGGCCTTGGCATCGGCCACGCCCTTGTCGGCATCCACGAAGCTGGCGGCGAATGTTTCCGGCGTGAGCGATGGATCGGCAAGCAGGCCATCGGCCAGCGGCTCAAGACCCGCCTCGCGGGCGATCTGTGCGCGGGTACGACGCTTGGGCTTGTACGGCAGGTAGAGGTCTTCCAGCCGCGACTTGCTGTCGGCAGCTTCGATCTCGCCGCGCAGTTCGTCGCTGAGCTTGCCCTGTTCGTCGATGCTGGAGAGGATCGCGGCGCGGCGTTCTTCCATTTCGCGCAGATAACTCAAACGCACTTCCAGATTGCGCAACTGCGTATCGTCCAGACCGCCGGTGACTTCTTTGCGGTAGCGGGCGATGAAGGGCACGGTGGCGCCTTCGTCGAGCAGGCCGACGGCGGCGTTGACCTGCGCGGTCTGCGCGCCGATTTCCTCGGCGATGGTCTGGGCGATCTTGCGTGCGAGTGCGGCGGACAATTGGGTCATGGAGTGCGGGGCTTCGACAGCGGAACAGATCCGCAATTGTCGCTGCCGCGTCCCGCCTGCGTAAGCTTGACAGTCCCTGGGAAATATCTGCCGTCAGGCGAGCTGGAAGCGCGGTCGTCGCATCGATACGAACAATCCCAGCCCGATGCCGAGCACCGCCATCATCGCGATGTAGTGCATCGGCGCGGCAGGATTGTCCTTGATCGCCAGGCTCAGCAAGATCGGCGTCAGTCCGCCGGCGATCGCATAGGCCACGTTGTACGAGAACGACAAGCCGGAGAAGCGCACCTGTGGCGGGAAGCCGCCCACCGCGATGCCCGGCACCAATGCGGTGATTCCCACCGCGCAGCCGGCGAGCATGTACAGCCATGGCGAATACGCGCCTGCCAGGGCCGCGCTGTAGAACACCCAGAACGCGATGCCGAGCAGCGCGCTCCACAACACCAGCACGCGGCCGGGGCCGAAGCGATCCGCCAGATAGCCGGCAACCAAGTTCGCGATCACCGTAGCGAAGATCGCCAGCGTGTTGCCGGACAGTGCATCGGCGCGCGAGACACCCAGGCCCTGCAGCAGCGTCGGCATCATCAACAACGTCACCACCACCGAGGCCGTGAGCAGCCAAGTCAGCAGCATCGCCAGAAGTACTGCACCGCCGTGTTCGCGCAGCACGGTTTTCAGCGGCAGGCCGGCGTCGAGCGAACGCCGTTCCTTCATCTCGGCGAATACCGGGGTTTCATGCAGCTTGCGGCGCAGGAACATCGCCAGCAGGCCCAGCACGCCGCCAATCACGAACGGCAGCCGCCAGCTCCAGGCCAGCAATTCCTTTTCATCGAACGACGCATTGATCGCGCGCGCCACCAGCGAGCCGAGCAGGATGCCGCTGCACAGCCCGGCCGACAGCGCGCCACAGGCGAGCACGCGATGCCGCGGCGACACATGCTCGCTGACGAATACCCACGCGCCGGGTGCTTCGCCGCCGATCGCCGCGCCCTGCATGATCCGCAGCAACAGCAGCAGGATCGGCGCCAGCACGCCGACCTGCGCATAGGTCGGCAACAAGCCCATCAGCAGGGTGGGGATTGCCATCAGCAGGATGCTCAGCATGAACATCCGCTTGCGCCCGGACAGATCGCCGAAGTGCGCCATCACGATGCCACCCAGCGGCCGCGCCAGGTAACCGGCGGCGAAGATGCCGAAGGTCTGCACCAGCTTCAGCCATTCGGGCATGTCGGCGGGGAAGAACAGCGCGCCCATCGTGGCTGCGAAGAACACGAAGATCACGAAGTCGTAGAACTCCAGCGCGCCACCGAGTGCGGCGAGCGAGAGGGTCTTGACCTGCTGGCGGCTGAGCCCGGGGGCATCGTGGTGGGTCATGGTGCTAGCGTATGCCAAGCGGCGATGCCGGCGTAGTACGGATGGCACACGGACGGGCTGCCGCCGCATGCAAGACTCGGTGATTGGCTGGAATCGGGGAGCAGGGCGATGCGGGGACTGGCGAGGATGACGATGCTGGCGGCGACGCTTGCGGTTTCAACTGGCGCGTTGGCGCAAACCGCGCCGATGGCGCCCGACATCACCGGCAAGGCGTTCAAGGCGCCGGAGCCGCAGCGTGACTTCATCAAGCGCGTCGAGATGATCCCGATGCGCGACGGGGTCAAGCTCTACACCGTCATCGTCATTCCCAAGGGTGCAAAGGACGCGCCGATCCTGTTCACCCGCACGCCGTACAACGCCGCCAAGCGCGCCGATCGCGTACCCAACGCGACCCGCATGGTTGACCTGCTGCCGCAGGGCGACACCGATTTCATCGAGGACGGCTATATCCGCGTGTTCCAGGACGTGCGCGGCAAATACGGTTCGCAAGGCGAGTACGTGATGACGCGGCCGCCGCGCGGGCCGCTGAACAAGACCGGCATCGACCACAGCACCGACGCCTGGGACAGCATCGAGTGGCTGGTCAAGCACGTGCCCGAAAGCAACGGTCGGGTCGGCATGTTGGGTTCCTCGTACGAGGGCTTCACCGTGGTGATGGCGCTACTGGATCCGCATCCTGCATTGAAGGTCGCGGCGCCGGAAAGCCCGATGGTCGATGGCTGGATCGGCGACGACTGGTTCCAGAATGGCGCGTATCGGCAGATAAACCTGGGCTATTTCACAGGGCAGATGACCGTGCGCGGCGCAGGCAGCGACATCGCCCGTGCTACCAACGACGACTACACCAACTTCCTGCGTGCTGGCTCGGTGGGCGCCTATGCGCGCGCGGCCGGACTCGAGCAGATCCCGGCCTGGCACAAGGTCAGCGAACACCCGGCCTACGATGCGTTCTGGCAACAGCAGGCGCTGGAGAAGCTGCTGGCGAAGCTGCCGGAGATCCAGGTGCCCACGATGTGGGAGCAGGGGTTGTGGGATCAGGAGGACATGTACGGCGGCAACCACGCCTGGGCTGCGCTGGAACCGAAGGACACCGACAACACCCGCAACTATCTGGTGATGGGGCCGTGGCGGCATAGCCAGGCCAATTACGATGGCAGCAGCCTGGGCGACTTGAAGTTCGAGGGCGATACCGCGCTGCAATGGCGGCGCGACGTGCTCAAGCCGTTTTTCGATCAATACCTGAAGCCCGGCGCGCCGGTGGCCAAGACGCCGCCAGTGTGGATCTACGATGCCGGCAGCAATCGCTGGGACAGCTACCAGCAGTGGCCGCAGAGTTGCGCGCAGGGCTGCGCGCGCACCAGCGTGCCGATGTACCTGCGCGCGGACGAGACTCTGGGCACCAGCAAAGGCACGGCGAATGCTGCGCAGTACGCCGAGTACGTGTCCGATCCGGCCAAGCCGGTGCCGTTCGTGCCGCGTCCGGTGGACATGGGCGACCGCGGCGTGTGGGGGCCGTGGCTGGTGCGCGACCAGCGTTTCGTCGACGGCCGTACCGATGTGCTCAGTTACACCAGCGCGCCGCTCACCGCACCGCTGGCGCTGGCCGGAACACCGGTAGTGAACCTGTCGGCATCGACCTCCGGCACCGACAGCGACTGGGTGGTGAAGCTGATCGATGTCTATCCGGATCAATACCCGGACGATCCGAAGATGGCCGGCTACCAGTTGCCGATCGCGTTGACCATCTTCCGCGGGCGCTATCGCGAAAGTTTTTCCGCGCCCAAGCCGCTACAGGCGGATGCCGCGCTGGCCTATCGCTTCGAGCTGCCCAACGTGAACCACGTGCTCAAGCCCGGCCACCGGCTGATGGTGCAGGTGCAATCCAGCCTGTTCCCGCTGTACGACCGCAACCCGCAGACCTATGTCGATAACATCTTCTTCGCGAAGCCTGGCGATTACCGCAAGGCGACGCAACGGATCTGGGAAGGCAGTGCCATCGAACTGCCGGTAGTGTCCGGCTCGTTGCCCTGATCGACCAGGGCCACCGCTCAAGCGAACAAGTCGTCCTGCGCTGCGGAGCCGTCCGGCTCCGCGAAGCCCGCAAGCCCGGCGCCGACAAGGCGGTAGCGTGTGCGCGCCGGCAGGGCCACGCGTTCGCGCAGCGCGCAGGCGATATCGGCGAACGCTTGTTCGGAGGTCGGCGGCTCCGCTGCGGTCAGGCTGCGGGTAAGCGTGCGGAAATCGCTTGTTTTCAGCTTCAGCACCACCGTGCGCGCGATGCGATCGGGGTGCTGCTGGCGTTCGCGCAGGTAGCCGGCCCAGGCTTTTGCGGCCATGCGCCGGATATGCGGCTCCAGTTCGTCCAACAACAGATCGTGCTCGAAGGTATCTTCGGCGGAGACCTGCAGCGTGGCGCGTTCGCTCTGCACTTCGCGTTCGTCGATGCCCAGCGACAACTCATGCAGGCGTCGGCCCCAGCGGCCGAAGCGGTGTTCCAGCGCCGTCTCGCCAAACGTACGCAGGTCGCTACAGGTAGCGATGCCGAGTTCGGCCAGCTTGGTTTCCATGACTTTGCCGACACCCGGCAGCTTGCCAACGGCGAGCGGGGCGAGGAAGGCATCGACCATCGCCGGCTTGAGCACGAATTGGCCGTCCGGCTTGTTCCAGTCGCTGGCGATCTTGGCCAGGAACTTGTTCGGCGCGATGCCGGCCGATGCGGTGAGTTGGGTTTCCTCGCGGATCGCATCGCGAATATGCATCGCGATAGCGGTGGCGCTGCCGAGATCCTGCCTGGGTTGCGTCACGTCGAGATAGGCCTCGTCCAGCGAGAGCGGCTCGATCAGGTCGGTGTGCCGCTCGAAGATTTCGCGCACCTGCTTCGAAACCGCCTTGTAGCGCACGAAATCCGGCGGCACGAAGATCGCGTCAGGACACAGCCGTTCCGCGCGCACCGCAGGCATCGCCGAGCGCACGCCGAACACGCGCGCCTCGTAACTGGCCGCGCACACTACCGAACGCGCCCCGCGCCAGGCCACCACCACCGGCTTGCCGCGCAGCAAAGGATCGTCGCGCTGCTCCACCGATGCGTAGAACGCATCCATGTCGACGTGGATGATCTTGCGTTGCGGGGATTCGCTCACCCGCTGATTTTACGGGTGTGTGGCCGCAGGTTCAGCGCCAGAACAGGATCTGGTCGTAGCCAGGATCGTCCTTGGCGTCGTTATCCTCATCGTCCGTTGACGGCCGTGCGATGCGCAGTTCGTGGCGGCCACGTGGCAGGCCACGCACGTCGATCATCGCCAGCAGCGCAGGACGATCGGTGCGAGGATCGCTGGCGATTTCATAGCGCATGTCGGCCAATGGCTCGCCATCGAGCGTCACGCCATGCAGTGTCGACAGGCAAGCCAACCGCACTTCCGCCTGTCGCGGATTGGGGAGGGCCTGTGCTTGCGCGCAGATGCGTCTCATGGCCGGCTCGTCGCGCATCGGGCGGTATGGAACGACCAGGCGAAGGTAGGGCGCGGCGGTCACGGCCATGGATTGGATGTAGGGTAAAGCCGGGTCGCGCGCGGGATCGCGCTGATCATCGTAATGCGCGGCATCGATTGCAGTCGTCCCTTTGTCCGAAGGGAACAACCCGTAGTTGCCCAGCCATTGGGGCGATTGCATCACCGCGAAGGATGCACCGACGGCGAACAGCACCAGCATGAGCAAGGTGGTGGTGAAGGCCACCACCTTGTAGTCGCTGCCATGGCTACCGAGCAGGCTCATGATCGGATTATTCATTCGGCTGAGGCCGATTCTGGCGTACCAGCCGAACAGGCGGCGGATGATGTGGCGCACCCGGCTGTCGGGCGCAAGGCGCGCGCCGCGCTTTCGGTCGTACAGGACGATCAGGGAGAACGGCACCATCACGGTCGCGAACACCGCGAGAATCACTTTGTAGCCATCGATCCTCCGGTCGGAGAGCGTCGACAGCAGTATCCCGAACACGGAGATGAAGAGCGCGACCACGGCGATCACTACCACCAGTATCCCGAGCATCACGCCGACCGCGAACACCGTCGTCGCCAGGTTGTCGGCGCGGTCGATGATGGTCGGGAACGGCAATGCACGTTCGCGCTCGACTTCGCCCTGAATCGGGCCGATCCGCAGCTTGTCCCAGCGAATGCCGTCGGGATAGACCGAATACATGCCGACCAGCGCGATCCAGCGCGCGCGCAACAGGAGGTGCAGCACGAAAGTGATCGCCAGGATCACCGCCATGCCCTTGCCATAGAGGTAGGCGAGGACAAGGGGCTGCTGCCAATCGTTGTCGAGCCTGGGCTCCAGCGCGAACATGACGTTGTCCAGCAGGCTGGGCAACTGCAGCATGGCGAATACTGCAATACCGGAAATCAGCAGTTCCACTTCCCAAGTGGGAGTGGTGCGGTTCGGGAGTGTGTGGGGCGTGTCGGTGTCGCTCATGGCCCGCATGGTGCGGGCCATGGCCAAGGCTGGCAAGCCTCAGACGATGCCGAAGGCGTAATACAGCCCGATCACAACGAACACCGCCAGCGTCTTGATGATGGTGACGGCGAAAATGTCCTTGTAGGCCTGTCGATGGCTCAGGCCGGTGACCGCGAGCAGGGTGATCACTGCACCGTTGTGCGGCAGGGTATCCATGCCGCCGGAGGCCATCGCGGCTACGCGGTGCAGCACCTCCATCGGGATACCGGCGGCATTGGCGTTGGCGATGAAAGTTTCCGACATCGCAGCCAACGCGATGCTCATGCCGCCGGAGGCGCTGCCGGTGATGCCGGCCAGTGCGGTGACGGTGACCGCCTCGTTGACCAGTGGATTCGGGATCGACCCCAGTGCATTGGCGACTACCAGGAAGCCGGGCAGGGCGGCGATCACCGCGCCAAAACCATATTCGGAAGCGGTGTTCATGCCTGCCAGCAACGCGCCGCCGATGGCTGACTTGCTGCCTTCGGCGAAACTCTTCGTCACCGGCTTCCACGCGAACAGCAGCACGCAGGCGATGCCGGCCAGCAACGCGCCTTCCACTGCCCAGATCGCGGCGACCTTCGAGACTTCCTGGACTACAGGCGCAGCGCTGCCGATTACTGCGGGATCGAAGCTGGTGCTTTCGCCGTAGTAGCCCGGAATCCACACGGTCATCAATTTGTTGACGATGCCTACCACCAGCAGCGGCGCGATCGCGATCAGCGGATTGGCCAGCTTGCCGCCGGTGAAAGCGGCGGGTTCGTTCAACAGGGTGGCGGCATCGCCGTAGCCTTCGCCGGCCTTCAACGCGGCGCGGCGGCGCCAGTCGAGATAGAGCATGCCCAGGATCAGGATGAAGACGCCGCCCAAGGTGCCCAGCACCGGCGCGGCCCAGGTATCGGTGCCGAAGAAGGTGGTCGGGATGATGTTCTGGATCTGCGGGGTGCCCGGCAGCGCGTCCATGGTGAAGGTGAACGCACCCAGCGCGATGGTGCCGGGGATCAGCCGCTTGGGGATGTCGCTCTGGCGGAACAGTTCGGCCGCGAACGGATACACCGCGAACACCACCACGAACAGCGACACGCCGCCGTAGGTGAGCAAGGCGCAGACCGCGACGATGGCCAGCATCGCGCGTTGCGCGCCGACCAGCTTGATGGTGGCGGCGACGATGGATTTCGAGAAGCCGGACAGCTCGATCACCTTGCCGAACAGCGCACCAAGCAGGAACACCGGGAAATACAGCTTGAGGAAGCCGACCATCTTGTCCATGAACAGGCCGGTGAACATCGGTGCGACCAGTTGCGGATCGGTCAGCAGCACCGCGCCCAGCGCCGCAACCGGTGCGAACAGGATCACGCTGTAGCCGCGGTAGGCCACGAACATCAGGAAGCACAACGCGGCCAGCACGATCAGGAATGCCATTGCGCCCCCGTGGGCATCGGTCAGGGCTGCGAGTGTCGGCGGCATTGCCGTCCCGGCCCATTGTCCTAACGTCCAATGCCGTGAAGGACGCTTAACAACTAACTTGCCTCCGTCGGCGGCATGGGCCCGCCCGTGTCCACGTACCCTCAGGAGGGGAACGATGAAGCGCAAGCAATTGAGTCTGGCGATCCATGGCGTGCTGGCGGTGTCGTTGCTGGCCATCGCGATGCCGGCATCCGCACAGGATGCGGCGGCATCCGCTGAAGGCGGCAAGAAGGCAACCACGCTGGAGGCGGTGAAGGTCACCGCGCGCAAGCGCGAGGAAACCCTGCAGGATGTCCCGGTCGCGGTCACTGCGTTCACCGCGGATGCGCTGGACAAACTTAATGTCGAGGACCTGTCCGACCTCGATGCGCAGGTGCCCAACCTCACCATCTACGCGGCGCGCGGTTCCAGCAGCACGCTCACCGCCTACATCCGCGGCGTCGGCCAGTCCGATCCGCTGTGGGGCGTGGACCCGGGCGTCGGCATCTACATGGACGACGTCTATATCGCGCGCCCGCAGGGTGCCTTGCTCGACGTGTTCGACGTCGACCGCATCGAGGTGCTGCGCGGTCCGCAGGGCACGCTGTATGGCAAGAACACCATCGGCGGCGCGATCAAGTACATCTCCAAGGGCTTGCGCTCAGACTTCAACGGCTACGGCTCGGTCACCGTCGGCAATTACGGCCAGCGCGACCTCAAGGCGGCGGTGGGCGGCGGTTTCGGTGGCAGCGAATACCTGCGCGGACGCATTTCCATCGCAGACCTGCATCGCGACGGCTTCGGCGAGAACGTGATCACCGGCGCGCAGGTTAGCGACAAGAAGATCCGTGCGTTCCGCGCCAACCTGGGCGCCTACGTCACCGATGCGGTGGACCTGCAGTTCGCGTTCGACCATGTCGACGACAGCTCCGGCGTGCGCGGCGCGCAGATGCTGCGGGCCAATCCGTTCAATTCGATCCCGTTGTACGGCGGAACCGGGCCCAAGCCGCCGATGGAAAGCCGCTACGACGTCCGCAACGGCATGCCCAACGTCAACGACACCACGCTGAGCGGCGCCTCCGCGACCATCAACGTGCGCGGCAGCGACAACTGGGCGTTCAAGTACGTCCTCGCCAAGCGCGAGTCGGATACCGAAACCAATATCGACTTCGACACCACCCAGGACAAGATCGCCGACGTCAAGGCGTTCTATCGCGACGAACAGGTCACCCACGAACTGCAGGCCAATTACGACGGCGGCGGGCGTTCGCGTGGCGTGATCGGCTTCTACAAGTTCGATGGCGAAGCCGGCGGCCAGGTGCTGAACAACTTCTTCAACATCAGCTTCGGTGACACGCAGGGCACGGTCTATACCGAAAGCATCGCCGCCTACGCCGACTGGACGTTCGACGTCAGCGACAAATTCAGCGTCGACCTGGGCGCCCGCTGGACCAGCGAAGACAAGCACGCGGTGGTCAGGAACATCGGCTACAAAGATGGCACCTTCACCACGCCCAATGGCGTGGTGGCGGCGAACTTCGACAAGACCATCAACTTCAAGAACCTGTCGCCGAAGATCTCGCTGGACTACCAGCTCACCCCGGACGTGATGGTCTACGGCCTGGCCACGCGCGGCTTCAAATCGGGCGGCTACAACATCCGTGCGCAGGCCACCGCGGTGCCGCGTTCGGCCGAACCGTTCCAGGACGAGCAGGTCGACAGCTACGAAGTCGGCACCAAGATGGGCCTGCTCGACCAGCGCCTGTTCCTGAACCTGTCCGCGTTCCACAACAAGTACAAGGACATCCAGCTCTCGATCTTCACCGAGTACACCACGCCGCAGAACACCAAGGCGTTCTTCGGCGACTTCACCAACGCCGGCGCGGGCACGGTCAACGGCTTCGAGGCCGAGTACCAGTGGCTGGCGACCGACAACTTCACCGTGTCGGGCAACCTGGCCTGGTTGGATGCGAAGTTCGATACGTACATGTTCAAGAACGTCAACATCGCCGACCAGCAGGAATTCACCAACGCACCGGACTTCTCCGGCGCGGTGAACCTGGAATACCGTGCCGACCTGGGCGCTGCCGGCAGCTTGTCGGCGCGGGTGAGCTACGCCTACCAGAGCGACGTGGTGGCCACGACCGAAGTAGTCAGGGATCCGGTGACGCTGGCCACCGTGCAGCCGATCACCCAGGACGGGTACGGCTTGGTCAATGCCGGCGTGATCTGGAAGCCGGCAGATGCGTGGACGGTGTCCCTGCAGGGCAGCAACCTGGCCGACAAGGCGTACCGCACCACCGGTTACAACTTGTACGCCGCGCTTGGCGTGCATACCGGCTTCTACGGTCCGCCGCGCCAATACAGCCTCACCGTCAAGTACGACTTCTGATCTTCGCGGTACCACGCAGATCGGACGACGGCGGGCTTCGGCCCGCCGTCGCGTTATGCTCGCCGCGCATGCAGCCTGATGAACAACAACAGTTGCCCACGTGTTTGAAGGTGACGCGATGTTGAGCGTCGCCGCGGTCGTTGCCGCTGCGTTGCTGTGGCTCGGCTTGTTGTTCGGCACCGGCCTGTACGCAGAACGCCATCCGGGCGTGTTCGCCAAACACTGGCGGCACATCTACGCGCTGTCGTTGGCGGTGCATTGCACCTCGTGGACCTTCTACGGCACGGTGACCCAGGCGGCGCGTTACGGCTGGCCGCTGCCGCCGACCTTCATCGGCGCGATCCTGTTCTACGCGCTCGCCGTGTTCTTCATGATCCGGCTGGTGCGGCTGGCGCGCGAAAGCAATGCGACCTCGCTGGCCGACCTGATCGCCACCCGGCTGGGCAAGGACGCATGGTTGGCCGCCACGGTGACCCTGGTGACCGTGCTGGGCCTGATCCCGTATATCGCGCTGCAGTTGCAGGCGATCACCATGAGTTTCTCGACCCTGACGGCGGGGCCGGATGTCGCCACCGATGGCGCACCGCCGGTCTGGCGCGATGGTGCGCTGTATGTCGCGCTGGCAATGGCCTTGTTCGCGATCGTGTTCGGTACCCGCCGCGCCAGCGCCGCCGAACACAACCGCGGACTGGTGCTGGCGATCGCGTTCGAATCGATGTTCAAGCTGCTGGCCATGCTGGCACTGGGCGGCTTCGTCTGGTTCGGCCTGCAGGAACTGCCCGAGGCGGCGATGCGCACGTTGCCCGCGCAGCCCTCGGGTGGCTTCGTGCCACTGGTGATCCTGGGCGCGTTGGCGATGTTCCTGATGCCGCACCAGTTCCACGTCGGCGTGGTCGAGTGCCGCGACGAGGCCGACGTGCGCACCGCGCGCTGGCAGTTCCCACTGTACCTGTTGCTGATCGCATTGCCGGCGTTGCCGCTGGCGCGCGCGGGCATGGCGATGTTCGGCGATCGCGTGCCCTCGGACATGTATGCGCTCGCGCTGCCGCTGGCGCAGAACAACCAGGGCATCGCCTTGCTGGTCTTCCTCGGCGGGCTGAGTGCGGCCACCGGCATGGTCATTGTCGGTACCCTGGCATTGAGCCTGATGATCGGCAACCACTGGTTCGCGCCGGGCCTGCTGCGTGGCGCGTGGGCGCGCAGCGTCAGTGGCGACGAGCGCGGCGACCACCGCGGTGACCTGCTGCTGCTGCGCCGCGTGGGCATCGTCGCGATCATGCTGCTGGGCTGGGCCTACAGTCGATTGGTCAGCGGCAATGAAGCCTTGGCCGATGTCGGGGCGGTGTCGTTTTCCGCACTGGCAACCCTGGCGCCCGCACTCGCATTCGCCGTGTGGCGCCCGCAGACGCCGGCCAGCGCGGCCACGCTGGGCGTGCTGGCCGGCTTCGCCGCGTGGTCGTGGGTGATGCTGGTGCCGATGATCGCGGCAACCACGGGCACCGATCCCGCGTGGTTGCACGCCGGTCCGTTCGGCCAGCATTGGTTGGCGCCGGAGGCCTTGTTTGGCCTCACCGGATGGAGCCGGTTGGGGCGCGCAGTGGGCGTGAGCCTGTTCGTCGGCAGCGTGGTCACGCTGTTGGTTGCGGGAATCCACAGCGCGCCGCGCCGCCGCGAGGCGCGTGGCTCCGACCTGCAGACCCTGCGCAGCGCGGGGCGGCGCTTCCTGCCGCAGCAACGCGTGGATGAGCTGTTGCGCAACGCGCCGGCGAACGGGCCGGTGCCTGCGGCAATCGAATCGCGGCTGGAACACGAATTGGCGGCGATCCTCGGCAGTGCATCCGCGCGCCTGTTGCTGGATGCCGCGCGGCGCGACACCGTGGATGCCGACCGGCGTGGTGCGGATCTGGAAACCGTGGCGGCGATCGTCGATGAGGCCAGCCAGGACCTCCGCTTCAACCAGCGGCTGCTGGAAGCGGCGCTGGAGAACATGTCGCAGGGCATCAGCGTGGTCGATGCCGAACTGCGGCTGGTTGCGTGGAACCGCCGCTACGCGGAGCTGTTCGGTTTCCCACCGGGCATGCTGCGGGTGGGCCTGCCCATCGCCGAGGCTTCGGCATGGGCCTTGCGCGAAGTGGCCGGGATCGACCGCCAGGACGACGCGCTGCACCGTCGTCTCGAACACATGCGCACCGGCACCTCGCACCTGTCCGAGCGCGTGTTCCCGGACGGCAGCATCATCGAAATCCGCGGCAACCCGATGCCCGGTGGCGGCTTCGTCGCCACCTTCACCGATGTCACCGCATTCCGCGAAGCGGAAACCGGGCTGAAGCGCATCAACGAAACGCTGGAGCAGCGCGTCGAAGAACGCACCGCGTTATTGGAATCCGCCAAGCGTGAAGCCGAACACGCCAACGATGCGAAAAGCCGCTTCCTTGCCGCCATCGGCCATGACCTGCTGCAGCCGCTGCATGCCGCGCACCTGTTCGCCGCCACTCTGCAGCAGCGTGGCGAAGGCGAGCAGCGCGAGCTTGCGATGCAAATCGGAGGTGCACTGGATTCCACGACAGACCTGTTGACGACGTTGCTGGACATGTCGCGGCTGGAAGCAGGCGGGTTGGTGCCGGAGCCGCGCGCATTCCCGCTGGGCGACGTGCTGGAGCCGCTGGTCGCACAATTCGGCGTGATTGCCGCCGAGCGCGGGCTGCGCCTGCGTTTCGTGCCGACCCGTGCATGGGTGCGCAGCGATCCACAGCTGCTGCGGCGGGTGCTGCAGAATTTCCTGGCGAATGCGTTGCGCTACACAGAATCCGGCAGCGTGTTGCTGGGCGCGCGCCGGCATGGCGATACCTTGCGCATCGAAGTGCACGACACCGGCCCCGGTATCGACGACGGTCAACGCGAGGCGATCTTCGAAGAGTTCCGCCGTGGCGACGATGCGCCCGGGCAGGGACTCGGCCTGGGGCTTGCCATCGCCAAGCGCATTGCGAACCTGCTCGGTTCCGCCATCCAGCTACGCAGCCAACCGGGACGCGGCAGCATGTTCGCCATCGAGGTGGCACGCGTCAGTGCGGCCCAGCCGCTGTCGTCATCGCAACGTGGGGTGGCCGGCCTGCGCGTGCTGATTGTCGACAACGAAACGCAGTCGCTGGATGCACTTGCCGGCGTGTTGCGTGGTTGGGGTTGCGAAGTGTTTGCTGTAGGTGATGGCGACGCCGCGGCGGCTGTGCTCGAAGTATCGGCTTGCGCACTGTGGATATTCGACTACCACCTCGATGCCGGCGACGATGGCGTCGCCTTGCATGCACGCCTTGCAGGGCGTTTCGGCCAGGTGCCGTGCATGATCCTCAGTGCCGACCAGACCGGCGCCGTGCGTGTTGCCGCACAGGAGGCAGGACTGCCTCTGTTGATGAAGCCGTTGCGGCCGCTTGCGTTGAAATCGGTGCTGGACCGCATGCTGGCGGCGCGAGCTGCGGGTTAAGCCTCCATCTGTCGCGCTGGATCCGAAAGCTCCAGTTCCCGCAACACAACGCCCGCCTGCGTGCGGTTGCGCACTCCCAAACGTTCGAAGATCGCAGTCAAGTGCGCCTTCACCGTGCGTTCTTGCACGTCGAGGCGATCGGCGATCTGCTTGTTGAGCAGACCTTCGGCAACCAGTGCAAGCACCCGGAACTGCTGTGGAGACAGGCTGGCCAGGCGCGCGGCCAGCGCTGCATCGTTCGGTGAGCTCTGCGCGCGGGTGACTGATGCGCGCAAGGCAGGCGGCAACCAGGTGTCGCAGGCCAGCACGCTGCGGATCGCGTCGCGCAGGTCGTCGAGACCGGCGCTTTTCGGCAAGTAACCGGCAGCGCCATGGTCGAGCGCGCGCCGGATCACACGGGGATCATCGTTGGCGGAGACCACGATCACCGCCACGCCCGGATGCTGCGCACGCACCGCCGCTAAACCGGCAAGCCCATGGTTGCCGGGCATGTGCAGGTCGAGCAGCACGAGATCGACCTGCGGTTGCGCATCCAGCGTTGCCAGCACGGTTTCAAGGCTGCCTGCTTCGAACAATTCCACATCGCCCAGCGCATCGCGTGCCGCCTGCCGCAGCGCGGCGCGGAACAGCGGGTGATCGTCGGCGATGAGCAGCGAAGGCATCGGATCGTCTACTGCGCAGTCCAACCACCATCCACCGGCATCGCCGCGCCGGTGATGTTGTGCGCTTCGCGCCGGCACAGGAACACCGCCAGTGCAGCGATTTCGGCGGGCAGGGTCATGCGCAGGCTGGGCTGTTTCTCGGCCAGCAATGCACGCACGCCGTCATCGCGGGAACCGCCATTCATGCGCGCTTCGATCTGCGGCTCGATCAATGGCGTTTCCACCCAGCCCGGGCAGATGCAGTTGACGGTGATGCCACCGGAATCGCGCGAACCCTGCGCCGCGTATTCGAGCGCGGCGACTTTGCTCAGGCCGACGATGCCGAACTTGCTGGCCACGTACGGTGCCTTGTCCTTGGACGCCACCAGCCCGTGCACCGAGGCGACATTCACCACACGGCCGTAGCCGCGCGCCGCCATCGCCGGCATCGCCGCACGCATGGTGTGGAAGGCGGACGACAGGTTGATCGCGATGATGTCGTTCCACTTTTGCACCGGCATCTCGTGCAGCGGCACTGCATGCTGGATGCCGGCGTTGTTGACCAGGATATCGATGCCGCCTTCCGACCACGCCGCCAGTTCGATCATCATCGCCTCGATGGCGTCCGGGTCGCGCAGGTCGGCACCGAAATGGCGAGTGTCGCTGCTGTTGCCGCTGCCAGCGATGTCCACCTCGGCGATCGCCGCCGCGATCTGCTCTGGCGTGCCCAGCCCATTGATCGCCACCTTGGCGCCTGCGGCCGCCAATGCGGAGGCGATGGCGAGGCCGATGCCGGAAGTGCTGCCGGTCACCAGCGCGGTGCGGCCTTGCAGGAAGTTGTCGCTCATGAGTGATCCGTGTTGCGTCGCATCAGTGACTGCATACGCTAGCAGGCCGGGCGCGGCGATGTCAGGGCACGCACTGGTACGAAGGTACGATGCGGCGCGGGCGATGACGTCGTATGGTCGGGGCATGAACAGACTCCGTCATTGCGCCCGCGCCGCCACGATCGCAGCAAGCTTTGCCCTGTTGACCGCCTGTGCGGGCCTGCCCGCAGCCAAAGGAACATCCCCCATGTTCAGCCAGCAACGCGCCAGCGACCATCGGGGCACAGACGACCTGCTGACCGCAGGCCTTGGCCTGGCCGGTTTGCGCGCGATGGTGCCGCCCGCATTCGCCGATGCCGAACACCCGACGCCCGCGGAACTGCGCCGTCGCGCCCTGTGGAGCAATTGGCGCGGCATCGCCGATCTCGCGCCGGGTGGTGGCTATGCCGAGTTGTACGGCAGCGTCGCCAGCGTGGCGGGCCGCGAGTTCAGCGCATTCGCGCAATTGCCGGGTGCGTCGCAGCCGCATCGCGTGTTGCTGCAGCTGCCGGATGCGTTCGATGCCGGCAAGCGCTGCATCGTGGTGACCGCTTCCTCCGGCTCGCGTGGGATCTACGGCGCGATCGCCGTGGCCGGCGCCTGGGGCCTGCCGAAGGGCTGCGCGGTGGCCTATACCGACAAGGGCGCAGGCACCGATTATTTCGACCTGGATGCCGGGCAGGGCATCGCCGCTGACGGCACGGTGGCAGCAACGGATGCCGCACTCGCATTCAAGCCATCGCCCGTCGCCGGCAGTGGCGTGGCCTACAAGCACGCGCATTCGCAGGACAACCCGGAAGCCGACTGGGGCCGCCACGTGAAGCAGGCTGCGCAGTTCGCGCTGGCCACGCTCAACGAACAATTGCCGCAGCAGGCGCCGTTCACCTTCGCCAACACGCGGGTGATCGCGGTCGGCATTTCCAATGGCGGCGGCGCTGTGCTGCGCGCGGCGGAAGATGGCGACGACTGGCTGGATGCCGTGGTCGCCGCCGAACCGAACGTGCTGGCCGAAGGCCACGGCGCACGCACCCTGTACGACTACACCACCGAAGCCGCGCTGCTCATGCCCTGCGCGTTGCCGGCGCTGGGCATCCCGGCGATGCCGGGCAGCGAGGCGAAATGCGCCGTACTGGCCGGCAAAGGAGTGCTGTCCGGCAACGATCTCAAGGCACGGCAGCAGGATGCATTGGACAAACTGCATGCCGCCGGCTGGACGGATGCGGCCCTGCGTGCCGGTTCGATCAGCGTCGCCTTCGACCTGTGGCGCGCGATCGGCGTGGGCTATGCCAGTGCCTACGGGCGCTATTCGCACGATGCGCATCCCTGCGGCTATCGCTACTCGGCAATGAATCCGGATTTCAGCACGCGCGCGGCCACCACCGCCGAACGCGCGGCGTGGATCGCCGATGGCAGTGGTATTCCACCGGGCGCGGGCGTTGGCATCGCCGATCCGCAACCATCGACCGATCTTGGCCTTACAGGCCTGCAATGCCTGCGCGCGTTGTGGACGGGTGATGGCGCGGATGCGCAGCGCGTGCGCAAGGGCATCGAAGAAACCCGTGCAGGCTTGCCGCGCAAAGGCCTGTCGGTGGTGGTCATCCACGGCACCGATGATGGCCTGGTGCCGCAAGCATTCAGCAGCGCGCCGTACGTGGCGATGGCGCAGGCCGCGGGCCGCGACGTGCGCTACTGGCAGGTGCGCAACGCGCAGCACTTCGATGCCTTCCTCGGCTTCCCGCAATACGGCGCGGTGTACCTGCCGCTGCTGCCGTATGTGTATGCAGCATTGGATCGCGTCGATGCGCATCTCGATGGCAAGAGTGCGTTGCCGGCCGATGCGGTGATCGCCACCGTTCCGCGTGCCGGCAAGCCACTGGCCACCGACAACCTGGCGATGCCACGCTGACCTGCCTCTTGCCGGCTTCACGCCGGCTTTGGCAGTCTGTCGACTCCAGCGGGGAGCCGTCATGAAACAACGCCATTTTTCGATGTTGCGGGATTTCCATCTCGCCGACTGGTTCACCCTGGCCAACGCCTTCTGCGGCACCAGCGCGATCTTCGCGGCGATGCGTTACCTGCAGGACGGCGATCTGCGCTACCTGTACATCGGCATGGCGATGATCCCGCTGGCCTTCGTCTTCGACGCGCTGGACGGCCGCATCGCCCGCTGGCGCAAGGTGTCATCGACCCTGGGCCGCGAACTGGATTCGCTGGCCGACATCATCAGCTTCGGCGTGGCGCCGGCGGCACTGGGCTACGCCTGTGGCCTGCAAGGCGGTTGGGACTGGGTCGTGCTGAGTTACTTCGTTGGCTGCGGCGTGAGCCGGCTGGCGCGCTACAACGTCACTGCCGAAACGCTGGCGGACGGCGGCGACAAAGTGAAGTATTTCGAAGGCACGCCGATCCCGACCAGCGTAGTCATCGTCGGTCTGCTGGCGTGGCTGGCGTGGAATGATTGGATTGGTGCCGCGTTGCCGTTCGGTGTGCTGCAACTCGGCCCGTGGCAGCTGCATCCGCTGGTCTTGGTGTTCGCGCTGTCCGGCTCGCTGATGATCAGCAAGACCCTGCGGATTCCGAAACCCTGAGCCTCTTGCAATGGCGACGCAACACCCGCATTGCTAGCATGCGGGTAACAGCGGAGGTCATATGGCTCAGGGTTCAAACGATTTTGAAGCACTGGCGCGCCAGTACTGGGGCGCATGGGGCGATGCCATGCGCGGCGCGATGCCGCAGCAGGGTGCCGATGCCGGCATGCAGGGGTTTCGCGATGCACTGGGCGCATGGACGCAGGCGGCGGGCGGCGGGCAGGGCGGCTTCGACAATGTACTCGGGCATTTCAACCGCCAGAGCGGCGACTGGTTCGCGCAGATGCAGCAGCTGGCCGCGCAGTTCAGCGGCCGCGAGCACAGCGCGCAGGACGTGACCAAGGCGTGGCAGCAACTGCTGGGCGGCAATCCGTTCCAGGGACTGTTCCAAGGCATGCGTGGCCCCGGTTTGGAAGGCCTCGAACAATGGAACGAAGCCGCCGCGCCGTGGCTGCAGAACCTGCGCAATGAAACGGCGAGCACGCTGGGGATGCCGGCGTTTGGTTTCGCTCGCGAACACCAGGAACGGCTGCAGGCGCTAGCCCAGGCGCAACTGCGCTGGCAGGACGCGCTGGCCAACTACAACGCACTGATGGCGAAGACTTCGCAGGATGCGTATTCGCGTTTCGAATCGAAGCTGGCCGAGCGCGAGGAGCCGGGCCGCCAGCTGGGCAGCGTGCGTGCGCTGTTCGATCTTTGGGTCGATGCTGCCGAAGAAGCGTATGCGCAGGTCGCCCTGTCGTCCGACTACCGCAAGGCATATGGCGAACTGGTCAACGCGCAGATGCAGTTGCGCGCAGGCGTGCAGGCCATCGTCGAACAGAATGCGAACCTGCTGGGTATGCCAAGCCGCACCGAACTCGACAGTGCGCACCGCAAGATCGCTGAACTGGAACGTCAATTGCGTCGCATTCAGCGCAGGGCCGAGACGAGCGATGCGGTTGCGCCAAAGCCGGCATCGAAACCTGCGTCGGCATCGAAACCAGTGAAAAAGGCCGCGAAGAAAGTGGCGAAACCCGCCGCGAAAAAAGCCGCGAAGCCCGTGGCTAGGAAGGCAATAAAACCCGTCGCGAAGAAAGCCGCCAAGAAGGCGATGAAGAAGTCTGCCGCGCGCAAGCCGGTAGCGAGGAAGCGCTGACATGGATGCATTCGGGCCAATCAACATCACCGCCGAGGCACTGGCCGAAGAAGCCGCCAAATTTCAGCGCAAGCTGGAAGCCGGCATCGGCACCCTGCGTGGAATGGACGAAGTGCATTTCGGCGTCACCGAACGCGAGGAAGTCTGGCGCGACGGCAAGACCGTGCTGTACCGCTTCCGAGGCGAAAAGCCGGCGACATCAAAGGTGCCGTTGCTGGTCAGCTACGCGCTGGTCAACCGCCCCTACATGGTCGACCTGCAGGCCGACCGCTCGCTGGTGAAAGGCCTGCTGGAACGCGGCCAGGACGTCTACATCATCGACTGGGGCTATCCGGATCGCAGCGACAAGTTCCTGACGCTCGAGGACTACATCCAGCGCTTCATCGGCGGTGCCATCGACCATCTGCGCAAGGCGCATCAGCAGGAATCGGTGAACCTGCTCGGCATCTGCCAGGGCGGTGTGTTTTCGCTGTGCTATGCCGCGTTGAACCCCGGCAAGGTGCGCAACCTGATCACCATGGTCACGCCGGTGGATTTCCACACCGCCGACAACATGCTGTCCAACTGGAACCGCGAGATCGACGTCGACCTGCTGGTCGACACGCTGGGCAACATCCCGGCGGACATGATGAACCTGACCTACCTGATGCTGAAGCCGTGGCGGCTGTTCGCGCAGAAGTACGTGGGCATGGTGGACATCCTCGACAACAAGAAGGCGATGGAGGATTTCCTGCGCATGGAGAAGTGGATATTCGATTCGCCCGACCAGGCCGGTGAAGCCTTCCGCGAATTCAATACGCAGTTCTTCCAGCGCAACGGCTTCGTCAATGGCGGCGTGCGCATTGGCGATGAGGAAGTCCACCTGGGCATGGTCGAGATGCCGATGCTGAACATCTACGCCGAGCAGGATCACCTGGTGCCGCCGGATGCCTCGCGCGTGCTGAAGGATTTGGCGGGGACGGACGATTACACCGAGCTATCGTTCAAGGGCGGTCACATCGGCATCTACGTGTCCGGCCGTGCGCAGAAGGAAGTGCCGGACACGATCCACAACTGGCTGGCGAAGCGTTCGCGTTGAACGCGCAAGCGATGCCACGCTGGCTGTTGCGCGCAGTGCAGGTGATAGGCGTTGCCTGGACTTTGCCGAACACCGTGCTTGGACTGCTCGCAGGGGCATTCAGCATGGCGGCGGGCGCGCATGCGCACGTGAGTGCGCGCGAATTCGCCATCGTTTTCCACAGCGTGCCATGGGGCCCGGGTGGGGCGCTGACCCTGGGCAATGTGATCCTGCATACCGGCGATACGCTGGATTCGCCCTGTGTGACCTATGCGCATCGTGCCGGCCATCGCCAGGAACCACGCATCATCCTTGGCGACCACGAACGCGCGCACGTCTACCAATACATGCTGCTGGGCCCGCTTTTCCTGCCGCTGTATTTCCTGTTCGGCGGCATCGGCGTTCGCAATCGCTTCGAGCGCGCGGCGGATCGTTACGCACTGTCCGGACGCGGTTGGTGGCCCTGGCCGAAACCGTGAATTCGGGGTCGTGCTGGACGTTCCGACGAACGGTCGAATGAATGCGTCGCGCTTAGCTTTTTCCTAACGGAGGCCGGCGTAATTTCCACCTGCCGGAGAAAAACTTCGCGGTATCGTCAAGAAGCTGCGGAAAATCGCTCCGGCCACAGAAGACCCGATCCCCTCCAGGCACTTAGCGGCCCGCGAGATCGGGTCTTCCCTTTTGCGCAACGGCAAAACGCGCATACGAAAAAGCCACGCGATGCGTGGCTTTCGTTGACCTGGTACCGGTGAAAGGACTCGAACCTTCACGACATCGCTGCCGGCGGATTTTGAATCCGCTGCGTCTACCATTCCGCCACACCGGCGCGGGATGCGAAGTATAGCCGAGAGCGGGCGTTATGCGGCCTTGTCGGTCGCCAATGTGGCCGCTTCGCGCACGAACCATTCGCCCGTCTGGTCGGGCACCAGCGGCTGGAACTTGGCGCAGCAGGCCATCTCGGCCTGGTAGATGTGCAGGGAGACCGCGATCTTGTCCGCGCTGATGTTGCGGATGGTGTGGTACTCGTGCGGCGGGATCAGGCTGCCGGCGCTGCCGGGGCCGGCGATCATCCCGCCCGCGGCGCGGAAACGGAAACGGTCGCCATTGGTCTCGAGCAGTTCGTACTGGGTGATTTCCAGCTCGCCATGCCACACGCCTTCCACGCACCAAAGGCCGGAATGGTCGTGCAGCGGAGTGCCCTGGCCCGGCCCCCAGGTCATCGCCACCACGCTGTAACCATGCTGCGGGCTGCGGTAGAGCTCGCGGCGGGCGTAGTGGTCGACGATGGCGTCCTGCACGCAGCAGGGTAGTTGCACCTCGTTGTCGCGGATCAACGCGCACAGCGCATTGCGCAGGGCGGCGGTGACGGCGTGCTTGTCGCCGCTGGTCACGGCGGCATCGACCGCAGCTATGAACTTGGCTTGGCCGGGGAAGTCGACGGGTTCGCAGCAGGATTCGTCCATGGTTTGAGTTTACCAAACCTGACGTTATGTGCTTATGCCTTCAGGGCATGTGCTGGCGGACGGCTATAGCTCGTCGAGGAAACCACGCACCGCCGGGCCGAAGCGTTCGGCATCCACCAGGAAGGCATCGTGGCCCTGCGGCGACTCCAGCGGCAGGAAGGCCGCGTCGCAACCGCCAGCGCGCAGGCCCTCGGCGATTTCTTCCTGCTGCTGCAGCGGGAACAGGATGTCGGTGCGCACGCCGATGGCCAGCGCCTTGTCGATGCGGAGCGCGGCCAGTCCCTGCAAGGTGGTGCCGCCGCAGCTCTCGCCGAGGTCGTACCAGTCCATCGAACGGCTGAGATAGAGATAGCAGTTCGGGTCGAAATGGCGTACGAAGCGGCGCGCGTGGCCTTCGAGGTAACTTTCGACCTCGAATTCCAGGCCGAAGGCATCATCGTCGCGGCGATCGGAATCCAGCCGCACGCGGCCGAAGCGGCCGTCCCACTCCAGCGCGGAACGATAAGTGATCACGCCCAACTTGCGCGCCATGCGCATGCCGGATTCGGGATAGCGCTCGTCGCTGTAATTTCCATCGTCCCAGTTCGGATCCAACCGGATCGCCTCGCGCTGCAGCGAACGGATGGCGATGGAAAACGGCAGCGCGCGCGCCGCGCCGGAAATATTGATGTGGCTGCGGGCGATGCCGGGTTGGCGTTGCAGCAGCGCCAGTGCGGTCATGCCGCCCATCGAATTGCCGATCATGCAGGCCAGCCGCTGGATGCCGAGCCCGCGCACGACCGCAGCCGCTGCATCGGCGCCGTCTTCAATCGAGAGTTCAGGGAAATCCAGGCGATACAGCGCACCGGTATCGGGATTGATCGATGCCGGACCGGTGCTGCCCTTGCAACTGCCCAGCGAATTCACGCAGGCCACGAACCAGCGGTCGGTATCGATCGGTTTGCCCGGCCCGATCATCCATTCCCACCAGCCCGGCTCCGGATCGCCCGCATTCGCGGCGGCATGCGCATCCGGCGACAAGCCGGTGACGATCAGGATCGCATTGCTGTGCGAGGCGTCGAGTTCGCCCCAGGTTTCATAAGCGATGCGCGCGCCGTGCAGCGCGCCGCCACGCTTCATCGGAAACGGCGAGGCCAGGTCGAACCAGCGGGTGCCGGGCGGGATGAATTCGGTCATGCGCAAAGTGTAGCGGCAGCGCGCGACCTGTTTCGGCAGGGACGGGCATGCGCCGATAACGACGGCGCATGACGCGATGTCGGCATCACTCCGTGCCGATCACCAATTCCACCGGCCCCTTGGCGGGCAGCGCAACCCGCACTGGCTTGGACTCGATATCGCCATCCTGCTTGTTGGCGATGCCGCTGCTGGACAGCCGTGCGACCAGTTCGACTTCGGGCATCTGCGACAGCTTGAGCGTGGGCATCGGGCTGTCGGCATCGTCCAGGGTGGCGGTGAATGGCAGTTCGGTGACGCTGCGCTTTTCCACCGCGACCGGCATCGGCGGGCCGGCGGGCTGGCGTGCGATCACGAACACTTGTGCATTGCCGTCCAGCCGCACCTTGGCAGCGAAGGCTGGGTCCAGGCTCACCTTGACCTGCAGCGCGTTGGCGCTGGCGACGGCCGGTGCGGCATCGGCGACGGCAGGCAGGGCGGGCATGCCGGCTTCGATGCGGGCGGCGTCGATTTCCTTGCGCAGGCTGGCGGCGGTGGCGGCATCCACTTGTGCCAGTAGCGGCTCCCAGGTCTTCGCAGCCTCGGCCGCCTGGCCCTGCTGGCGTTGCGAGACGCCCAGGAACCAGCGTGCGCGCTGGTGCTGCGGCTGCAGTTGCAGTGCACGCTGCAGCAGTTTCACTGCATCTGCATCCATGCGTCGCTGCGGGTCGGTGTACATCCGCGCCTGCACGGTTTCGACCAACAGGTCGGGATCGTCGGCTTGAAGGTTCAACGCGGTTTCGAATGCGCGCCGTGCGTCCAGGTAGCGTCCCATGCTCATGTAGGAACGGCCCAGCAAGCGCCAGCCCTCTGGTTGGTCGGGGTGTTGCTTGAGTTCGGTTTCAAGCTGGCCTACGGCCTCGTCCAGGTTGGCCGGCATCGCGTTTGCCGCAGCCGCTTCCCGCGAAGGAGGCGCGACGTTGATGGCAGCCGGCGTGCCCACCCATTGGTAGAGCAGCGCGGTGCCGATGCCCATGGTGGTCAGAAGGGCCAGAAACAGGCGGCGCGAGGAATGCCACAGCGGCCACAGCACGCCGACCAGCACCAACAGGGTGAGCACCGTAGCGATGCCGATGAAGACGGTCATTACCACTCCTGGTTGTCGTCGTTGCCCACGCTGCCACGACTGGCATTGCCGCGCCGCAGGAGGCGCCACACCACCACGCCGCCTGCCAGCACCAGCAGCAACGGGCCGAACCAGAGTAGCCAGGTACCCGGTGTGACATCGGGCTTGTACAGCACGAATTCGCCGTAGCGATCCACCAGGAATTGCTTCACTTCGCGGTCGGACTTGCCCTCGCGCATCAGGTCCAGCACTTCGCGGCGCAGGTCGTGGGCGATCTGTGCATTGGAATCGGCCAGCGACTGGTTCTGGCACATCACGCAGCGCAATTCGGAGGTGAGTTGGTGGAAGCGTGTTTCTTCGGTGCTGTCCTTGAACTGCAGCGGCGTGGGGTCGCTGGTCTGGGCGATGGCGATGCCGGTGAACGCCAGCAGCACGCCGAGCAATAGCGTGCGGGCGATGGCGAAGCAGCGGGTCATCGGCCAGCCTCCAGTTTTTCCAGCGCCGGGATCAGTTGTTGCTGCAGCACTTCGTCAGTCACTGCGCCCACGCGCTTCCAGCGCACGATGCCCTTGGCATCGACCAGGAAGGTTTCCGGTGCGCCATAGATGCCCCAGTCGATCGCCGCGCGGCCGTCTTCATCGGCAATCACCAGCATGTACGGATTGCCGAATTGTTCCAGCCAGCGCAGGGCTTCGCTGCGGCCGTCCTTGAGGTTGTAGCCGACGAAACGCACGCGCTTGGTCAGCGCGAACTTGCTCAGCACCGGGTGTTCCACCCGGCATTCCGGGCACCAGCTGGCCCAGACGTTCACCACATAGGGTGCGCCTGCCAGGTCTTTGTTCTTGATGCGGGTGCCGGGTTCGTGCAGCAGCGGCAGGTCGAAGGCTGGCGCCGGTTTGCCGATCAATGGCGATGGCAGGGCTTCGCGGTCTGCGTCGCCGGACTTGCGCACGCCATACAGCAGCAGGCCCATCAGGGCGATGAAAAACACGCCGATGACGATGGCCGCGGACTTGCGCGAACCGCCGGTCGAGCTTGGGGCGGGAGCGGGTGCGTTCATGCCGGTCGCATCTCGTTTTGTCGGCGGAAACGCTTGTCGATGGCGGTCACGAAGCCGCCCAGTGCCATCAGCAGCGCGCCCAGCCAGATCCAGCGCACGAACGGCTTGATATGCACGCGCACCGCCCAGGCACCATCACCCAGCGGCTCGCCCAATGCGACGTACAGGTCACCGAACAGGCTGGGGCGGATGCCGGCTTCGGTCATCACCTGGCCGCCGGCCACGTAGGCCCGTTTTTTCCGGATCGAGGCGCAGCAGCAGTTGGCCATCGCGCAACACCTGCACATGGCCGACGTCGGAGGTGTAGTTGGGGCCGCGGGTTTCATCAACGCCCTGGAAGCGGAAGCCGTAGCCGCCGATCTCGACGGTCTCGCCCGGCTTCATCGCCAGTTCGCGCTGGCTGCTTTGCGCTTCGACCAGCAGGGCGCCGACCAGGAAGACTGCAACACCGAGGTGTGCCAGCACCATGCCCAACATCTCCGGCGTCATTCGACCGTTGCCGTGCAGGCGCTGCCAGGCGAAGCGCAACGTGCCGAAGACGATCCACGCACTGGCAGCGACGCCTGCCGCCGTCTTCAGCGGCCCTTGCGATGCCATGAAATAGGCGAGCACGCCTAGCGCCAACGCCAGTACCAGCCACGGCAGCAGCAAAGCCAGCGGTTTGCGCGGTTCCTCGTTCTGCCAGCGGGTCAGCGGGCCGAATGGCAGCAGCAGGATCATCGGCGTCATCAGCACCACGAACATCATGCCGAAGTAGGGTGGGCCCACCGAAATCTTGCCCAGTTCCAGCGCATCGGCCAGCAGCGGATACAGCGTGCCCAGTAGCACCATGCCGCAGGCGGCGGCCAGCAGCAGGTTGTTCAGCAGCAGCAAGGTCTCGCGCGAGCTGGGTGCGAACGGCTTGCCTGCGATGCGTGGTGCGCGCAGCACGTAGAGCAGCAGCGAGCCACCAATGACAGTCGCTAGGAAAATCAGGATGAACAGGCCGCGTGACGGATCGGCGGCGAACGCATGCACGCTGGTCAGCACGCCGGAGCGCACCAGGAAGGTGCCCAGCAACGATAGCGAGAACGCGGTGATGGCCAACAGCAACGTCCAACCGCCGAAGCTGCCACGTTTTTCGGTCACCGCCTGCGAATGCAGCAGCGCGGTGCCGGCCAGCCATGGCATGAAGCTGGCGTTTTCCACCGGATCCCAGAACCACCAGCCGCCCCAGCCGAGCTCGTAATACGCCCACCAACTGCCCAACGCGATGCCCAAGGTCAGGAAGGCCCAGGCCACATTGGTCCAAGGTCGTGTCCAGCGCAGCCATTGCGCGTCGATGCGGCCTTCCAGCAACGCGGCGATGGCGAAGGCGAACGGCACCGAGAAGCCGACGTAGCCGATGTACAGCATCGGCGGATGGAAGATCAGCCCCGGATCCTGCAGCAGCGGATTGAGGTCGCGGCCTTCCACCGGCATCGGCAGCAACCGCGCGAACGGATTGGAGGTGAAGATCAGGAAGGCGAGGAAGCCGACGCTGACCAGTCCCATCACGCCCAGCACGCGGGCGACCACCCGTGCCGGCAGGTGGCGGGAGAACTCGGCGACCGCCGCCGTCCATACCGCCAGCACCAGCGCCCACAACAGCAGCGAGCCCTCGTGCGCGCCCCAAACGGCGGAATAGCGGTACATCATCGGCAGCAGGGTGTTGGAATTCTCGGCCACGTAGCGCACCGAGAAGTCCTGCACGACGAACGCGATGGTGAGGACGACGAACGAAGCCAGCACCAGCACAAGCTGCGCGTATGCGGCGGGTCTTGCCACGGCCATCCATGCGCCCTTGCCACGTTGCGCACCGGCCAGCGGCAGCACGGCCTGCACAATGCTGACCAGCAGCGCCAGGATCAGGGTGATTTGGCCGAGTTCAGGCAACATCGTTCAGCGCGCCCCGCGAGCATGGAAGTGGTGGATGCCGGCAACAGTGGCTGCGGTGCACGCAACGCGGATCGTGGTCAATTCGTGGCCCCGGTCGCGGGCGGCGTCTGTACATCGTGTTTCTTGTGCGCCATGCCCATCTTGTCCGCCACTTCCTTGGGCATGTAGGTTTCGTCGTGTTTGGCGAGGACATCCTCGGCCACGAACACGCCGTCCCGCATCGTGCCGGTCGCGACGACGGCCTGATCCTCGCGGAACAGATCCGGCAGGATCTTGTTGTACACCACCGGCAGTTGCGCATCGCCGTCGGTCACCCGGAAATGCGCTTCCAGCGAACCGGGCGCACGCCTGAACGAGCCTTTCTCGACCATGCCGCCAAGGCGGAAGCGCGCATGCTGGCCGGCTTCACCGCGCAGCACCTCGCTGGGCGTGTACAGATAGGCGACGTTGCGCTGCAATGCCATCGCGATCAGCGTGGTGGCGATCGCGGCGGCGGCCACTACGGCCAGCACCAGCCACAGCCGGCGCTTGCGGGTGGGGTTCATCGTTCGAGCTCCGTGGGTGTGTTGCGCGCGCTTGCACGCGTTGTGCGCAGGTGCGCGGCCCGCAGCGCGGAGCGGACTTGCAGCTTCGGCACGACGTAATCCCACAGCAGGATGATGGCGAACACCGCATAGGCGGCAATCACGTAGTCGCGATAACTCATCGGGTGCCTCCCATGGCGAGTTTCGCCACCCAGTCCTTGCCCGCTTCGCGGCGCAAGTTGTCGGCGCGCGCGCGGCTCAGCAACGAACCGACGAACCACAGCTTGGTGCCGACGATCATCCACCACAGCGGCCACAACATGCTGGGATCCATGTGCGACTTGCCAAACAGGTTGATGGTCTGGCCCTGGTGCAACGAGTTCCACCACACCACTGACCAGCGGATCACCGGCAGCAGGGCCACGCCGACGATGGCCAGGAAGCCGGCGGCGCGCGCGGCATTGCGGCGGTCATCGATGGCCGCGTACAGGCCCATCACGCCCAGGTACAGGAACAGCAGGATCAATTCGGTGGTGAGGCGTGGATCCCAATCCCACCAAGTGCCCCACATCGGCTTGCCCCAGATCGAACCGGTGAGCAACGTGATCAGGGTGAATGCCGCGCCGCTGGGGGCACAGGCCATCGCCAGGATTTCGCACAACTTGATTCGCCAGATCAGCGCGATGGCGGCGTACAGTGCCATCAATCCGAAGATCGCCATGCTCATCCACGCGGCAGGCACGTGGATGTAGAGGATGCGGAAGCTGTCGCCCTGCTGGTAATCGGCCGGCACCACGAACAATGCGCCGTACAGGCCCACGGCCATCGCGATCAGGCCCGACAAATAGGCCCAAGGCGCCCAGCGGGTGGCGAAGCGGTCGAAATAGGGGGGCGAGCCGAGTTGGTGTAACCAGCGGACGAGCGGATTCATGTGGGGTGTTTCATCGCTCGCGTCGAAGGGGGCGCGACATTGCGCGCCCGCGGCCAGGTTCCTAAATTACCGCGCCATTTTCCCAGACTTGCGGCTGCCGCGCCAATCGCGCGGCAGCGAAGCCGCGCCCGTTCAGGGCTTGAGGGTGATGGTGCCCTTCATCAGGGTGGAATGACCGGGGAAGCTGCAGAAGAACGACAGCGGCGCACCGGCAGCAACGAGCTTGGCGACCGGGACCTGGATCGAGGTCGACTCGCCGCCGCCGACGACCTTGCTATGGGCGATGGCCCGTGCATCGCCGGCCTTGATGTAGTCCGTGGCCAGGCCGGCGGTCATGCCGTCCTTGTCGATGCCGGCCATGTCGGCTGTCTTGGCGATGACGACGTTATGGCCCATCACGTTGCGGGCCATCTTGCCGATGTGTTTGAGGTTGATGGTGAACGTCTTGCAGCTCTTGCTGACGTCGATGTTGGTCATGTTGTATTTCATCGCATCGCTGCCGGTCAGGTCGACCGAGCAGGTGGCGGCTTTGCCCGCAAGCGGCAAGACGGAAGCGATCAGCAGGACTGCAATGGCGATAAGGCGATGTTGCATGGTGTGACTCCAGACGTGGGGTAGGGAGGGGGAGGGTGGATCAGGGCGCCAACTCGGATAGCCACGTGGAAACCGCGGCGATGTCGTTGTCGTCCAGGCGTTGGCCGACGCCGTTCATCACGTGGTCGGCGGTGGAGCTGTGCAGCTGTTGCCCGTGGAAGGTTGCAAGACGCGACTGCAGGTAAGCGGCGTTCTGCCCACGCAGCATCGGATAGACCGCCCATGGCGTATCGCCATCGCGATCGGGTTGGTTCGCGTTCGGGAAGCCCTTGGCATCGGCACCATGGCAGCCCTGGCAGGGAGGAATACCCTTGGAAGGATCGCCTTCGGTGAACAGTTGCTTCCCACGCGCCATCAGCGCGGGATCCGGTGGTGCGGCACCTTCTTCCGCGGGGATACGGCCTGTTGGAAGGCTGGCGTAGTACAGCGCCAGATCGCGCATGTCGGCTTCGCTCAGGCTTGCCGCAAGCGGCGCCATCGGCGAATCCGGCATCGCGCCGCTGTGGTATTCCATCAGTTCCCAGTACAGGTAGTCCGCGTGCTGGCCGGCCAGGTTGGGAAAGATCGGCGCGATCGCCACGCCGTTGGCGCCGTGGCAGGCGGCGCAGAGCTCGGACTTGGCTAGGCCGGCGGCGGCATCGCCCTGGATCGGGCGGATGCGGCGCAGGTCGCGGAATGCCGGGGCGGCAGTGGGTGCTGCGCTGGCATCGGTTGGCGCATCGGTGGCGGCGGTTGCTGGTGTCGGATCCTGCGCCAGCGCCACGCCCGCAAGCACGCCCGCGGCAAGTGCGAATGCCGTGGCGGTGAACACCCCGGAGCGAAGGCGTTTCATAGCGCCACCTCCACGGTCATGCCGACCATGTTGACGCGGTAATCGCCCGGGCCGCCGTCGGTGTAGACGCGATGGTCGAACACCTGAGTGTCGTCGAAGCCCAGGTAGTGCCAATCGGAGATGCGGCCGCGTTCATAGGTATCGAACACGCGCATCCGCACGCGCTGGTTGACCGGAATGGTCAGGCCCAGCGAGAGCGTGTTGGTGCGATAGGTCATCGACGGGAAGCGGCCGTTCGCCGTCGCCGCGAGGGCGGGGCTGACCAGTGCGCCCGGGCTGTTGAAACGGTAGCTGGTGATGCCGCGCGAATCGGTGAGGTTCCACGCCGCATCGAGCATGGTGCGGCCGATCGCTTGCCTGAGGTTGGCGCCGGCATAGTTGTTGCGCTGGTTGTCGTTCATCCACCAGCGGTTCGCTTCGGGATAGGTGACACCGCCGAGTGCCGGGTCGGAACCCGCCGCGTCGTTGACGTTGGCGAAGCCGAGTTCGGAACGGTCATAGCCATACCAGGCGCTGGCGGTGGTCGAGGTGTTCGGTTGCCATTCCCACTGCAGGCTGGCGCCCAGGGTGTTGTACTTTTGCCGCCCGATTTCTGCGTCGTAATCGTTGCGGTCTGCGCGCAGCGAGGCATACACCGTCATCTCGCGCGGCAGCACGAAAGTGGCCATCAGATCCAGCTTGTGCTGGGTGCGGCTGGCCACGTCGTACTTGCGCAGTGCGGCGACCGTATGCGGCGACAAGCCGGCGGCGGGTTCGACGAAGCCGGGAAGATCGGTGGAGAAGGTGAACTCGTAGGGGTCGTAGTAGTAATCGCTGCCACTGCGATCCAGGTACAAGTAGTTGGCTCGCAGGGTCAGCCAATCGAGCGCGCGGTTGTTCCAGGTCAGCCCCAGGCTGTTGTCGCGGGTGGTGGCGACTTCCCGATGTGCGCGCTTGATCGCCGTATGGGTGAACGAAGCACCGAGCGTGTTGCGGTTGTCCGGCCGCCAGTCCGCGCCCATCGAGATCTCGCGCGTTTCCTTGTCCAGCGGCAAGTTGCGGACACGGGTCACCGCAGAGACGCCATCCCAGATGCCGACCTCGCCCGGCACCACGCTGCCTTGCGCGCCGTTTTCGGCGATGTAACCCCATTGTCCGGTCAGCGGGTTGTAGGCGAAGTAGGTGCCGGCATAGTCCTCGCGGTAGTACTTTGCCTGCGCACGCACGGTGACCGCGTTGCTGGGCTGGAACACGGCCCGCGCATCCAGGCGCTGGGTATTGATCCTGAGATCGGCGGTCGTGCGCGAAAGCGCGTCGGTGGTGTTCCAGTCGGCGCAATCGAACAGGAACCCGGGTACCGGCATCGTGATGCCGAATTGCCCCTGGCAGTTCATCGGCGCCAGCAGGTTGTCGTCCTGGCGCGTAGTGCCCAGCGAGGTATTCACCGTGAACTGGCCGTTCCACGGCAGCTTGCGGGTCAACGTGGCGCGCAGCTGGTGGGAGGTGTTGTCGGGTTCGTAGGAAAACTCGCCCTTGGTCAATGCCGGCGTTGTCGTGCCCGGTACCACCGGGTACAGGCCGAATGGCACTTCGTAATCGAAGCCGTTGAACGAATTGCGGAAGAACGAACCGCTGTAGCTGAAGTCCATCCGCCACAGGTTGCCAACGAAACGTGCGCCACCGTTGATGTTGACGGTGCTGTCGTCGATCGGGCGCGGGATCTCGTAGATGCCGCCGTTGGCCGGGAAGGGATAGTTGAAGAAGAACGGGCCGCCGAACGGACGCGCGCCTTCGCGCTTCTCGTGGCTGGCATTGAAATATGCCGACCAGCGCTGGTTGACGAAGTAGGTGATGCCCAGTCCCTGCTTGTCGCGCACCACACGCAGGATGCTTTCCGGCTGCGCGGCGGAGACCGCCGCAACTTCCGTAGGAGTGCTGGCAGCCGGGGTGAGGCCGTCCTTCAAGGTGAGGTGCTGGCCGCCCACGCCGTCCCAGATCGAGCGCGCATTGCCGCTGGTCACGTTCGGCGTGCTGCGGATGAACGCCTGCACGCGGTACTTGCCGGCGCGGCCGAACACGGCACGGTAGAACTGGTTGTGCTCATTGATGCGGCTGGCGCGGAAATCGAAATAGCTGCCGTCCACCGTGCGTTGCATGCGCAGGCGTCCGTCGAACAGCACGCCGTTGTCGAAGTCGTTGAAGCGCCGCCATTGGGTGGCGGCGGCGTCTCCGCTGAGCGACATGTAGCCTAGGCCAACACTGCCTTCGTAGCTCCACTCATCGCCGCTGGTGGGCTTGAACGTGGGCCAATCGACCGCGCATGGAGACAGGAAGCCAGTCGGCGTGCGACGCGAGCCGGCATGCAGCCAACTCATGCCGTCCTTCTCGCAGCCGAAGCTGCCCATGCCGTTGGTGTCGAGGGCGTTGCCGAATTGCAGGTCGATACCCAGCCCGCTGTCTTGCGCGTGTGCAGTGGCTGCGATCGACAATGCGGCCGCCAATGCGGCCAGGCGCAGCGGGCGGGTCGGGCGTGGCATCAGGGCGGTCATGCTCCCTCCGCTACTTGTGGAGTCGTGGTCCGGACGGGTTGTTGGAACCGTGGATCTGGGCATGGCAGGTCAGGCAGCCGCGTCCCATCAAGCGTTCATCCGGCGCCGTGCCGTTGGCCAACGCACCTTCGGTGAACATGTCGTTCGGATGGCGCGTGTGCGAATGGCATTGCTGGCAGAGCATCGGCACCGGCGCCACCAGCAGCGCATGCTGGTTGGAACCATGCGGGGTGTGGCAGTTCAAGCAGCTTTCGCGCACCGGCGCATGTTCGAACAGCATCGGTCCACGCTTCTCGGCATGGCACTGGTAGCAGGTTTCATTGACCGTATCGGTCTTCAGCAGCGAGGCATTCAAGGTGCCGTGCGGGTTGTGGCAATCCACGCAGGTCACCGCGCCTTCCGGCAATGGCATGTGCGAGCGGCGGTTGAACTGCTGGCGGATGTCCTTGTGGCAAGTTGCGCAGGTTTCGTTCACCGACTGTTTGGCGGTCAGGCCTTCGGCAGCGAGGCGCGTCATCGGGTTGTGGCAGTCGCTGCAGGACAACTCGTTGCGTTGATGCACGGAGCCCATCCAGCTGTCGCGCGGGCCGCCGGCATGGCAGCCCAAGCAACTGGCGGTCTGGGCGGCGACGGGCGTACCGCCGTCGTGGGTGAAGGCGATGATGTTGCCCTTGACCGAGGGATTCTGCGCATGCGCCGAACCTGGTCCGTGGCAGGCTTCGCAGGTGGGTGTTTCCGGGTTGGCCTGGTGCGCCACCTGCATGCCGAGTGCATGGATGCTATGGGCGAAATTCTGTTGTTCCTTGGTGTGGCAGGCGGTACAGACGGCCTCACCGACCGGTTTCGCCGTCGGTTGCAACGGGTTGCTCGCCACGCTGGCGAAGGCGAAACCGGGTGCGTCGGCGAAGCCGTGCGCGGTGCCATCCGGGTTGCCGAAATGGGTGGGTGGCAACTTGACGTGGCTGGATCTGCTGTCCGCGCTTTGGGCCATGACCGGCGCCAGCCAACTCGCGCCAAGCATCACGGCACCAGCAAGGATAAAGACCAGACAAAGCAAGATGCGCCGCATCTTCCACTCCCTTGCGCCTGACTGGCCCTGACTCCCCGTCGCAGGCGTGTAACAAGTATTACGTCAGAACATGCGCGCATTCGCCTGCCGGGTCAAGCCGCGACGCAACACTTCATGGCCGGGGCAACACACCGTCGATGAAGATGGACACGGCTTCACGCGCATCCAGTTTGGCCTGTTCCGCATGTTCCTGCCCGATGATGCCCATGACCGAACGCAGGATCACGCTGCCGAATACCATCATGTAGAAACGGTTGGCGACCACCGCAGGGTGATCCAGGACCAGCCGCCCGTTGTCTTTCTCGCGCTGGAAATACAGGGTCAGCAGGTGTTCGGCCGGGGCCACGCCGTGCTCCATGAACCAGTCGCGCAGTTCCGGTACGCACAGGCCTTCGCCCACCGCGATGCGATGCGCCACGATCCGGCCCGGCGACAGGATTTCATCGATCATGCGCGCGGCCGCTTGTTGCAGGGCTTGCTCGGGCGGGAGTTCGGACTGGTACAACAACTCGAGGCCTTCGCCAAAGCTGACGATGCTGCGCTGCATGATCTCGAGCGCGAGGCCCTGCTTGTCGCCGAAAACGCCGTAGAGCGTCGACAGCGAGCCGCCCGAACGCGCCACCACATCATTCAGGCGTGCGTTGCGGTAACCCTTTTCCAGGAAGACCGCGGTGGCGGCCTGGATGAATTTCTCGATCCGCAGTTCGGCCCGATCCGAGGCTTCGGCACGGATTGGGTAGCGCCGGTTGGATGACGGAGACTTCACGGGCAACCAAGTGTCTAGAACGCAATGCGGGCAAGCGTACGCGGGTGAGTCTGAGCGCCGCCTGCATCGAGCGCCCTGGATGGATGTGTATCCCATCCAGGGCGAGGCGTCGATGACTCACTGCACCGCAATGCTGCCCTTCATCAAGGCCAGGTGGCCCGGGAAGCTGCAGAAGAACTCGTACGGGCCATCACCCTTGATCTTGGCGACATCGAAGCTGACCGACGCGGATTCGCCGCCTCCGATCATCCTGGTGTGCGCGATCACGCGTGCGTCGCCTGCCTTGATGTGTTCGGGCGAAACCGACATGCCGTCGGCCGCGATCCTGGCCATGTCGGCCTGCTTGGCGATCACCACGTTATGGCCCATCGCGGTGATCGGCATCTTGCCGACATGCTTGAGGTTGATGGTGAACTGCGTGCAGCTGGCGGGCACCGTGATCGAATCGGCGTTGTACTTCATCGAATCGTTGGCTTCGATCGTCGTCGCGCAATCGGTCACCGTGGCGGGCATGGTGCCGGCCGCAGGTGCAGGTTCGGGTGCCGGGGCCGCTTCGGGGGCGGGTGCGGCCTCAGCAGCGGTCGTGGTTGCCGGGGCTGCCGCCGTGGCAGTCTCCGCGGGCGCCGCCGCAGGTGCTTCCGGTGCCGGGGACTTGCTGCAGGCAGCAAGCGCCAGGGCCAGCGCGCTGACGGCGAAAATGGAACGGGTCATCATCATGTTGCTCCTGTAAGGGGGAAGAATCGAAAGCGCATGGCTGCACGCAAGCATGATCGCCCCGTGTCGATGCGAATGCCTTGATCCAACTCAATTGTGGGCGATGCGCAGTGCCGCCGCCGTCACGATCGGCGCGAACAGCAGCGACAGCACCAGCCCGGCACCCAGCAACAGCAAGGCACCGACGGCATCCAGCCCCTGTGCCGATGCCGCCACGGCACCGGCACCGAACACCAGCACCGGCACGTACAGGGGCAACGCGAGCAGGGCGACCAACACGCCGGCGCGGCGCATGCCCACGGTCAGTGCGGCCACCACCGCGCCCAGTAGGCTCAGAATCGGCGTGCCCAGCAGCAGGCTGATCATCAGTACCGGCAATTGCGCGCGCGGTAGATGCAGCAACTCGCCCAGCACCGGCACTGCAACGATCACCGGCAAGGCAGTGGTCACCCAGTGCATCGCGGTGCGCACCAGCACCAGCCACCACAACGGCACTGGCGCCAGCATCCATTGCTCCAGCGAACCATCCTCGGCATCGCCGCGGAACAGGCTGTCCAGCGACAGCAGGCCGGCCAGCAGGACTGCCAGCCACAGCACGGCACTCGCGACCGGCGCCAGCGAGCGTGCATCGCCACCCAGCGCCAGCGCGAACAACACCACGGTCAGCAGGGCGAACAGCGCCGGCTGCAATGCATCGCCGCGTCGTGCCCACAGCAGTTGCAGGTCGCGGCGGATCAACGCGTTGGCGGCTTGCAGCATCATGCGGCCGTTCCAAGCTCGAGTAGCCGCGTTCGCACCGGCGGCGCCGCATAAGCGCCGTGGGTAGTGATCAGGGCCGCACCGCCGCTGCGCAGGTGCGCCTGCACCATGCGGTTGACCAGGTTGATGCCGTCCAGGTCGAGGTTGGCGTAGGGCTCGTCCAGCAGCCACAGCGGCGCGGGCGACAACCACAGTCGCGCCAGCCCGAGCCGCTTTTTCTGGCCGGCCGACAGCGTACGCACCGCCGCGTCCTCGAAACCACCCAGGCCGACGATGCCCATCGCCGCCTCCGGCGTCTGCGCCTTGCGTCGACCATGCAGGCCGCAGAGGAAGTCGAGGTTGTCCAATGCGCTGAGATCGGCCTTCAGTCCGGGCAAATGGCCGAGATAGGCGATGTGTCGTGCCCGCGACTCGGCCCGTGCGGGCAGACCGTCGATCTGCATCTGGCCGGCGTCCGCACGCAACAGCCCGGCCAGCACGCGCAGCAAGGTGGTCTTGCCGGCGCCGTTGCCGCCCTGCACCAGCAAGGCTTCGTTCGCGTCCACGGAAAAATCCAGCGGGCCGAAGATCGGCGTCTCGTCGCGGGAAAACGTCAGCCCGCGTACGGCGAGCAGGGGGCTGGCTTCGATAGGTTCGTCGGACATGCGCGGTGGATTCTACCGGCATGGCCAACGGTCACATGCCAGCCCTGCCGGATTCCGTAAACTCGGCACATCCCCACGAGTCCCGCATCGATGCAGATCGCCACCAAATTGCCGAAGGTCGGCACCACCATCTTCACCGTGATGTCGCAGCTGGCCGCCGAACACGGCGCGGTCAACCTGGGCCAGGGCTTCCCGGATTTCCCGGTGCCGGAACGCTTGATCGACGCGCTGGACCGGGCGATGCGCGCCGGCCACAACCAGTATTCGATGATGACCGGCATCCCGGCGCTGCGGCAGGCCATCGCTGGCAAGACCGAGCGCTGCTACGGCTGGCGGCCGAATGCGGATAGCGAAGTCACTGTCACCAGTGGCGCATCGGAGGCGATCTTCGATGCCATCCACGCGGTGGTGCGTGCGGGCGAGGAAGTCATCGTCCTCGACCCTTGCTACGACTGCTACGAACCGGCGATCGATCTTGCCGGTGCGAAAGCCGTGCACGTGGCGCTGGATCCGGTGACCTTCGCCCCGGACTGGAATGCGGTGCGCGCAGCGATCACGCCCAAGACGCGGATGTTGATGATCAACAGCCCGCATAACCCGTCCGGGGCGATGTTGTCGGAAGCCGACATGCGCGAGCTGACCGCGATCCTCGACGGCACCGACATCATCCTGCTCAGCGATGAGGTCTACGAGCACATCGTGTTCGATGGCGCGCACCACGAATCGGCGCTGCGTTATCCGGAGCTGCGCGAGCGTGCGTTCGTGATTTCCAGCTTCGGCAAGACCTATCACTGCACCGGCTGGAAGGTCGGCTACTGCATCGCGCCGCCGGTGCTGTCCGCCGAATTCCGCAAGGTGCACCAGTACAACACCTTCTGCACTTTCAACCCGGCGCAGCACGCCTTCGCCGAGATGATCGAGCAGGAACCAGAACATTACGAGGAATTGAGCGCGTTCTACGAAGCCAAGCGCGACCGCTTCCGCGAACAACTCCTGACCACCAAGCTGAAGCCGCTGCCGGTGCCGGGTGGCTATTTCCAGCTGGTCGATTACAGCGCGATCAGCGATCTCGACGACGTCGAATTCTGTCGCTGGCTGACCATCGAGCATGGCGTCACCGCGATCCCGCTGTCGCCGTTCTACGAAACTCCGCCGGCCGGCCAACGCCTGGCGCGGCTGTGCTTCGCCAAGAACGAAGCCACGCTCGATGCCGCGATCGAACGGTTGCAGAAGCTATGAGCCACGTCCTCCACAACCTGCGCGTGTCCATCGTCCAGGGCGACACCCGCTGGCACGATCCGGCCGGCAATCGCGAGCATTACGGGCATCTGATCGCGCCGTTGCACGGCACCACCGACCTCGTCGTGTTGCCGGAAACCTTCACCAGCGGTTTCTCCAACGATGCCATCGGCAATGCCGAGACCATGGACGGGCCGACGGTCGCGTGGATTCGCGAACAGGCCGTGAAGCTCGATGCCGCGGTGACCGGTAGTGTGCAGCTGCGCACGGAGCAGGGCGTGTTCAACCGGATGTTGTTCGCCACGCCGGACGGCGGGCTCAGCCATTACGACAAGCGCCATCTGTTTTCCTTCGCGAAGGAGCACGAACGTTATGCGGCGGGCGACGAGCGCGTCGTGGTCGAATGGAAGGGTTGGAACATCCTGCTGCAAGTCTGCTACGACCTGCGCTTCCCGGTGTTCTCGCGCAATTTCATCGATGCCGCGCGCGATGGACTGCCGAATTACGATCTTGCGTTGTACGTGGCCAATTGGCCGGCGGTGCGCAGCTATCCATGGAAGACCCTGCTACGCGCCCGCGCCATCGAGAATCTCTGCTACGTGGCGGGCGTGAACCGCGTTGGTACCGACGGCAACGGCCTGCACTACAGTGGCGACAGCGCGGTCATCGATTTCCTTGGCCATCCGCTGAGTGAGGCGACCGACGAGGAGCTGGTGTCGACCATGCTGTTGCAGGCCGCGCCGTTGGTAGAGTGGCGCGCGAAATTCCCGGCGTTGCTCGATGGCGACAGGTTTCGTCTCGAGGATTGATCCGCATCAAGATCATGACGTGCGCATCGCTTAGAATTCGCGGCGAATGCGAAACCGCAGCTTCCAATCCCGGATGAACCTGCTGGCGCTGGCGGCGATCTTGCTGCTGGCACTGTTGCCGACGTTTGGGCGTCTTGCCCAGGCCGGGCAGGGCGATGCCGACGGTGCGTGGACGCAGATGTGCACCATGGCTGGCCTGAAGGTGGTCAAGTTGCCATTCGCACCCACCCAGCCGGATGCGCCCGTGCCCGATGACGGCAAAATGGGCGCGGATTGCGCTTATTGCCCATTGCTGGGCACGTTGACTGCGGCCATCGTTGCCTTGGTATTGGGTTTGCTGGCATTCGCGCCAGTTGCCTTGCCGTTGCAGCATGGCGCGCCTGTCCGCGCGTGGCTGCATCCTTCCGGCCTTGGGTCGCGCGGGCCGCCTTCGAACTCCGTCATCGCCCTCTGACCTGCGTCCGGCAGCGCCGGGCGTCACCGCGATTTCCAGGAGTTCCTAATGACGATTTTCCCGATCGCGATGCCGCGTGCATCGCGCGTGGCCGCGGCCATTGCTGCGGCCCTGATTCCCCTGTCTTGCGCCCATGCTGGCGAAGGCGATCCGGCCGATACGATCCGTACGCTCGACCAGGTGCTGGTACGCGGCACGCAGCCCACCAGCTTGCCCGTGCACATTCCAGCCACCGTCGAAGGCATCAGTGGCGATGTCGTACGCGAGAAGATCAACGCCACCGATGCCGAGGATGCGTTGAAGTATTTCCCCAGCCTGCTGGTGCGCAAGCGCTTCATCGGCGACTACGACCATGCCGTGCTCGCCACGCGCGCATCGGGCACCGGCAACAGTGCACGTTCGCTTGTGTATGCGGACGGCATCCTGCTTTCCAACCTGTTGGGCAATGGCGCTTCGTTTACCCCGCGCTGGGGGTTTGTCTCGCCGGCGGAAATCGAGCGCGTGGATGTGTTGTATGGCCCGTTTTCCGCCGCGTATCCGGGAAATTCGGTTGGTGCGGTCGTCGATTACGTTACCCGCATGCCGGAGCGCTTCGAGGCGCACGCCGCGCTGTCGTACAGCCATGGCGAATTCGATCTGGATCGCGACGAAGCCGACGATACCGCGCGTGGTGCGCAAATTTCCATCGGCAATCGCTGGGGAAAATTCGCGGCCTGGCTATCGCTCAACCGGCTCGACAGTTCCGCGCATCCGATCGCATTCGCCAATGTCCTGGCGTCCGCGGGCACCGCGGGCACGGGCGTTGCAGTCACCGGCGCGGTGGCCGGGGATAATCCGAAAGGACAGCCTTGGTACCTGCTCGGCGCCAGTGGGCAGACCGATACGGTGCAGGATCTCGCCAAGCTGAAACTTGCCTGGGACATCGCGCCCGATACCCGCCTGAGTTTGCTGCTGGGCGTATGGCGCAACAATGCCGACCGCGATGCGCAGAGTTATTTGCGTGATGCCGCTGGTGCTTCCATCTACAGCGGGCCAGTGTTGATCGACGGCAGGCGTTATGTCGTTTCACCCACGGCGCTTTCCATGCAACGTGCGGAGTTGCGCCATGCGATGCAGGGGCTTTCGCTGCGCCGCAATCGTGGCGGGCGCTGGGATTACGCACTGGACTTCAGCCGCTACGACTACGCGCGCGATGGCGTGCGTTCGCCCACGCTCGCCTTGCCGATGGCGCGAGATGGCGGAGCAGGACGTATTGCCAATGGCGATGGCACGGGCTGGACCAGTGCCAACGCCAGTGCGACGTGGCGGCCGGGCCCGCGCGATACGCTGGAATTCGGTATCCAGCATGATCGTTACCAGCTTCGCACCGAAGTGTCTTCGACGACCGACTGGCTGCATGGCGCGCCGCAATCGCGATTCTCCGCCTTCGCCGGCCGTACCGGGTTGCGCAGTGCCTTCGTGCAACATAGCCGGCATTGGTCGCCACGCTGGAACAGCGTGCTCGGGCTACGCGGCGAACAGTGGACGGCACGCGATGGCCTGTTGGCGAACGCCGTGCGCGAATTCGCTTTCCCGCAACGGCGTGAAAACTCGCTGTCGCCGAAGGGTGCCATCGAATACGTGGCCAACGACGCGTGGGCGCTGAAGCTGGCGGCTGGACGCGCAATCCGTTATCCCACGGTCAGCGAGCTGTACCAGGGTTCGATCGCGTCCGATGCGGTGGTCAACAACGATCCCGGCTTGAAGCCGGAGCGCACGACCACTTCGGAACTGTCCTGGGTCGGCAATGTGCGGGGCGGCAACTTGCGTGCGACGCTCTTTCACGAACGCACGCGCGATGCGTTGTATTCACAGACCAATGCGACGGTGACCCCCAGCGTGACCAATATCCAGAACGTGGGAGCCATCCGTACCAGCGGCATTGAAGTGGCGGGCCGCTTCGCCGGCGTGCTGCGCGATGAACTTGATCTCGACGCCAGCGTGACTTTCGCCGATTCCATCATCCGCGAGAACGCCAACTTCCCGGCCAGCATTGGCCGCTGGCAGCCGCGGGTGCCGCGCTGGCGCGCCAATCTGTTGGCGACCTGGCATGCAGGCGAGCGCTGGGATCTTACTGGCGGCCTGCGTTACAGCGGCCAGCAGTTCAACACGCTGGACAACAGCGATACGCACAGTGATGCCTACACCGGCACCAGCCCGTTCCTGGTGGCAGATGCACGCCTGCGTTACCGGCACGATGCGCGATGGAGTGCGGCACTCGGCGTGGACAACCTGAGCAACCGCACTTACTGGAATTTCCATCCCTACAACCAGCGGACCTGGAGCCTGGAGTTGCGCTTCGACCAATAGCGCGTGGTTCTACTTCGAGGCGAAGCCCGCGAAGCCTTGCAGGAAGTCGGCGAGCTGGTCACGCACCCTGGTGTCGACCAGCTCGCCGTTCGTGTCGAACACGCCGCCTGCGCGCGAGACCATCAACCGGTTGCCGGCCCAGAGCTGCACGCCCAGCGTCTTCAGCACGGGCAGCCAATGGTTCTGCGCCAGGATGGTGCCGAAGCCGCCAGGCGATGCGCCGATCAGGGCGAACGGACGACCACCGAACACGCTGGGAATATTGCCGACAGGCGAGCTGCGCGACAGCCAGTCGATGCCGTTCTTGAACACGCCGGGCATGCCGTTGTTGTATTCGGGCGTGGATAGCAGCACGCCATCGGCCGCCATGACCTTGCGCTTGAGCGCGGCCACGGCATCGGGTTCGCCGTCGCGCGCTTCGGCATCGCCGTCGTACAGCGGAATGCCGTGCAGGGTGGCGATCTCGAGGTCGATGTCGTCGCCCGCCACTTGCTGCGCGGCGCGCAGCAGCGCGGTGTTGAACGAGCCAGCGCGCAGGCTGCCGGAAATACCGAGGATACGGGTCATGCGATCTCCTTCAGGGGCCTGTGCCGCGTTCGCTGGTGATCAGCGCACCATCGCGCATTGCCTTGGTTACCGGGGTGTTGGCGACGACTTCGAGCAGGCGCGCCCATTGCGCATCGTCCAACGGGCCGTCCGCATGCAGGCTGCGATGCACGTGCGGCTTGCCGTCTTCACCGAAGCTCAGGCGCAGCACGGCGCGAAACGTGCCCAAGTCCCAGCCCTTGCGCTCGGCATACATGCGCAAGGTGATCGCGGTGCAGGCGGCCAGCGAGGCCAGGTAGAGGTCGAAGGGCGCGGGGCCGGCGTTCTTGCCACCCAGTCGTTCGGGTTCGTCCGCGATGAGCTGGTGGCCGTTGACGGTGATCGTGTGGGTGTAGTGAGTAGGGGTGGAAGTGATGACCGCTGCCATTGCCTGTCTTCCTGTTTCAGTCGTGCATCGTGCCGGCGATGCCGGTCATGCGGTTGTGGTCGCGGTCAATGCGCTATCGATGCGCACTTCGCCGGTCAGTATCTTGTGGATCGGGCAGGCGTTGGCCGCCATCAGCAGGCGCTTGCGCTGGGTATCGTCCAGATCGCCCAGTAGTTCGATGGTGCGGCGGATATCGGTGCCCGCCGCAGCGGTACCGTCGGGATTGAGGGCCAATTCGATGCGCACGCCGGTCAAAGGCCACTGTTTGCGTTGTGCGTACATCGTCACCGTCACCGCAGTGCAGGTGCCGAGTGCCGACAGCAGCAGACGTCCGGGGCTGGGGCCGGCATTGGCGCCGCCCGCGTCTTCAGGCTCATCGCCCAGCCAGTGGTGGCCGAGGTCGTCTTGCAGCTCGACGGTGTAAGGCGTGGTGCCGATGCTGGCGTGGACGATCGGGATTGCCATGCGGCACTTCCTGCGTTGGCGAACGTGTTGAAGTACAGCACAAGACCCCACCGCAGGGGCAAGGTCTTGTGGCGTTTGCTTTAACTGGCCATGCGGCCGAACTTGCCGCCGTTGAAATCGGCGATGGCTTCGACGATCTGCTGCTGGCTGTTCATCACGAACGGCCCGTAGCCGACCACCGGCTCGTCGATCGGTTCGCCGGCCAGCAGCAGCAGCTTGGCGTCACTATTGGCCTCGATGACGATGTTGTTGCCCTCGGTGGAGAGCGTCGCCATCTGCTTTTCGCGCAGCAAGGTCTCGCCGTTGACCATCACCGTTCCGGCCAGCACCACGACCTGTGCGGTCCAGCCATCCGGTTGCGGCAGCTCGATGGTCTTGCCGGCATCAAGCCGCAGATCCCAGACATTCATCGGGCTGAAGGTGTTGGCGGGGCCTTCGAAGCCTTCGAAATTGCCGGCGATCACCCGCACGCGCCCGGCATCGTGCGCCAGTGGCACCGAGGGGATTTGCGCATCGGTGATGCCCTGGTAACCCGGTGCCGCCATCTTGTCCTTGGCCGGCAAGTTGACCCACAGCTGCACCATCTCGAACGGGCCGCCGCGCTTGGCGAATTCGGTCGAATGGAATTCCTCGTGGAGGATGCCGCTGCCGGCGGTCATCCACTGCACGTCGCCGCGGCCGATCACGCCGCCTTGGCCGGTGGAATCGCTATGCTCGACTTCGCCGTCATAGACGATGGTGACGGTCTCGAAACCGCGATGCGGATGCTGGCCGACGCCGCGGCGATGGGTGGTGGGCTCGAAACTGGTGGGTGCCGCATAGTCCAGCAAAAGGAACGGGCTGCGGGTGGGGACGTCCGGGCCGCTGTAGCCGAACATGCCGTGCACCGGAAAGCCGTCGCCGACCCAATGCCGGCCGGGGCGCTGGAAACGTTCAAGACCTTCTTCATGGTGCTCTCCAAACTCACGCCGGCGGACTGCCGGGTTCATGGGTATGCACGTTAAATTACGTCCACCGATGTATCTAGTGGGTGAATTGATATCGTATTGTTCCATTTATAAGATCAATCGATCAGCGCGCCTGCTGCCACTGCCGTAAATGGAAAGGGCACCCGAAGGTGCCCAATCCAGTGCGTCATGTGCGATGCGGCTCAGCGATTGCCGCCGTGGTGTCCGCCACCGCCACCACGCGGGCCGCGGTTGCCACCCGGCTTGGGGCCACGCGGGCCATTGCCATTGTTGTTCGGTCGGTTGCCACCGGGACGCGGTCCACCCGGGCGCGGGCCGCGTGGGCGATCCGCATACGGGTTGAAGCCGCCCGGATTGGCGTGGTCGGACGGGAAGCTCGGTGCATTGCCGGGATGCCCGTAAGGCTTGGCCGAACGTTGCGGACGGCCTTCGCCGGCACCCTCGCGACGCGGGCCACCGGGACCACGCTCACCTTGCGGGCGCGGGCCACGGTTGTCACCGCCGCCATACGGACTGCCTGGGCGCGGACCGCCCGGGCCACGGCCGCCGGCTGGCCGGTTTCCGCCAGGATTGTTGCCATACGGCTTGCGTGGGCCGCGCGGGCCATCCGGATTGCGATGGCCGCTGGGGCCGGTATCCACGCCATCCGGCACGTACCAGGTGCGCATCTCGGTCGGATTTTCGCCGCGTTGTTCGCCCGGGCGCATGCGCTGGCCCTGCGGGCGCGGGCCACCCTTGGGCTTGAAGGTCTTGTGCGCCTGCTTGGCCGCGGCTTCGCCACTGACGGTCAGGCCACCGGGCTTGCGCGGACCACCGCGACCGCGGCCGCGATCCTCGCGCATGTTGTCGAAGCGGCGCAGTTCGCGGCCTTCGTCGGCGGTACTGTGGCCGCCCACGTAGCCGTGGCTGCGTGCATTGCCGGTGACCACGGTCTTGCTGGCCTTGCGCTGGCCGAGCACCGGCATCAGCGTCAATGCGGAAGGCGTGCCGTCTTCCAGGCCCAGCGTCTTGCGCAGCGCCTCGACTTCGGCCTGAGGCAATTCCTGCGACTGGCCGCGCAGCAGCGGCTGCGGCAGGCGCACGTCGCCGTAGCGGACGCGCTTCAGGCGGCTGACCTGGCAACCCTGCGATTCCCACAGGCGGCGCACTTCGCGGTTGCGGCCTTCCTTCAGCAGTACGCGGAACCAGTCGTGCGAATCGGTGCCGCCGATGCGCTCGATCTCGTCGAACTTGGCCGGACCGTCGTCCAGTGCCACGCCGCGGGCGAGGCGATCGACGATCTTGTCGCTGACCACGTCTTCGCCTTCCGGCGCGCGCACGCGACAGACGTATTCGCGGGCGACTTCGAAACTCGGATGCATCATCGCGTTGGCCAGCTCGCCGTCGGTGGTGAGCAGCAGCAGGCCGGTGGTGTTGATGTCGAGGCGGCCGATCGCGATCCAGCGCGCGCCCTTCAGCGAGGGCAGGGCGTCGAAGATGGTCGGGCGGCCCTCGGTGTCTTCGCGGCTGGTCACTTCGCCTTCCGGCTTGTTGTACATCAGCACGCGGGAGGGGTCGGTCAAGGCGCTTGCGACAAACGTCTTGCCGTCGATCTCGATCTTGTCGCCGCCGGTGACGCTCATGCCGGTGCGCGCGGTTTCGCCGTTGACCTTGATCAGGCCATCGGCGATGCGCTGCTCCAGCGCGCGGCGCGAGCCCAGGCCGGCCTGCGCCAGCACCTTGTGCAGGCGTTCCTCGATGCGCGGTGCTTCAGCGACAGGCGCGGTCTTCGCTTTCAGGCTCAGCGGACGGCGGGTGGATTCTTGTTCGTTCTTGCTCATGGGTTTTGCTCCGACGATGCCGTGGCGTCGTCTCTGTCGTTGTTGTCTTCGTGCGCGATGTCCGCGACGGAATTGTCGGCATCGGCTTCGGTTGGAGTGGGGGAAATGGTGTCAGGGACCATTTCCTGATTGCTCTCTTCAGTATCGGCACCTTCACCGGAAATGATCCCTGGCACCATTTCGCTGGCGATCCCCGCCGGTACTGCGGGGGTGAACGGCAGCTGCGGTTCCAGTTCGCCGATGTCCTTCAATTCGGACAGCGGCGGCAGTTCATCCAGCCGCTTCAGGCCGAAGTAGTCGAGGAAGGTCTTGGTCGTCGCCAGCAGTTCCGGCTTGCCGGGTACGTCGCGATGACCGACCACGCGGATCCATTCGCGCTCTTCCAGTGCCTTGATGATGTTGCTGTTCACCGTCACGCCGCGCACCTGCTCGATCTCGCCGCGGGTGATCGGCTGCCGGTAGGCGATCAGCGCCAGCGTTTCCAGGGTGGCGCGGGTGTACTTGGTCTGGCGTTCGGTCCACAGCCGCGCGACCCACGGGTGCACATCGGCCTTGACCTGGAAGCGCCAGCCGGAGGCCAGCTCCACCAGTTCCACGCCACGGTCGGCGCAGGCGGTTTGCAGATCGGTCAGCGCGGTTTCCACGCTGCCCTCCGGTGCGGGTTCATCCAGCGGGAACAGTGCGTGCAGTTGCACGACGGTCAGTGGCTGGTTGGCCGCAAGCAGGGCGGCTTCGACGATGCGGGTAACGAGGGTTTGATCCATGTGGTTCATTCGTTGGAATCGTTCGCCGCGCCGTCATCGTCGAATTCGCTCGACAGTTCCAGCGTGGCCGGGGCGTCCTCAGCCGAAGCGAGGGACTTCACGTAAATCGGCGCCAGCGGCGCTTCCTGGACGATATCGACCAGTTGCTCCTTGGCCAGGGTCAGCAGGCCGAGGAAGGTCACCACCACGCCGAGCTTGCCTTCCTCCACGGTGAACAGCGACTCGAAGCGATGGAAGGCACCATCGGCCATGCGTTCCAGCAGTTCGCCCATGCGCTGGCGGACGCTGAGCGCATCGCGCTTGATCGCGTGCTGGGTGAACAGCTCGGCGCGCTTGAACACGTCGTGCAGGGCCAGCAGCATTTCCTTGAGGTCGACCGGCGGCGGCAGGCGGATTTCGGCACGATCCGGCACGAAGGCGTTGACCGGGGTGGTATCGCGATCCTGCCGGGGCAGGGCGTCGATGTCCTCGGCGGCCTGCTTGAAACGCTCGTATTCCTGCAGGCGGCGGACCAGGTCGGCGCGTGGATCGTCCTCCAGGCCTTCTTCGCTCGGCGGCCGCGGCAGCAGCATGCGCGACTTGATCTCGGCCAGGATCGCGGCCATCACCAGGTATTCGGCGGCCAGCTCGAAGCGCATCTGGTGCATGGCCTGGATGTAGTCGACGTACTGACGGGTGATTTCCGCCACCGGGATGTCGAGGATGTCCAGGTTCTGCCGGCGGATCAGGTATAGCAGCAGGTCGAGCGGGCCTTCGAAGGCGTCGAGGATGACTTCCAGCGCATCCGGCGGGATGTACAGGTCTTTCGGGATTTCCAGCACCGGCTGGCCAAGCACGGTCGCCAGCGCGATTTCCTGCTGCTGCGGACGCGCGTTCGGATTGGGCGTTGCGTCGGCTGTTTGGCCGTTGCTCGTTTCAGATGTCATCGGTTGGCGGCCCCCTCCGGGCCACGCATGTCGCTATGACCGCAAGCGGCCGGGTGGTGCTGCATGTTGCATTCGCCATGCCGATGCGCACGCGCCGGTTGCAGGTCGCGTCGGTAACGGGTGGCGGGACAGGTCTGATCGGCGGGCGCGGTGCGGCGTGGGGAGCCGGAAGTCGCGCGGGGCCGCAGGATCAGGCCGAAAGCGATAGGCAAAGGGTACGGGCTGCCGGCGCGGCTGTCCACTGCGGCCGCCTACAATGCCTGCAACGGTTCACGGAGTGTCAAACCCATGTGGTACGCGATCGAGGGCTTCGACGGCCCAGATGTATTGGCCAAACGCTTGGCCGCACGTGCCGAACACCTGGCCCGGTTGACGGCCTTGCGCGATGAGGGCCGCCTATTGCTGGCAGGCCCATGCCCGGCGATCGATGCCGAAGACCCGGGCCCGGCGGGCTTCTCCGGCAGCATCGTGATCGCCGAGTTCGCCTCGCTGGAAGACGCGCGTAGCTGGGCCGATTCCGATCCTTATGTTGCGGCCGGCGTCTATGTGCGCGTTGATGTCCGCCCCTTCAAGCGGGTGCTGCCGTGAGCAGCGATTGGACGGAGGCCGATATTCCGCGCCTGAACCCGCAGCGGGTCGAGCGTATCCGCAGCCTGCTGACTGAAGCATTGAACCCGGTTTCGCTCGAGGTGGCCGACGACAGCCACAAGCACGCCGGTCACGCCGGTGCGCGCGGCGGGCAGGGACATTTCGGCGTGGACATCGTCAGCGAAGCCTTTGCCGGCAAGTTGCCGCTGGCCCGCCATCGGCTTGTGTACGCGGCATTGGGCGAGATGATGCAGACCGATATCCATGCGCTGTCGATCCGTGCGCGCACCCCGGACGAGGCCGTCTAGCCTCGTTATACTCGCCAATCGGGCTGTGTTGAACAGCTTAACGCCCCTAATAAAAACAATTATTTAGGGGATTTGTTTAATCTGATCTCTATTTAGCCTGCGGCCCTGCCGCAGCTTCGGTTGCCAACGCCGCATGCGCCTTTCCACCATCAAGCTGTCCGGTTTCAAGTCCTTCGTCGATCCGACCACGCTGCACCTGCCGACCAACATGACCGGCGTGGTCGGGCCGAACGGTTGCGGCAAGTCCAACATCATCGACGCCATCCGCTGGGTGATGGGCGAGTCCGCCGCCAGCCGCCTGCGCGGCGATTCGCTGACCGACGTGATCTTCTCCGGCAGCTCGGCGCGCAAGCCGGTCAGCCAGGCCACGGTCGAACTGATCTTCGACAACAGCGACCACACCATCACTGGCGAATACGCGGCGTTCAACGAGATCTCGGTCAAGCGCCAGGTCAGTCGCGATGGCCAGAGCAGCTACTACCTCAATGGCGGCAAATGCCGTCGCCGCGACATCACCGACTTGTTCCTCGGCACCGGCCTTGGCCCGCGCAGCTACTCGATCATCGAGCAGGGCATGATCAGCCAGGTCATCGATGCCAAGCCCGAGGAATTGCGCGTCTACCTGGAAGAGGCCGCCGGCATCTCCAAGTACAAGGAACGCCGCAAGGAAACCGAAACCCGCATCCGCCACACCCGCGAAAACCTCGACCGCCTCAACGACCTGCGCGAGGAAGTCGGCAAGCAGCTGCAGCATCTCGCGCGGCAAGCGAAACAGGCCGAGCAGTACACCGCGATCCAGGCCGAGCGCCGGGTCAAGGATGCCGAATGGAAGGCGCTGGAATTCCGCGCACTGGACGGCAAGCTGCAGCGCCTGCGCGAGAAACTGGCGCAGGAAGAAACCCGCCTTGAACAACTGATCGCCGAACAACGCGAAGCCGAGCGCGAGCTTGAAACCGGCCGCGTCCGCCGCGAAACCACCAGCGATGCGTTGAATGCCGCGCAGGCCGCGGTCTACCAGGTTGGCAGCACGCTGGCCCGTGTCGAGCAGCAGATTGCCCACCAACAGGAACTGTCCACCCGCCTGCAGCGCGCCCGCGAGGAAGCGCAGACCGCACTGGCCGAACTCGGCACGCATATCAGCGGCGACCAGCAGAAGCTCGATGTGCTGCGCGAATCGGTGGCCGAAGCCGAACCGAAACTCGAACAACTGCAGATCGACGACGACGAGCGGCAAAACGCCTGGCGCGATGCCGAGACGAAACTGGCCGACTGGCAGCAGCGCTGGGACGCGCACAGCCGCGCCTCCGCCGAAGCCGCGCGCGCCGGCGACGTGGAACGCACCCGTATCGAACATCTCGACAGGCAGATCCTCGACGCCGACCGTCGCCGCGAACAGCTGAGCCTGGAACGCGCCGCGCTGGACGTGATCGCGCTGGCCGATGCCTTCGAAGGCCTGCAGATCCAGCACGAGGAGCAGAAAACCTCGCTGGACACGCTGGGCGACGAGGTCGAAACCCGCAAGCAGTCGCTGGCATCGTTGCAGGAACAGCAACGCGGCCAGCAGTCGGAACTCGCCGAACTGCGCAAGCAGGCGCAGGCCGCACGCGGCCGCCTGTCTTCGCTGGAAACCCTGCAGCACGCGGCACTCGGGCAGGAGCAGGGCGCGGCCACGCAGTGGTTGCAGGCGCAAGGCCTCGACAGCGCGGCCCGCGTTGGCGAACGCATCACGGTCGAAACCGGCTGGGAAAACGCGGTGGAAGCCGCACTCGGCCAGCTGATCGAAGCGGTCATCGTCGATGCGCCGGAGCAACTGGTCGATGCATTGGGCGAGCTCGGCGAAGGCCGGCTGGCGCTGGTCTCCGCTGCGGCCGACAACGAGCAATACGCCGCGACCTCGCTCGCAGCGAAAGTGCAAGGCCCGCGCGCGATTCGTCGCCTGCTGTCGCGCCTGCACGCTGCAGAATCGCTGGCCGATGCGCGCAGCCTGCAAGCGCGACTCGGCGATGGCGAGTCCGTCATCACCCGCGCCGGCGAACGCTTGGGCGAAGGCTGGGTGCGTGTGCTGCGCTCCGGTGCCGCCAAGCAGGGCGCCTTGCTGCGCGAGAAAGAGATCCAATCGCTGCGCGCGGACATCGAGGCGCATGTCGCCCGCGAACGCGAACTGGAAAGCGACCTGACCCGGTTGCGCGACCAGATGTTGGCGGCCGAACAGCAGCGCGAGGACGCGCAGCGCGCGCTGTACCTGGCGCATCGCGGCGTCTCCGAATTGGCCGGCCAGTTGCAGAGCCAGCAGGGCAAGCTGGAGTCGGCGCGCAACCGCATCGAACGCATCGACGCCGACCTGGGCCAACTCGCAGCCACGCTGGAAAGCGGCAACGACCAGGCTCGCGAAGCACGCCAGCGCGTGGAGGACGCCATCACCGCGATGGGCGACCTCGAAACCACGCGCCAGCAGCTGGACAGCGAACGCCGCAGCCTGACCGAGGCCCGCGACACCGCCCGCAACGTCGCACGCGAATCCCGCGATACCGCGCATGCGCTGGCGCTGATCGTGGAATCGCAGCGTGCGCAGATCGTCGCGCTGGCGCAGGCGCTGGATCGCATGGGTGGCCAGCGCGGGCAGTTGGATACGCGCCTGGGCGACCTGGCCGCGCAGCTCGCCGACGGCGACGCGCCGGTCAAGGTGCTGGAAGACGAACGCCAACTCGCCCTCAGCGAGCGCGTGCGCACCGAACGCGACCTCGCCGCCGCGCGCTCCGCACTGGAAAGCGTTGATCACGAACTGCGCACGTTCGAACAGACCCGCCAGCAGCGCGATGCGCAATCGCTGGAACAGCGCGAAGCCATCGGCCAGCGCAAACTGGATCAACAGGCGCTGGCACTGAAGGCCGAGCAGTTCTCGTCCGCCGTGGTCGAAGCCGGCTTCGTGATGGACGAGGTGATCAACACCCTGGCCGAGGATGCGGACGCGTCGCAGTGGGAACGGGCCGTGGTCGAATTCGATGCCAAGCTGCGTCGCCTCGAACCCGTCAACCTGGCCGCCATCGCCGAGCATGCCGAAGCCGCGCAGCGCAAGGAGTACCTCGACGCGCAGGACGCCGACCTCACCTCCGCGCTGGATACGCTGGAAGATGCGATCCGCAAGATCGACAAGGAAACCCGCGGCCGCTTCAAGGACACCTTCGACCGGGTCAATTCCGGCGTGCAGGAGCTGTATCCGCGCCTGTTCGGCGGCGGCCATGCCTACCTGGAACTGACCGGCGAGGACATGCTGGATACCGGCGTGACCATCATGGCGCGCCCGCCGGGCAAGCGCGTGTCCAACATCTCGCTGTTGTCCGGTGGCGAGAAGGCGATGACCGCGGTGGCGCTGGTGTTCGCGATCTTCCGGCTGAATCCCGCGCCGTTCTGCCTGCTGGACGAAGTGGACGCGCCGCTCGACGAAGCCAACGTCGGCCGTTTCACCGCGATGGTCAGCGAGATGAGCGAGCAGGTACAGTTCCTGTTCGTGACCCACAACAAGGCCACGATGGAAGCCGCGCAGCAGCTCTCGGGCGTGACGATGCGCGAACCGGGCGTGTCGCGCTTGGTATCCGTCGACCTGGCCGAAGCCGCGCGTCTTGCCGGTGCGGCCTAACAACCTGAGGAGACGTAGCTGATGTCGGACACGGTCCTGTTGCGTATCGGTATCGCGGTGGCGCTGTCGCTGCTGTTCGGCGCGATCATCTTCTTCGGCCGCGGCCGCAAGTCCGGGCAGGGGCGGCGCGTGCAGCGCGAGCCCTCCGTCGGTGCCGATGGCCGCGTCGAGCCCTCGCTGGGCGAACAGCTCGCCGACAGCTGGGGCGAAGCGCCCGCACAACAGGAAGAACTGGAATTGGACGGCAGCCCCGCGCAGAGCGACCTGGGCAAGCGCGTCTCCGAGCAGTTCGACCGCATCGTCTCGCTGTATGTTGCGGCCAAGGCTGGCAACAAGTTGCGCGGCCAGGACATCGTGGTCGCGGCGGAAAAAGCCGGCCTGACCTTCGGCCACATGGACGTGTTCCACCGCATGGTCGACGGCAAGCCCGAGATGGGGCCGATCTTCAGCGTCGCCAACATCATCAAGCCGGGCAGTTTCGAGATGTCGCGCATCGCCGAGATCGAAACCCCGGCGATCGCCTTCTTCCTCACGTTGCCGGCACCAGTGGCCGCGCTCGACGCGTGGGAAACCATGGAGCCGGCCGCGCAGCGCATGGCGGATCTTCTGGATGGCGTGGTGCTGGACGAGGAGCGCAATGCGCTCGGCCGCCAGCGCATCCAGCACATCCGCGACGAACTGCGTGCCTACGACCGCCAGCATTCGGCGCCGCCGCTGAGTAAGCCGACACGTTGGTAAGCCCGCGCCCTCGCTGAGGGCTTGGGGCGAACGGTCGGGCAGGCGACAATCGCAGCCATGACCGACATTGCCACCCGCATCGCCGAACTCCGGCGCCGGATCGAAGACGCCAACCGGCGTTACCACCAGCTGGATGCGCCGGACATCACCGACGCGCAGTACGACGCATTGGTGCGCGAGCTGGAAGCGCTGGAACGCGAGCATCCGCAACTGGCCACGGCGGATTCGCCCACGCGCCGGGTCGGTGCTGCGCCATCCGGGCGTTTCGCCTCGGTCGAGCATGCGGTACCGATGCTGTCGCTGGGCAACGCCTTCAGCGACGAGGAGGTGGCCGATTTCGTCCGCCGTATCCGTGAACGGCTGGATCGCGATGACCTGGTGTTCTCCGCCGAACCCAAGCTGGATGGCCTGGCGATCAGCCTGCGCTACGAGGACGGTGCGTTCGTGCAGGGCGCGACGCGCGGCGATGGCGCCACCGGCGAGGACGTGACCGCCAACCTGCGCACGATCAAGGTGATTCCCGCGCAGCTCACGGGCGAGGGTTGGCCACGGGTGCTGGAGGTGCGCGGCGAGGTCTACATGGCGCGCGCCGACTTCGAACGCTGGAACGAACACGCCCGTTTGCACGGCAGCAAGGTGCTGGCGAATCCGCGCAACGGCGCAGCCGGCTCGTTGCGGCAGATCGATGCGCAGCAGACTGCGCAACGCCCGCTGAGCTTCTTCGCCTATGGCATCGGCCAGGTGGAGGGCGGCGCGCTGCCGCCCACGCATTCGGCCACGCTTGCGAAGTTGCGCGAGTGGGGCTTCCCGGTCAGCGACCTCGCCACCGTGGTGCATGACCTGGATGGCTTGCTGGATTATTACCAGCGCATCGGCGAGGCACGCGACGGATTGGCCTTCGACATCGACGGCGTGGTCTACAAGCTGGACGACATCGCCGGCCAGCGCGAGATGGGCTTCGTTTCACGTGCGCCACGCTGGGCCATCGCCCACAAGTTCCCGGCGCAGGAACAGGCGACGGTGCTGGAATCCATCGAGGTCAATGTCGGTCGCACCGGTGCGGTCACGCCGTGGGCATTGATGCGGCCGGTGCATGTCGGAGGCGTCACCGTCACTCGCGCCACCCTGCACAACGCGGATCACGTGGCCCGGTTGGATGTGCGCGCTGGCGACACGGTGATCGTGCGCCGCGCCGGCGACGTGATCCCGGAAGTGGTGCAGGTCGTGCTGGAACAGCGTCCACCGGGCACGCACCCATGGACGATGCCCATGCGCTGCCCGGTCTGCGATTCGGAAGTGGTGCGCGAGGAAGGCGCGGCGGTCTGGCGCTGCTCGGGTGAACTGAGTTGCCCGGCGCAGTTGGTGCAGTCCGTGTTCCATTTCGCATCGCGGCGCGCGATGGACATCGATGGATTGGGCGAGCGTTACATCGAATCGCTGGCCGAGTTCGGCGGGCTGCGCGATGTGTCGGATCTGTATCGCCTCGGCGTCGACGATCTGCTCGAAATGAAGCGGAGAGCGGATGAGCGCGACGGCTCCACCCCGGAGACCGTCAAGGCCGGCAAGGTGGCGACCAAGTGGGCGGACAACCTGATCACCGCCATCGACGCCAGCCGCGACACCACGCTGGCGCGCTTCCTGTACGCGCTCGGCATCGAGCATGTCGGCGAGAGCACGGCCAAGGCGCTGGCGCAGTGGTTCGGCAACCTCGCGCTGATCCGCCATCTACCGTGGCCGCTGTTCAAGCGCGTGCCGGACATCGGTGGCGAAGTGGCGCGTGCGATCGGGCATTTCCTCGACCAACCGGGCAACCAGCAGGTCATCGACCGCCTGCTGGAACGCGGCGTGCGCATCGGCGATACGCATGCGCCGAATCCGAAGCTGGGCGATGCGCTGGATCTGGCGGCGCTGCTGGCCGATCTGGAAATCCCCAAGGTGACTCCGGTGCGTGCGGCGCAACTCGGCATGGCCTTCGCCGACGCGCAGGCCATGCTCGACGCGCCCGCGCACAACCTGGTGACCGCCGGCCTGCCGGCCGACAGTGCCAATGCCTTGGTGGCCTGGCTGGACGACGAAGCCAATGCCGCCCTGCTGCTGCGCAGCGCACAGGCGCAGGCGGCGTTGGGCGCACGCTTGCCGGAACGCAGCGAACAGACCGCGGGGCCGATGGACGGCAAGACCGTGGTGCTGACCGGCGGGCTGTCGGCGATGAGCCGCGACGAAGCCGGCGCGAAGCTCGAAGCCCTTGGTGCCAAGGTCGCCGGCAGCGTGTCGAAGAAGACCTCGCTTGTGGTCGCCGGCGAAGCCGCCGGCAGCAAACTGGCGAAAGCGCAGGAACTCGGCATCGAGATCTGGGACGAGGCGGCGCTGCTCGCGTTCCTGGCCGAACACGCATGACCCGGTTCAACTCCGGCCCGGGCTGGCGCGATGGCCTCGATGCAGACGCGTCGTGGACGCCATCGGCCACGCGCGATGCGCTGCGCCTGCGCGCGTGGGTCAATCGCCTGGCACGCGAGTTCTTCCACGCACGCGGCGTGCTGGAAGTCGAAACGCCGGTCATGTCGATGGCCGGTAATACCGATCCGAACATCGCCTCGTTCCATCTGCAATTCTCCGGCCGCACCGATGGCGCACCGCGCACGCGCTGGTTGCGCACCTCGCCGGAATTCGCATTGAAGCGGTTGCTGGCGGCCGGCATCGGAGATTGTTACGAACTCGGCCGGGTATTCCGCGACGGCGAAGCCGGCGGCCGCCACAACCCCGAATTCACCATGCTGGAGTGGTATCGGATCGGCTGGGGATTGCACCGGTTGATCGATGAGGCCGCTGAGCTGGTACGCGCAGCGTTGTCGCTGGCCGAGCGCCATGCCGCGTTGCGGGTGGTGACGTACCGCAACCTGTATCGCGATGCGCTCGGCATCGATCCGTTCACCGCCAGTGAGGACGAATTGCGCTTGGCATTGGGCGATGTGGCGATCGACCCTGCCGGCCTGACACGCGACGATTGGCTCGACCTGCTGATGACGCATCGCTTGCAGCCTGCGTTCGCAACCAACGAACTGCTCGCGGTGATCGACTATCCGGCATCGCAATGCGCCTTGGCCAAGCTGCGCGACGATGGCGATGGCCACGCGGTCGCCGAACGCTTCGAGCTGTATCTCGGCTCTATCGAATTGGCCAATGGCTATCACGAGTTGCTGGATGCGGCGGAGCAGGGCGTGCGCTTCGCCCGCGATGGCGATGTGCGCCGCAGCAGGAACGATGATGTGCCGCCGACCGACGTGCACCTGCTGGCCGCACTCGAAGCCGGCATGCCGGGTTGCGCGGGCGTCGCGCTTGGCATGGATCGGCTGCTGATGGCGATGCTGGAAACGCCGCGCATTGCGGAGGTGCTGGCCTTCGATTTCGGACGGGCCTGAACCGGCGATTTCCACTGGCTGAATACGCGCCATCTAACATCGACGCCGATCAGGATTCTTTTCCCTTCGTTAATGCGCGCCGCCTACAGTAGGCCTTGAGTACGGCCCGCCCGGGCCGAGGGAGAGGAGCCAACATCATGCGAGCTTTCATCGTCACCGCCGTCGCCGCGCTTGCCGCATCCGCAGCTGCGCCGGCTGCCGCCCAGTACTACGGGAACAATAATTACGGTTATGGCGGCGACATCGTCCGCTGCGAATCGAACGACGGACGCACCCGTGAATGTCCAACCAATGGCGGACGGGCGATGATCGAGCGCCAGTTATCGCGCAGCGCTTGCATCGAAGGCCGTACCTGGGGCTCCCGCCGTGGCGGCATCTGGGTGTCGGATGGCTGCCGCGCCGACTTCCGCGTCACCGGTTATGGCGGTGGCTACAACGACGGCTATTACGGCAACCAAGGCAACGGTCACGGCAATGGCTACGGTTCGACCGTGCGGTGCGAATCCAATGATGGTCGTACCAATCGTTGCGCGATCAATGGCCGTGGGCGGGCGCAATTGACGCGCCAACTGTCGCGCTCGGCCTGCATCGAAGGCCGCACCTGGGGCTCGGATTCCGGCAGCGTGTGGGTGTCGCAGGGCTGTCGCGCCGAATTCACCGTCAACCGCGGCAACTACGGTGGTAACTGGGGGAATTCCGGTTATGGCTACGGCGGGCAAATATTCCGCTGCGAATCCAATGACGGCCGTACCCGTGAATGTGCGGCCAATACCCGCTCAGGAGTGCAGCTGGTGCGTCAGTTGTCGAAATCCGCCTGCATCCAGGGGCGCACCTGGGGTTATGGCCGCAATGGCATCTGGGTCTCGGATGGCTGCCGCGCGGAATTTCGCACGTACTAAGCAATCGCTCCCGCAAGGAATCATCGCCGGCGCCCATGTGGCGCCGGTTTTCTTTCGATGGAAACGCGGCGATGGCGGATAATGCACGGATGAACACGCCCATCGACTTCGACCGTTACGACCACGTCCGCCCGATCCGCTGGACGGGTGAGGCTCTGGAATTGCTGGATCAACGCAAGTTGCCCTTCGTCGTCGAGTACGTGGCCTGCCGCAGCAGCGACGATGTCGCCGCCGCGATCCATGCGCTGACCGTGCGCGGTGCGCCGGCGATCGGTATCGCCGCCGCCTGGGGCGTGGTGCTGGCGTCGCATTCCATCGACGCACCCGATGGCGCGGAAGCCGTGCACAAGCTGGAGCCGGCGATGCAGCGCCTGAACGCGGCACGGCCCACTGCGGTGAACCTGGCCTGGGCGTTGGCGCGGATGCGCCGCGTACTGGGCGAGGCCGGCCCCGACTGGCGCGATGTCATCGCACGCGAAGCGCGCGCCATCGAGACCGAAGACCTCGCCGCCAACCGCCACATGGGCGCGCTGGGCGCTGGCCTGATCGCACCCGGTAGCGGCGTGCTGACCCACTGCAATACCGGCTCGCTGGCCACGGCCGGCTTTGGCACCGCGCTAGGTGTGATCCGCGCGGGCGTGGCAGTGGGACGCATTCAGCGCGTGTTCGCTGGCGAAACCCGGCCGTGGAACCAGGGTGCGCGCTTGACCGTGTGGGAACTGCAACAGGATGGCATCGACGCCACCCTGATTGCCGATGCCGCTGCCTCGCACCTGATGAAGTCGGGGCAATTGCAGTGGGTGGTGGTTGGCGCCGACCGCATCTGCGCCAATGGCGACACCGCCAACAAGATCGGCACGTACCAACTCGCCATCGCCGTGAAGCACCATGGGTTGAAGTTCATGGTGGTGGCGCCGTCGTCCACGGTGGACATGGCGACGGCCAGCGGCGACCTGATCGAAATCGAGGAACGCGATTCCGCCGAACTGCTCGCCTTCCGTGGCGAACGCACCGTCGCCGATGGCGTGCGCGCCTGGAACCCGGTGTTCGACGTCACCCCGCACGACTTGATCGATGCCATCGTGACCGAAAAGGGCGTGGTCGAACGCCCCGATGCGGCGCGGATGCGCGCCGCGTTCCCCGCGTAATACGCCGATAGCGAAGCTGGCCATGGCGGGTGTTCGCGCAGCGGCATTTCGAGCCGCGAAGCGAATGCCCGCCATGGCCGGCTTCGCGAGCCTGAAAACAACGCGTAACTCCTTGTTTCTCCGTCGAAATCGACGGTGCGGAAACATGCCGGAAATGCTACAATTTCACGTTGCTGAAACCCCCTCGAAAAGCCCGTCGCGGAATGTCTTCCGCAGGACGTTCGCGGGCACCGAATACCGCATCGAAATGGACACCTGATGGCCGATCTCGCCAAGGAAATCATCCCCGTCAACCTGGAAGACGAGATGCGCCGCAGCTACCTCGATTACGCGATGAGCGTGATCGTGGGGCGCGCACTCCCGGATGTCCGCGATGGCCTGAAGCCGGTGCACCGCCGCGTGCTGTACGCGATGAACGAACTCGGCGCGCACAGCAACAAGCCGTACTACAAGTCCGCGCGTATCGTCGGTGACGTGATCGGTAAATACCACCCGCATGGCGACCAGTCGGTGTACGACACCCTGGTGCGCATGGCGCAGCCGTTCTCGCTGCGCTACTTGCTGGTGGACGGGCAGGGCAACTTCGGTTCGGTCGATGGCGACTCCGCCGCGGCGATGCGTTACACCGAAGCGCGCATGTCGCGCCTCACCGACCAGCTGATGGCAGACATCGACAAGGACACCGTCGATTTCCAGCCCAATTACGACGAAAAGGAACTGGAACCGACGGTCATGCCGACCCGGTTCCCGAACCTGCTGGTGAACGGTTCCGCAGGCATCGCGGTGGGCATGGCTACCAACATCCCGCCGCACAACCTCAATGAGGTGGTGAACGCGCTGCTGGCCCTGATCGACGATCCGCAAATCGACATCGACGGCCTGATGGAGCACATCCCCGGCCCGGATTTCCCCACTGCAGGCATCATCAACGGCGTGGGCGGCATCCACCTGGCCTACCGCACCGGCCGCGGCCGCGTGCGCATGCGTGCGCGTGCCGAGATCGAGGTCGCCGATAACGGCCGCGAGGCGATCGCCGTCACCGAGATCCCGTACCAGGTCAACAAGGCGCGGCTGATCGAGAAGATCGCCGAGCTGGTGAAAGAGAAGAAGCTGGAAGGCATCAGCGAGCTGCGCGACGAGTCCGACAAGGACGGCATGCGCATCTACATCGAGGTCAAGCGCGGCGAATCCGCCGAGGTCGTGCTCAACAACCTCTATTCGCAGACCCAGATGGAATCGGTGTTCGGCATCAACATGGTGGCGCTGGTCGATGGCCGCCCGAAGCTGCTGAACCTGAAGGAGATCCTGGAAGCCTTCGTCCGCCACCGCCGTGAAGTGGTGACGCGCCGCACGATCTTCGAGCTGCGCAAGGCACGCAATCGCGCGCATATCCTGGAAGGCCTGACCGTCGCGCTGGCGAACATCGACGAGATGATCGAACTGATCAAGACCTCGGCGAATCCCAACGAAGCGCGCGAACGCATGCTGGCGCGAACCTGGGAAGCCGGCTTGGTCGGCGCCTTGCTGGCGGCCTCGGGCGCGGATGCCTCGCGTCCGGAAGACCTGCCGCAGGGCGTAGGCCTGATTGACGGCTTCTACCAGCTCACCGAGACGCAAGCGCAGCAGATTCTGGAAATGCGCCTGCATCGCCTGACCGGGTTGGAGCAGGACAAGCTGACCGAGGAATACAAGGCACTGCTGGAGGAAATCCGCGGCCTGATCCGCATCCTCGAAGAACCTTCGGTGCTGCTCGACGTGATCCGCGACGAGTTGCGCAGCGTCAAGGAAGAATTCGGCGATGCACGCCGCAGCGAAATCCGTGCATCGGAAGAAGACCTCGACATCCTCGACCTGATCGCGCCGGAAGACGTGGTGGTGACGCTCTCGCACTCCGGTTATGCCAAGCGCCAGCCGGCCACCGCCTATCGCGCGCAGCGTCGTGGCGGCAAGGGCCGCAATGCGGCATCGACCAAGGACGAGGACTTCATCGACCAGTTGTGGCTGGTGAATACCCACGACACCTTGTTGACGTTCACCAGCGCCGGCCGCGTGTTCTGGCTGCCGGTGTATCAGCTGCCGGACGCCGGCCCGAACGCGCGTGGTCGCCCGATCATCAACTGGATCCCGCTGACCGAAGGCGAGAAGGTGCAGGCGGTGCTGCCGGTACGCGAGTACGAAGACGGCAAGTACGTGTTCTTCGCCACCGGCAACGGCACGGTGAAGAAGACCGCTCTGACCGAATTCGCCTACCGCCTGGCGCGCGGCAAGATCGCGATCAACCTGGACGAGGGCGATGCGCTGATCGGCGCGGCGCTGACCGATGGCGAGTGCGACATCATGCTGTTCGCCAGCAATGGCAAGGCGGTGCGCTTCGACGAAGGCAGCGTGCGTTCGATGGGCCGAACCGCCACCGGCGTGCGTGGCATGAAGCTGGCGACCGGTGAGCAGGTGCGCAGCCTGATCGTGATCGAGGGCGAGGGCGACATCCTCACCGCCAGCGAGCGCGGCTTCGGCAAACGCACCGGCGTGACGGAATTCCCGGTCAAGGGACGCGGCACCCAAGGCGTGATCGCGCTCAAGACCACCGAGCGCAATGGTCAGTTGGTCGGTGCGATCCAGCTCAGCGACCACCACGACGTGTTGCTGATTTCCGATGGCGGCACCCTGGTGCGCACGCCGGCGTCGGATATCGCCCAGGTCGGCCGCAATACCCAGGGCGTGACCCTGATGCGGCTGGCGGCGGACGAAACCTTGCAGGCGATCGAGCGGTTGGATGCCTCGCTGGACGAAGACGAGGACGGCGCCGTCGTTGTCGCGGCATCCGAACAGCCGCAGGCCTCCGATCAGGCCTGATCCTTCGGCCCTCTGAAACGAAACGGGCGGCCCATGTGGCCGCCCGTTTTCTTTTGCGTCGCCTGCTTACTGCAACTGCGACAGCACGTGTTCCGCCGACGATACGCGGAACTCGCCCGGCGCCTCGACGAAGACCTGCTTGACGATGCCGTCTTCCGCATACAGCGCGAAGCGCTTGCTGCGCGACCCCATGCCGAAGGCGCTGGCATCCATCTCCAGGCCAAGCAGGCGGGTGAACTCGCCATTGCCGTCGGACAGCATGCGCAGGCCCTGCGGCACGTGCTGGCTTTCGCCCCAGGCCTGCATCACGAACGGATCGTTGACCGCCATGCAGGCCACGCCGATGCCCTTGTTCTGGAATTCGTCGTAGTGTTCGACGAAGCCCGGCAGGTGCCGCTCCGAGCAGGTCGGGGTGAACGCGCCAGGCACCGCGAACAGCACAAGTTTGTTGCCTTCGAACAAGGTGGTGGTGTCGATCTTCTCCACGCCGTCGTGGATGTACTGCAGGATCGCTTCCGGGATGCGTTCGCCGGGTTGAATCGACATCGCGATTGCCTTATTTCTGTGGGGATTCGCGCAGTCTAAACCTTGTGCGCACGGTCATCGGATAATCTGTCAGCGCCGAAACTGGCGACGCGGAGCAAGCATGGAATTCAAGGACTACTACGGCATCCTGGGCGTTGAGCCGACAGCAGGCGATGGCGAGATCAAGACCGCCTATCGCCGACTGGCGCGCAAATACCACCCGGACGTGAGCAAGGAAGCGGGCGCCGAGGAGAAATTCAAGGCGGTCAACGAAGCCTACGAGGCGTTGCGCGATCCGGCCAAGCGCCAGGCCTATGACCAGCTGCGCGCCGGTGGTTACCGCCCCGGCGACGAAGTGCGGCCACCGCCGGGCGGGTTCCATGGAGGCCCGGGCGGGCAGCCGGATTTCGATTTCGACGAAATCTTCGCCGGCGGCGGTGCGGGCGGCGGGTTCTCGGATTTCTTCGAGGAAATGTTTGGTCGTGGCCGCGGGCGTGGCGGTGCGGGCCCGCGCCGGCCGCAACCGCCCGGCGATACGCGGGCGCGCTTCGCGGTGCCGCTGGACGCGGTCTACAACGGCGGCAGCGTGCGGGTCGCGATCAACGGCAAGACGCTGGATATCCGCGTGCCGAAGGGCATCAAGCCCGGACAGTCGATCCGCCTGGCGAAGCAGGGCAATGGCGGTGGCGACCTGCTGCTTGAGATCGAATACGCGGCGAACCCGCAGTTCGAGGTCGATGGCCGCAACGTGATCCATGTGTTGCCGGTCGCACCGTGGGAAGCGGCGCTGGGCGCGACGATCAGCGTGCCGACCCTGGGTGGCCCGGTCGACCTGAAGATCCCGGCGGATTCCGAAGTCGGCCGCAAGTTGCGCCTGCGCGGACGTGGACTGCCGAACGCCGGCGGCGCGCCGTCAGGCGACCAGATCGTCGAACTGGAAATCCTGGCGCCGAAGGCACAGACCGAAGCCCAACATGAGGCCTACGCGCGTATGCGCGACGCCTTCGGCGACGACTGGCGGCGCGGCTAGGCTGCGGCCAGGGAGTCAGGGTCAGGCGGCGCTGGTGCCGCCACTCAGGTACTGCGCAATCAGCTCCGACAATTCGGACTCGCTGAACGGCTTGGTGATATAGGCCTTCGCGCCCTGGCGCAGTCCCCACATACGATCCGTGTCCTGGTCCTTGGTGGTCACCAGGATCACCGGGATGTGCTTGGTGGTGGCTTCGCGGGTGATCGAACGGGTGGCCTGGAAACCATTTAGGTTCGGCATCACCACGTCCATCAGGATCAGGTCGGGGATTTCGCGCTTGGCGGCATCCACGCCGGCAGCGCCGTCCTCGGCGGTCAGTGCGTCGTGGCCGAGTTTTTCGACGATGCGGCGGATGCCCATCAGCTGGGAAGGCGAATCGTCGACGATCAGGATGCGTGCCATTTGGTTTCCCCGTGTATGCCAGCCGATTGTAGCGACCGACAGCATGCCCGCAAGCGGGTCGGGCGAGTTTTGCGAAGCAGGGTTAGAGGCGTACCACGCTGCGCCCCAGCGAACCGCCGGCCAACATCATGGTGAAGATCTCCGGCAGCCCTTCCAGCGTGGCTTCGCGCGTGCAGATCGCGTCCAGGTTGGACGGCTTCCAATTGCTGGCCAGCCGCCGCCACACCTCGTCGCGGATGTCGCGCGCGGTGCCGGCCGACGCCACGCCCAGCAAGGACACGCCACGGATGATGAAGGGCATCACCGTGGCGTTCAGTTCGGCCGATGCCGCAAGCCCTGCCGTGGCCACGTTGCCGTAAGGCGCGGTCTGCGCCAGCAGGCTGGCCAGGATCGACCCGCCGACGTTGTCCAGGCCGCCGCCGAAGCGCGCGGTCGCCATCGGTGCGGCGGTGGAAAGCGCATCGCGGCCCAGCACTTCGCTGGCACCCAGCGACTTGAGGTAATCCGCGTGCTCGGGCTTGCCGCTGACCGCATGCACTGCGAAACCGGCCTTGTGGAAGATCGCGACCGCCAATGAACCCACGCCGCCGGTTGCGCCGGTCACAACAAGCGGGCCCAGGTCGGGCGTCTGCCGGTTCTCGCTCATGCGCAACAGCGCGAGTGCTGCGGTGAAGCCGGCCGTGCCCAGGATCATCGATTCACGCAATGACAGCCCGGCGGGCAGGGCGACTACCCACTTCGATTCCAGCCGCGCGTACTCGCCGTAGCCGCCATCGCGGGTTTCCGACAGGCCGCTGCCGGTGACCAGCACCGCATCGCCTTCCTTGAACGCGGGATCGGTCGAAGCCACGACGTGGCCGGCGACATCGATGCCGCCCACCAGTGGAAACTGGCGCAGGATCTTGCCTTGGCCGGTGCCGGCAAGCGCATCCTTGTAGTTCACCGAGGAATACGCGGTCTTGATGACCACCTCGCCTGGGTTCAAGTCGTCCAGCGAAATCGTTTCGATCCCGCTGCGATAGCCATCGGCATCGTTGTGGATGCGGAAAGCGCGAAATTGATCGGGAACGCTCACATGTCCCCCGGCGTCAGGTTCAACTGGCTGCGGCGTTTTTCGTCCATCCACTTGTCCGCTTGCGCCGGTTGATACGCGCGCATCCAGCCGAGCAGGGTGTCGATGTCGTGGCCGTGCCACATGTCGTCGCGTTGTTCCGGGTGCAGGAAACGTTGCGCGACCATGGTGTCCAGCATCGCCATCAGCGGCTGCCAGAAATCGCCCACGTCCAGAAATGCGCAAGGCTTCTTGCCCAGGCCGAGCTGGCGCCAGGTCAGCATCTCGAACATCTCGTCCAGTGTGCCGAAACCGCCGGGCAGGGCGACGAAGCCGTCGGCCAGTTCGAACATCTGCGCCTTGCGCGTGTGCATGGAATCCACCACTTCGAGCCGGGTCACGCCCTTGTGCGCGACTTCCCAATCGACCAGCTGCTGCGGGATCACGCCGATCACCTCGCCGCCGCCCGCGAGCACGGCATCGGCGACGATGCCCATCAGCCCGACATTGCCGCCGCCATAAACCAGTGCGATGCCGTCCGCGGCGAAGCGCGCGCCGAGTGCTCTCGCCTGTGCCGCGTAGGCGGGATCGATGCCGGCATTGGAGCCGCAATAGACGCAAATTGTCTTCATGGGACGAAGCTCAGGAAAAGGTAGGCGCCCAGCAGCACGACGTGGACGATGCCGATTTGCAGGTTGGTGCGTCCTGTCCGCAGCGAAATCGACGACACGAACAAGGTCAGCAACAGCAGGACCGTGGACTTGTCATCCAGCCCCAGGGCGAGCGGCCATCCCATCACCAGTGCCACCACGGTCACGGTGGGAATCGTCAGGCCGATGCTCGCGATGGCCGAACCCATGGCCAGGTTGAGGCTGGTCTGCACGCGATTGCCGATCGCGGCGCGTACCGCCGCAACGCCCTCCGGCAGCAAGACGATGGCGGCGATGATGATGCCGACCACCGCCCGCGGCGCGCCGAAGCGCTCCAGCGCCGCTTCCATGGCGGGCGCCAGCAGCTTCGCGCTCAACACCACCGCCACCAGCGCGATCAGCAACAGGGCGACGCTGGCCAGCGTCTCCTTGCCGGTAGGTGGGGCCACGTGGTCGTCGGTAGCGGCATCGCCGTCATCGACCGGCAGGAAATAGTCGCGATGGCGCACCGTCTGGAACAGGGTGAACGCGCCGAACAGGATCAGGGTCACCACCGCGATGAAGGTCAGCTGGGTCGATGTGTAGGTCGGGCCACTACTGGTGGTGGTGTAGTTGGGCAGCACCAGGGTCAGGATGACGATGGCGCTGAGGGTCACCAGCGCGGCGGTCACGCCGTCGATCTGGTAGCGCTGGATGCGGTGCCGACGGCTGCCTGCAAGCAGGCTCAGGCCCACGATGCCGTTGAGGATCAACATCACGGCGGCGAACACGGTGTCGCGCGGTAGTCCGGCCGTCGCCGCACCGCCGCTCAGCATCATCGAGACGATCAGCGCCACCTCGATGGCAGTGACCGCGAGTGCCAACACCAGCGTGCCGTACGGTTCTCCCACCTTGTGCGCGATCACTTCGGCATGGTGGACGGCGGCGATCACGCTGCCGAACAGGCCGGCGACCAGCAATGCCTGCATCGCGGGAATGCCTGGTACCAGCACGGCCAGCAACAGCACCAGCATGCCCGCGATCGGTGCAATCACCGTCCATGGCGGGTTGTGTCGAATGACTTGGCTCATGCGTGGATTATGGCGGCATCGCAGGAATTGCACAGATCGCAAAGACGACAACGGCGCCCGCAGGCGCCGTTCGCATCGATCAAGGCGAACCTCAGTTCGCCTTGTGGATCGACCGCTTGCCGACCGCCATCGCCGCATCGTGCACGGCTTCGGACAGGCTGGGATGCGCGTGGCAGATACGCGCGAGGTCATCGGCGCTGCCGCTGAACTCCATCGCCAGCACGCCTTCGTGCACCAGTTCAGAGACGTTCGGGCCGACCAGGTGCATGCCCAGGATGCGATCGGTCTCGGCATCGGCCAGCACCTTGACGAAGCCGATCGGCTCGGCCATCGCCACCGCGCGCGCAACCGCCGCGAACGGGAAGCTGCCGGACTTGTAGGCGATGCCCTCGGCCTTCAGCTGTTCCTCGGTCTTGCCGACCCAGGCGATTTCCGGCTCGGTGTAGATCACCCACGGCACGGTATCGAGATTGACGTGGCCGGGCAGGCCAGCGATCAGTTCGGCCACCGCGATGCCTTCCTCGAAGCCCTTGTGGGCGAGCATCGGCCCGCGCACGCAGTCGCCGACCGCCCACACGCCATCCACGCCGGTGTGGCAATGCTCATCCACCTCGACCTGGCCGCGTTCGTTGAGCTTCACGCCGGTGCCATCTGCCAATAGCCCCTTGGTCGCGGCGCGGCGGCCCACGGAGACCAGCAGCTTGTCGACCACGAGTTCCTGCTCGGCACCCTTTTCATCGGTGTAGAAGACGTGCACGCCGTCCTTCTTCACCTCGGTGTTGCTGACCTTGCAGCCCAGCTTGATGTCCAGGCCCTGCTTCTTGAACTCGCGGGCGGCGACCTTGGCCACTTCCTTGTCGGCGGCGGCCAGGAAATCGGGCATGCCTTCGAGGATGGTGACGTCGGAGCCCAGGCGCTTCCACACGCTGCCCAGCTCCAGGCCGATCACGCCGGCACCGATCACGCCCAGGCGCTTCGGGATGGCTTCCAGGTCCAGCGCACCGACGTTGTCGATGATGTGTTCGCCGAACTTGGCGAACGGCAGTTCGATCGAGTCCGAACCCGCGGCGATGATCACATTGGTGCCGTGCAGTTCGACTTCGCTACCGTCGTGCTGCTTGACCTTGACGATGTTGCCCGGCTGCAGCTGGCCATAGCCGTAGAACGTGGCGATCTTGTTGGCCTTGAACAGCATGGCGACGCCGCCGGTGAATTGCTTCACGATGCCGTCCTTGCGCGCGACCATCGTCTTCACGTCGATCGCCGGCTTGCTGAAGCTGATGCCGTGCTGGTCGAAGATGTGGCCCATGTTCCAGAACTGGCGGCTGGAATCCAGCAGCGCCTTGGACGGCACGCAGCCCACGCGCAGGCAGGTGCCGCCGAGTGCCGGCTTGCCGTCCTTGCCCAGCCCGGCGTCGATGCAGGCGGTCTTCAGGCCCAGCTGCGCGGCGCGGATGGCGGCGTGGTAACCGGCCGGGCCGGCACCGATGACGACGACATCGAAATTCTGTACTTCGCTCATGTGCGTTTCCTGCTTGTCCCTTTTCCCGCTGGCGGGAGAAGGTGGCGCAACGCGCCGGATGAGGGTGGCGGGATGCGGCGCGGCGAACGTGCCCTCACCCCAGCCCTCTCCCGCACGCGGGAGAGGGAGCGAAACGGATCACATGCCCAGCAGCATGCGGCTCGGGTTTTCGAGCTGGTTCTTGATGTCGACCAGGAACAGCACCGCGTCCTTGCCGTCGATGATGCGGTGGTCGTAGGAGAGCGCGATGTACATCATCGGCGCGGCGATCACCTGGCCGTTCTCGACGATGGCGCGTTCCTTGATCGCGTGCATGCCCAGGATCGCGCTCTGCGGCGGATTGACGATCGGCGTGGACATCAGCGAACCGAAGGTGCCGCCGTTGGTGATGGTGAAGGTGCCGCCCTGCAGGTCGTCCAGGCCGAGCTTTCCGTCACGTGCCTTCTTCGCGTACTCGGCGATCTGGCCCTCGATGTCGGCGAAGCCCATGCGCTCGACATTGCGCAGCACCGGCGTGACCAGGCCCTTGTCGGTGGACACCGCAATCGAGATGTCGGCATAGCCGTGGTAGATCACGTCGTTGCCGTCGACCGAGGCGTTGACGATCGGGTGGCGCTGCAGCGCATTCGCGGCAGCCTTGGCGAAGAAACTCATGAAGCCGAGCTTGATGCCGTTGGCCTTCTCGAAGGCTTCGCCCAGCTCCTTGCGCATGGCCATCACCTTGCCCAGGTTGACTTCGTTGAACGAGGTCAGCATGGCGATGGAATTCTTCGACTGCATCAGGCGTTCGGCGATGCGGGTGCGCATGCGGGTCATCGGCACGCGTTCTTCCGGACGCGCGCCGCCGCCGACGCCGGCGGTCTTGCCGCTGGCGTAGTTGACGATGTCTTCCTTGGTGACCATGCCGCGACGACCGGTGCCGGCCACGTCGGCGGGATCCACGCCGCTGGTGGCGGCCGCGAAACGCGCACCCGGCGGCAGTTCGCCGGCGACAGCGGCCGGTGCCGGGGCGGCGGCCTTGGCCGGTGCCGGGGCCACCGGTGCGGCAGCGGCAGGCGCCGGCGCTGCTGCAGCGGCCGGAGCAGCGGCAACCGCGCCTTCCTCGATCACCGCAATGACCTGCTGGCTGGTGACCGTCGCGCCTTCGGCGAACTTGATCTCCTTCAGCACGCCATCGACCGGCGAGGGCACTTCCAGCACCACCTTGTCGGTTTCCAGGTCAAGCAGGTTCTCGTCGCGCTTGACCGCGTCGCCGGCCTTCTTGTGCCAGCTGGCGATGGTGGCGTCGGAAACGGATTCCGGGAGAACCGGGACTTTGACTTCGATGGCCATGAGGGCGTCCTGTCGGGAATGCAAAAAATGGAGCAGTGAAGGGGATCAGTCGACGACGATGTCGCCGGCAATGGGATTGACCAGCGCATCGGCGACCAGCGCGTTCTGCTCCTGCACGTGCTCGGCCAGGTGGCCGGCGGCGGGCGAGGGCGAACGGGCGCGGCCGGCATAGCTGAGCGACTGCTTCGGCTGCAGGCAGGCGCGCAGGTGGTGCTGGATCTGGTACCACGCGCCCTGGTTCTGCGGCTCTTCCTGGCACCAGACGACTTCAGTGGCGGCGGCGAAACGCTTGAGTTCGGCGACCAGTTCCGGACGCGGGAACGGATACAGCTGTTCGACGCGGACGATGGCGACATCGGTGACGCCTTGCTTCTGCGCTTCGTCGAGCAGGTCGTAATAGACCTTGCCGGAGCACAGCACCACGCGGCGCACCTTCTTCGCAGCCACGGTGGCGGTGCTGTCCGGGATAAGCCGCTGGAATTCGCCATTTGCCAGTTCGTCCAGGGTGGACACCGCCAGCTTGTGGCGCAGCAGCGACTTCGGCGTCATCACCACCAGCGGCTTGCGCGTGCTCATGCGCATCTGCCGGCGGATCATGTGGAAATCCTGCGCGGGCGTGGTCGGCGCGCAGACGATCATGTTGTCCAGCGCGCACAGCTGCAGGAAGCGCTCCAGGCGCGCGGAGCTGTGTTCCGGGCCTTGGCCTTCGTAACCGTGTGGCAGGAACAGCGAGAGCCCGCACAGGCGATCCCACTTGGCTTCGCCGGCGGCCAGGAACTGGTCGATGACGACCTGCGCGCCGTTGGCGAAATCGCCGAACTGCGCTTCCCAGATATCCAGGGTCATCGGATCGGCGGTGGAATAGCCGTATTCGAAGGCCATCACCGCTTCCTCGCTGAGCAGCGAGTCGATGATGGTGACGTCTTCCGGGTTCTTCACCAGTTCGCGCAGCGGCAGGTAATAGCTGTCGGTGGCCTGGTCGTGCAGGATCGCGTGGCGATGGAAGAACGTGCCGCGGCCGGAATCCTGGCCGACCAGGCGCATCCGATAGCCTTCCTTCACCAGCGTGGCGTAGGCCAGGTTCTCGGCGAAGCCCCAGTCGCCCGGTTGCTCGCCGGCGGCCATCTTGCGGCGGTCGTCGTAGATCTTGGCCACGCGCGGGTGCAGGGTGACCGTGTCCGGGATGGTGTTGATCTGCTTGGCCAGCGCATCCAGTGTCTTGCGCGGCACCTTGGTGTCGACCGGGTCGGACAACTTGCCGGCCAGGTACTTCGACCAGTCCACGGTGAATTCGTCCGCCTTCACCTTCACCACCTCGGTGGTGACTTCGCCGGCATCCAGCTTGTTGCGGTAGCCGTCGACCAACGCCTGTGCATCGGCTTCGGCGATGGTGGTTTCCGCTGCGAGCTGCGCGGCGTACAGCTCGCGCGTGGTCTTCATCGAACGGATTTTCTTGTACATCACCGGCTGGGTCGCCGCCGGCTCGTCGGCTTCGTTATGGCCGTGGCGGCGGTAGCAGACCAGGTCGATGACCACGTCCTTGCCGAAGCGCTGGCGGAAGTCGTAGGCCATCTCGGCCACGAAGGCCACCGCTTCCGGGTCGTCGCCATTCACGTGCAGGATCGGCGCACCGATCATCTTCGCCACGTCGGTGCAGTACAGGGTCGAGCGCGCGTCTTCGGCGGCGCTGGTGGTGAAGCCGACCTGGTTGTTGATCACGATGTGGACGGTGCCGCCGACGCGGAAGCCGCGTGCCTGCGACATCTGGAACAGTTCCATCACAACGCCCTGGCCGGCGAACGCGGCGTCGCCGTGCAGCAGGATCGGGATGACCTGCTTGCGCTGCTCGTCGCCACGGCGCTGCTGGCGCGAACGCACGCTGCCTGCGACCACCGGATCGACGATCTCAAGGTGCGACGGATTGAATGCCAACGCCAGGTGCACCGGGCCGCCGGGCGTGGCGATGTCGGCGGAGAAGCCCATGTGGTACTTCACATCGCCGGTGTGCGCGTGATCGCCTTCGCGGGCGTGCTCGAACTTGCCTTCGAATTCGTCGAACAGCTTGCGCGGCGGCTTGCCCAGGGTGTTGACCAGCACATTGAGGCGGCCGCGGTGGGCCATGCCGATCACCATGTCCTTGACGCCGTCGCCGCCGGCGCGCTGGATCATCACGTCCAGCAGCGGGATCAGGCTGTCGCCGCCTTCCAGCGAGAAGCGCTTCTGGCCGACATACTTGGTGTGCAGGTAACGCTCCAGTCCTTCGGCGGCGGTCAACCGTTCGAGAATGCGCTTCTTGTCTTGGGCGGTGCGCCGATAGTTGCCGGCGGCGGCTTCCAGGTGCTCGTACATCCAGCGGCGCTGCTCGGCGTCGGTGATGTGCATGAACTCGGCACCGACGCTGCCGGCATAGGTCGCCTTGAGCAGGGTGAGCAATTCGCCCAGCTTCATGCGATCGCGGCCGGCCACGCCGCCGGTGCTGAACTCGCTGCCGGCATCGCTTTCGGACAGGCGGTGAAAACCCAGCGCCAGGTCCGGTGCATCCGGCTTCACGGTCATGCCCAGTGGGTCGAGGTTGGCGGCCAGGTGGCCGCGCGAGCGATAGGCGGTGATCAGCTTGCCGACCGAGCGTTCGCGTTCATCGCCGGGACCGCCGCTGGCGACCACGCCGCGCGCGGCCTGCTTGCCGGCTTCGGCGATCTGGTCGATCACCACCGAATGCGGCACGTCGCCGGCTTCGCGGCCCTTCAGACCATCGAAATACTGCTTCCACTTCGGGCCGACGCTGTCGGGCGCGACCAGGTATTGCTCGTACAGGTCTTCGATATAGGCGCCGTTCGCGCCGAGTTGCGAGGACTGGGCGAACTGCTTCAGGAGACTGTCTACCATGGCGTCGTGGGCGACCTGGAGATAAGTGGTTGATCCGGATGGAAATTACTTTCCAGCCAGTGCCCGCTGAATGGGCGGGCGAAAGAGTCGGAATTATAGCCGCAGGCGGTTGCGCGCTGCATCACGTCCATTCGCCGGACGTTTATGGAAAAGCGGGTTCAGATTCCCAGTGCACGGTACTCGCTGACCGGACGCGATCGCTCCCAGGCATCGTCGAAGCCCGAGCGCAGTTGCCGCACACGCGCCGGCGCATGGCGTTCCGCCTCGCCTTCGATGCGCTGGCCGAGGTTGCGCAGGTAATAGCCGCCACCGTCGGCGGCGATGAACGCGGCCGGGTCGTTGCGATCCACCGGATCGACCAGTTCGCGGAATTGGAAAATGCTGGACAGGCGTTGTGCCAGCGCCAGCAGCGGCGCATGCGCGCGTTGCGGGGCGGCGGCCTCGTGCAGGAGCACACAGACCTCATTGCCGCGTCCGCCGGTGGCGAAGTGGCGCAAGGCTTGCAACACGCCGGCATCGGCATACAGCCAGGATTCCAGGTCGAAGCTGCGGATCCAGACCTTGCGGCGGGCACCGTCGATGGCGCGGATGGCCGACTTGATGGCGGCTTCACGCGTGTCGATGCGTTGCGGCCCGGACAAGGTGCGCGACATCGTCTGGTGCTCGATGCCGGCTTCCATGAAGCGTTCGCCCTCGGGCCGGAAGCCGTGGCGGTCGTAGAAGCCGATCGCCGATGCCTGCGAATTCAGCCGCACCTCCGGCCAGCCGCGCTTGCGGGCTTCTTCGACCAGCGCCTGCAGCAGGGCGTCGCCAACTCCACGGCCGCGCCACGGCGCGCGTACCGCCATGCGGCCGATATGGCGCTCCGGGGTGAGCCGTGCGGTACCGATGGGCGTGCCGTCGAGCAGACGGGCGAGGGCGTGCGTACACAGCGGGTCGAGCGCGTCATGTTCGAGTTCGACCGGCACGCCCTGTTCACCGACGAAGACCTCGTCGCGTACCGCGCGCAGTTCCGCCAGCGCAGTGGTGAAATCCACCAGCTGCACGCGAAACGGTTGCAACGCGGGATCGTCGCGGCTCACTCGTCCTCGTCGGGCAGCGACAAGCGATAGTGGCCGGCATCGAGCAGTTCGAACACGGCATCGCGTCCGGCTTGGCTCAGGCCGTCGTACAACGCGCCGTCCACCGCTTCGGCAGCGGCCAGCCGTTGCGCGTCGCGCACGGGCAGCGCGAGCATGCGGCCGCCGACATACAAACGTGCACCCTTGGCAGCCTTGCGCCAGGCCATGCGCGACCACGGGTGGCGTTGCAGGGCCGCGCCATGCGCCAGGTCCCATTCGATCTCGATGCGTGGCCGTTGCGCTTCGCCGGCGGCCGGTTCCACCGCACTGCGATAGGTGGTGATGAAGCTGCCGAACCAATCGCCGAGCTTGTCCGCATCGTTCATGCGCAGCAGGTTCAGCGCTTCCACCACGCGCGCCATCGCGGCGGCGTCGATTTCGTTCGTGTCCTTCGCCGGGGTGAGGTCGGCGTCGCCGAAGCGCAATTCCTCCGGCGCATCGGCGGCCAGGGTGTCGACGAAATCGCCCAGCAGTTCCGCCGCACTCGGTGCACGCATGCCCAGCGAGAACGTCAGGCAGGCATCGACCGCCACGCCGTTGTGCGGCACGCCGGGCGGCAGGTAGAGCATGTCGCCAGGTTCCAGCACCCAATCGTGGCTGGGAGTGAATTCGCGCAGTAGCTTGAGCTCGACATCGTCGCGGAAGCCGAGCGGCGGATGCTTGCCAGCGTCGATCTGCCAGCGCCGCTTGCCCTGCGCCTGCAGCAGGAACACGTCGTACTGATCCACGTGCGCGCCCACCGAACCGCCGGTCGCGGCGAAGCTGATCATGATGTCGTCGATCCGCCAGCGTGGCAGGAAGCTGAAACTGGCCAGCAGGGCGCGGATGTCCGCATCCCATTTGTCCATGTCCTGCACCAGCAATGTCCAGTCGTGGTCGGGCATACCGGGGAAGTCGTTCTCGGCGAACGGCCCGTGGCGCACGCGCCAGCCGTCGTTGGCGCGGTCGTGTTCGATCAACCGCGCCAGCACGCCGTCCTCGCAGGCCAACCCGGCCAGGTCTTCCGGCTGCACCGGCGAGACGAAGCCGGGGAAGGCATTGCGGATCAGCAGCGGCTTCTTCTGCCAATACTCGGCAAGGAATTTTTTCGGCGACATGCCCAGCGGGTGCGGGCCGTTGCCGGCATCGATCTCGATCATGGAAGTTCTCCGGCGGCTTCCTTGGCCAATCGTGTCTCGAGGTTCGCAAGGCCTTGCGCGGCGTACGCCTTGCAGGCACCGGCATCGACCAACGGTCGCTTGCCGTCCAGGCGCTGCAACAGGTCGCTCGATTGCACATGCGTGGTGATCAGGATGTCGCAAGGCTGCGCCGCGATCAGCGCCATGCTGCGGCGGAAGGCCGCGACGTGTTCGGGATGGTCGCTGTAACGGAATGTCTTGTCGGAAATCGCGCTGTTGCTGTCGGGAAACACGATGTCGCGACAGGTCGTGCCCTCGCAACTGCGCCACGCCCAGCCGGAACCGCCGGCGGTGTGGCCGGTATTCGGCAGGTGATGCATCCGCAACGTACCCAGCGTCACCTCGTCGCCATCGACCAGTACGCCTACGTTGGCGACCGGCGGGAACGATTCGATGGTTTCGAATTGCGGATCGCGGCGGTCGCTGCGGCCCGTCTTCAATGCGTCGGCTGCCGCCGTGCGTGCAAGGACTCTTGCGCCGCTGTCGCGTTGCAGCTGGGCAACGCCACCGACATGATCGTTGTGCTCGTGGGTGACCAGGATGGTCTTGATGTCTTCGACGCGGAAACCGGCGGCGCGAATATTGGCCTCGATGGAAGGCGCAGCTTGTTCCGTCGCCGCATCGATCAGGATGTGGCCCTCGGGCGAGGTGATCAGGATCGCGCTGATCGAACAGGTGCCGACGAACCAGGTAGTGCCGAACACCTTCCGCGGTGAAGTCGGATCGCTCCAGCTGGCGTCTTCGGCGCAGGCGGTTGGCGCGATGGTTGCAAGTGTCGCGACAGTTGCGGTGTCGATGGACTTCGGCGCGGCGCAGGCCACCAGCATGCCGCAGGCTGCGAGCAGCGGGATCGAGGCGCGAAGCCGCATGCTCAGATCTCCCGCGCCAGCTGCTCGGCCAGTCCGGTGTAGCTCCCCGGCGTCATCGCGAGCAAGCGCTGCTTGTCGGCGGCAGGAAGATCGAGCGTTGCGATGAATTCGCGCATCGAGGCTTCGGTGATGCCCTGGCCTCGCGTCAGCGCCTTCAGCTGTTCGTACGGATTCGGCAGACCATGGCGGCGCATGACGGTCTGCACGGCTTCGGCCAGCACTTCCCAGCTGGCATCGAGGTCGGCAGCCAGGCGTTCCGGATTCACGCTCAACTTGTTCAAGCCGCGCTGCAGGGCATCGAAGCCGATCAGCATGTGGCCGAAGGCGGTGCCGAGTGCGCGCAGCACGGTGGAGTCGGTGAGGTCGCGCTGCCAGCGGCTGACCGGCAGCTTGATCGAGAAATGCTCGAACAACGCGCTGGCGATGCCGAAGTTGCCTTCCGCGTTCTCGAAATCGATCGGGTTGACCTTGTGCGGCATGGTGCTGCTGCCCACTTCACCGGCCTTCACCGCCTGCTTGAAATAGCCCTGCGAGATGTAGCCCCAGATGTCGCGGCACAGATCGATCGCGATGGTGTCGATGCGCTTGGACACGTCGCACAGTTCGGCGACGCCGTCATGCGGCTCGATCTGCGTCGTGTACGGTTGCCAATCCAGGCCCAGCGATTCGACGAAGTGCTTGGAGAACACCGGCCAGTCGATGTCCGGGTAGGAAGCGACATGCGCGTTGTAGTTGCCCACCGCGCCATTGATCTTGCCCGGCATCGGCAGGCCGGCCAGCACTTCGCCTTGGCGCTGCAGTCGGGCGACCACGTTCGCCAGTTCCTTGCCCACCGTGGTCGGCGAGGCGGTCTGGCCGTGGGTGCGCGAGAGCATCGGCAACGCTGCATAGTCGTGCGCCATCGCGCGCAGCTTCTGGATCAGCGCGTCCAGCTTCGGCAGCAGCACCGAAAGCCGCGCTTCGTTGAGCATCAGCGCGTAGCTGAGGTTGTTGATGTCCTCGCTGGTGCAGGCGAAATGCACGAATTCCAGCGCCGGGCCGAGTTCGGCATCGTCCTTCAGGCGTTCCTTGATCAGGTATTCGACCGCCTTGACGTCGTGGTTGGTGGTGGCCTCGATGGCCTTCACCCGCGCGGCGTCCTCGACCGAGAAGCCGTCGGCCAGCGCACGCAGGCGCGCGGCGGCGGCCTCGGAGAACGACTTCAGTTCGACGATGCCGGGATCGTTGGCGAGTGCGAGCAACCATTCCACCTCCACCTTGACGCGCGCCTTGATCAGGCCGTACTCGGAGAAGATCGGGCGCAGGGCATCGACCTTGCCGGCATAGCGGCCATCGAGCGGGGACAGGGCGGTGAGGGCGTCGGACATGGCGACCAGGGCAGGCGGTGGGGACACCAATTCTAAACCGTGGCGGGTATAAGCTCCCGACAAAGCGCAAGGAGCGGACGATGGCGAAGCGTGGCGGGTTCCGGGTCGAACACGACAGCATGGGCGAACTGAAGGTGCCGGCCGACGCGCTGTGGGGCGCGCAGACCCAGCGGGCGCTGGACAATTTCCATCTCTCCGGGCGGCCGATGCCGGGGGCCTTCGTGCGTGCGCTGGCGCTGGTCAAGGCCGCTGCCGCGGTGGTGAACGGCCACTTGGGGCTGTTGGATCGCGCACGCGCCGATGCCGTCATGGAAGCTGCTACCGCGATTGCCGGCGGTGCGCATGCCGATCAGTTTCCGATCGACCGCTACCAGACCGGTTCCGGCACCTCCAGCAACATGAATGCCAACGAGGTGATCGCGCACGTGGCCGCGCGTGCCTCGAAGCTGTCGATCCACCCCAACGACCACGTCAACCTCGGCCAGAGCAGCAACGACGTGATCCCGACTTCTCTGCGGGTAATGGCGGTGCTTGGTGCGAAAGGCGAGCTGCTGCCGGCGCTGACCCATCTGCGCAAGACCATCGACAAGCGTGCCAAAGCCATCGGCAAGACCGTCAAGACCGGCCGCACGCATCTGATGGACGCGATGCCGCTCACCTTCGCCCAGGAATTCGGTGCGTGGTCGGCGCAATTGGCGTCCGCGCAGGCGCGAATCGAAGACAGCCTCAAGCGCGTGCGACGCTTGCCCATTGGCGGTACCGCCATTGGCACCGGGATCAATGCGCATCCGAAGTTCGGCGCACGCATGGCCAAGGCGCTATCGACTGCCAGCGGCGCGAAGTTCGAATCGGCAGCGGACAAGTTCGAGGGGCTGGCCGCACAGGACGATCTGGTCGAACTGTCGGGCCAGTTGAACGCGCTGGCCGTGGCACTGATGAAGATCGGCAATGACCTGCGCTGGATGAATTCCGGCCCGCTGGCTGGGCTGGGCGAAATCGAATTGCCTGCGCTGCAGCCGGGCAGCTCGATCATGCCGGGCAAGGTCAATCCGGTGATTCCCGAAGCGCTGTGCATGGTCTGTGCGCAGGTGATGGGCCTGCATCAGGCGATCTCGATTGCCGGGCAGAGCGGCAATTTCCAGCTCAACGTGATGCTGCCGTTGATCGCCTGCGATATCGACGAGGCCATCGACCTGTTGTCGAACGCGATGATCGCTCTGGCCGACAAGGCGATTGCCGGCGTGCAAGTGCGTAAGGCGCGCGTGGCCGAAGCGCTGGACCGCAACCCGATCCTGGTCACCGCGCTGAATCCGGTGATCGGCTACGAGAAGGCCGCGAAGATCGCCAAGCGCGCGTATGCGGAGAATCGCCCCGTCTTCGAGATCGCGCTGGAAGACAGCGGCCTGCCGGAAAAAACGCTGCGCCGCTTGCTGGATCCGGCCGAATTGACGAAAGGCGGGATCAAGGGCGGCGCTGGCGGGGGAAGCGGTTGAGGGAAGCGGCCGGCGTCAATCGCGCGGCGGCCACTCCCCGGGGACGTTCATGCCGCCCAGGAAGGCCAGCGCGCCATTGCAGGTCTTCGCTTTCTGCTCTGCGGTGCCGGTGTCCAGCACGCCCAGACGTTTGGCGATGGTGCGTTCGCGGTAGCCGCGCAGGGTGTCGTCCGGGCCGAGTTCGGCGAGCGTGAGCATGCGCCCGCGCTCGATCTGGTCCTGGTGCGTGTTCACGTAACGAAAGTACAGCGGCGCGGCTTTCTGCAGGTAGCCTGTGCCGGCCAGTTCGCATTTTTCGAACAGGGCCGGCATGGCGAACGTGGCGACGAAGGCGACGTGATCCTGGAACGCCAGGTTGAGCGTGGGGTCGTCCGCTGCCTGCGCGGAAGCGGTCGCCGCCAAGGCAGTGGCCAGGACGAGGGTTGCGGGCAGTTTCATCGCCATGCTCCGAGTCAGCTGCTGGTCACGGCAACGCCGTTGTTCTTGCCCTTCTTGCCGCAGTCCTCGATGTCGGCCTGGGTCATGTTCGCATAGGGCTTGAACGCCGGCAGCGCGGCCGCCAGCGCCTGTTGCTGCGACAGCATGGCGGGCAGGTAGGCGCACAGCTTCACCGCTTCGGCCTCGATCTTGTTGCCCTGCGCCTGCATGCGCTGCTCGAATTCCTTTTCACTATCCTTGCCGCCGAAGATCGCGCCGACCGCGCCGCTCAGCGCTTCACCGGCGATGTCTGCGCCCTGCACGCCGATCGCCATGCCGGCTTCGGCAATCCCCGTGATCTGCCCGCGATAGGTCAGCAGCTGCTGGCGCTGCTCGGCGGTGATCGCCACGGTCTTGCCTTCGATCAACAGGTCGCCCTGCGGGGTGATCTCGGCCTTCGGCAAACCTTCGTTGCGCTTGATCTCGTGGCCGTTGACGTTGATGTTGATGCCATCGCTGATGCTGATGTTCTGCGTGCGCAATTCCTCGCGCGCCTGGCTGATGGCCTTCTCCACCTGGCGACCAATGAAGCCCTTCGGCGAGTCCTGCATCGCCACCGGCGGAGCGGGGGCGGCGGGTGGCGCAGGCGGTGCCGGCGGCTCGCTGCAGGCCAGCAACGGGGCGCTGACGAACAGGGCAAGGGCGAGGCTGTGGATCTGCTTCATTGCGGTTTCTCCGGGATCAGCGCAAGGCGAATTCGTTGCGGACGTCTTTCTCGCAATCGGCGACGTCGTCCGCTTCGAGGGTGGCATACGGGCGGAACTGCGGCAGGCTCGACGCCAGGCTTTGTTGCGAGGCCCTCAGCGCCGGCAGTTGCCGGCAGATGCTACGCACCGCGGGTTCGATTTCCTGCTTGACGATGCGTTCGACGCGACGCTCCAGGCTACCGGTCATCGCGCCGAACATCAGGCCCATCAAGGAGCCATTGCCGATCGCATCCAGCGCGGCTTCCGCACTGCGCTGGCCGATGTCGATGCCGGTCTTGGCGACCTCGATCACCCGGCCGCGATAGACCAGCAGTTGCCGGCGCTGGCCAGCATCGATGGCCTGCTGCTTGCCCGCGATCAGGAAATCGCCCTGCGGGGTGATTTCCGCCTGCGGCAGATCCTTCGTGGTGCGCTTGGAATTGTTGCTGCCGAACTGCAGGCTGTTGTCCACACGCAGGTTTTCGGTCTCCAGTTCGCGCTTGGCCTTGGCCAGGTCGATGCGGACCTCCTTGCGTGCTTCGGCCATTTCCTGGCGGATTTCGCTGCCGATGCCGGTTGGCTTGTCCGTGGCCTGCGCGGTGAACAGCGGTGTGCAGGCGAGCAGGGCGATGCTGAGAATGCGGATGCGATTCATGGATTCATCCCTTCGAGTGTGGGTTGGAACGAGGGCCTCAGCCCTCGTCCCGCCAGCGGCGCAGGCGGATCGCGCCGTAGATCATCGCTGCGCCGGCCAGTGCGCCGATCCACAGCTGCGGGGTCAGCAGCACGGAGTAGGTGGTCTTCAGCGACAACAGCTGGTGGACCGACTCGATCTGGCGCGCGGCTTCGGAACTGGTGATGTGCGCGTTGTTGATGTCGACCACGTCGAACCAGGTGCCCGGCACCGCGCTGAGCAGGCCGCGGGCGACAATGTTCTGCCAGAACCAGCCGCTTTCCAGGTTGAACACGTTCATGATGTCGAACCAGCTGATGAAGATGCCGGCGAACACGGGCAGCATGATCGCCCACAGGAACGGCTTGCTCTTCGACCAGGCGGAACACAACAGCAACCAGCCGACTGTGGGCAGCGCCCACAGCGCGTACACCGGGATCGCGGCGATCATCGAGCCGGCCAGCTGCAGCGGGTTGCCCGGGCCCCAGACCAGCTCGATCGGGTTGCCGTTGTGCAGCAGCACGAAGGCACTGACCAGCAACAGGAAGCCGAACATGCACAGGATCGCCACGCCGATCGCGATCGCCGGCGCCACCAGCAGCGCGCTCGCGGCCTTGGACAGCACGGTGTCGCGGTCGGAGACCGGCAGCGACTTCCAGAACAACACGCTGCGATCCTTGCGCTCGTCGTACAGGCTGCCCAGGCAGTAGAAGAACACCACGAAGGCAAGCACGATCAGCGGCCACACCGAGGACATCACGGTGCTGATGTCGATGCCGCCGGCGAGTTTCTGCAGGTCGGTGGCGTCCATCTTCGACGTCAGCGCGCTGAGGTCGAGGCCGTTGATATTGACGTCGCCGTCGAAGCTCATCTTCCCGGAGGCCACCGCGCGGCGCGCGGCGACTTCGCCGACGATCAGCGCCATCAGGGTCAGTAGCAGCGAGATCGCGCCCGCCCAGATCGGCGCCCAGAAGAAGCCGCCCTTGTGCTCCCAGAATTCGCGCTTGAGCAGCAGCTTGAACTTGTGCGTGGCATGCGGGGCGGGGCGCGCCGCACGTGGGCGTTCCTCGTCCATCGTCATCACTTGAGCAGAGGTGTTCATGCGTAGGTTCCCTTCATGGTGGCGACGAACAGATCGGCCAGGCCCGGGTTGCGGGTTTCACCCAACTGGGCCAACTGGCCGGCATCGACGCCGTCGAACAGCATCACGGTCTTGCCGAACGGCAGGGCACGTTCATCGATGGGCTTCAGGCCGCGCGCGGCATCCAGCTTGTCCGCGTTGACCAGCACCTCGGTGTAGCGCTCGCCCACTGCATCCATCGGCGCATTGAGCACGATCTTGCCGTCGCGGATGAACATCACGTCGGTCAGGATGTGTTCGATCTCCTCGACCTGGTGGGTGGTGACCAGGATGGTTTTTTCCTCGTCGAAGTAGTCCTCCAGCAGGCGCTGGTAGAACTGCTTGCGGTAGAGGATGTCCAGGCCGAGGGTGGGTTCGTCCAGCACCAGCAGCTTGGCGTCGATCGCCATCACCAGCGCCAGGTGCAGCTGCACGATCATGCCCTTGGACATCTCGCGCACGCGCAGGTCCGGCTTGAGCTGGGTACCTTCGAGGAACCGCTTGCACTTGGCTTCGTCGAAGCGCGGATGCACGCCGGCGACGAACTCGATGGCTTCCTTCACCTTCATCCAGCGCGGCAGCACGGCCACGTCGGCGATGAAGCAGACGTCGTTCATCAGTTCATCGCGCTGGGTGCGTGGATCCTTGCCCAGCACCTTGAGGTCGCCGTCGAACGGGATCAGGCCAAGGATCGCCTTCAGCGCAGTGGTTTTCCCGGCGCCGTTGGGGCCGATCAGGCCCATGATGCGGCCGACCGGGATATCGAAATCGGTGCCGTTCAGCGCCAGCTTGTTCTTGTAGCCCTTGCGCAGGCCGCGGGCGCTGACCACGTTGTTGCTGGTCATGGACGCGCTCATTTGGCACCCCACTTGCCCTTCGGATCGAACAGTTCCTGTGGATCCAGACCCAGTCGCTGGATGCGTTCCAGCACCAGCGGCCATTCCTCGGTCAGGAAGCGGTCGCGCTCGCTGGTCTTCAAGCGAGCGGGTGCGCCTTCGGTCACGTACATGCCAAGTCCCCTGCGTTTTTCGACGAGTTGGTCGTCCGCGAGCTCCTGGTAGGCGCGCGAGACGGTGATTGGGTTGAGCTGGTATTCGGCCGCCACCTGGCGGACCGAAGGCAGCGCATCGCCGGGCTTGAGGACGCCGTCGAGCAGCATGGCCACGACGCGTTCCTTCAGCTGGCGGTAGATGGGAGCGCCATCGCTCCATTCGACTGCGGTCATGGCTCAGCCCCGGGGTGCGAAGGAAAAGAACGGCATCGCCACGGATTGCTGGCGAGCGCGGCGGACGTGCCGGCGTGGAGCGTCCTTGATGGCTTCGACCTCGCCATCGACGACTTCGGCGGCGACGGCATGATCGGCATCGAAGGAAGCCGCAGCCACGACGGTGGCTGGGGCAGGCGAGATTGCCGGTGAGGCGATCAGCAGGCCAAGTACGAACAAGCTGCTGCTTGCGATCATGGCCATGACGGTGTTGTGGAGCTTGCGGTTCATGGTGAACGTCCTGCTCTGGGTGTTCGGTGTTGTAGGGAACTATAACACTAGTTTTCGCCCCGTCAAGCACTGGCTACCCCAACTAAAGGCATACTCGCCGGCACAAGCTCCCATCGGCTGAAGAAATCCATGAATCACCCGCGCCGCCTGCTGTTTGCCTTGGCCTTGCTGTTCCCGCTGGCGGTAGTTGGCGCGAAGGGCGGGCTGCTGGATCGCAGTTTCCGGCCGCTGGCAGGGAAGACGCCGATCAACCTGCAGCAGGCTTACGCAGGCAAGGTGCTGCTGGTGGTCAATACCGCCAGCAAATGTGGTTTCACTCCGCAATTCGAGGGATTGGAAGCGCTGCAGGCCAAATACAAAGGCAAGGGTTTCGCCGTGTTGGGTTTCCCCTCGGGCGATTTCCGCGAGCAGGAATTCACCGATGAAAAGCAGATCCAGGAATTCTGCACGCTGACCTATGGGGTGAAATTCCCGATGTTCGAGAAGGTTCACGTCAAGGGTGATGAGGCCACGCCGTTGTACAAGGATTTGCTGGTCGCTACGGGTGAAGCGCCGAAGTGGAATTTCCACAAATACCTGATCGCCCGCGACGGACGCACCGTCACCAGTTTCGGTACCCGCACGAAACCCGATGACAAAGACTTGGTTGCCGCCATCGAAACCGCCTTGGCCGTACCGGCTCCCCCGGCGAAAACCGCGCGCTGAGCCAAGGATTGCCGTTGCCGCGGCGGCAGCCGACAATAGTGCGTTCAGCCGCAGCCGCCTAGGCTACGGTGGCAAAAACCCAGGAGCCCCTGATGTCCCTTTCCCCGAGCGCATCCCTGCGCGCCGTCTGCGTGTTGTTGATCGGTCTTTTCGCCGCCGGCGTCGTCAATGCGCAAACCGCCCCCGCCAGCGACCGCGACAAGGTCGGCTACATGATCGGCATGGATGTGGCACATTCGGTCGCCCCCGCGGTGCCGGACATGGACATGGCCGCGTTCCAGCACGCCATTGACAACGCCATGGCCAAAGGGAAACCGTTGCTAGACGAAGCGGCCAGCAAACAGGTCGGGCAGGCGCTGATAGCCAGCATCAATGCGCGCAAGAGCGGCAGCAAGCCTGCCACCGCCGTGGATCGCAGCAAGGTCGGCCTGCTGGTCGGTTCCGACATCGGTCGTTCGCTGGCCGAGATCAAGGGCGAATTCGACATGCCGATGTTCCTGGCCGGCTTCAAGGCCGCCTCCGATCCGGCCGGCAACCCGTTGCTCAGTCAAGCCGATGCCAATGCGATCCGCACCGCGTTCTCGGCGCGCCTGCAAGCCGCCAAACAAGCGGCGGCCTCGGCGCAATCGGAAGCCAACCTGAAGGCGGGTGAGGCGTTCCTGGCCAAGAACAAGACGGTCAAGGGCGTGTTCACCACCCCCAGCGGCCTGCAGTACATGGTGCTGCGCCAGGGCAATGGCCCGCGTGCCAAACCCGGCGAAAAGGTGCGGGTGAACTACGAAGGCAAACTGCTGGACGGCACCGTGTTCGACAGTTCCTACGAGCGCGGCCAGCCGGCCGAGTTCGGCCTGAACCAGGTCATCGCCGGCTGGACCGAAGGCGTGGGCCTGATGCCGACGGGCGGCAAGTACCGCTTCTGGATCCCCGCCAACCTTGCCTACGGTGAAAAGGGCATGGGCGGTGACATCCCTCCGAACTCTACCCTCACTTTCGATGTCGAACTGCTTGGCGTCCTGTAAGCAGGCGCAAATTCCCCCGCATTCCCACGCATCCCGGAGTCCCGAACCAATGAAGCCTGCCGTCCGTGCCACCGTCCTTGCCATCGCCACCATGCTTGTGCTTGGCGCCTGCGACAAGAACGCGCAGAAACCCGCCGATGCCGCCAAGCCTGCCGAAGCCGGCAAGGACGTCGCCGCCGACGGCAAGGCGACTTATCCGGGCCTGCCTACCGAGAAGGAGCAGATCAGCTACACGATCGGCATGGCGATGGGCAAGCAGCTCACCGAGATCAAGGATGAGGTGAACCTCGATACCGTGGTCAAGGCCATGCGCACGCAGATCGCGGGCGAGAAAGTGCTGCTGACCGAAGAGCAGGCCAAGACCATCTTCGATGGCTTCGGCCAGAAGATGCAGGCCAAGCAGATCGCCAAGATGATGGCGGACGCCAAGAACAACCTGGACAACGGCAACAAGTTCCTGGCTGAGAACGGCAAGAAGCCGGGCATCACCACCACCGCCTCCGGCCTGCAGTACCAGGTCGTGACCGCCGGCACCGGCGCCAAGCCGGGTGCCAAGGACGGGGTGAAGGTGCACTACAAGGGCACCTTGCTGGACGGCAAGACCTTCGACAGCTCCTATGACCGCGGCGAACCGGCGGTGATGCCGCTGGAAGGCGTGATCCCGGGCTGGCAGGAAGGCATCCAGCTGATGCCGGTGGGCTCCAAGTACAAGTTCTGGATCCCGGCCAAGCTGGCCTATGGCGAGCAGGCGCCGCCGATGATCGGCCCGAACCAGGTGCTGGTGTTCGAAGTCGAACTGCTGGACATCATCAAGCCGGGCGCGAAGAAGTAATCCGAGCGACACTGGCGGGGCGCATCCTTGCGGGTGCGCCCTTTGCTTTTGTCCCGCACTCCCTTCTGGAATCCATCGCATGCGCGTCTGCATCTTCGGCACCGGTTACGTCGGCCTGGTCACCGGCACCTGCCTGGCGGAAGTCGGCCATGACGTAGTCTGCGTCGACATCGACGCGGCCAAGGTCGAAGGCTTGAACAACGGGATCATCCCGATCTACGAGCCGGGCCTGACCCCGATGGTCAAGGCCAACCACGCCGCCGGCCGCCTGTGTTTCACCACCGATGCCGCTGCGGGCATTGCCCATGGCGACATCATCTTCATCGCGGTCGGCACCCCACCGGACGAGGATGGCAGCGCCGACCTGAAATACGTCCTTGCGGTCGCCCGCACCATCGGCCAGTTCGTGCAGGAACCCGCAGTGATCGTCGACAAATCCACCGTGCCGGTCGGTACCGCCGACAAAGTACGCGCGGCAATCGCCGAAGTGCTGGATAGGCGTGGCGCGAACATCGCGTTCGACGTGGTATCGAACCCCGAATTCCTGAAGGAAGGTGCGGCGGTCGAGGACTGCATGCGCCCGGATCGCATCGTGATCGGCGCCGACAACCCGGCCGCGGTCGAGAAGCTGAAGCGGCTGTACGCGCCGTTCAACCGCAACCACGACCGCATCGTCAGCATGGACGTGCGTTCCGCGGAACTGACCAAGTACGCCGCCAACGCGATGCTGGCGACCAAGATCAGCTTCATGAACGAGATCGCCAACATCGCCGAACAGGTCGGTGCAGACGTGGAAATGGTGCGCAAGGGCATCGGTTCGGACCCGCGCATCGGCTGGCATTTCATCTATCCGGGTGCTGGCTACGGCGGTTCCTGTTTCCCCAAGGACGTGCAGGCCTTGGCCAAGACCGCGCAACAGTACGGCGTGCAGCCGCGCCTGCTGGACGCGGTGGAAGCAGTGAACGATGCGCAGAAAGGCCACTTGTTCGAACTGATGGAACGCCATTACGGCAGTGCCGCCGGTCTGCGTGGCAAGACCATCGCGCTGTGGGGCTTGGCGTTCAAGCCGAATACCGATGACATGCGCGAAGCTTCCAGCCGCCGCCTGTTGCAGCAGCTATGGGAGGCCGGTGCCAAGGTGCAGGCTTACGATCCGGAGGCGATGGATGAAACCCGTCGCATCTTCGGCGAGCGCAGCAATTTCACCCTGTGTGATTCCGACAGCGACGCGCTGCGTGGTGCCGATGCACTGGTTGTGGTCACAGAATGGAAACAGTTCCGCAGCCCGGACTTCACGCGCCTGAAAGCCGCGCTGGCCGATGGCGTGGTGTTCGATGGTCGCAACCTTTATGAACCCGCCGATGTCGAAGCGGCGGGACTGGCGTATTACGGCATCGGCCGTGGTCGGTCGTTGCGGAAGAACTGAGCGATGAGCGACCTCGAACAACGCATGATCGACCTGGAAATGCGCATCGCCTTCCAGGAACAGGCGCTGCAGGAACTCAGCGACGCGCTGGCAGCCGCCCGCGACGGCGAAGCCCGCAACGCCTTGCTGTTGCATCGTGCGGTGGAAGAATTGCGACAATTGCGCAGCGCGATGGCCGCCAGCCCGATCACCGGCGATGCCGCCAGCGAACCGCCACCCCCGCATTACTGATCCACGCCATTCCATGATCAATTCCCTGAAAGACCAGTTGCTGGGGCTCGGCTTCAGTGCCCCCAAGCCGGAACCGCGCAAACCGCAGCCTTCGAGGCCAGGCGGACAGGGCGGCAAACCCGCGCATGTGCATGGCGCGAAAAAATCCGGCGGCAAGCCTGCGCAGGACGCGCGCAAGTCCGGCAACAGGCCTGCGCCGCACAAGCAGCGCTCTCGCGAGGACATCGACCTGGCCAAGGCCTATGCGATCCGCGCGCAGAAGGAAAAAGACGAGCGCATCGAGGCCGAACGGCTGAAGCAGGAAGAAGCCCGCCTGCGTCGCGAGGCCAAGGCGAAATTGAAGGATTTTCTGGTCGACAAGTCGTTGAATGCTGCCGAAGCCGACCACGTCCGCCACTTCGAGTACGGCGGCAAGATCAAGCGTATCCACGTCACTGCCGAACAGCTGAAAGCGCTCAACGCCGGTGAACTCGGCGTGGTACAGCAGGACGGCCGCTATCTATTGGTCAAAATTGATGTGCTGGCGCAGGCCGAGGCGATCTTCGCCCCCGCTGTTGCGCTCAAGGTCGACCCGGATGCGCCGACACAGGACGATCCGTATTCCGATCCGCAGTATCAGGTGCCGGACGATCTGGCCTGGTAGCCGTTCAGGCCGCTGCCAGTGCTACGCGGGGTTTGCGCAGCAACCAGTACCAAGCCACGCTACAGGCCGCGAGCGCGATGAACCCCGACACCGCGAACGCGGTCTGCCCGCTGAAGCGCCACAACTGGCCGGCCAGTAGCGCCCCGATCACACCGCCCACGCCCGACGACAAACCGTAGAACACGCCTTGGCCATGACCGTTGTGGCGACCCGGGAAATATTCGGCCAACAACAGCATCGCCGCCGCGAAGAACGCCGCGAAACTGAAGGCATGGGTGGCTTGCGCCGCCACCATCACCGGCAACGAATCCGGCCATGCCGCGGTCACCCACCAGCGCAGCACGGTGATTCCAAGGGAGAACACCAGCAGGCGACGCGCGCCCCAGCGACGGAAGATCCGTTGCGACAGGAACAGCAGGCCGATCTCGACCAACACGCCGATGCTCCACAACACGCCCTGCACGGAGGGCGAATAACCGTGCTCGCCCAGGTAGATCGAGAAGAACGTGTAGTAAGGGCCGAACGACACCTGGATCAGGAATGCGGCGGCGAAGAAGGCGCTCACCTCCGGCCTGCGCAAGCGCGCGCGGAAACCCGCCTCGTCGCCATGTTCAATCGTTGGCGGCGGCTCCGCATACTGGTTATTGAAGGCGGAGACCAGCAGTACCACGAACAACGACAGCATCATCCAAGGCAACCAGGCCGCGCCGAACGCATCGATCAGCACGCCGAAGCCCGCGACGACCAGGATGAAACCGATCGAGCCCCAGACCCGGATCAGGCCGTACAGGTCGGTACGCCCGTGCAGGTGCGACTGCGTGATTGACTCGAACTGCGGCATCACCGCGTTGTAGAAGAAGCAGAACGCGCACATCACCGCGAACAAGCCGGCGAACTTCCATGGCATCAAGAAGCCAGCGAAGCAGATCACGGTCAACGCGCAGCCCAGGTGCAGCCAACGGATCGGGCGGGACGAGCGCGAAGCGAGCATCGTCCACGTGCTCGGGGCCACGATTCGCGTTGCGTACCACAAGCTCATCAGCACGCTGATCGCGGCGATGCCCATCCCCTGCGACTGCAGGTACAAGCTCCAGTACGGGGTAAACGCGCCCAGCACGGCGTAGTAGGCGAAGTAGAAACTCGCCAGCCGCAACATCGGCACAGGCAGGTGGTTGGAGTGCGTCATGCGTTCGATGCGGCGCCGCGGCCGCGGCTCATTCCGGATCGTAATCCAGATTGGCCGCCAGCCAGCGCTCGGCCTGCGCAAGGCTGACACCCTTGCGTCGCGCGTAGTCCTCGACCTGTTCCTTCGATACCCGCCCGAGCACGAAATACTGGCTCTGTGGATGGCTGAAATACCAGCCTGACACGGACGATGCCGGGGTCATCGCGAAGCTTTCGGTCAGCGCCATGCCTGCATTGTTCCCGGCGTCCAGCATGCGGAACAGCGTCGCCTTTTCGCTGTGCTCGGGGCAGGCCGGGTAACCGGGAGCGGGACGAATGCCTCGGTACTGCTCGTCGATGATGGCGTCGACATCCAGCGACTCGTCCTCCGCATAGCCCCAGAATTCGGTGCGCACGCGCTGGTGCATGCGTTCGGCCAGGGTTTCGGCCAGACGGTCGGCCAGCGCCTTCAGCAGGATCGCGTTGTAATCGTCGTGGTCGGCCTCGAAACGAGCGACGTGTTCGTCGATACCAAGTCCTGCGGTCACCGCGAACGCGCCGATCCAGTCCTGCTTGCCGGCATCGTTGGGCGCGATGAAATCGGCCAGGCAGAAATCTGGGCGCTCGACCGGCTTGTCCACTTGCTGGCGCAGGAAGTGCAGCGTGGTGGGAGTGCCGTCCACATCGACGATCACGTCGTCACCGACGGCCTGCGCCGGGAACAGGCCGATGACCGCCTTCGCCCGTAACCACTTCTCGTCCACGATGCGCTTGAGCATCGCCTTTGCGTCCGCGAACAGTTCGCGCGCCTGTGCGCCGACGATGGCGTCGTTGAGGATTGCCGGATAGCGGCCGGCCAGTTCCCATGTGTTGAAGAACGGCGTCCAGTCGATCAGCGGGATCAGTTCGGCCAGTGGGTAGTCGTCGAATACATGCTGACCGGGTTGCTTCGGCGCTGGCGGCGTGTAGTTCGTCCAGTCGCCGTTGAAGCGTTGCGCACGCGCCTTTTCCAGCGAGACCAGCCGCTTGGCATCGCCGCGATTGCGATGTCGCTGGCGGATTTCCGCATAGTCGTTGGCTGCTGCATCCACGAAACCACCGCGCAACTCCGGCGAGACCAGCGACTGCGCTACGCCCACCGCGCGCGAGGCATCCTTCACCCAGATCGTCGGCGACTTGTAATGCGGGTCGATCTTCAGCGCGGTATGCGCGCGTGAGGTGGTCGCACCGCCGATCAGCAAGGGCATGGTGAAGCCCTGGCGCTGCATTTCGCGCGCCACGTGGCTCATTTCTTCCAGCGAAGGCGTGATCAGCCCGGACAGGCCGACGATATCGGCGCCGACTTCACGCGCGGTATCGAGGATCTTCTGCGCCGGTACCATCACGCCGAGGTCGATCACCTCGAAGTTGTTGCAGGCCAAGACCACGCCAACAATATTTTTGCCGATGTCGTGCACATCGCCCTTGACCGTGGCCATCACGATCTTGCCGTTGTTCTTGCCGGAATCGCCAGTGCGTAGCTTTTCCGCTTCGATGAAAGGCAGCAGCCAGGCCACCGCCTTCTTCATCACGCGGGCGGACTTCACCACTTGTGGCAAGAACATCTTGCCGGCACCGAACAGGTCGCCGACCACGTTCATGCCATCCATCAGCGGGCCTTCGATCACGTCCAGCGGGCGCGTGGATTGCAGGCGCGCTTCCTCGGTATCGGCTTCGATATAGGCGTCGATGCCGTGCACCAGCGCATGGCTCAGGCGCTCGCGCACCGGCTTGTCGCGCCAGCGCAGGTCTTCGGTCTTCTTCTCGCCTTTCTTGCCCTTGAACCTGTCGGCGATCTCCAGCAGGCGTTCGGTGCCGTCGCTGCGGCGGTTGAGCACCACATCCTCGACGCGCTCGCGCAGTTCGGGATCAAGATCGTCATACAGGGGCAGGGCGCCGGCGTTGACGATGCCCATGTCCATGCCGGCGCGGATCGCGTGGTACAGGAACACCACGTGGATGGCCTGCCGCACCGGCTCGTTGCCGCGGAAGCTGAAGCTGACGTTCGACACACCACCGGAAATGTGGCTGTGCGGGAAGCGCCGCTTCAATTCGCGAGCGGCTTCGATGAAGGCCACCGCATAGCCATCGTGCTCCTCGATGCCGGTGGCGATCGCGAATACGTTGGGATCGAAGATGATGTCCTCGGGCGGGAAACCGATCTCTTCGGTGAGCAGCTTGTAGGCACGTGAACTGATCTCGACCTTGCGCTCGACGGTATCGGCTTGACCCTGTTCGTCGAAGGCCATGACCACCACGGCGGCGCCATAGCGACGCACCAGCCGCGCCTGGCGCAAGAATTCAGCCTCGCCTTCCTTCATCGAGATCGAGTTGACGATGCCCTTGCCCTGCAGGCACTTCAGACCAGCCTCGATCACGCTCCACTTCGATGAATCCACCATCACCGGAATGCGAGCGATGTCGGGCTCGGCGGCGATCAGGTTGAGGTACTCGACCATCGCCTTTTCGGAATCGAGCAAGCCCTCGTCCATGTTGACGTCGATGACCTGCGCGCCGTTCTCGACCTGCTGGCGTGCGACTACCACCGCTTCGTCCAGCCGGCCTTCCAGGATCAGTTTCTTGAACTGTGCGCTGCCGGTGACATTGGTGCGCTCGCCGACGTTGACGAAGTTGGACTCCGGGGTGATCTGCAGCGGTTCCAGACCGCTGAGCCGGGTGTTGCGGGCGAGACTCATGCGGCGTCGGCCAACTTCGGAATCGGGCGCGGCGCGATGCCGGCCACGGCGTGCGCAATGGCCGCGATGTGTTCGGGCGAGGTGCCGCAGCAGCCACCCACCAGGTTAAGCAGGCCGCTATCGGCGAATTCACGCAGCACGCCAGCCATGTCTTCCGGGGTTTCGTCGTAGCCACCGAAGGCATTCGGCAGGCCGGCGTTCGGGTGGCAGCTGACGTTGGTATCCGCAACCTGGGCGAGTACGTCGATATGCTGGCGCAGGTCTTTCGCACCCAGCGCGCAGTTCAGGCCGATCGCCATTGGTTGCGCATGGCGCAGCGAATACCAGAAGGCTTCGGCGGTCTGGCCAGACAAGGTACGGCCGGAGGCATCGGTGATCGTGCCGGAGATCATCACCGGCAGGCGCGCACCGATCTCCTCGAACACATCGTCGATGGCGAACAGCGCGGCCTTGGCGTTGAGCGTGTCGAATACGGTTTCGACCATCAGGATATCGGCGCCGCCTTCGATCAGGCCACGTGCGGCTTCGCGGTAGGCCTCGGCCAACTCGTCGAAGCTGATCGCGCGGAAGCCGGGACGATTCACGTCGGGGCTGAGCGATGCGGTGCGCGAGGTCGGGCCGAGTACGCCGATCACGAAACGCGGCTTCGACGGATCGCGCAACTCGATGGCATCGCATTCGGCACGCGCCAGCGCCGCACCTTCGCGATTGAGTTCGCGCACCAGGTGCTGCAGGCGGTAATCGGCCAGCGAGATGCTGGTGGAATTGAAGGTATTGGTTTCGAGCAAGTCCGCGCCCGCTTCCAGATACTGACGATGGATGTCTCGGATAATCTCGGGGCGGGTCAGGCTGAGCAGATCGTTGTTGCCACGCTGGTCGTGGCTCTCGCAACCGCAGCCGGGGCCATGCGCATGGCCGTCGGTGGCGAACAGGGCGTCGTAGCCTTCGGCAAAGCGTTCGCCGCGATAGTCGGCTTCCTGCAGTTCGTGGCGCTGGATCATGGTGCCCATCGCACCGTCGATGATCAGGATGCGTTGTGCCAGCGCGGCTTCCAGCGCTGCGACACGTTGCGGATGTTTCCACGGCAGGCTCACGGCTTGACCCCGATCAGCGAGATCACCTCGAAATGCGGCGGGCGTTTCTCGCGGGTCACGGTTTCGCTGCTGGCGATGCTCAGCCCGGCCTTGTCGGCGAACTTGCGCAGTTCCTTTTCGGTGAAGCCGAGGTTCTGGTGTCCGTAGGCTTCCACCGCATTGCGGTGCTCGTGCTTGGCCAGGCTGGACAGCAACAGGCGACCGCCCTTGCGCAGCACGCGCGCGGCTTCGGCCACGGCCTGCGCGGGTTTGTCGGCATAGGTCAGCGCGTGCATCAGCACCACCAGGTCGAAGCTGCCGTCCTTGAACGGCAGCGCGTGCATGTCGCCTTCGCGGACTTCGACATTGGTGAAGCGGCGCAGGCGTTCGGCGGCGGCGGCGACCACGCGCTGGCTGGAATCGATGCAGACGTAGCGATTGGAATGCGGGGCGAGAAGTTCGGCCAGCACGCCATCGCCGGAGGCGATATCGAGCACATCGCCCGGCTCCAGCAGCGGCAGGGCGGTGCGTGCCAGCGCTTCCCAGGTGCGGCCCGGCGAGTAATGGCGCTCCATGTCGCCGGCCACGCTGTCCGCCCAGTTCTGGTCGGCGGCGCGCATCGCCAGCACGGCGGGCACGCGTTCGGCATCCTGGCGCAGCAATGGGTCATCGCTGCCGGCGCTGATCGACTGCCACAGGGCACGTTGCGCCGGATCCAGTGCGGCATCATCGAAGCGGTAGTAGGCGGACACCCCGGCGCGACGGTCGCGGACGATGCCGGCCTCCTTCAACTTGGCCAGATGCGTGGACACGCGCGGTTGCGCGAGCTGGGTGATCGCGGACAATTCGGCCACGGTCAGTTCCTCGCCCTCGAGCAGGGCGAGCAGGCGTACGCGGGTCGCGTCCGCGAACACCTTCAGTCGTGACGACCAGCCTTCCAGATCCATATATATCTTTCCATCGCGATTCAACGATAAGTGTCCGCCGTTGCTTGCTGCAGGTCAAGTCGGCGGCGCCCGCGGGGTGGGGTTTGCGCAAGCTCGGGGCTACAATTGCAATCCTTTGCAATCGAGTGGAGCAGGCCGTGGATTTTGGGTTCACCGAAGAGCAGCTGATGATCCAGGACGTGGCCCGGCGCATCGCGCAGGAGAAAATCGCGCCCAGCGCCGAGCACCACGACCAGACCGGCGAATTCCCGCTGGCCAACATCCGCACCCTCGGCGAGAACGGCCTGATGGGCATCGAAGTGCCGGCCGAATACGGCGGCGCCGGCATGGACCCGATCAGCTATGTGCTGGCGATGGTGGAAATCGCCGCCGCCGACGCTGCCCACAGCACGATCGTGTCGGTAAACAACTCGCTGTTCTGCAACGGCATCCTGACCTTCGGCACCGAGGCGCAGAAACAGTTGTACGTGCGCGCCATCGCCGAAGGCCGCGAGATCGGCGCGTTCGCGCTGACCGAGCCGCAATCCGGCTCCGATGCCACCGCGATGCGCTGCAAGGCCAGCAAGCAGGCGGACGGCAGCTTCATCGTCAACGGCAAGAAGAGCTGGATCACCTCCGGCCCGGTGGCCAAGTACATCGTGCTGTTCGCCATGACCGATCCGGACAAGGGCGCGCGCGGCATCACCGCGTTCATGATCGATACCGACCGCGCGGGCTTCCATCGCGGCAAGACCGAGCCGAAGCTCGGCATCCGCGCCAGCGCCACCTGCGAGATCGAATTCACCGATTACGTGGTCCAGCCCGACGAAGTGCTGGGCGATGAAGGCCACGGCTTCAAGATCGCGATGAGCGTGCTGGATGCCGGGCGCATCGGCATCGCCAGCCAGGCCATCGGCCTTGCCCGCGCCGCCTACGAGGCCACGCTGGCCTACGTGAAGGAGCGCAAGGCATTCGGGCAGCCGATCGGCGCGTTCCAGATGACCCAGGCCAAGATCGCCGACATGAAGTGCAAGCTCGACGCCTCGCTGCTGCTGACCTTGCGCGCGGCCTGGCTGAAGGGGCAGGGCAAGCGCTTCACCACCGAAGCCGCGGTCGCCAAGCTCACCGCCTCCGAGGCCGCGATGTGGATCACCCACCAGGCGCTGCAGATCCACGGCGGCATGGGCTATTCCAAGGAAATGCCGATCGAGCGTTATTTCCGCGACGCCAAGATCACCGAAATCTACGAAGGCACCAGTGAAATCCAGAGGCTTGTGATCGCCCGACATGAAACCGGCCTGCGCTGATCCGCGCAGGCAGTGACATCCGAGAAGGCCGCAGCGCGTGGCCTGTGATCCAGGAACAACGTCGCCGCGCATGCGCGGCTTTCGTCCATCAAGGCAACCCTCGCAATGAACAGCAAAGCCGACAACAGCGATTCCGCTTCCATCAAACCGATCCTGGCCGCCCTGGCCAAGCGCCTGCCGAAGGCGAAGCAGGCCGAGGCGCAGGCCTTCGCCAACGCCTTCTACCAGCGCATGAGCGCCGACGAGGCCGCGCAGCACGGTGCCGACGGCTGGGCCGCGCTGGCTGCGGACATCCTCGATTTCGCGCGTGCGCGCAAACGTGGCAAAGCCAATGTGCGCCTGTTCAACCCGACCCTGAAGGAACACGGCTGGGAATCCGCGCACACCGTGGTGCAGGTGGTGAACGACGACATGCCGTTCCTGGTCGATTCGGTGACCATGGCGCTGGCCGAGCAGGGCATCGGCGTGCACGTGCTGGGCCACCCGGTGATGGCGATCACCCGCGACAAGGCCGGCAAGCTCACCAACGTGGGCGAGGGCGCGTTGGAATCCTTCATCCACCTGGAGATCGACCGCCAGCCGCAGGCCGCGATGGCCGCGATCAAGTCCGCCATCGACAAGGTGTTGGAAGACGTGCGCGCGATGGTGGTCGACTGGGAACCGATGCACGCGAAGATGCTTGCGGTCGCCGATGGCATGACCGAACGGCGCATGCCGGTCTCCGACGAAGGCAAGCGCGAGGCGCAGGAATTCCTGCGCTGGGCCGCCAACGACCATTTCACCTTCCTCGGCTACCGCGAATACAAGGTGGTCAAGCAAGGCAAGGCGGAAATGCTGGTGGCCGACGAAAGCAGCGGTCTGGGCCTGTTGCGCGGCAAGGATGCGGGCAAGCCGCGTGCGCTGGCTTCGCTGGCGGCGCACTACATGCCGCAAAGCGGTTCGGTGGATGCGCTGATCCTGACCAAGACCAATGCGCGCGCCACAGTGCACCGCCCGGGTTACATGGACTACATCGGCGTGCTCAGCTTCGACAAGGCCGGCAAGCCGGTCGCCGAGCAGCGCTTCCTCGGCCTGTACACCTCCAGCGCCTACAACCGCCGCCCGTGGGAAATCCCGCTGGTGCGCGAGCGCCACGAATACGTGATGCGCCAGTCGGGCCTCAACCCGACCAGCCACAGCGGCAAGGCGCTGCGCCATATCCTGGAAACCCTGCCGCGCGACGAGCTGTTCCAGTCCAGCGAGGAAGAACTGTCCCGCACCACCATGGGCATCCTGGGCCTGCAGGAGCGCGTGCGCAGCAAGCTGTTCCTGCGCCGCGACCGCTACGGCCGCTATTTCTCCGCGCTGGTCTACGTGCCGCGCGACCGCATGAGCACGCAGTTGCGCCATCGCGTCGAGAACATGCTCAAGCGCGCCCTGCACGGTGAGCACATCGATACCACCGTGCAGATCGGCGAATCGCCGCTGGCGCAGATGCACATGATCGTGCGCCCGGCCAAGGCCGGCGAGCCGGTCGAAGTCGACATGCCCGCGCTGGAAGACAAGCTGGCGGAGATCGTCCGCGACTGGCGCGACGAATTGCGCGAGCAGCTGGTCTCGCGCCATGGCGAGGAAGCCGGCCTGAAACTGGCCAATCACTACGGCCGTGCGTTGCCCGCCGGCTACATCGAGGAGGTCAGCCCGGCGATCGCGGCGGCGGACGTCGACCATCTGGCGGCGCTGACCGGCCCGGACGACCTGCGCCTGTCGCTGTATCGCTCGCGCCGCAAGGACGGCGGGCTGCGCTTCAAACTGTATCGCCAGCTGGACGACATCCCGTTGTCCGATGCGCTGCCGATGATGGAGAACATGGGCCTTCGGGTGCTCTCGGAACATCCGTACAAGGTCGATGCCGCCGACGGCGTGTCCTTCATCCAGGATTTCGAAGTCGAATCGCTGCAGGGCGAACTGGACGTCGATGCGATCGACGAAAACTTCGAGGAGGCCTTCGCCCGCCTGTGGCGCGGCGATGCCGAAAACGACGGCTTCAACCGCCTGATCCTAGCGGCCGGCCTGTCGTGGAAGCAGGTTGCGATGTTGCGCAGCTACTGCAAGTACCTGCTGCAGATCGGGGTGCCGTTCTCGCAGGCCTACATGGAAGCCACGCTGGCCCGTTATCCGCTGCTGTCGCGCCTGCTGGTGGAACTGTTCGAGGCGCGCTTCGATCCCTGCACCGGCAAGGAAAGCGATGCCGAGATCAAGCGCGGCATGAGCCGCTTCGGCGCGCAGCTGAAGGCGTTGGCCGGCGCGGATGAAGCCGCATTGGCTGCATTGCAGACCGTGATCGGCGCGCGCAACGGCAAGCGCGAGCAGCAGGTCGAGGCGACGCGGAACGCATTGATCGGCCTGATGGATCGCGTCTCCAGCCTGGACGAAGACCGCATCCTGCGCAGCTTCATCGGCGTGATCGATGCCACCCTGCGCACCAGCTACTACATCGACTACAAGGACGGCTTGCGCAAGGACGGCGGCCCGGCCGACTACGTCAGCTACAAGCTGGATTCTTCGCTGGTGCCGGACCTGCCGAAGCCGCGTCCGTATCGCGAAATCTGGGTCTGTGGCCCGCGCGTGGAAGGCATCCACCTGCGCTTCGGCCCGGTGGCGCGTGGTGGTCTGCGCTGGTCGGATCGTCGCGAAGACTTCCGCACCGAAGTGCTGGGCCTGGTCAAGGCGCAGATGGTGAAGAACACGGTGATCGTGCCGGTGGGCAGCAAGGGCGGCTTCTACGCGAAGCAGTTGCCGGACGCCTCGGTTGATCGCGACGCCTGGTTCAAGGAAGGCGTGGCCTGCTACAAGCGCTTCATCAACGGCCTGCTGGACATCACCGACAACCTGGCGGCGGACGGCAAGCTCTTGCCGCCTGCCGGCGTGGTGCGCCATGACGGCGACGATCCCTACCTGGTGGTCGCCGCCGACAAGGGCACCGCGACGTTCTCCGACATCGCCAACGGCATCGCCCAGGCGCATGGCTTCTGGCTGGACGATGCGTTCGCCTCCGGCGGTTCGGTCGGTTACGACCACAAGGGCATGGGCATCACCGCGCGTGGTGCCTGGGAATCGGTCAAGCGCCATTTCCGCGCGATGGGCCGCAATTCGCAGAAGGAAGATTTCACCTGCGTCGGCATCGGCGACATGTCGGGCGACGTGTTCGGCAACGGCATGCTGCTGAGCAAGCACATCCGCCTGCTGGCCGCGTTCGACCATCGCCACATCTTCATCGATCCGAATCCGGATGCGGCCGTGTCCTTCAAGGAGCGCGCGCGGATGTTCAAGCTGGAGCGCTCGAACTGGGAGGATTACAACAAGGCGCTGATCAGCAAGGGTGGCGGCGTGTGGCCGCGTGGTGCGAAGTCGATCCCGCTGTCGGCCGAAGCCAAGGCTGCGCTGGGCATCGATGCCGACGTGGCCTCGATGAGCCCGGCCGACCTGATGAGCGCGATCCTGAAGTCGCCGGTCGACCTGCTGTGGAACGGCGGAATCGGCACCTATGTGAAGTCCAGCCGCGAAACCAATGCGGACGTCGGTGATCGCGCCAACAACGCATTGCGCGTGGACGGCAGCCAGCTGCGTTGCAAGGTGGTGGGCGAGGGCGGCAACCTGGGGCTCACCCAGCTGGGCCGCATCGAAGCGGCCCAGCATGGCGTGCTGCTCAATACCGACTTCATCGACAACTCCGCCGGCGTGGACACCTCCGACCACGAGGTGAACATCAAGATCCTGCTCAATGGCGAAGTGCAGAAGAAGAAGCTGACCCTGCCGGAACGCAACAAGCTGCTGGCGTCGATGACCAACGAGGTCGCCGACCTGGTGCTCAACGACAATTACCGGCAGAACCAGACCCTGACCCTGATGGAGCGCATGAGCGCGAGTCGGTTGGGTTCGAAGATGCACTTCATCAGCACGCTTGAATCGCAAGGCTTGCTGGATCGGCAGATCGAGTTCCTGCCGACCGATGCCGAAGTCGCCGAACGCAAGCTGCGCGGCATGGGCCTGACGCGTCCTGAACTGTCTGTGCTGCTGTCGTATTCCAAGCTGGTCGCGTATCCGCAGCTGCTGGCCTCCGACGTGCCGGAAGACCCGTACCTGTCGAAGGAGCTGGAGCGCTACTTCCCGCAGCCGCTGCAGGCCAAGTACGCCAAGGCGATGCAGCACCACCGCCTGAAGCGCGAAATCATCGCCACCGCGGTCACCAACTCCACCATCAACCGCATGGGCGCCACCTTCCTGATGCGCATGCAGGAAGACAGCGGCCGCAGCATCGGTGAGATCGCCCGCGCCTACACCATCACCCGCGAAACGCTGGACGCGCGCGAGCTGTGGACCCAGATCGACGCGTTGGACGGCAAGGTCGCCGAATCGGTGCAGATCGACGCCTTGCAGGTGATCTGGGAACTGCAGCGCGGTTTCACCCGCTGGCTGCTGTCGCGTGCAGGCGCGGTACCCGCGATCACCGCCGCGGTGGAGCGCTACCACGACGGTTTCCGCGACATCCGCGCTGGCGAAGGCATCTTGCCGCCCTCGCAGCGTCCGACCTACGAGGCCACCCGCAAGGATTGGCGCGAAAAGGGCGTGCCGGCGGCGTTGGCCGACCAGCTCGCGGCCCTGCCTTACCTGGAAGCCAGCCCGAACATCATCGAGCTCGCGCGCGAGCGCAAGCTGCGCGCGGTGGAAGTCGCCAAGGTCTATTTCCGCCTGGCCGATGCGCTGCGCGAGCCGTGGCTGCGCGAACAAATCGAAGCGCTGAAGGTCGATGGCCGCTGGCATGCGGTGGCGCGCGGCGTGTTGCGCGATGAGCTTTCCTCACAGATGCGCACCCTGACCAACCAGGTGTTGGCGATGCCGGGCAAGGATGCCGATGCCAAGGTCACAGCCTGGCTGGAGCGCGACGATTCCACGCTGCGCTTCACCCTGTCGATGCTGACCGAGCTCGCCGCGCAGAAGGCGTTGGACTATCCGACCGCTTCGGTGGCGGTGCAACGCCTGGCGCAGCTCGCCTCGCGCGGATGATGGAAATCGCCCTTTCCTGCAGGGGAAAGCGGCGACGGGTTCGGGGTATGCTCAGGCCATGAGCATGCCCCGACTTGCATTGTTGGCCAGCCCCGCGGATGAGGCACAAGCCGCGTTGATGGCGTTGACGGCCGTGCATGGCACGGTCGCGCCACAGGACGCCGACGTGATCGTCGCCTTGGGCGGCGACGGCTTCATGCTGCAGACCCTGCACCGGCATGGCGCACTCGGCAAGCCGGTGTACGGCATGAAGCTGGGCACGGTCGGCTTCCTGATGAACCATCATCGCGTCGAAGACCTAGAGCAGCGCATCGCCAGTGCCGAACCGGCGGTGCTGCACCCGCTTGAAATGCTCGCGCAGACCGAGTCCGGTGCTACGGTCGGATCGCTTGCCTACAACGAGGTCTCGCTGTTGCGACAGACCCGGCAGGCGGCGCATGTCGGCATCGAACTCAACGGACAGCTGCGGCTGGACGAACTGATCTGCGATGGCGTGATGGTCGCCACCCCGGCTGGCAGCACTGCCTACAACTTCTCCGCCAGCGGGCCGATCCTGCCCCTGGGTGCCAACGTGATGGCACTCACTCCGATCGCCCCGTTCCGCCCGCGACGCTGGCGCGGAGCGGTGCTCAAGTCCGGGACCGAAGTGCGTTTCCGCGTGCTGGATCCGCACAAGCGCCCGGTGAGTGCGACCGCCGATTCGCATGAGGTGCGCGACGTGGTCGAAGTGCTGGTGCGCGAACAGCGCGAGCGTAGCGTGACCCTGTTGTTCGATCCGGAGCACAACCTCGAGGAACGCATCCTCGCGGAACAATTCACCTCCTGACTCCGCACCGGGTGGTCGCAATGCGCGCGACCGGGATCGTGGACAATGCGCGCATGTCCGAACCCGTCGCCATCCTCACCATCGCCATCACCACCCGTGCGTTGTTCCACATGGAGGACAGCCATGCCGTGTTCGAGCGCGAAGGCATCGCAGCGTTTGCCGAGCACCAGCGCAGGCACGAGGACGACTTGCTGGAGCCGGGCATCGCCTTCCCGTTGGCGCGCAAGCTGCTCGCGCTCAACCAGGGCGTGCCCACCGATGCGCCGCGGGTCGAAGTGATCCTGCTGTCGCGCAATTCCTCCGATACCGGCCTGCGCGTGTTCAATTCGATCCAGCACCACGGCTTGGACATCCGCCGCGCCACGTTCACCGCAGGCGCCCCGGTCTGGCCCTACATCAAGCCGTTCGGCGCGCAGCTGTTCCTGTCGGCGAATCCGGAGTCCGTGCGCAATGCGCTGGAGGCCGGCGTTGCCGCCGCCACCATCCTGCCGGCGCGTGCCGGCGAATCGCGCCATCACCAGTTGCGCATCGCTTTCGACGGCGACGCGGTGATCTTCAGCGACGAGAGCGAACGCGTCTCGCGCGAGCAGGGCGTGGAGGCATTCGGCCGCCACGAGCGCGAACGCGCGCGCGAGCCGCTTTCGGGCGGGCCGTTCCGCGGCTTCCTGGCCGCCTTGCACGACCTGCAGGCCGCTTACCCGGCCCGCGATGATGCACCGATCCGTACCGCACTGGTCACCGCGCGCTCCGCACCCGCGCATGAACGCGTGATCCGCACCCTGCGCGAGTGGGAGGTGCGGCTGGACGAAGCCCTGTTCCTAGGTGGCCGCGACAAGGGCCCGTTCCTGGAGGCGTTCGGCGCCGACATCTTCTTCGACGACTCGCCGCACAACATCGATTCGGCGCGCCGCCATGTCGCCGCTGGCCACGTGCCGCATGGCGTGGCCAACGCAGGTACGTAAGCCGCTCAATCCGGCAAGCGGATACCGGTCAGTTTCCAGGAAAGGCCGTTGCGCGTGAATTCGAACACCATGGGCTTGCCCTCCGCACTCGCGACGGTCGCCGTGAATACGGATGCTGATTCAAAGCCTGTCCGGGCACCTTTGAGCGGATCATATGTTTCCAAGCGTTTGCCAGGAACCGCCTTGCCGCTGACTTGTTTTACGAGGGCCGTGCTGCGCAGCAAGGTCGCGATTCCAATCGGGGACACCATCGCGTCGATCGCAGGCTCGGAGATGACCGCCGTGACCCCCGATACCATGCTGGATGCATCGCTTCGGCCCATGCGCCCGACGATGCTTCCCGCGATCCGTTGCTGAATCTGCGGCCTGATGCTTTCGCGGAGCTTGTCGAAGTCGACGTAGCGTGGAAGCCCGCCATATTCTCCGTTCGCCACCACATCGCGAATGCCGTTGATCGCCAGGTAGGGGCCAGCAGCGGCGAACGCGAACATTGCAAGGAGCAATACGCCGATGCCGGCCAGCAGCCATTTCGTCTTTTGCGTCATCGGAGCGCCTGTCTCTGGGATGCCGATATCGTGCGCAATCGACATGGACTCGGCAAGTACAAACTTCAACGCAGGCTGGTGTCTATTTCGCGCCCCCAATCCTGCAGTCGATCCAGCAATACCAGCTTGTTGCCATCCGTCGCATGCTCGATCCGCAGCTGCGCGATCTCGTCGTTGAACTCCGTGAATGTCGATTCCGACAAACTGCTGTCCACGTCCAGCCGCTCGCGCCGGTACGCGTTCCAGAGTTCGCGTTCGGCCGGCAGCAGGCTGTCCGGCCAGTTGCGGGCGCGGTAGCGGAACAGCAGTTCGGGCAGGCGTTCGTCCCGGAAGGCGTATTGCGCCTTGGTCAGCAGATGCGGCGGTGTGCCGCGCACCTGCGCGAACAGGCGCTTGTCGCTGTCGCCGATGAAACCGTCGTACAGCGCGGCATCGACATCCACGGTTTCCGCGGGGCGTTCGCGCGCGAAGACGCGCCGTACCTTTTCGGCGATCGCGGGAGCGAACGCGCGGATGCGCGCGGCGCGTTTCTGCACCACGTCCGGATCGATGCCCAGCCGGGCAAAATCCGCCTCACGCAGGTGATCCCAGGCAACCAGCGCGGGGCATTTGTTGACATGCACTTCCTTCAGCGGGACGCGTGCATCGCCTTCCGGCAGGTCGGCTTGCCTGATGTACAAACGTTCGACGATGGCGCCGGCATCCAGCTCGAGCAAAGCATCCGGCTCGCTGTCGAGGTCGAACACGATCACCCGTGAATCGATCTGCGGATGCCGCGCCAGCGGGATCACCGGCGCCGCGCACAGGCGCGAGGCAGGATAGCGCTGCGAGACATGCAGCAGCGGTGTCATGTCGGTGGTATCCAGCAGCGATGCGGCATAACGCTTGTTGCGCAGGCGCAGCGCGTACTCCCACAGGCGCGGCTGATGCTGGCGGAACAGGCGGGCAAGGCCGATGGTCGCGCGTACGTCGCTCAAGGCTTCATGCGCATCGCCGATGCGCAGTCCATTGTCCTCGGCCAAGTGCTCCAGCTTGAAGCTGGTGCCGTTCCCATCCTCGCGCTGGCGCCAGGCGATGCCTTCCGGGCGCAAGGCGTGCATCAGGCGCAATGCGTCCAGCAGATCCCAACGCGAGTTGCCGGCCTTCCATTCGCGTTCGTAGGCGTCGTGGAAATTGCGGTACAGGCCGTAGCGGACGAACTCGTCGTCGAAACGCAGCGAGTTGTAGCCGGCGCTACAGGTCTCCGGCCGCGCCATTTCATCCATGATGCGGGCGAAGGCGACCGCTTCGTTGACGCCCTCGCGCAGCGCGTCCTGCGGGGCGATGCCGGTGATCAGGGTGGCGATGGGCGAGGGCAGCAGGTCGTCGGCCGGCTGCACGAAGAACGAGATCGGCTCGTCGATTTCGTTCAATGCCTCGTCGGTGCGGATCGCCGCGAACTGGGCGATGCGGCTGCGGCGCGGGTTGGCGCCGAAGGTCTCGAGGTCGTAGAACAGGAAGCTGGCGGTCATGCGGGCATTGTAGGAGCGATTTCACGATGCGACGAAGGCAGCGGTGGCCATTCGCTTCGCGGCTCGAAATGCCGCTGCGCGATCACCCGACGGTCTCGCCGTCGCCCGCATGCCGCCGCTACAGTAGTTCCAGCTGCGCGAGCACTTCGGCATCCACGGCGTCCCAATCGATCCCATCGAGCGAATCCTTCCCGCGCGTGGCGTCGATCAGTATTTCGCGCTGCACCTCGCTGCGCTGCAGGGCCATGGAGTAGGGGACGCGCATGAAGCTGACCATCGCGTAATGCGGCACGAAGCGGCCAGGATGACGTTCCTGCAGGGCCAGCTCCAGCTGGCGCTGCAGCAGGAAGCTGGCGTCGTCGACCTTGTCGCGCATTTCGATGTAGTTTTCCAGCGCCATCTGCTGGATCGCTTCGGCATCCGGCTTGCGCTGGGCTTCGAACGCGGCGAAGGCATCAGCCAGGGACGGGTTCGCCTCCAGATGGTCGGCCAGCGCCACGCAATCCTCGAACGCGCAGTTCATGCCCTGGCCGTGGAACGGCACCATCGCATGGGCGGCATCGCCGATCAGCACCGCACGGCCATCGAGGTGCCAGCGGTCGAGGTAGAGCGTGCCGAGCGTGCCGACCGGATTGGCATCGTAGTCCTGGCGGAGTTCCGGAATCAGCGGCAGGGTATCGGGGAAATCACGTTCGAACAGCGCCTGTGCATCGTCGGCGTCCTGCACCTGTTCGAAACTCGGGTACTCGCCGGTATGCGGCATGAACAGGGTGACCGTGAAGGTACGTTCGTCGTTGGGCAGGGCGATGCACATGTAATGACCGCGTGGCCAGATGTGCAAGGCATTGGGTTCGATGCGGAAGTCGCCGTCGGTCGCCGGCGGGATCTCGAGTTCCTTGTAGCCGTGATCCAGCCATTCGGTGCGTTCGTTCAACGGCTGCACCTTCGCGATCTGGCCGCGCAGGGTGGAACCGGCGCCATCGGCACCGATCAATGCGTGGAACGGGCGCACGACCTCGATCTCGTGGTGGCGAAACACGGCAAGGCCAGCATCGAAATCGACGCGCTCCAGTCCGTGGTCGAAGTGCAGGCGCGCACCATGCGATTCGGCGATGTCGAGCAGCACGATATTCAGTTCGCCACGATTGATCGACCAGATCACCTCGGAATCGTCGCGACCGTAGCGTTGCAGGCCGGGTTCGCCATGCAGCGGATGCACGTAGCGGCCGCGCATCATCACCGCCTGCTTCATCACTTCGCCATCGGCGCCGGCCTGGCGCAGTGCGTGCAGACCGCGTTCGGCCAACGCCAGGTTGATCGAACGGCCACCGGCATAGCCATGCACGCGTGGGTCGCCGCGACGCTCGAACACGTCCACCGACCAGCCGCGCTGGGCGAGCAGGGTGGCGAGCAGAGCGCCGGCCAGGCCGCCGCCAACAACGCTCAATTGGCGCGCATTACCTTGCATTGCGCCACTCCTGTACGGTGCTGGCGAAACGCAGGACATCAGCGTGCGTGTTGTACAGTGGCACCGGCGAGATGCGGATCACGTCGGGTTCGCGCCAGTCGCCGAGCACGCCGCGCGATGCGAGGAAATCGAACAGCTCGCGGCCGCGCTCGCGACCGCCGATGACGCGGATCGAGAGCTGGCAGCCGCGTTGCGCGACGTCGCGCGGGGTGACCACCTGCAGCTCCTCGCGTAGGTCGGCATCGATCAGCTGCTCGAGGTAGCCGGTCAATTGCTCCGACTTCGCACGCAGCGCTGGCATCGTCGCGCGGTCGTACAATTCCAACGACGCGCGCAGCGGTGCAAGGCCAAGGATCGGCGGGTTCGACAACTGCCAGCCATCCGCGCCGGGCGTGGGGTCGAACTGCGGGCCCATCTTGAAGCGCACGTCTTTGTTGTTGCCCCACCAGCCGGCGAAGCGCGGGCGCGCGGTGCGCGCATGGCGCTCATGGACGAAGCAGCCTGCGACCGCACCCGGGCCGGAATTCATGTATTTGTAGTGGCACCACACGGCGAAGTCGGCGCCGCTGTCATGCAATTGCAAGGGCAGGTTGCCGACGGCATGGGCCAGGTCGAAACCGACGATGGCGCCGGCCGCATGGCCAAGCCGCGCGATTTCCTTGAGGTCGAAGGCCTGGCCGGTGCGGTACTGCACGCCCGGCCACAGGATCATCGCCAACCGCTTGCTGTTCTCGTTGATCGCACGTTCGATCGCTTGCATCGAGAACGTGCCGTCGGGTTGGTCGGGTTCGACTTCGATCAACGTGTGCTGCGGCGGCAAGCCGCGATACTTGAGTTGCGATTCCACCGCGTAGCGATCCGACGGGAAGCTGCCGGCCTCGACCAGGATCGCGGTGCGTTCGATGGTCGGCTGGTAGAAGCTGACCATCATCAGGTGCAGGTTGGCGGTCAGCGAATTCATCGCCACCACTTCGGACGGTAGCGCGCCAACCACACGCGCCAGCGGATCGCGCACCAGCTCGTGGTAGGGCATCCACTGCGCCTGACCGGTGAAGTGGCCTTCCACGGCTTCGGTCGCCCACTTGTCCAGCACTTCCTCGACATGCGCGCGGGCGCCCTTCGGCTGCAGGCCCAGCGAATTGCCGACGAAGTAAGCCTGCGGCTTGCCGTCGTGCAGCGGCAGGTAGAACTCGTCGCGGAACGCGCGCAACGGATCGGCGGCGTCACACGACTGCGCGTACGCGTCGGAAAAAAGTTCGGTCATGCAAACCTCGATGCGGGCAGGCCGAGCCATTCCAGCGCGGTGCCGTGGTAGATGCGTGCGCGTTGCGTTTCGTCCAGCGCCAGGCGTTCGATGCCTTCACCGGGCACCTGTTCGCCGAGCGGGAAGGGATAGTCGGTGCCCAGCATCACGCGTTCTGTGCCGCACACTTCCAGCAGGTAACGCAGCGCGGCGTCATCCGCTACCCAGGAATCGAAATACAAACGTTTCAGGTACTCGCGCGGATTGCGGAAATTGTCGGTGGCGACAAGATCCGGGCGCATGTTGAAACCGTGCTCGATGCGGCCGATGGTGTAGGGGAAGCTGCCGCCGCCGTGGGCCATGCAAACGCGCAGTTTCGGCAGCCGTTCCAGCACGCCGCCGAACACCAGGCAGCAGGCCGCGCGCGATTGTTCCGCCGGCATCCCGACCAGCCACGGCAGCCAGTACTTGGGCATGGTGTCGGTGCCCATCATGTCCCAGGGATGCACCAGGATCGCCGCGCCCAGGTCGCTGGCGGCCTGGAAGAACTCGAACAGTTCCGGCGCGTCCAGGTTCCAGTGCGTGTCGTTCGGGCCGTTGAGGTGCGATCCGATCTGCACGCCCTGCAGGCCAAGCTCGTCCATGCAGCGTTCCAGTTCGCGGATCGCCAGCTGCGGGCTTTGCAGTGGCACCGTGCCGATCCCCGCGTAGTGGCGCGGGTAGTCGCGGCAGGTTTGCGCCATGTGGTCGTTCAGCGCCTTGTGCAGTTCCAGCGCGTGGTGCGGCTTGGCCCATTCGCTGAACATCACCGGTACCGTGCTCAGCACCTGCACCTGCACGCCGAAGCCGGAGTAGTCGTCGATGCGGATCTGCGGATCCCAGGTCTTCGGCCAGATCTCGCGAAAGAACTTGCCGTCCTTGTAGATGCGGTGGCGGCCGTCGTCGCCGTGGTGGATCACCGGGAAGCGGGCGTCGCCGTACTTCGCGGCAAGGTCGGGCCAGTCGCGCGGCAGGTAATGGGCGTGGGTGTCGATCTTGAGCATGTCAGGTGATGTCCGCCTGCGACTGCGCGTCCATCTCGTAGCGCGTCGGCCGCGGGTTCAACGTGCCGCATTGCGTGCAGGTGCGTAGTGCGTTGTCGCGGTAGAAGCGCTCGAACACGCGGAAGAAGTCCTGTTCGATGTCGACCAGGTGGAAAGATTCCTCGTACAGCTTGTGGTTGCAGCTGACGCAGAACCACATCAACGCATCGTCCTCGTGCGGCAGGCGCTTGCGCTCGATCACCAGGCCCACGCTGCCCGGCATGCGCTGCGGCGAATGCGGCACATGCGGCGGCAGGTAGAAGGTTTCGCCGGCGCGGATCGGGATGTCACGCGCGGCGCCATCTTCCTGGATGCGCAGCACCATCTCGCCCTCGAGCTGGTAGAACCACTCCGGGCCGTCCTCGTAGTGGTAATCGGTGCGCGCGTTCGGGCCGCCGACGATCATCACGATGTACTCGTCATCGACGATGCACTTGTTGCCAACCGGCGGCTTCAGCAGGTGGCGGTGTTCGTCGATCCAGGCCTGCAAGTTGATCGGTCCGGGCAGGGGCATGGGTTTAGTCCTTCAGCTGCGCGACGCACTTCAGCTCGATCGCGATGGGCGTGGGCAGGGCGGTGATGCCCAGGGTGGTGCGACAGGGCGCGCTGGCGGCATCGGGGAAATGCTCGGCCCAGATCGCGTTGTAGGCCTTGAAGTCGCGCGTCATGTCGGTGAGGTAGACGGTCACGTCCACCAGGTCGTCCCAACACGCGCCGCTGGCATCCAGCACTGCGCGCACGTTAGCGAACACGGCATGGGTCTGTGCTTCGATGTCGTATTTGCGCAGGCGGCCATCGGCGAAATATTCATTGCCGGGAATCGTGTTGTCGGCCGGGCTGCGTGGGCCGATGCCGGACAGGTACAGCGTGTTGCCGACGCGGCGCGCATGTGGATAGCTGCCAACGGCCTTGGGGGCGGCATCGGCGTGGATGGCATCGCTCATCAACGGTCTTCCTTGTCCATGCCGATCGCAGCCAGCGCGGTGGTGTACTGCGGTTCCAGCTGTTCGGGCGCGGACACGTTCAGGCCGAGGTCGTGCACGCGGCCGTCGCGCAGCGTGTATACCCAACCGTGCACGGACAGCGTCTGCCCGCGCGCCCAGGCATCGCGCACGATGGTGGTCTGGCAAACGTTCGCCACCTGTTCCAGCGCGTTGAGCTCGCACAGGCGGTCGTGCTGCAGGGACTCGTCGCCGGCTTCTTCCAGCAACATCGCATGCTTGGCCGAGACATCGCCGACGTGGCGGATCCAGTTGTCGGCCAGGCCCACGCGCGCATTGGTCAGCGCCGCATGCACGCCGCCGCAGCCATAGTGGCCGACCACCAAAATGTGTTCGACCTTGAGCAAGTCCACCGCGAACTGGATCACCGACAGGCAGTTGAGGTCGGTATGTACGACGACATTGGCGATGTTGCGATGGACGAACACCTCGCCCGGCGTCAGGTCCACCACCTGGTTGGCCGGTACCCGCGAATCCGAACAGCCGATCCACAGGTATTTCGGTGCCTGTTGTTTCGACAGGCGCTCGAAGAAGCCGGGATCTTCGCGCGAGATGCGTTCGGCCCAGGCGCGGTTGTTGTCGAGGAGGTTGTCGAGTCGGTTCATCCGTGCATCCGTATCAGAGGGCGATGCCGACGTTGCGCGGCTCGGTGAAGAAGCGCATCGCCTCCATGCCGCCTTCGCGGCCGAGACCAGATGCACCACTGCCGCCGAACGGCGTGCGCAAGTCGCGCATCAGCCAGGTGTTGATCCAGACCATGCCCACTCGCAGGCTTGCAGCCAGGCGGTGGGCGCGGGACAGATCGTTGGTGAAGATCGAGGCGGTCAGGCCGTAGTCGCTGGCGTTGGCGAGCAGCAGGGCATCATCGTCACCATCGAAGGCTTGCAATGTGACCACCGGGCCGAAAATTTCTTCGCGGTTGGTCGCGCATTGCGGGCCAAGGCCATCAATCACGGTGGGCGCGATGAACCAGCCGGAACGATCCAATGCCTGGCCGCCACACAACACGCGGCCACCTTCGGCGCGGGCGCGTTCGATGCAGGCCAGTACTTTGTCGTACTGCGCTTGCGAGACCAATGGGCCGATCTGCGCGCCGTCCTGCAACGGATCGCCGATGTGTAGCGCCTGCACGCGCTCGACAAACGCATCGCGGAACTCAGCGTAAATGCTGCGCTCGACCAGCAGGCGCGAGCCGCACAGGCAGATCTGCCCGCTGTTCTGGAAGGCGCTGCGCACCAGCATGTCCAGCTGTTTGCGCCAATCGCTATCCGCAAAGACCAGCGTGGCGTTCTTGCCACCGAGTTCCAGTGAGGTCTTCTTCAGCATCGGCCCAGTGATGCCGGCGATGCGGCGGCCCACCGTGCTGCTGCCGGTGAAGCTGACCGCCTTGGTAGCCGGGTGTTGCACGATGGCTTCGCCCACCTTCGGGCCAAGACCATTGACGACATTCAATACACCGGCCGGGAAACCGATCTCTGCTGCCAACGCAGCCAGCATCGTCGCCGTGCGCGGGGTGACTTCGGACGGCTTGGCGACCACGGTGTTACCCGCGGCGAGTGCTGGCGCGATCTTCCAGGTGAACAGGTACAGCGGCAGGTTCCATGGGCTGATACAGCCGACAACGCCCAACGGCAGGCGCAGGGTATAGTTCAGGCCGGCTTCGCCATGGTGCGATTCGCTGGCGAACTGGGTAGCCGCATGCGCGAAGAAGCGCAGGTTGCTGATCGCACGCGGGATTTCGATGTCGCGCGCCAGTGCGAGCGGTTTGCCGGCATCGATGGCCTCGGCACGGGCGAATTCGTCGATGCGCGTTTCCAGCGCATCCGCCAGTCGTTCCATCCAGCGTGCGCGGCCGCTGTTCGGCAGCGAGGACCATCCTGGGAACGCGGCCTGCGCCGCAGCGACGGCGTTATCGACATCGCGTGCATCGCCATCGGCAACCTGCGAAGCCACCGCGCGCGTGGCGGGGTCGAACACGTCCAGCCATTGCCCGTTGGCGGGCATCGCCGGCTTGCCATCGATCCAGTGCGGGTCGCGTTGCATCCGCCTAGTTTAGAGCGAAAGCTCCGGAACACCGATTACTTCAGATCGATTGCATGCGGCCGCCATCGACCGCCAGCGATTGGCCGTTGACGTAGGCCGCGGCGTCCGTGCACAGGAAGGCGATGACGCCGCCGATCTCGCCGGCCTCGGCGAAACGGCCTGCCGGCACGCTGGACAGCATGGTGCTGGCGATCTCGCTCTGCGACTTGCCGCTCGCCTTGCTGCGATCGGCCAGGATCTGGTCCAGCCGCTGGGTACGGGTGTAACCGGGCAGCACGTTGTTGACCGTAATGCCGTCGCTGCCGAGTTCGCGCGACAGCGTCTTGGCCCAGCTCGCCACCGCGCCACGGATCGTGTTGGACACGCCCAGGTTCGGGATCGGTTCGTACACCGAGGTCGAGATCACGTTGACGATGCGGCCCCAGTGCGCGGCGCGCATGCCCGGCAGCACCGCCTGCAGCAAGGTGTGGTTGGCGATCAGGTGCTTGTTGAAGGCATCGAGATAAGCCTCGATACCAGCCGTATGCGCGGCACCACCAGGCGGGCCGCCGGTGTTGTTGATCAGGATATGTACCGGCTTTGTCGCTACCAGTGCGGCCACGGCAGCGTTAAGCGCCTGCGCCTGCGATACGTCGGCGACGAGGTAGCCATGGCGCTGCGTGTCGTTTGTCGGCAACGCGGCGACCGCTTCGCGCAACGCATCTTCACGGCGCGCGAGCAGGGTGACGTCGGCACCGAGTTGCGCCAATTCGATGGCAACGGCGCGGCCGATGCCTTCCGAGCCACCGCAGACCAGCGCGTGCTTGCCAGCGAGATCGAGTTTCATCGGGCGCGCCTGCCGAGCTGCTGCATCATCAGTCCGCGCAAGGCGTCGTCGTGCGGCGCCTTTGGCGGCACAACTTCGGCCAGCGAGAATCCGCGCTCCAGCGCATCATCCTCGTCCAGGCCGTCGAATTCGACGAACTCGGCATCCATCAAGGTCGCGCGTGCGGTGTCGACGCTGTCGTAGGACAGAGTATTACCGTCGCTGTCAAAGACCTCGGCGGTGCCGGCTTCGCGTTCGCGCAGGCGGGCCCAGACGATGGTGCGGCCGAGCGTGGCCAGCCACCAGCTTTCGTTGCTTGAGTTGCTTGCGTTGCTCATGACAATGCCTGTCCGATGATCCACAACACGCCACCCATCGCGATGCCGCCGAGGATCACCAGCAGCGAAACGCGCGACGGCGTGGCCAAGCCAGAAAGATTGCGATCCGGCGTGGCGCGGTAATCGCCATGCAGCAGCCACCACAGCGCACGCGGCTTGAGGAACGCGCCTTCGCCGAGTTGCGCGGTGATCTGAGGGTGGCGGTCGCGGATGTGTACCAGCGCCAGCGGCCAGAAGATCACGAATGCGGTTGCACCGGCGATCGCGGTGGCGAAGGCGGTCAGTGCGAGGAACAAGATGAAGTCGGCATCCATCGTCAGAATTCCGCGCTGCCCGGCGCGCGCGGATAGGCGATGGCGTCGCGGATATTGGCCAGCCCGCAGACGTACACCACCAGTCGCTCGAAGCCCAGGCCGAAGCCGGCGTGCGGCACGGTGCCGTAGCGACGGAAATCGCGGTACCAGCTGTAGTGTTCGGTATCCAGGCCGAACTGCGCCATGCGCGCGTCGAGGATGTCCAGGCGTTCCTCGCGCTGGCTGCCGCCGATGATCTCGCCGATGCCCGGCGCCAGCACGTCCATCGCGGCCACGGTCCTGCCGTCGTCGTTCAGGCGCATGTAGAAGGCCTTGATCTGCTCCGGGTAGTTCATGACCACCACCGGGCGACCCACGTGTTCCTCGGTCAGCCAGCGCTCGTGTTCGGTCTGCAGGTCCAGGCCCCATTCCACCGGGAATTCGAACTTCTTGCCGCTGGCTTGCAGCAGCTTGATCGCCTCGCTGTAGTCGATGCGTTCGAACGGCGCGTTGATGAAGCCTTCCAGGCGGGTGACCGCGTCCTTCTGCACGCGTTCGGCGATGAAGGCCATGTCGTCGCCGCGTTCGTCAAGCACGGCGCGGAACAGGTACTTCAGAAACGCCTCGGCCAGGTCGGCATCGTCATTCAGATCGGCGAACGCGATCTCCGGCTCGATCATCCAGAACTCGGCCAGGTGGCGGGTGGTGTTGCTGTTCTCGGCGCGGAAGGTTGGCCCGAAGGTGTAGACCTTGCTCAGCGCCAGGCAATAGGCCTCGACATTGAGCTGGCCGGACACGGTCAGGAAGGTTTCCTTGCCGAAGAAATCGCGGCTGAAATCCACCTGGCCATCCTTGCCGCGTGGCAGGTTGGCCATGTCCAGCGTCGACACGCGGAACATCTGGCCGGCGCCCTCGGCATCGGAGGTGGTGATGATCGGCGTGGAAATCCAGAAGAATTCGCGCTCATGGAAGAAGCGGTGTACCGCTTGCGCAAGGCAGTGGCGGATGCGGGTGACCGCACCGAACAGGTTGGTGCGCGGGCGCAGGTGGGCGAATTCGCGCAGGTATTCCAGCGAATGCTGCTTGGGCTGCATCGGGTAGGTGAGGGGGTCCTCGACCCAGCCGGTGACTTCGATGTTCGACGCCTGGAGTTCGAAACTCTGGCCTTGCCCCTGCGATTTCACCAGTGTGCCGGTGCAGATCACCGCGCAGCTGGTGGTGAGGTGCTTCACCTCGGACTCGTAGTTGGGCAGGGTGTCCGGCGCCACCACCTGGATCGGCGCGAAGCAGGAACCGTCGCTGACGTTGACGAAGCTCAGGCCGGCCTTGGAATCGCGGCGAGTGCGCACCCAGCCCTTCACGGTCACTTGTCCGCCCTCGGGCGCGTGCCCGGCCAGCACCTGGGCCACCGACATCGTCGTCATCTTGAAATCCTGCGTTGCAGCATCGAAATAGAAGGGGAAGTTTACCGGAGCTACAATCCCCGAATGGCCATCACCCTCACCGATTCCGCCCGCAGCCGTATCCAGACCTATCTGGATGCCGACGAAACCGCCCTGGGCCTGCGCTTCGGCGTGTCCCGCACCGGCTGTTCCGGTTGGGGCTACAAGATAGACATGGCTCGCGGCATGAGCCCGGCAGACACCGTGTTCGATGCCGACGGCATCGGCATCTACGTGGATGCCGACAGCCTGGCGCTGGTGGATGGCACCCAGATCGACTTCATCAAGCAGGGCCTGAACGAGCAGTTCGTGTTCCGCAACCCGAACGTGGCCGGCGAGTGCGGCTGCGGCGAGAGCTTCACCACGGACGCCGACAAGGCCGCCTGATCCGCCGGGGCGCCGGATTTGCGCCCAAGTCATTGATCCTCCATACTATCGGGCTCCCGTTCGCGGGAGTTCTTGCTCGAACGCGCCCGACCGCATCGCGGAACAGGTGGCCGAGGGCTATCCCATGCCGGCGTCCAGCCGGTTGATATCCACAAGGAAACAACAATGCGTCATTACGAAATCGTGTTCCTGGTCCATCCGGACCAGAGCGAGCAGGTGCCCGCCATGATCGAGCGCTACAAGAGCTCGATCGAAGCCGGCAACGGCACCATCCACCGCCTGGAAGACTGGGGCCGCCGCCAGCTGGCGTACCCGATCCAGAACCTGGTGAAGGCCCACTACGTGCTGATGAACGTGGAAGCCGAGCAGGCTGTCCTCGACGAACTGGTCGATGGCTTCCGCTTCAACGACGCCGTGCTGCGCCACCTGGTGATGCGCCGCGACGACGCGGTGACCGAACAGTCCCTGATCATGAAGAACAAGGACGAGAAGGCCGACAAGCCGGAGCGTGGCGACCGCCGCCGCCGTGACGACGAGAGCGACAGTGCGGTTGGCACTGGCGACACCGAATCCGCCGCCGAAGCCGCCTAAGGAGCACCCACATGTCCAAGTTCTTCCGTCGCCGCAAGTTCTGCAAGTTCACCGCCGAAGGCGTGACCGAGATCGACTACAAGGATCTCAACACCCTGCGCCAGTACCTGACCGAGACCGGCAAGATCGTGCCGAGCCGCATCACCGGCACCAAGTCGAAGTACCAGCGCCAGCTGCAGTCGGCCGTCAAGCGCGCGCGCTTCCTGGCCCTGATCCCATACACCGACAACCACAACGTCTGACGCTTCGCCTGCTCGGCGTGGCGTTGTCGCTGGTCGGTCGCGCGCATCCTCATTGACAGACGTCAACTGCGGTGCGCGCGCCCTCCCGCTCCTAGCCACACCTTCGCAGGCTGTGCGTCAACCTGATCGAACCATCCGTCCAATTCGGACAGCAACCGTTGCGGCGTTTCGCGTCGCTAACGAATACGGAGCAATACCATGCAACTGATCCTCCTGCAGAAAGTCGTGAACCTCGGCAACCTTGGCGACAAGGTCAGCGTGAAGCCGGGCTACGGCCGCAACTTCCTGGTCCCGCAGGGCAAGGCCGTGCCGGCCACCGCCGCCAACCTGGCCGAGTTCGAAGCCAAGCGCGCCGATTACGAAGCCAAGGCTCAGGCCTCGCTGGACGGCGCCAATGCGCGTCAGGCCAAGCTGGCCGATGCCAGTGTGACCATCAGCGCCAACGCCTCAACCGAAGGCAAGCTGTACGGCTCGGTGGGCCCGCGCGAAATCGCCGAGGCCATCACCAAGCAGCTCGGCGTTGAAGTCGGCAAGTCGGAAGTGGTGATGGGCGAAGGCCCGCTGCGCCATACCGGCGAGCACGAAGTCATCGTGCACCTGCACGCCGACGTCGAATCCACCGTCAAGGTGGTCGTGGTGCCGGACGCCGCGTAAGCGCGTTCTGTCCCGCAGTACCGAACGGGCGCCGCATGGCGCCCGTTTTGTTTACGATGCATTGCGAAGCGTCGAGCAGGCTTGCCCGGGTCGAGCGCAGGGACAATCGGCGACATGGATGTCGCCGATTAGCCTACATGGACGTACTTGCGGCGTGTCCCAAGGCGATCCGGGCAAGCCTGCTCGGCGCGCGTCGCAGCCCGTGAGATGCCCACCGGTTATCCACAGCGTTATCTGCAACGCTTGCCGGCGGACACGACTACGATGGATGCCCACGCACAAGAACAACAACCGGCCCGCCACGACGGGCCGTACAGGGGATTCGCCGTTCCGATGACCGCACGACCGCAGCAGCGTCGCGACCAGTACGACGCCAAGATCGAACAGTTGCGGGTGCCACCGCAGTCCGTGGATGCAGAACAAGCCGTGCTCGGCGGCCTGATGCTGGATCCGAATGCCTTCGACCGCATCGCCGACCAACTCAACGATGCCGATTTCTACCGTCGCGACCACCAGCTGATCTACCGCGCGATCCGCGAATTGGCGGAGAAGAACCGGCCATTCGATGCGGTGACCCTGGGCGAATGGTTCGATTCGCAGGGGCTGGGCGAACAGGTAGCCGGCGGCGCCTACTTGGTCGAGCTGGCCAGCACCACGCCATCTGCCGCCAACATCAAGGCCTATGCCGAGATCGTCCGCGACAAGGCGGTGCTGCGGCAGTTGATCGATGTCGGCACCGGCATCGTCAACGACGGCTTCCAGCCAGAGGGGCGCGATTCCGCCGAACTGCTGGCCAAGGCCGAACAGGAAGTGTTCGCCATCGCCGAAGCCGGCGCACGCGGCAAGCAGGACTTCACCCCGGTGCGCAAGGCGCTGATCGAGGCCTTCGACGTGCTGCAGACCCGCAACGCCAACGGCGGCGGCGTCACCGGCCTGCCCAGCGGCTACAACGAATTCGACGAGATGACCGCCGGCCTACAGCCCACCGACCTGGTGGTGCTGGCCGCGCGCCCGGCGATGGGCAAGACCACCTTCGCGCTGAACATCGCCGAATACGCCGCGCTGAAGTCGAAGAAGGCGGTGGCGGTGTTCTCGATGGAAATGTCGGCCAGCCAGCTCGCCCTGCGCATGATTTCCTCGGTCGGCCGGGTCAACGCCACCCGCCTGCGCACAGGTCAACTGGAGGACGAGGACTGGAGCCGCGTCTCCAGCGCGATCCAGCTGATGCGCGATGTGAAAGTGTTCATCGATGACACTCCGGCGCTGTCGCCGGACATCCTGCGCGCGAAGTCGCGCCGGCTGAAGCGCGAGCACGACCTCGGCCTGATCGTGATCGACTACCTGCAGCTGATGGCGGTACCCGGCAACAACGAGAACCGCGCGACCGAGATCTCGGAGATCTCGCGTTCGCTGAAGGCATTGGCGAAGGAACTGAATGTGCCGGTGATCGCGCTCTCGCAGCTCAACCGCTCGCTGGAACAGCGCGCCGACAAGCGCCCGGTGATGGCCGACCTGCGCGAATCCGGCGCGATCGAGCAGGACGCGGACATGATCGTGTTCATCTACCGCGACGATTACTACAACAAGGAAAATTCACCGGACAAGGGCCTGGCCGAAATCATCATCGGCAAGCAGCGTAACGGCCCGACCGGCAGCTTCAAGCTGAAGTTCTTCGGCGAGTACACCCGCTTCGACAACTTGGCGCACGATTCGGTGGGCAGTTTCGAGTAGCCTCCAGCTTCAGGTCCGGGCCAGCCACGCAGGGGGGCACCTCCATGGCGGGAAACAACAAGGCCATTCTTGCGGCACTGGCGGGCAACGCAGCGATCGCGGCCACCAAGTTCGTCGCTGCCGCGATTACCGGCAGCGCGTCGATGGCCAGCGAAGGCGTGCATTCGCTGGTGGACACGATCAACCAGGTGTTGTTGCTGTACGGCAAGCGCCGCGCCGCGCGGCGTCCGGACAAGCTGCACCCGTTCGGCTACGGGCGGGAACTGTATTTCTGGACCTTCGTGGTCGCGATCATGGTGTTCGCCTTGGGCGCGCTGGTGTCGATCTACCAGGGCGTCACCCATATCCTCGCGCCGGAGCACGTGCAGAAGCCGCTGGTGAATTACGTGGTGCTGGGGTTCTCGCTGCTGTTCGAGGGGTTGTCGTGGCGGATCGGCTTCCGCCAGTTCCACGCCAGCCTGCGCCCGGGCCAGCGTCCGTGGCAGGCGTTGTGGACCAACAAGGACCTGAGCCTGCTGGCGGTGCTGATCGAGGACTCCGCTGCGATCATCGGCCTTGTCATCGCCACCATCGGTTTGGCGCTCTCGCAGTGGCTGGACATGCCCGAACTGGATGGCGTGGCCTCGCTGCTGATCGGCCTGTTGCTGGCGTTCGCCGCCTATGCGCTGGGGTCGCGTTCGCGCGACCTGCTGGTCGGTGAGGCTGCGGATCCGCAACTGGTGGATGAACTGCTCGCCGTTGCAGCGGAAGATCCCGCCATCGTCCACGCCAATGGCGTACTCACCACCTACCTGGGACCGGAGCAAATGTCGGTCGCACTCAGCGCCGAATTCCGCGACGACCTGTCCACCCCGGACATCGAGCAGGCGATCGAGCGGATGGAAGATCGCTTGCGCGAACGTTACCCGGCAGTGCTGGTCATCTTCGTCAAGCCACAGACGCCCGAAACGTGGGCGCGCCGCATCCGCGACCGCATGGGCCGCCCCGACGCGATGGCGTGAGGTAACACGCGGGTAGGCAGCGCGCCATCGGCATGCTCGAATACACGGATGAGCGATCCCGTCAGCCATCGGCCTTCCCGCATCCGCGTCGACCTGGATGCGCTATCGCACAACCTGCAGGCGATCCGCGCGCAGGTGCGCGTGCCGGTAATGGGCATCGTCAAGGCCAATGCCTATGGCCACGGGCTGGTGCAGGTGGCCCGACATCTTGAAGCGGAGGGTGTCGACCAACTCGGCGTGGCCTTCGTGGAAGAGGGCATCGCCCTGCGCAAGGCCGGCATCAGCAAGCCGATCCTGGTGTTGGGCGGCATCTTCGGCCCGCAGGTCGCGCAGTTCATCGTGCATGACCTTGAAATCACCGTGTCCTCGCTGGACAAGCTGCGCCAGGTCGAGGCCGCGGCCGAATCGCTGGGTCGCAAAGCCATCATCCATCTCAAGATCGACACCGGGATGGAGCGGATCGGCGTGCACAGTTATTCGTGCGGCCCGTTCATCGAAGCAGCCGCGGCATCGGACTGGTGCGTGCTCAAGGGCATCTACTCGCACCTAGCCTGCGCGGACGATCCTGCATCGTCGATGACGCTGCAGCAACTCGCGCGTTTCGAGGAAGCTTGCGCGCACTTCGAGCGCATCGGTGCGCCGATGCCGTTACGCCACTTGGCCAATTCCGGCGGCGTGCTGCATTTCCCTCAGACCTGGCTAGACATGGTGCGACCAGGCATTGTCCTGTACGGCGTGTTGCCGGATCCGGCATCGGAACCGACCATCAACCTGCGGCCGGCGTTGTCGCTGGTCTCGCAAGTCGTGTACTTCAAGGTCGTGCTGGCAGGCAACACGGTCAGCTATGGCGCCACCTGGACGGCCCCCGCGACACCCGCGTGGTCACCATCCCGATCGGCTATGGCGACGGCTTCCCGCGCGCATTGTCCTCACGCGGGCAGGTATTGATTCGCGGGCAACGGCGGCCGCTGGTCGGGCGCGTGTGCATGGATCAGTTCATGGTCGACCTGGGCCCGGCCGGCAGCGCCTACAACGAGGACGAGGTCGTGCTGGTCGGCCGCCAGGGCGACGAAGCCATTCGTACCGAAGACCTGGCCCAGCTGGCCGGCACCATCCCCTACGAAATCCTGACGGGCCTCAACGAACGCATTCCGCGCGAATACATGGGCGGCTGAGTCCCGCGTTGACCGTACGCGGCCGCACGTGATTCACTCGCCTGAATCCCGGGAGGTCAGATGGCTACGTCGAAACCGCGCTTGAAGCGTTCCGCCGAAAGTCAGGGCAAGCGGCGCCTGAAGCGCGAACCGATGTCGCGGGTGGACACCGCGTGGCTGCGGATGGAACGCCCGACCAACCCGATGATGATCACCGGCGTGTTGATGTTCGCCGAGCCGATGTCGCTTGCGCAGCTGAAGAAGGTGATCCAGCAACGCTTCCTGGCCTATTCGCGGTTCAAGCAGAAGCCGGTGGAAGGTGCGACCGGGGCGCAATGGGTGGAGGACGAACATTTCGACCTGGACTGGCATGTGCGCCTGTCCGGTTTGCCGGGCAAAGGCAGTCCCGCCGCGGAAAAGAAGGCGCTGGAGCGTTTCGCCAGCCAACTCGCCTCCAGTCCGCTGGATCCGACCAAGCCGCTATGGCAATTCCATCTGGTCGAACGCTACCAGGGTGGTTCTGCGCTGGTCGCACGCATCCACCATTGCTATGCCGACGGCATCGCGCTGGTGCAGGTGCTGTTGTCGCTGACCGATACCAACCGCGATTCGTCCAAAGCCAGCCGGCTCGACAAAGCCTGGTTGAAGCAGGACGGAGCATCCGTCGCGCGCCGGGTGGGTGCGATGGAGCGCTACATGAAGCTTGGCGGCAAGGCGTTCGAGCAGGGGATGGCGATGTACCGTGATCCCACGCTGGCCGGCTTGATCGCGAAGGAGGGCGGCGAGATCGCCCGCGAGCTGGTGACCGCGCTGGCATTGCCGGACGATCCGCCATCGCTGCTGCGCGGGCGGCTTGGCGTTAGCAAGCGCGTCGCCTGGGCCGAACCGCTCGATCTCGAGGAAGTGAAAGCCGTTGGCCGCGCCTGCGATTGCACGGTCAACGATGTGCTGATGGCCGCCGCGGCCGGCGCACTGCGCGGCTACATGCTAGAGCGCGGCGAAAACCTGGACGGCATGACCCTGCGCGCCACGGTGCCCGTCAACCTCCGTCCGCTGGAGCATGCCCGCAAGCTGGGCAACCATTTCGGCTTGGTGTTCCTGGAACTGCCGGTTGGCGAAGACAATCCGCTGCGTCGCCTGGAGCGCGTGGCCGACTGCATGAATCGCTTGAAAAATTCAAGGCAAGCCATTGTTGCATATGGCCTTTTGGCGGCACTCGGCATCGCACCACCACCGGTGCAGGAACTCGCCCTGGAGATGTTCAGCCGCAAGGCGAGCGCCGTGGCCACCAATGTCCCGGGCCCGCAGCAGCCGCTGTATATGGCCGGCTGCACCCTGCGCGACATGATGTTCTGGGTGCCGCAGACCGGTTCGATCGGACTGGGCCTGTCCATCCTCAGTTATCGCGGCCAGGTGCACTTCGGCATCATTTCCGATGCGCGCCTGATCCCGGATCCGGAAGGCGTGATCCGGCGCTTCGGCGCGGAGTTCGACAAGCTGCTCTATCTGGCGATGATGGGCAACTGGGATTCTCCGCTGGATGCGGCGGCCGCGGCGGCCTTGCTTGAAGACGCAACCGCGGCTTAACGAAGCTTCGCCCCGTTCACATTCGGGCCACATGCACACGCCTACCTTGTCGTCCGTCTTCAGGACTCGCCTGAACACATCCACGAACGAGGAGTCGTGCAATGAATTCCAGCCTCAAGCTTGCCGCGCTTGCCGCAACACTCGCCGCGTTCACCGCGGGCTGCGCCACCTACACCGGCCAGACCAATGATCCGAATGATCCGAACCGTACCAAGCGTGGCGCCCTGATCGGTGCCGCGATCGGTGCCGCAGCGGGTCTGTTGAGCGGTGACGATGCCGTCGAACGTCGCCAGCGCGCGATGGTCGGCGCCGGCATCGGCGCACTGGCCGGTGGCGGCATCGGCGCCTATCAGGACAAGCAGGAAGCCGAACTGCGCCGCGAAACCGCGGGCACCGGCATCGACGTCACCCGCGACGGCGACGTGATCAAACTCAACCTGCCTGACGGCGTGACCTTCGACTTCGCCAAGTACGACCTGAAGCCGCAGTTCTACCCGGCGTTGAACACCATCGCCAGCACGCTGAAGGACTACAACCAGACCATCGTCGAAGTCAGCGGCCATACCGACAGCGTCGGTTCCGACGCCGCCAACCAGACGTTGTCCGAGCGTCGCGCGAATGCCGTGGCCAGTTACCTGATCGGGCAGGGCGTGGTGCGCGAGCGCTTCGAGATCGTGGGCATGGGCGAGCGTTATCCGGTCGCCAGCAACGACACCGATTCGGGTCGCTCCCTGAATCGCCGCGTGGAGATCCGCCTGCTGCCGCTGCAGGGCTGATCTCCAACGGCGCCACAAAAAAACGGGCCGCCCTTGGGCGGCCCGTTTGCATTGGTGGAGGTGGCGGGAATCGAACCCGCGTCCGAAGGCACTCCATGCCCGGCACTACATGCTTAGCTCGTTGTTCGATCTCGGATGACGGCAACACAACGTGCGAGGCACACCGTCATCCACACCCGCTTTGGTTAAGCCGCTGGTTGGCGGGTCGCCGCCAGGGCCGGTTCCGTGATAATGACCCTACATCCACGAGCACGGGCACAAGTGGGTTCGGGGCTTACGCCTTAAGCGGCGAGAGCGTAGACGTCGTCGTTGGCGTCTGGGTTTTTGCAGCTGGATTAACGAGGAAAGCTACCCCCTCGGCATGCGCCAGACGATTTCGCGACCCCCGTCGAAGCCAGTGCACCCCCGGGAACGTCGATCTCACCGACCAAGCCAGTATAGGGGGCGACACAGCTTTCACAAGGCCGCAAGGCATGATTGGAAGCCGGGACTCAGGCAGCGGTTATCCTTCGACGATGACGCAAGAGCAGGACAGGGTCGCCCTGAATTCCATCGATAACCGCACGGCCCTGGCTGGCCTGCGCTGGCGCTTCGGTTATCCGTTCGCCGTGCTGGTGTTGCTGGTGTCGTTGGGACTGGTGTTCAGCGCATGGAGCAACGCGCGCAACCGCGAGTTGGAGCTGGCCGAATCGCAGTTCCACAGCACCGTCGGCAAACTGGCGTCGCTGGTGCAGCTGCGTCTGACCAGTTTCGAGATCACTCTGCGTGGCGGCGCATCGCTCTTTGCTGCGTTGAAATGGCCGTCGCCAGAACATTGGCGCAGCTATGCCGATGGCCTGGCGTTGCCCAGCCGGTTTCCATCGCTGACCGGGCTGGGATTCGCGGCCTACGCCGATCCGGCGAAGCTGGCCCGGCTGCAATTGCTGATCCGCGACAGCGGCAATGGCAGGCTCAGCGTGCATCCGCATGGCGTGCGTCCGCAGTACGGGCCGATCATCTACCTGGAACCGCACACGCACGAGAACCTGCTGGCGCTGGGCTACGACATGTATTCCGAGCCCGTGCGCCAGGCGGCGATGCGCGCGGCCATGGACAGCGGGCAGACCCGGATGAGCGGCATGGTGCATCTGGTACAGGATGGCGGACGCATGAGCCCGGGGCTGCTGCTGTACGCACCTGTGTACGACACCACGCTGCCGCCGGACAATCCGGTACAGCGGCGACGCGCGATGAAGGGCTGGGTGTACGCGCCGATCCATGTCGACGACATGCTGCGCGTGGCGGTCGCCCCCGCGAAAAGCAGCGAGCGCATGCGCGTGGTGGATGTCACCGATCCGGCGCAGGTCGTGCTCTACGAAGACCCGGATATCGGCAAGGTCAACACGTTCACCCACAGCCTGCCGTTGTCGTTCTACGGCCGCCGCTGGCGTTTCGATTTCTTTTCCGGGCCGGAACAGGCCGCGGCGCCGCAGCTTGCCACGGTCAACAAGCTGCTGGTGGCCGGTATCTGCGCCTCCCTGCTGTTGTTCGCGTTGGCATGGATGCTGGCCTCGACCGAAGCGCGCGCGCAGCGCATCGCGCTGGACATGACCGAATCGTTCCGACGCAGCGAACAACGCTTCCGCAATTCCATGCGCTATTCGGGGATCGGCAAGGCGCTACTGGATGAGCGAGGCAATGTCGTCGAAAGCAATCCATCGTTCGCCACCATCGTCGGCCGTGATGCGGACGAACTCATCGGGCAGCCATTCGCCGACCTGCTCGACAACACCAATGAGACCCCGTTGCGCACCGCCCAGATGAATGCCGTGCTCGATGAGCAGGATGGCGTGGTGCGCACCACGCGCACGCTGCACTGGCGGGACGGCGAACTGCGCCACGTGCAACTTGTTTTCGCCCCCATTCCGAGAGACCCGGGCACAGGCGTGGTGCGCCTGGTGCAGGTGGATGATGTTACCGAGAGGGTGCGTGCCGAGGCGGCGGTGCAAGCCCTCAACCGCACGCTTGAGGTGCGCGTCGCGGCGCGTACGCGCGAGTTGAGCGAAGCGAACCAGGAACTGGAATCGTTCGCTTACAGCGTCTCGCACGACCTGCGCGCGCCATTGCGGGCGATGGAAGGCTTCAGTCGCATCCTTGGCGAACGCCACGCCCAGGCACTCGACGAGACCGGCCGCGATTACCTGCTGCGCGTACGCAAGGCGACCGCACGCATGGCCGAACTGATCGACGCCCTGCTGAAGCTCTCGCGCATCGGCCGCAGTGGACTCGTCGTAACGGACATCGATTTCAGTGCGCTGGCCGAGGAGGTCGGTGCCGGCCTGGCCGACACGGAGCCGAACCGCAACGTCGGATTGCATGTGCAGCCAGGCATGCGCGCATGCGGTGACCGCACCTTGCTGATGACATTGCTCGACAACCTGATGGGCAATGCATGGAAATTCACCCGCAACGTAGCGGATCCGCAAGTTGAAGTCGGCATGGAAGCGGATGCGGACGGGCAACCCGTCTACTTCGTGCGCGACAACGGCGCCGGTTTCGACGCCACCTATGCCGACAAGCTGTTCCGTCCGTTCCAGCGCCTGCACAGCCAGGATCAGTTCCCCGGCCACGGCATCGGCCTGGCCTCGGTGAAGCGGATCATCGAACGCCACGGCGGCTGGATCCGGGCTAGTGGCGCAGCGGGGCAAGGTGCCGCCTTCCACTTCAAGCTGGGCGAACCGGTCGAACCCGCAACGACGACAGGCTGACTCCGCTGCGCAAGAGCCGCGCTTTCAGCCCCCGACTCGGGGGCGATTCGCGCCACAGGCGCGTATGGGGATGGCAACTTGATGTGGGGGGCATGGCTCGCATCAGCGAATCATGGGGAGCATTCCGGTGATGCTGGGATGCTCACGCGTCCTTGTTGTGCCGGCGCATCACGCGCTGCTTCTCGCGGTTCCAGTCGCGCTCCTTGCTCGCCTCGCGCTTGTCGTGGCTCTGCTTGCCACGTGCCAGCGCCAGCTCCATCTTCACCTTGTTGCCCTTCCAGTACAGCGCGGTCGGGATCAGGGTGAAGCCGTCGCGCTGCACGCGGCCGACCAGCACGTCGATCTCGCGCCGGTGCAGCAGCAGCTTGCGGGTGCGGCGGTCGTTGGCGACCACGTGGGTAGACGCCTGGATCAACGGAGTGATCTGCGAGCCCACCAGGAAGATCTCGCCTTCCAGCACCACCGCGTAGGCATCCACGATATTCGCGCGCCCGGCGCGGATCGCCTTCAGCTCCCAGCCTTGCAGGGCCAGGCCGGCCTCGAACCTGTCTTCGAAATGGTATTCGTGGCGGGCCCGCTTGTTCAGGGCGATGGTGCCGCCGTTTGGCTTATCCTTGCCGGCCTTCTTGTTCATCGTGCGCATTGTCGCCGAAAAGATGCATTCCGGGTCGGCAGCGACACGGACTGCCATGGAAACCCGATGCCAGAAATCGTCCGCAGTGCCCTGGTCGAACATTCCGTCGCGCGCATGTTCGCGCTGGTGAACGATATCGCCGCCTACCCACGCCGTTTCGACTGGTGCCGGGAAGCCGAGGTGCTGGAGCAGGGCGAGGATCGGGTGGTTGCACGACTGGATCTCGGCATCGGTGGTTTCCACACCTGGTTCACCACCGAGAACACGCTGTCGCCACCGCATCACATCGACATGATCCTGCGTGACGGCCCGTTCAAGCGCCTACTGGGCCACTGGCAATTCCATGCACTGGATGAATCCGCCTGCAAGGTGACCCTGAAACTCGACTTCGAACCGCAGAACCGCCTACTCGGGCCCGCGCTTGCCATGGGCATGCAGGGACTCGCCGACCGCATGGTGGACGATTTCGTGCGCGAAGCGGATCGGGCCGGGCGTCCCGCGTGATGCGGGTCGAATTGCTCCGCGCGTGGCCGCAGCGCCACGAGGAAACGGCCGTCGAACTGGCGACAGGCATGAACGTGGACGATGCGTTGCAGGCCGTCGGCTGGGGACTAGACGCGGAATTCGTCGGCTTGGCCGTCTTCGGACAAGCTGCGGCGCTGACGACCGCGCTGCACGATGGCGACCGCATCGAACTGTTGCGCAGCCTGCAACTGGATCCGAAGCAGGCGCGCCGGCTGCGTGCCGAACGCGCCAGGGGAAGCAAGCCTTAGCGGCGGCGGCCGCCCTTCTTGTCCTTGTCCTTCGCCAAGTTGCCGAACTTGGACATGGTCTTGGCCAGTTCAGAATCTTCCTCGGGGAAATATTCGCCTTCCCACCTGGATAATGCATCGCCCTGGAAATACAGAGTCATGTTCTTGACCACGGTGGGGCCACTGCGGCCGGTGCGGCGGGTGGCGACGTAATCCCAACGGTCATGATGGAACGGGTCGCGGATCGACGGCGTGCCCAGCAAGGTCATCACCTGACGCTTGTCCATGCCTTCCTGCAACTGATCCACCGCAGTCTTGTCCAGCAGGTTGCCCTGGTAGATCGGTTGCCGGTACAGCACGCCGCAGCCGCTGGCGAACAGGATCGCGAGGAGGAGAGGAAGCAGCTTGCGCATCGGCGGGAAAGGGCAGTGAACGAAGCGCCGATGATACACTGAAGCCCTCGCAGCACGGCACCGGCAGCCACCTCTCAGGCCTGCGTTCACGTGCCGTTCCATGCATGGAGCACCGATGGAATCGCAGGATCTACGCAAGGCAGGACTGAAGGTGACCCATCCGCGGATGCGGATCCTGGAGTTGCTGGAGCAGACCCGCCCGCGGCACATGACTGCCGAGGACATCTACAAGCACCTGTTGGGCGAGGGCGAGGAAATCGGCCTGGCCACCATCTACCGCGTGCTGACCCAATTCGAATCCGCCGGCTTGGTGCTCAAGCACAATTTCGAAGGCGGACATGCGGTGTACGAACTCGACCGCGGCGAGCATCACGACCACATGGTCGATGTCGACAGCGGCAAGGTGATCGAGTTCCACAGCGACGAGATCGAGGCCCTGCAACACAAGATCGCCGCCCAGCACGGGTACGTGATCGAGGACCACGCACTGGTGCTGTACGTCCGCAAGAAACGCTAGTGCTGCAGCAGCCGCTTCGCCGCGGCCTGCGCTTCCTTGGTCACTTCCGCACCGCCCAGCATCCGCGCGATCTCATCGATCCGCCCCTTCGCATCCAGCACCGCCACCGACGACTGGGTGATGCCGTCCTGCGCGGCCTTGCTGACGCGGTATTGCGCATGGCCGGCCGCAGCGACTTGCGGCTGGTGGGTCACGCACAGCACCTGGCGGGTATCGCCCAGCGCGCGCAGCTTGGCGCCGACTGCGGCTGCGACTGCGCCGCCGATGCCGGAATCGACTTCGTCGAACACCATCGTCGGCACCGCATCCAGGCCCAGGGTGACGACTTCGATCGCCAGCGAGATACGCGACAACTCGCCGCCGGACGCGACCTTTCGCAATGGCCGCGGCAACTGGCCGGCGTTCGCGGAGACCAGGAAATCCGCGCGTTCCGCGCCATTGGCATCCGGCGATTGCGGGTCGGCGATGGCGTCCAGCGCCACCTCGAAACGGCCACCGCCCATCCCGAGTTCGCCGATCAGGCTTTCGATGGCCTTCGCGAGCGCATCGCCGGCCTTGCGGCGCGACGCGGTGAGGCGCTTGGCGCCTGCTTGCCAGTCCGATTGCGCGCCGGCGATGTCGCGGTCCAGGCTTTGCAGCCGCACATCGGCATCGGCCAGCGATTCCAGTTCGGCCGCCAATACGTCGCGATGCGCGGCGAGCTTGTCCGGTGCGACGCGGTGCTTGCGCGCCAGGTCTTGCACGCGCACCAAGCGCTGTTCAATCTGCTGCAAGACATCAGGATCGAGGTCGAGGTCGTCGCGGATGCGCTCGAGCAGGACGAGTGCCTCATCCAGCTGGATCGCCGCGGAATCCAGCATCGCATCCACTTCGTTGAGGCGCGGCTCGTTGCCCGCTTCGCGCTGCAAGCCGGAACGCAGGTGTTGCAGCTGCGAGCCGAGGGCGTGGTCGCCGCCCAGCCGTTCCAACGCAGATTCGCAGGCGGCGATCAGCGATGCCGCATGCGCATGCCGGCGATGGCTGGCATCCAGTTCCGCCAAGGCCTCGGGCTCCAGCGTTTCCGCCTGCAGTTCGTCCAACTGGTGGGCCAGCCAGGCCTTGCGCTCGCCCACGTCGCCGCGCGCAAGCAATGCGTCGCGTTCGGCGCGCAGCGTGCGCCAGCGCAGCGCAGATTCGCGCACGGACGCCAGCAAATCCGGATGCCGCGCATAGGCATCCAAGAGAGACATCTGCGTCGTGCGCGACAGCAGCGCCTGTTGTTCGTGCTGGCCATGGATTTCCACCAGCAATGCGGCCAGATCGGCAAGCTGGCCCATCGTCGCCGCGCGGCCGTTGATCCAGGCGCGGGAGCCGCCATCGGCACGCAGGGTGCGGCGCAGCTGGCAGGCGTCGCCATCGTCCGGGCCTTCATCAAGCATTTCGGCCTCGCGCAGCCAATCCTGCGCAGCAGGGCTGTCGGCCAGTGCGAATTCGGCTTCCAGTTCAGCGCGTTCGGCGCCCTGCCTGACCGCGCCGGCGTCCGCGCGCGCGCCGCACAGGAAACCCAGCGCATCCACCAACAGCGACTTGCCGGCGCCGGTTTCGCCGGAAATGACAGTCAGGCCCGCGCCGAATGCCAGCTCGGCATGGGCGACCACGGCGAAATCGCGGATGGACAGGCGGTTCAGCATCGGCGCGCATTGTGCCTGTTCACCGCATCACTCCGGTAGCCGGCCGCGACGACCGACGGCATGCCGTGCTTGCGCGTGGCCGGGGCGGCGCTTACAACATCGGCATGGCACGCCCGGGCACCGACATCAGCAACGACCCACGCGCGCGGCAATTGCTGCGCACGCTGGTGTCGCGGCATATCCGCGACGGCGAGCCGGTGGGTTCGCAGACCCTGGCCCGGCATTCCGGGCTGGACGTCAGCCCGGCTACGATCCGCAACATCCTGTCCTCGATGGAGGACGCCGGCCTGCTGGCCGCGCCGCACAGCTCGGCCGGACGCATCCCGACCGCGCAAGGCTATCGCTTGTTCGTGGACGCGCTGCTGCAGGTCAAGCCCTTGCCGGAAGGCGAGCTGAGCCGCATGCGCAGCGAACTGCCGGCCGGCGCGGGCACGCAGGCGTTGCTGGGTAGTACATCGGAATTGCTGTCGGCGATGACCCATTTCGCCGGCATGGTCAGCGTGCCGGGGCGGGAGAGTTTCGCCTTCCGCCAGATCGAGTTCGTGGCACTGGAACCGCAAAAGGTGCTGGCGATCCTGGTGTTCGCCGATGGCGAGGTACAAAACCGCATGGTGCAGGTGCGCCGCGCCTTCGATCCCGCCGAGCTGGAGCAGGCGGCGAATTACCTCAACAGCCATTTCGCCGGGCAGCCGTTGGCGCATATCCGCGCCGCCTTGTTGCGCGACCTGCGCAATGCGCGCGGCGAGATGGAGCGGTTGCTGGCGGATTCGATGGACCTGGCCGAACAGGCCTTCGCGCCGGGCAGGGACGACATGCTGGTCGCGGGGCAAACCAAGCTGATGGGCCTGCAGGACATCAACGACCTGGAACGCCTGCGCGCCCTGTTCGAGGCCTTTGCGGAGAAACGCGAACTGCTGCAATTGCTGGAACGCACGGCGAAAGCGCCGGGCATGCGCGTATTCATTGGCGATGAAACCGGGCTGGCGCCGCTGGAAGGCATGTCGCTGGTGACCGCGCCTTACGGCAGCGGTGGGCGGATGCTGGGCGTGCTGGGCGTCATCGGGCCCAGCCGTATGGCCTACGAGCGGGTGATCCCGGTGGTGGAGGCCACCGCGGCGGTCTTGGGCGCGGCCCTGTCGCCGGACGCTTGAATCCTTAGGCAGGCGGCCCCATAGCCCTAGTTGGACGCGGCACGGTGCCGCAAAACAGCCCGCAACCATGACCCAAGACCCCATGCAGGAAGCAAACGAAGCGGCCACCGATACGCCGCAAATCGACGAAACCGAGGTGCTGCGCGCCGAACTCGAGCAGCTGAAGGCGCAATCGCTGATCGAGCGCGCCGATCTCGAGAACCAGCGCAAGCGCCTGGCGCGCGATGTCGAAATGGCCCGCAAATTCGCCAACGAGCGCCTGCTCGGCGACCTGCTGCCGCTGTTCGACAGCATGGAGGCGGGTCTTGCCAACGCCACCGCGGATGATCCGTTGCGGGCCGGGTTGGAGTTGACCCTGCGCCAGCTCCACATCATCGCCGGCAAGAACGGCCTGACCGAAGTCGCGCCCGCCGCTGGCGACGCGTTCGACCCGGAAAAGCACCAGGCGATGAGCATGATCGATGCCGAGGGCGTGCCGCCGGGCGCGGTCGCGCAGACCTTCCAGAAGGGCTACCTGCTCAACGAACGCCTGCTGCGGCCGGCGCTGGTCGTGGTCGCGAAACAAGACTGAACGAATCCTTCGCGCGGCCCTTGAAGCCGCCCGCGAAAACCCCACATCACGGTCATCGGCGCGTAGCGCCCCAGACATTCAAAGATTCCAGAGGGAACACACATGGCTAAGATCATCGGCATCGACCTCGGCACCACCAATTCCTGCGTCGCCATCATGGAAGGCGGCAAGGCCAAGGTCATCGAAAACAGCGAGGGCGACCGCACCACGCCGTCCATCGTCGCCTGGACCAAGGACGGCGAAGTGCTGGTCGGCGCGTCTGCCAAGCGCCAGGCCGTCACCAACCCCAAGAACACCTTCTACGCGGTGAAGCGCCTGATCGGCCGCAAGTTCACCGACGCCGAAGTGCAGAAGGACATCGGCCTGGTGCCGTATGCGATCACCTCGCACGACAATGGCGATGCCTGGGTCGCATTGACCGACGGCAAGAAGCTGGCGCCGCAGGAAGTCTCCGCCAAGGTGCTGGAGAAGATGAAGAAGACCGCCGAAGCCTACCTGGGCGAGCCGGTCACCGAAGCGGTCATCACCGTACCGGCCTACTTCAACGATTCGCAGCGCCAGGCGACCAAGGACGCGGGCAAGATCGCCGGCCTTGAAGTGAAGCGCATCATCAACGAGCCGACCGCGGCCGCGCTGGCCTATGGCCTGGACAAGGGCGACAGCAAGGATCGCAAGATCGCGGTGTACGACCTCGGCGGCGGCACCTTCGACGTCTCGATCATCGAAATCGCCAACATCGACGGCGAGAAGCAGTTCGAAGTGCTGGCCACCAATGGCGATACCTTCCTGGGCGGCGAAGACTTCGACAAGCGCGTCATTGATTACCTCGTCGACGAGTTCAACAAGGAGCAGGGCATCGACCTGCGCAAGGATCCGCTGGCGTTGCAGCGCCTGAAGGATGCGGCCGAGCGCGCCAAGATCGAGCTGTCTACCGCGATGAGCACCGAGGTCAACCTGCCGTACGTGACCGCGGACGCTTCTGGTCCGAAGCACCTCAACATCAAGCTGACCCGCGCCAAGCTGGAAGCCCTGGTCGATGACCTGGTCAAGAAGACGATCGAACCCTGCCGCATCGCGCTGAACGATGCCGGCCTGCGCGCCAGCGACATCAGCGACGTGATCCTGGTCGGCGGCCAGACCCGCATGCCGAAGGTGCAACAGGCGGTCACCGAGTTCTTCGGCAAGGAGCCGAAGAAGGACGTGAACCCGGATGAAGCCGTGGCGGTTGGCGCGGCGATCCAGGGCGGCGTGCTGCAGGGCGACGTCAAGGACGTGCTGCTGCTCGACGTGACCCCGCTGAGCTTGGGCATCGAGACCATGGGCGGCGTGTTCACCAAGATCATCGAGAAGAACACCACCATCCCGACCAAGGCCTCGCAGACCTTCAGTACCGCCGAGGACAACCAGACCGCGGTCACCGTGCATGTGCTGCAGGGCGAGCGCGAGCAGGCCCGTTACAACAAGTCGCTGGCCAAGTTCGACCTGACCGGCATCGAGCCGGCGCCGCGCGGCATGCCGCAGGTGGAAGTGAGCTTCGACATCGACGCCAACGGCATCCTCCACGTCAATGCCAAGGACAAGAAGACCGGCAAGGAACAGAAGGTCGAGATCAAGGCCGGTTCCGGCCTGTCGGATGACGAGATCCAGCGCATGGTGCAGGACGCCGAGGCCAACCGCGAGGAAGACAAGCGCTTCCACGAGCTGGTCACTGCGCGCAACCAGGCGGACGGCCTGATCCACGCCACCCGCACCGCGATCAAGGACAACGGCGACAAAGTGCCGGGCGACCTGATCGGTCGTGCCGAAGGTGCGATCGCCGAGCTGGAATCCGCGATCAAGGGCGACGACAAGGGCCAGATCGAGGCCAAGGCCAAGGCGCTGGAAGAGGCCGGCCAGGCGCTGTTCGCGGCTGTGGCCGCCGCTGGCCAGCAACAGGCGGGCGGCGACGCCGGTGCCGGCCCGGCCCCGGGCGGCAGCGACGACGTGGTCGATGCCGAGTTCACCGAGGTCAAGGACGACGACAACAACAAGGCCTGATCGCGGCAGCGATGCGGTCAACGCAACGGGCAGGCCAGTGGTCTGCCCGTTGCCATGAGGGATGTTGAGTACGAATGAGCAAGCGCGACTACTACGAAGTGCTGGGCGTGGCCCGCACTGCCACCGATGAAGACCTGAAGAAGGCCTATCGCCGCGCGGCGATGAAGCACCACCCGGACCGCAACCCCGGCGACAAGGCCGCTGAAGCCGCGTTCAAGGAGTGCAAAGAAGCCTATGAAGTGCTGAGCGACGGCGGCAAGCGCCGCTTGTACGACCAGCACGGCCATTCCGCGTTCGAGCACGGCATGGGCGGCGGCAACGCCGGCCCCGGCTTCCACGACGTGGGCGACATCTTCGGCGACATCTTCGGCAACATCTTCGGTGGCGGCGGCGGGCGCCAGGCCCCGCGCCGTGGCGCGGATGTCGGCTACGTGATGGAGCTCGACCTCGAGGACGCCGTCGCTGGCATCGAGAAACGCATCGAAATCCCGACATTGGCGGAATGCGAGCCCTGCAAGGGCAGCGGTTCTGCGGATGGCAAGATCGACACCTGCAGCACCTGCCATGGACGCGGCCAGGTGCGCATGCAGCGCGGTCCGTTCGCGATGCAGGCGGCATGCCCGCATTGCGGCGGCAGCGGCAAGACCATCGCCAATCCCTGCCAGGAATGCGATGGCGCCGGCCGCGTGGAAGAAGACAAGACCCTGTCGGTGAAGATTCCGGCCGGCGTCGACAACGGCGACCGCATCCGCTTGGCTGGCGAGGGCGAAGCCGGCCCGGCCGGCACGCCAGCGGGCGACCTGTATGTCGAAGTGCGGGTGCGCCCGCATGCGATCTTCGCCCGCGACGGCGACGACCTGCACTGCGAAGTGCCGATCCGCATCTCGCAGGCGGCGCTCGGCGACACCGTCCGCGTGCCCACCCTGGGCGGCGAGGTCGAACTGCGCATCCCCGCCGAAACCCAGAGCGGGAAGGTGTTCCGCCTGCGCGACCGCGGGGTGAAATCCGTGCGCAGCCGCCACCCGGGCGACCTGTATTGCAAGGTCGAGGTGGAAACCCCGGTCAACCTGACCGCCGAACAGCGCACGCTGCTGGAGCAGTTCGAATCCACCTTCGGCGGCGAAGACGCGCGCCGGCATTCGCCGAAGTCCGCGACCTTCCTGGACGGAGTGAAGGGATTCTGGGATCGAATGGTGTCGTAGGGCTGGCTTGCATACGTTTGCAGCCCGCCTTTGCGCGTCAAAACATGACGCATGTCAACAACCTGTGACAGAAAGTGACCTAGTGTGTAAGGTGCGGTCAATTGTGTTCAGGCACCTTGATGTCATCCGACTCCCCCATCGATCCCATTGGTCAACGTTGGCAAGACCCGACGTTGCTGCTTGATGCTTTGCAGAAAATTGCGCTCGAAAAGTTGAAGCCGGCCCTGGATGCCACACTCGGGCGAGTCGACGATTATCTGTTCCAGCGCAGCGAATCCGGCCAGGACGACTTCGGGCTGAATGCGCTGCGCGACCTGCGCCGTGCCCGCAGCCAGATCGGGCAGCGTTTCGAGCAAGGACTGATTGCTGGTTTCCGGGCCTTGCGCGATCCACGCAGTGCGGCATCGGATATCGCCGGCAACAGGCTGGCCCTGATCAGCGAGGATGCCCTCGAGGAGCAACTCGCGAATGAGCAGCTTGCCGACAGCCTGACCCGCATGCATGCACCCGGGCTGGAATTGCTCGGCAAGCGACTGGCATACCTGACTGGCCGCGAATCGCTGGATGGCCTCGACAATCCGTTGAATCCGGTCTATATCGCGAGCCTGCTGCGCCGGTCGCTGGAAGGTGTCGAACTCGACGCTGGCGTGCGCATCGTCGTGTTCAAGTTTTTTGAACGCGAACTGGCGACGGCGCTGAGCCAGAGCTATGAGCGCAGCAATACTCTGCTGGTATCCGCGGGGGTGCTGCCCCAACTACGCGCCACAGCCAGGGCAGAAGCACCGAAGCCGCCTGCGCATGTCGAACAAGGTGACGATGGCGCCGCACAAACGATGTCGCAGCCGCCGTCACCGGCCGACCAGGCAGTATTCGCAAATCTTCTGGGCCTCCTGCAGGGGTGGCGCTCCAGCCAGGGGGCCATTCTCGGGAATCAGGGCGGAACCGGACCAGCCCAAACCCTGAGTTCCAACGAACTGATGTCGATCCTGTCGCTGATGCAGCGCGACATGCCCACGCAATTCGAACCGACCAAACGCGATTCCCGGCAATCGCTGGCTGAACAACTGCGCAGCGAGGTACTGGGCGGTGCCCGCAAGCTTGGGGTCAAAAGCGACAACCTGCATCTGGATGGCCTCGACGAGGATGCGGTGGATCTGGTTGCGTTGCTGTTCGACGTGTTGCTCGATGGCCCGCAATACGATGCCGACATACGTCGCAAGATCGGCCGCATGCTGGTGCCCTACGTCAAAGTGGCGGTACAGGATCGACGCATGTTCCTGTTCAAGGAGCATCCGGCGCGCAAGCTGCTCAATACCGTTGCTGAAGCCTGTGAAGGCAACCATGGCGAGGCGCCGCAGGAACGGGAACTGCTGGGGCATGTGGATAGCACCATCGATCGACTGGTGAGCGAGTTCAACGAAGACGTCGCCATCTTCGAAACCCTGGAGCAGGAGTTGCGTTCCTACATGGCGCAACACCGCAAACGCTTCGAACTGGCGGAGAAGCGCGCGGCGGAAGCCCAGCGCGGGCGCGAGCGCCTGGAGCACGCGCGCAGTGCCACCAATGCACTACTGGCCCAGCATCGTGGCGAACGCGAGTTGCCAGCGGTGATGAATGAATTCCTCTCAGGCTATGCTTCCCACCACCTAATCCAGGTGATGCTGCGGGACGGACACGGTTCGCCACGCTATGAGGAAGCCGTGCAGGCAGTCGATGACCTGCTGTTGGCCTTCGATCATGCGGAACTGCGTACTCCGGCTGCGGAAATTCCCGCGCTGCCACGCAAGGGATTCGAGGCAATCCTGTCGAGCTCTGGCTGCCTCGGTGGAGCCGCCGACGCCGCTATCGATTCCTTGCAGGACGCGTTGGTGCGCATGGCGGGCGGTGAACGCGCGGCAGACAACACGACGCATCTGCCCGAACAGCAGGTCGCCCCCGAGCCAGTCGCATCGACCGAGCCGGAACCGCTGCTTGAAGTGGTAGCAGGCACGGACAGGCTGGATTTCGATCCTTCAGGGCTGGAGCGGATGCGCAAATTGCAGGTCGGCAGCTGGATCCAGCTGGCGACGTCGGCCGACAGGATCGAGCCCGCGAAAGTCTCCTGGGTCAGCCCGATCTCCGGGCGCCTGTTGCTGGTCAATCGCCGTGGCATCCGTGTGCTGGTGGCCTCCGCGGAGGAGCTGGCGGCAATGGCCAAACTGGGCAAGGTTTCGCTGCGCGACGGCGAAACGCCGTTCGAGGATGCGATGTACCAGGTTGCCGGGCGCCTTCAGCAAGCCGCGAACCAAGGCTGAGGCGCCGCCACGTCTTACACGTGCTGCTTGTCGACACAGACACGTGCGGCTAGCCTGCGACCATGAGCGAAACACCCCCCGACTGCTGATCCACGGTGCCAACGGCCGCATGGGCCAGGCCTTGCAACGACTGTGCGATGAAAACTCCGGTCGCAGCGTGGTCGCCGCCGTGTCCCGCACGGTCGGGCCACGGGTGATCGACGGCATCCCGCAATTTGCTTCGTCCGAACTCGCGGGTGTGCCGGAATTCGATGTCGCCATCGATTTCAGCCTGCCGGGAGGCTTCGACGCGATCCTTGGCCTGTGCATGGCCCGCGGCAAGCCGCTGGTTTCAGGCACCACCGGACTGTCGGACGCGCAACTCGCCTCACTGGAAGCAGCTGCCACCAAGATTCCGCTGATCTGGGCCAGCAATTTCAGCCTCGGCGTGGCAGTGCTGCACGACCTGGTCGAGCGCGCCGCGCGCGCCTTGCCGGGCTGGGATTGCGACATCGTCGAGGCGCACCACACCCGCAAGTTGGACGCCCCCTCCGGCACCGCATTGACCTTGGGCATGGCAGCGGGCGAGGGCGGCGCAAGCCCGCATTACGCCTCGATCCGCGCCGGCGACATCGTCGGCGAGCACATGGTGCAGTTCGCGACCACCGGTGAGCGCCTCGAACTGATCCATCGCGCCACCAACCGCGACATCTTCGCCCGCGGCGCGTTGCACGTCGCCCGCACCATCACCAGTCGCCCACCGGGCCGTTACCGGGTCGCAGACCTGCTCTGAGACTGGCGCCAGCCGGCGCAAATCCGTACAATTCTCGCTCGCCTACACACCCCAGTTCCGGACCGGCCCCGCCGCTTCGGCGCTTTTTTGCAACCTGTCTTTTGTGCAACTTTCTGCAGGGCGACGCACTTGAACATACCCGCCATCCTCGCGCTTGAAGACGGTACTGTCTTCGAGGGCATTTCCGTGGGCGCAGCCGGCCTCTCCGTAGGTGAGGTGGTGTTCAACACCGCCATGACCGGCTACCAGGAAATCCTCACCGACCCGTCGTACGCACGGCAGTTGGTCACGCTGACTTATCCGCATATCGGCAACACCGGCTGCACCGACCGGGACGATGAAGCCGCGCAGGCCTGGGCCGCCGGCCTGATCGTGCGCGACGTGCCACGCCGGCCCAGCAACTGGCGCAGCCAGATGGCGCTGCCGGAGTGGCTGCAGCAGCGCGGCATCGTCGCCATCGCCGATATCGATACCCGCAAGCTCACCCGCATCCTGCGAGACAAGGGCGCGCAGAACGGCGCCTTGCTGGCTGGTTCCGCACCGAACGAGGTGCTGGATGCCGACAAGGCGATCGAAGCCGCGCGCAAATTCCCCGGCCTGAAGGGCATGGACCTGGCCAAGGTCGTCAGCACCACATCTGCCTACCAGTGGCAGGAAGGTCAGCTCGATCTCGACCGCAACGAATTCGTCCGTGCCGAACCGAAGTTCAAGGTCGTCGCCTACGACTTTGGTGCCAAGGCCAACATCCTGCGCATGCTGGCCGAACGCGGCTGCGACGTGCACGTGGTGCCGGCGCAAACTCCTGCGGCCGACGTGCTGGCGATGCAGCCGGATGGCGTGTTCCTGTCCAATGGCCCCGGCGATCCGGCGCCCTGCGATTACGCGATCGCCGCGATCCGCGAATTCGTGGCCACGAAGATCCCGACCTACGGCATCTGCCTCGGCCACCAGCTGCTCGGCCTCGCGGTCGGCGCGCAGACCATGAAGATGCCGCACGGCCACCATGGCGCGAACCATCCGGTGATCGACATCGATTCCGGCCGAGTCATGATCACCTCGCAGAACCACGGCTTCTGCATCGACGAAGCCACGCTGCCGGCAAATGCCCGCGTGACGCATCGCTCGCTGTTCGACGGCAGCAACCAGGGCATCGAACTGACCGATGCGCCGGCCTTCAGCTTCCAGGGCCATCCGGAAGCCTCGCCCGGCCCGCACGACGTGGCACCGCTGTTCGACAAGTTCATTGCGCTCATGGAGAAGCACAACAATGCCTAAGCGCACCGACCTCAAGACCATCCTGATCATCGGCGCCGGCCCGATCGTCATCGGCCAGGCCTGCGAATTCGACTATTCCGGCGCACAGGCCTGCAAGGCACTGCGCGACGAGGGCTATCGCGTGGTGCTGGTTAACAGCAATCCGGCGACGATCATGACCGACCCGGAGATGGCCGATGCCGTCTACATCGAGCCGATCAACTGGCAGACGGTCGAGAAGATCATCGCCAAGGAAAAGCCCGACGCACTGTTGCCGACCATGGGCGGGCAGACCGCGCTGAACTGCGCGCTGGACCTGGCCGACAACGGCGTGCTGGAAAAGTACGGCGTCGAGCTGATCGGTGCCAAGCGCGAAGCCATCCGCATGGCCGAGGACCGCGAGCTGTTCCGCGTGGCGATGAAGGAGATCGGGCTGGAATGCCCGAAGGCCGAAGTCGCGCACACGCTGGAGGAAGCGCTCGATATCCAGACCCGCGTCGGCTACCCGACCATCATCCGCCCCAGTTTCACCCTGGGCGGCAGCGGTGGCGGCATCGCCTACAACCGCGAAGAGTTGATCGAGATCGTCAATCGCGGACTGGAACTGTCGCCGACCACCGAAGTGCTGGTCGAGGAATCGGTATTGGGCTGGAAGGAATTCGAGATGGAAGTGGTCCGCGACACTGCGGACAACTGCATCATCGTGTGCAGCATCGAGAACTTCGACGCGATGGGCGTGCACACCGGCGACAGCATCACCGTCGCCCCGGCGCAGACCCTGACCGACAAGGAATACCAGCGCCTGCGTGATGCCAGCATCGCGGTGTTGCGAAAGATCGGCGTGGATACCGGTGGCAGCAATGTGCAGTTCGGCATCAATGCGCAGAACGGTCGCGTCGTCGTCATCGAAATGAATCCGCGCGTGTCGCGCTCGTCTGCATTGGCGTCAAAAGCCACAGGTTTCCCGATTGCGAAAGTCGCCGCCAAACTCGCGGTCGGCTACACCTTGGACGAACTCAAGAACGAGATCACCGGCGGCAAGACCCCGGCATCGTTCGAGCCGGCCATCGATTACGTGGTCACCAAGATTCCGCGTTTCGCTTTCGAGAAATTCCCCGCCGCCGATGCGCGCCTGACCACCCAGATGAAGTCGGTGGGCGAGGTGATGGCGATCGGTCGCAGCTTCCAGGAGTCGCTGCAGAAGGCACTGCGTGGGTTGGAAACCGGCAAGACCGGTCTCGATCCGACCGGCCTGGATCTGACCGATGAAGGCGATCTGGCCAGTCTGCGTCGCGAGTTGAAGGAGCCGGGCCCGGAACGCATGTTCCATCTTGGCGATGCCTTCCGCGCCGGCATGTCGGTCGAAGACGTTCACGCGTTGTCGTTCGTCGATCCGTGGTTCCTCGACCAGATCGAGGAGTTGATCGATGCCGAAGTGGATATCGTCCATCGCGGGCTGGATGGGCTTGACGCCAAGCGCCTGCGTGCGCTGAAGCGCAAGGGCTTCTCCGATGCGCGTATCGCCGCACTCACCGGCACCAACGAATCCGCCGTGCGCGCATTGCGCAAGGCGTTCAATGTGCGCCCGGTGTACAAGCGCGTGGACAGCTGTGCCGCCGAATTTGCGACGACCACTGCCTACCTGTATTCGACCTACGAGGACGAATGCGAAGCACAGCCAACCGATCGCCAGAAGATCATGGTGCTCGGCGGCGGCCCGAACCGCATCGGCCAGGGCATCGAGTTCGATTACTGCTGCGTGCATGCCGCGCTGGCGCTGCGCGAAGACGGGTACGAGACCATCATGGTCAACTGCAACCCGGAAACCGTTTCGACCGATTACGACACCTCCGACCGCCTGTACTTCGAGCCGCTGACGCTGGAAGACGTGCTGGAGATCGTCGAGCTGGAGAAGCCACGCGGGGTGATCGTGCAGTACGGTGGGCAAACACCGCTGAAGCTGGCGAAGGCGCTGGAAGCCAATGGCGTGCCGATCATCGGCACCTCGCCGGATTCCATCGACCTGGCCGAAGACCGCGAACGCTTCCAGCAATTGGTCAATGATCTTGGTCTGCTGCAGCCGCCGAACCGCACCGCGCGCAGCGACGAGGAAGCGCTGTCGCACGCGCGCGAAATCGGCTACCCGCTGGTGGTGCGCCCGAGCTACGTGCTGGGCGGCCGCGCGATGGAAGTGGTGCATGCCGATGCCGACCTTGCGCGTTACATGCGCGAGGCGGTGAAGGTCAGTCATGATTCGCCGGTACTGCTGGACCGCTTCCTCGACAACGCAGTGGAAGTGGATATCGACGTGATCGCCGACAGCCAGGGCAACGTGCTGGTCGGTGGCGTCATGCAGCACATCGAGGAAGCCGGCGTGCATTCCGGCGATTCGTCCTGCTCGCTGCCGCCGTACTCGCTGTCCGCGGATACCCAGGCACGCCTGCGTGAACAAGTCGTGCAACTGGCGAAGGCGCTGAACGTGGTCGGCCTGATGAACACCCAGTTCGCGGTGCAGACCAACGAAGCGGGCGATGACACCATCTTCCTGCTCGAAGTGAACCCGCGCGCCTCGCGCACCGTGCCGTTCGTGTCCAAGGCGATCGGCCAGCCGTTGGCCAAGATCGCCGCGCGTTGCATGGCCGGCAAGACGCTTGCGGAGCAGGGCGCGACCAGGGAAATCGTGCCGGACTATTACTCGGTCAAGGAAGCGGTGTTCCCATTCGCCAAGTTCCAGGGCGTGGATCCGATCCTCGGCCCGGAAATGCGTTCCACCGGTGAAGTCATGGGCGTGGGCCGCTCGTTCGAAGCCGCCTTCGCGCGTGCCGAGGAAGCCGCGAACATCAAGACGCCGCAACCGGGCAAGGCCTTCATCTCCGTGCGCGATCCGGACAAGGCGCGCGTCCTGCCGGTGGCGAAGTACATGCTGGAGCGCGGCTTCAGCATCGTCGCCACCAGCGGCACTGCGGACTACCTTGCCGCCAATGGCGTCGCCTGCGAGCGCGTCAACAAGGTCATCGAAGGCCGCCCGCACATCGTCGATCTGATCAAGAACGGCGAGATCTGCTACATCGTCAACACCACCGAAGGGCGCGCGGCGATCGCCGACTCCTTCTCGATCCGGCGCGAGGCCCTGCAGCAGCGCGTCACGTACTCCACCACCGTGTCCGGTGCGAACGCCTTGCTGCATTCGCTGGACTATCGCGGCAAGGGCGACGTGCTCTCGCTGCAGGAACTGCACAAGGAACTTGCATGAGCCGTGCCCCCATCACCGCCAAGGGCGCGCTGCGCCTGCGCGCGGAACTCGAGGAACTGAAGTCGGTGAAGCGCCCGGCGGTGATCGCCGCGATCGCCGAAGCGCGTGCGCACGGCGACCTCAAGGAAAACGCCGAATACCACGCCGCGCGCGAACAGCAGGGCTTCATCGAGGGCCGCATCAAGCACCTCGAGGGCGAGCTGTCGCATGCGCAGGTGATCGATATCGCCACCCTCACCGCCGGCGACCGCATCGTGTTCGGCGCCACCGTGCAGCTGGCCGACGTCGACACCGATGAAGAGCGTACCTACCAGATCGTCGGCGACCTCGAAGCCGACATCAAGCAGGGCCTGATCGCGATTTCCTCGCCGGTGGCGCGCGCGATGATCGGCAAGCACGAGGGCGACAGCATCAGCATCGATGCCCCGGCCGGCACCCGCGAATACGAGATCGTCTCGGTCAAGTACCTGGGCTGAGTCGTGGCGCGGCTGACGCTGCTGTTGCCCTCCACCGCGAAGTCCGCCGGCCTCCCATTGCCGGCGGACTTGGCGAAGGCGCTGGGCAAGGCGGATCGCGCCGCGCATGACGCGGGCAGGCAGGCGCAGTTGTCGCGCCACTTCCGTCTGTTGCCGAACCGCTGGAGCGATGCGGCGCTGACGCGTGTCGTGGATACCGATGAGGGCGATGCGCGCCTGAATGCCTGGCTGCGCGCGGATCCGGCGTATATCCGTCCCGACATCAATGGTGCGCGCCTGCTCGGCATCGGCGACGCGCTGGGCATCGAACAGGCCGACGTCGATGCCTTCCTGCCCGCGCTGCGCTCGTTGTTCGGCGACGCCGGCTTCATCCTCGACGCGCCGACGCCCTCGCGCTGGTACCTGCGTTTGCCGCGCGAGGCGAAGCTGCCGGCGTTCACTTCGCCGGACGATGCGTTGGGCGACGATGTGTTCGAACACATCCCCGACGCCCCGGAAGCACGACGCTGGCGCGTGTTGTCCAGCGAGGCGCAGGTGACGCTGCACAACCATCCGCGCAATGCCGAGCGCATCGCGGCCGGCAAGCCGCCGATCAATTCGCTGTGGTTCTGGGGCGGCGGGCTGTTGCCCGACAGCATCGCCAGCGATCGCCCGACCTTGTATTCGGACGATGTCCTGCTGCACGGCATCGCCCGCATCGGCAAGCTCGATGCCATGCCGCTCGCTGCCTGCACGAACACCGAAATCGACGATGCACTGGTCGACTTGCGCGACGCACGCGATGCGCGCGCGACGGTCGAGCGCTGGCTGTCGCCTGCCGCGAGCTCGGCAGCGCGGCGCGACGTCGTGCTCGATTTCGCCGATGGGCAGGTGTTCACCTTGCGCGCGAACCAGCGCTGGCGCTTCTGGCGCAAGCCGCAGGCCTTCCAGTCGTGAACGCGGCACCGCGCATCCGCCGTCGCGAGCCGGGCACCGCCGGCGACTGGCCGGCGGAGTACCCGCCACTGTTGCGACGCCTGCATGCCGCCCGCGGCGCAGGCAATCCGGCGCAGGCGATGCCGCGACTGGCCGACCTGCCGGCGCCGGATGAGATGCCCGGCATCGAAGCGGGCGTCGCGCTGTTGCAGGAGGCGATCGCGCGGCAACGCCGCATCGTGGTCGTCGCCGACTTCGATTGCGATGGCGCCACCGCCTGCGCGGTAGGCGTGCGCGGGTTGCGGATGCTCGGGGCGACGGATGTCGCCTATGCGGTGCCCAATCGCGCGGTGCATGGCTACGGCCTGACGCCGGGCTTGATCGACGAACTCGCGACATTGCAGCCGGAGTTGTTGGTCACGGTGGACCACGGCATCGCTTGCCATGCCGGCATCGCCGCGGCGAAGGCGCGTGGCTGGCAGGTGCTGGTTACCGACCACCACCTGCCCGGCGAAACCTTGCCCGCCGCCGATGCCATCGTGAATCCGAACCTGCCGAACCACGCCTTCGGAAGCCGCGCCTTGGCCGGCGTGGGCGTGATGTTCTACCTGTTGCTGGCCTTGCGCCGGCACCTGCGCGATGCAGGTGCTTTCGCGGCAGGCGAGCCCGATCTTTCCAGCCTGCTCGACCTGGTCGCGGTGGGTACGGTCGCCGATCTGGTGCCGCTGGATGCCTGCAACCGCGCGCTGGCCGGCGCGGGCTTGCGGCGCTTGCGCGCAGGGCATGGCTGCGCGGGCTTGCGTGCACTGGTCGAGGTAGCCACGCGCCGCGAAGCGACGCTGACAACCAGCGACATCGGCTTTGCCATCGGGCCGCGCATCAATGCGGCCGGGCGGTTGGAGGACATGGCGTTGGGCATCGAATGCCTGCTCGAGGATAACCCCGTACGCGCGCGCGAATTGGCCGGCACGCTGGATGCAATCAATCGCGATCGCCGCGAGTTGCAGCAACAGACCACCGACGACGCCGAGGCGGTGCTGGCGCGGCTGTTGCCGACGCTCGACGCCGCGCCGCCGGTGCTGGTGCTGCACGACGAGGCTTGGCATGCGGGCGTGATCGGGCTGGTCGCATCAAGGCTTGCGCAACGCGCGCATCGCCCGGCGTTCGTGTTCGCCCCCGCGCAGCCGGGCAGCGATGAACTGCGCGGCTCGGCGCGCTCGATCGCCGGCCTGCATATCCGCGACCTGCTGGCGGCAGTGGATACGACGCATCCGGGGCTGATCGTGCGCTTCGGCGGACACGCGATGGCCGCTGGCCTCACATTGGATCGAGCAAACCTGCCGGCATTCGAAACCGCGGTACGTGTCGCGGCGGCGGCGATGCTCGACCCCGCCTTGCTGCAGGCCGAGCTGTGGAGCGATGGCGAACTCGATGCGCATGAGTTCGCCATCGATACCGCCATCGCCCTGCGCGATGGCGGCCATTGGGGACAGGCGTATCCCGAACCGTTGTTCGACGGCGAATTCGTGGTGCTGGGCTGGCGCATCGTCGGCGAGCGCCATCTGAAACTGGAACTTGGCGCGGGATCGAAGCGGCTGAACGCCATCCACTTCGGTGGCTGGGAGGGCAATGCGCCGCCGTCGCGGGTGCGCATCGCCTATCGCCTCGCCCCGGACGATTACCGCGGTGGCGATGCTATCCAGCTAGTGGTCGTGCATCGGGAAGCGGCGACGGATTCGACGCCCGCTTGAGTCCGAACAGCGGGCGCAGCCAGCCGATGCGACGGATGACCTCGTAGCCGAGCAGGCACAGGGCGAACGTGGCCACGATCAGTAATGGCCCCTCGATGGCGGGCACGATGCGCAGCGGCTTCAGGTTGTGCGCAAGCACCACGATCACGGTCTGGTGGAGGATGTAGAAGGGAAATATCGCGGCCGTGAGATAGCGCAGCAACGGGCTGTCCTTCGGATTCCATGCCCGCGCATAACCGAGGATGGCGGCGATCGCCGACCATTCCATCGCCCCCCACAGCGCGTGCAGGACGGCGAGCGGGCCGGCCGGGATGTGGTCGAGGTCATCGAACTGCAGATAGCCGGCGATCATCGCGACGTAGCTGGCAAGCGCGATGCCCAGCATCCAATGCCGATGGTGCCGCAGCTGCTCCCAGGGCGCTTCCACCTTCGCCAACAGGTAACCGAGGGCGAACATCAGGCCGTATTGCAGGTGGTTGTAGGCGTCGTCGGTGAGGTCGTGGGTGGAAGGGAAGTGTGGGTAGACCAGCACGCGCGCGGCGATCAGCCACAGCATCGGCCACCACAGCAGTCCCGGCCCACTGCTGGAGAGGCGCACCAAGCGAGCGGTCTTGTCGCGCCACGATTGCGGCAGCAGGCGGCAGCCACACAGCGCGAGTGTGTAGACCCACAGATAGGCGACGAACCACAGGTGGTTCCAGGTTGGGCCATCGACGCAGTCATGCGGTGCCATGCAATGGATGTCGCCGCCTTGCAGGTATTGGCCCATGAAGCCAAGGTAGCCCGCGTGATAGCCGCCAGGGACCTTTTCGATCAGTTCCAGATAGGCCTGCGGCGGCACCACCACGTACATGCCGAAGAGCAGCGGCAACAACAACCGCCACGACCGCTGGCGCAGGAAGCCGGCCGGCAGCTTCGCCTTCAGGAACGCGGTCGCCACCCCCGACACCAGGAACAGCAGGGACAACCGCCAGGGCGCGCTGAGGATCATTAGCGGTTCCAGCGCGGGCACCAGTTGCGGGCTTTTGACGTGCCAGTCCCAGCTCACGTAGTACATGCCCACGTGGTAGGGGACGAGCAGGGCGAAGGCGAGGATGCGCACCCAGTCGAGGTCGTGGCGGCGATGCATGGCGGTCGTCCGATGGAAAACTGCGGCCAGCGTTCGCGCGAGGCGATGTTGCTGCCAGCCTGAAGTGACCGTTTGACGCGGTTTGGTGACAGGACGCGGACCGCAGGGACGAGCCGGGACGGGTTGGACGGGTGCCGCTCTTACAATGCGCCGATGGATTCCCCCGAGCCGACCTTCTACCAGCGTTACCAGCCGTGGCGGCGCAGCGTCGAAGTCGGGTTCTGGGTCCTCAGCTACCTGGTCAGCGCGATCGGCAACAGCCTGACTGCCAACATGGACGTACGCCGGCTGGACCTCGGTTTCGCCGTCTGGCAACCGCCGGTGTGGGAGGCGAGCAGTGCGCTGATGGCGCTGGCCCTGGTGCCGGCCATGGTCTGGTTCACCCGCCGCTGGCCGCTGCACCTGGACAATTGGAAACGGATGCTGCCGCTGCACCTGCTGGGCAGCGTCGCCTGGTCGGCGTTGCATGTCGCCGGCATGGTGGCGATCCGCAAGGCGGTCTACGCCAGCCAGGGCCTGGATTACGACTTCAGCCCGTGGCTATGGGAATTCGGCTACGAATACCTCAAGGACGTGCGCTCATACGCAGGCGTGGTGCTGACCATCGAGGGCTACCGCTTCGTCATGCGCCGCCTGCAGGGCGAGGCCAGCCTGCTTTCGGCTCCCGACGAGGGGCTACCCGTGGAGCCGCTGGACCGGCCTGAGCGTTTCCTCGTCCGCAAGCTCGGCCGCGAATTCCTGGTCGCGGCCAACGACATCGAATGGCTGCAGGCCTCCGGCAATTACGTGAACCTGCACGTGCGCGGCCACGACTACCCGCTGCGCAGCACCATCGCCGGCGTCGAGGCCAAGCTCGATCCGGAACGCTTCGTGCGCATCCAGCGCAGCTACATCGTCAACCTCGACCACGTGGCCTCGATCGAGCCACTGGACACCGGCGATGCCCGCGTGCACATGAAGGACGGCAGCCGCCTGCCGTGCAGCCGAACCCATCGCGCCGGTTTGCGGCAACGTTCTGGCTAGGCTTGCGCCTGGCATGCAACCCCGTTCACGCTGGTCGCACGTTGGCGGGGATGCCAACCAATTCTTTCTTGGGGAAATGCACATGATGAAACGCCTGCTGATGCTGGCAGCGGTGACGGCTGCGTTCGGCTTGAGCGTGGACACTGCCGCGCAACGCGCGCACCCAGACGTGACGCTGCGGCCACGGCCGCTGGTCGCCGCGCCCGACGCGAAAACGCCGGTCCGGCTGGAACGGGCGGCGGTCGATGTCGAGGCCATCGGCAGCATTGCCCGCACCACGCTGCTGCTGACCCTGCGCAATCCGAACGATCGTCAGCTCGAGGGCAGCCTCGAGTTCCCGTTGCAGGCTGGCCAGCAGGTCACCGGCTTTGCGCTGGACATCGACGGCACGATGCGCGACGCGGTGCCGGTGCCGAAGGAACGCGGACGGCAGGTGTTCGAGAGCATCGAGCGCCGCAATGTCGATCCGGCGCTGCTGGAGCAGGTGGCCGGCAACCATTTCCGCCTGCGCATCTACCCGATCCCGGCGCGCGGCACCCGCCAGGTGCGGCTGGTGATCGATGAGGCCATGCGTCGCGACGGCGATGCCTGGCGCCTGCAGCTTCCGCTGCAATTGCTGGCCGAGGCCCCGGGCTTCGCGTTGCATGTGCGCGGGCGCAAGCCGCCGGAGTTGCTGGGGGCGTTCGCGAAGGCTGCGCTCAAGCGCGAAGGGGACGGGTTCGCCGTCGACATTCCGCGTGCCGGCATCGATGCGCGGCACGGCTTGGCGTTGCGCTTCGCGGTCACGACTTCGACGCAGGTGTATGCCGGCGTCCAGGCCGATGCGCATTACGTGCTGGCCGAGGTGCCGGTGGCATCGACATCGAAACCACGCGCGATCCCGCATGACGTCATGTTGCTGTGGGATGCCTCGGCATCGGGCCACAAGCGCGACCACGCGGGCGAACTGGAATTGCTGGATCGCTACTTCAAGGCGATGGGCGAGGGTCGCGTCCACCTGCGCCTGCTGCGCGACGTGGGCGTGAACGCCGGCGCGTTCCAGGTGCGCGCCGGCGCATGGGCGGAGTTGCGCAAGGCTTTGGCCTCGGTGGTGTACGACGGCGCGACCGATCTTGCCGACTGGACGCCGGAACGCAGCGCATCGGAAGTCTTGCTGGTCAGCGACGGTATGCAGAACTACGGCGGGACCGCGCTGCCCGGCATGCTTCCGGGGCAGCGCCTGTATGCGCTGGCCTCCACCAGTGATGCGGATGCCACGCGCTTGTCCGCGCTGGCCGAAAGCCGCGGCGGCCGCCTGGTGGCCTGGCAGGGCCGCGACGGATTGGCTGCTGCAACGCGTGCGCTGCTGGAAGACGGCGCGCACGTGCTGGCGTTGGACGGCGCCGGTGTGGAGGACGTGGTGGCACAGTCGCGCTGGATCGACGATGGCCTGCTGCGCGTGGCCGGGCGCCTGCGTGAACCGACGGGCAGGCTCTCGATCACGCTGGAAGACGCCGCGGGGCGCCACACGGTCGACGTGCCGGTATCGTCCACCGACGAAGCGCGTGAGCAGGTGTCGCAGGCGTGGGCCGCGTGGCGCATGCAAGCGCTGTCCGCCGAGCCGGAGCGCAACCAGGCCGCGATCGCCCGCCTTGGCAATGCCTTCGGCCTGGTCACCGCCGGCAGTTCACTGCTGGTGCTGGACGATCCGGCGGACTATGTCCGTTACGACATTCCCGCGCCGCCCGCGCTGCAAACGCAGTTGACGGCGATCCGCATCGAGCAACTGCGCACGCGCGAAGCCTCGCGCAGCGAACGGCTGGACAACGTCGCGCAGGCATTCGCCGAGCGCGCCGCCTGGTGGGAGCACGAGTTCCCGAAGGGCAAGCCAACGGTCGAAGACGCGAAGCAGAAGGTGGCCGTTGCTGCCGCTGTCGCCGAGCGTGAACGCGATGAATCCCGTGCGATGGCTCCGCCGCCGGCACCGGCGGAGCCGCCGGTTGTCCTCGATATTCCGCGCGCTGTCGATACCCCAAGTTCAGCATCTGCGTCCGCGGCCGCTGGTAATGCCTCGACACTGGATTCGGTGACGGTTGTAGGCAGTGCGGCCGGCCCGGAATCCGCAGGCGGCGCGGTGATCCGCCTGCAGCCCTGGGAGCCGGATTCTCCATACGCGCGACGCCTGCGCGACGCATCCGCGGACCAGCTCTACACCCTTTACCTCGACGAACGCGACAGCCACGCCGACAGCACCGCGTTCTACCTCGACGTGGCCGACCTGCTGCTGCAGCGCGGCCAGCGCGGCCTCGCCCTGCGCGTGCTGTCCAACCTGGCCGAACTGCAGCTGGAGAATCGCCACGTGCTGCGCGTGCTGGGGTATCGGCTGATGCAGGCGAAGGAATACGCGCGTGCGGTGCAGGTGTTCCGGCAGGTGCTGGCGATGGCCGACGAGGAGCCGCAGAGCCATCGCGACCTCGGCCTGGCGCTGGCCGCCAGCGATGAACGGCAGGAAGCGATCCGCCACCTGTACAACGTGGTGGCGGGGCAGTGGGATGGCCGTTTCGCGGAAATCGAACTGGTGGCGCTGAACGAGATGAACCAGGTGATCGCCACCAGCCCGAAGCCGCTGGACACCGGCTTCATCGATGCGCGCCTGCTGAAGAACATGCCGCTTGACTTGCGCGTGGCCCTGTCGTGGGACAGCGACAACAGCGACATGGACCTGTGGGTCACCGACCCGAATGGCGAGAAATGCTATTACTCGCACACGCTGACCTACCAGGGCGGGCTGATCTCCGACGACTTCACCGGCGGCTACGGCCCCGAGGAATTCGTGCTGCATCACGCCAAGCCCGGCAAGTACAAGGTGCAGGCGCATTTCTTCGGCGACCGCCAGCAGATTGTCACCGGCGCCACCACGCTGACGTTGCGACTGAGCACCGGCTGGGCCACGCCCAAGCAGCAGGACCAGACCGTGACCTTGCGCCTGTCCGGCAAGGACGAATCCGTGCTGGTGGGCGAGTTCGAGGTCAAATGATCGCAGGCCGGCTGGGGCGGCGTGACCGCCTCAGTCGGCCAGTCGAGTCAGTGCCTCGCCGTAGTGGGCCGCGACATGATCGGTTTTGTCGATCTTGATCTCGTACTGCGGCCTGTCGGGCGAGGCGTGATGGGTATGCCCCTTGTAGTCGAAATCGCGGGTGTGGAACTTCACGACATGGCCGCTGACCCGACCCGCCTCGGAGTTCCAGGTCACGTGGTCGCCGATCTTGAACCGCGGCATGGTCGTCTCCTGCGTTGGGCCATCGACAGGCATTGCCGCCGATTTGCGGGCGCAGTGCCGGCAAGCTGTTAAAATCCGCGACCATTTTGCAGTACTTGAGCCCCATGATCGAACTCAATCCCATCCGCCAGCGCATCGCTGACCTCATCGGTCGGCTGGATGCGCTGAGGGGGTTTCTTTGACTACGACGCCAAGCGCGAACGCCTGGAAGAAGTAGAACGTGAACTCGAGAACCCGGACATCTGGAACGACCCGGAACGGGCGCAGGCACTGGGGCGCGAGCGTTCCATGCTCGACAAGACCGTCAACGGCCTGCGCGAGCTGAAGGAAGGCTTGGCCGGCGGCAACGAGCTGCTGGAACTCGCCGAGATGGAAGACGACGAAGACACCGCACTGGCGGTGGTGGACGACGTCGACCGTTTCGAGAAGGGCGTTGAACAGCTCGAATTCCAACGCATGTTCTCCGGCAAGATGGATTCGGCGAATGCCTTCGTCGATATCCAGGCTGGTGCCGGCGGCACCGAGGCGCAGGACTGGGCCGAGATCCTGCTGCGCATGTACCTGCGCTGGGCGGAATCGCGCGGCTGGAAGACCGAGCTGATGGAAGTCAGCGGCGGCGACGTGGCCGGCATCAAGTCCGCCACCGTGCGCGTCGAAGGTGATTACGCCTACGGCTGGCTGAAGACCGAGATCGGCGTGCACCGGCTGGTGCGCAAGTCGCCGTTCGACTCCGACAACCGTCGCCACACCAGCTTCACCAGCGTGTTCGTGTCGCCGGAAGTGGACGACGACATCGAGATCGACATCAATCCCGCCGACCTACGCACCGACGTGTACCGTTCGTCCGGCGCCGGTGGCCAGCACGTCAACAAGACTGAATCGGCGGTGCGCATCACCCACATCCCGACCAATACCGTGGTCGCCTGCCAGACCGGGCGCAGCCAGCACCAGAACCGCGACAACGCGATGAAGATGCTGGCGGCCAAGCTCTACGAGCTCGAGATCCAGAAGCGCAATGCGGAGAAGGACGCGCTGGAAGCGACCAAGTCCGACATCGGCTGGGGCAGCCAGATCCGCAACTACGTGCTGGACCAGAGCCGGATCAAGGACCTGCGCACCGGCATCGAACGCAGCGATACGCAGAAGGTGCTGGACGGCGACCTCGACGAATTCGTGGAAGCCAGCCTGAAGTCCGGGCTGGAGGCCGGGTCGAAACGGATCGACGCGGCCTGAGCCGCGTCAACATCCGCATCGCCCACCCCACATTCGACGAAGCATCCCAATGACCGACACCAACACCGCTCCGCACGCCGACGAAAACCACCTGATCGCCGAGCGCCGCGCCAAGCTCACCGCGCTGCGCGGGCAGGGCATCGCCTTCCCCAACGACTTCCGTCGCGCCGATTACGCCAGCGACCTGCAGGACGATTACGCGGACGCCGAGGCATGGACCGGCGAGGCGCTGGAAGCCACCGGCCGCCGCGTCGCCATCGCCGGCCGCCTGTTGGCCAAGCGGGTGATGGGCAAGGCCGCGTTCGCCACCGTGCAGGACATGAGCGGGCGCATCCAGCTGTTCATGCAGAGCACGGCGCTGGGCGAGACCTACGACGCGTTCAAGGGTTGGGACATCGGCGACATCGTCGCCGCCGAAGGCGGGCTGATGCGCACCAAGACCGGCGAACTGTCGGTCAAGGCGGATTCGTTGCGCCTGCTGGTGAAATCGCTGCGCCCGCTACCTGACAAGTTCCATGGCTTGGCCGACGTGGAACAACGCTATCGCCAGCGCTATGTCGATTTGATCGTTACGCCTGAGGCGCGTGAAGTGTTCATCGCGCGTTCGCGCATCGTCTCCGGCATCCGCCGCTGGCTGGACGCGCGCCGCTTCCTGGAAGTGGAAACGCCGATGATGCATTACATCGCCGGTGGCGCCACCGCCAAGCCGTTCACCACCCACCACAACGCGCTGGATCTCGATCTGTTCCTGCGCGTGGCACCGGAGCTGTATCTCAAGCGGCTGACCGTGGGTGGCCTGGAGCGCGTCTACGAGATCAACCGCAACTTCCGCAACGAAGGCGTGAGTACCCGCCACAACCCGGAATTCACCATGCTCGAACTGTACGAAGCCTATGCCTCGTACATCGAGGTAATGGACCTGACCGAAGGCATGATCCGCGATGTCGCCGTGGAAGCCATGGGCAAGACCGTGTTCGAGTGGGACGGCAACAGCATCGACATCGCCCCCGCGTTCCGTCGCTGGAAGCTGGAAGAGGCGGTGCGCGAACTCAACCCGGAGATTTCCGTTGCCGACTCCCGCGACCGCGATGCGCTGGCCGCGCATTGCGCACGCCTGGGCGTGCACGTGAAGCCGGGCTATGGCTGGGGCAAGCTGCTGCTGGAAATCTTCGAGAAGACGGTGGAAACCGGCCTGATCCAGCCCACCTTCATCACCCATTACCCAGTGGAAGTCAGCCCGCTGGCGCGCGAGTCCGACAGCGAACCCGGCATCACCGACCGCTTCGAATTGTTCATCGGCGGCAAGGAGCTGGCGAACGGGTTCTCCGAGCTCAACGATCCGGAAGACCAGGCGGCGCGCTTCCGCGCCCAGGTCGAGGCGAAGGAGGGCGGCGACGACGAAGCCATGCACTACGACGCCGATTACATCCGTGCGCTCGAAGTGGGCCTGCCGCCCACCGGCGGGCTGGGCGTGGGCATCGACCGGCTGGTGATGCTGCTGACCGGTTCGTCCTCGATTCGTGACGTGCTGCTGTTCCCGTACATGCGCCCCGAGCAAACACACGGGTGAAGCGGGTTCGGATCGCTCGAAGATCCGCTACGTCCTTCCGTGTCCACGCCGATACACCTGCGTATGCGCAGGCGGCATGATTTTTGCATCACTTGCCATGTGAACAATTTACGGGGACGATGCCATCACACGGCGATCCCGTATTCAGCCACGAAGGGGCACTGCATGGACATCGTGATCGTCGATGATCAAGCCTCTGCGCGCACGATGCTGCGTCATATCGTGCAGGACATCAGTCCGCAGTTGGCGGTACACGATTTCAGCGAACCGGACGCCGCGCTCGAATGGTGCAACGAGCACCTGCCGGATCTCCTGTTGCTGGATTACCGGATGCCGGGCATGGACGGGCTGGAACTGGCCAGGGCGTTCCGCAAGCCGCTGCGCAACCGCGATGTGCCGATCGTGCTGGTCACCGTGGTTGGTGACGAGCCGGTACGACAGGCTGCGCTCGATGCCGGGGTGATCGATTTCCTGGTCAAGCCCATCCGCCCGCGCGAATTGCGTGCGCGCTGCCGCAACCTGCTGCAACTGCGCCAGCAATCCGAATCCGTGAAGCAACGTGCGCTGTCGCTGGAGCAGCGGTTGCTGGCCAGCATGCATGAAGTCGAGGAACGCGAGCGCGAAACGCTGTCGCGCCTGGCGCGTGCGATCGAACTGCGCGACACGGGTACCAGCGCCTATCTCGAGCGAATGGCCCATGTCGCCGGGCTGGTCGCCGAAGGAATGGGGTTGCCGGAGGAGCAGGTACGCACCATCGAACTGGCCGCCCCGCTGCACGACATCGGCAAGATCGCGATTCCCGATTCACTGCTGATGAAGCCTGGCCCGCTGGACGAGGGCGAACGCAAGCGCATGCAGCTGCATCCCGGCATCGGCTATGAGCTCCTGCAAGACAGCCACAACCGTTTCATCCAGGTCGGGGCGACCATCGCCCGGCATCACCACGAACGCTACGACGGCACCGGCTATCCGGATCGCCTGGCGGGCGACAATATCCCGATCGAGGCGCGGATCGTGACCGTGGCCGACATCTTCGATGCGTTGATCTCGCCGCGCCCCTACAAGCGGGCATGGAGCATCGACGAAGCCCTGGAATTCATCGAGAGCCAGAGCGGCAAGATGCTGGATCCGCGCTGTGTACGCGCATTGATGGACAACCTGCCGCGCCTGCACGAAATCTGCGAACGCTATTCCCAGGTCGTGCCACAGCCGGAGATGCACTGAACCATGCGTGCGGGACTGCACTGGATGCAGTCGCGCCTGCACGGACGTGCGGACAGCGAGCATGCGCAAGTCTTCGTGCGCATCGCGATCACCAGCTTGTTCGCCGCCTACCTGGGCTGGGAAGTCCGCGGTGGTGGCAGCACTGCCTTGGTCGCCACCTGGTGGATCCTGGTCGGCGAATGGGTGCTTTCGGTCGGCCTGCTGGTCGCGATCCTGCTGTCGCCCGCGCCCTCCAGCCTGCGCCGTTGGATCGGCATGCTCGCGGACTATGCGGCGATGGGCGGCGTCATGCATCTGCAGGGGGAAACCGCATCTCCGCTGTACGCCGTGTACCTGTGGGTGACGATCGGCAACGGCATGCGTTACGGCACGCAGTACCTGTTCGCGGCCACCGGGCTCGCCACCCTGTCGTTCCTGTTGATGATGCGCAGCACGCCGTACTGGCTGGATAATCCGTATCTGTCGTGGGGTTTGCTGGTGGGGCTGGTCGCAGTACCGTTGTACTTCGCCTCGCTGCTCAAGGCACTGACCACGGCGATCGGCGATGCACGGCGCGCGAACCAGGCCAAGAGCCTTTTCCTGGCCAACATGAGCCACGAATTCCGCACGCCGCTCAATGGCTTGTCCGGCATGTCGGAGTTGCTGGCCAGCACCCGGCTGGATTCCGAACAGCGTGGCTACCTGGAGACGATCCAGGCCGCCGCGCGTTCGCTGCTGGCGCTGGTGGAGGACGTGCTCGACATCTCGGCGATCGAGGCCGGCAAGCTCAAGGTCAAGCTTGAGGAATTCGAGCTGCGCGGCCTGCTTGACGAGATTGAGCTGATCCTGAAGCCGGATGCGCGTGCACGCCAGCTGGACTATGTCATCGACATCTCGAGCGACGTTTCCACCCGCCTGCGCGGCGATCCTGGCCATCTGCGCCAGGTGCTGTTGAACCTGCTCAGCAACGCGATCAAGTTCACGCCTTCGGGCGAAGTGCGGCTGCAGGTTGCGCTTGCCGACTCGGCGAGCGCCACGCGGCAACGCCTGCGCTTCACCGTATCGGACACCGGCATCGGGATACCCGCTTCGGCACGCGCGAAACTGTTCGAAGCGTTCGAACAAGCCGACAACAGCCTGTCGCGCAAGCACGGCGGCACCGGGCTGGGCACCACCATTGCCAAAGGCCTGACCGAGGCGATGGGCGGTTCGATCGGCTTCGAAAGCAGCGAGAACATCGGCAGTCGCTTCTGGGTCGAATTGCCCTTCGAAATACCCATCGCCACCGCGGATTCAGCCGTTGCCAGCGCGCAAGCGCCGCGATCGGCCGCGCGTGGCGGGGCAGGCGACAATGTGATCGCGTTCGCCGATCCCTTCCTCCGTCACCGCGCCCGAGTCAGGCCGCTGCACGTGCTGATTGCCGACGACCATGCCGCCAACCGCATGGTGTTGCAGGGCGTGCTGCAGAAGGCAGGGCACCGCATCCTGATGGTCGATGATGGCGAAGTCGCGCTGGATGCATTGGCCGCGGACAGTTTCGACCTGGCTATCGTCGACCTGCACATGCCGAGGCTGAGCGGCATCGATTTGCTGCGCCAATTGCGGGTGATGGAAGCCGGCTCGCGCGATCGTACTCCGATCGTTGTGCTCAGCGCGGACGCCACCCCGGAGTCCGTGCTCGCCTGCACCAATGCCGGCGCCCGCGCTTATATTCCCAAACCGTTCGCGGTATCGAAACTGCTGGATGCGATCGCGGAGATCGCCTCCGGCGGCACGCTGGGGAAACTCGAGGAACCACGCAACCCGCCCAGCGTGATCGCCTCCGGCATCCTCGACCCGGAGGTGCTGGACGAGTTGTCCGCGCTGGGCATGGGCTCGGCGTTCGAGGCAGATTTCGTCGGCCAGTGCGTCGCCGACGCGCGGGTCGCGCTGGCACGGATGCGCCGGGCCGGCGAAAACGACGAATGGGAAGAGTTCCGCGACCAAGCACATGCGCTCAAGGGTATCGCCGGCAACCTGGGACTGATTCAGGTCGCGGCCCAGGCCGGTGAAATCATGAAGACCAATGGCTTCGAACTGGCGCGCCACTGGCGGCAGTATGTGGCCACGCTTGTCGAACGCCAGCGCCAAGGCGAACAAGCGCTAGCGGCGCGCGGGACGTGGCAGCCCGCGCGAGGCGAAGACGCATCGACGTGATCGTCAGGCCGATACGGCGGCAGGCGTTCCATGGCGCTTGTACTGTGCACGGACGAGACGTTCCATCGTACGCATCGATTTCTCGCCGAGCTGCATGGCGGTGTCCACCCAGACTTCGGTGATCGCCATCATTTCCTCCAAGGTGACCGGCTGCGACATCGCGCGCACCCGGTGCATGGCGGCACGCGCATGCGGAATCCGGCGATTGGCCCGGATCACGTCTTCGACGGCCTGCACGCCCTGTCCGCGAGGCACCAGCATGTCGACCAGCCCCATCTTGTACAACTCGTCGCTGCTGAGTACGTCGCCGGACAGCATCATGCGTTCCGCCTGGTGCGGGGCGATGCGCTTGCACAGGAACGAGTAGGCGCCCATGCCGGGGAACAGGTCGAACAGTACCTCGGGCAAACCCATGCCCACGCCTTCCTCCGCCACGATGGTGTGGCAGCTGAGCGCCGCTTCGAACCCGCCACCGAGCGCATCACCCTGCACCAAGGCGATGCTGTGCGCGCCGGCATCCAACCCAGTATGGAACGCATGCACGCCACGCACACACTGGCGCGCGTAGGTGAGCAGGGCATGGCGATCCTGGCGCCTGATCGAGTCGCAGAAATACTGGAGATCACCGCCCAGGTTGAAGGCATCGCAGTCCGAAGCCAGCACGACATGTTGCAGGCCAGCGCCGTCCTCGCCGCGCGCACGGCGCATGCGATCGGCGAGCGACCATTGGTACTGGATGATCTCGTTCACCAACGCCGGCTTGAAACAGGCCCGTCCCGGGTTGTCGGCCAAATCGGCATGCATGTGGCACCAATGCACGCTTGCATCCGCGCTTTCGGTAATGCGCAGTGTGGAGTAACGCGGGACGGGGTTCAGCTTTTCCAGGGTGGACATGATCGCTCCGACAAGTAATGCCAGCCCGGGCCTGGCCGGCAGGGGTCAGGGGGATGTCGAGAGAGGAGGCCCGTGCGGCCTCTATGCGCCTAAAAACGGCGAAGTGCAAGCAAAATAGCCCCGGATGGCCGCTCGGGGCTTCGTTTGCCGTTACGGGGGCAAGGACTCAGCCCTTGGGCGGCTCCCGCAATTCCTTGCGCAGGATCTTGCCGACATTGCTCTTCGGCAACTCATCGCGGAACTCGACGAACTTCGGCTGCTTGTAACCTGTGAGGTTTTCACGGCAGAACGCCTTCACCGCATCAACGGTAAGGGCCGTGTCCTTCTTGACGATGAAGACTTTCACCGCTTCGCCGGACTTCTCGTCCGGCACGCCGATCGCGGCCACTTCCAACACGCCAGGCATCATCGCGATCACGTCCTCGACCTCGTTCGGATACACGTTGAAGCCGGACACTAGGATCATGTCCTTCTTGCGGTCGACGATGTAGAAATAACCCTGCTCATCCATCCGCGCCACGTCGCCGGTATGCAACCAGCCATCGGCATCGATGACCTTCGCGGTTTCTTCCGGACGTTGCCAGTAGCCGCGCATGACCTGCGGCCCCTTGACGCACAATTCGCCGATCTCGCCGATCCCCAGCAGGTTGCCGTCGTCGTCCTTGATGCAGACATCGGTGGAAGAAATCGGCAAGCCGATCGAACCGTTATAAGCCGCCAGGTCAAGCGGATTGATGCAGACTGCGGGTGAGGTCTCGGTCAAGCCATAGGCCTCGGCCAAGGTGGTACCAGTGACCTGCTTCCACTTGTCGGCCACCGCGCGTTGCACGGCCATGCCGCCGCCCAGGGTCAGGTGCAGCTTGGAAAAATCGATGTCGGAAAAACCCGGAGTGTTGAGCAAACCGTTGAACAGCGTGTTGACGCCGGTGATCGCGGTGAACGGGATCGCCTTCAGCTCCTTGACGAAGCCGGGCATGTCGCGCGGGTTGGTGATCAAGTGGTTGTGCGCGCCGAACTTCATGAACACCAGGCAGTTCGCCGTCAATGCGAAGATGTGGTACAGCGGCAACGCGGTGACGATCAGCTCATTGCCAAGCCGGATGTTCGTGCCCACCCACGCCGCCGCCTGCTGCATGTTGGCGACCAGGTTGCGGTGGGTGAGCATCGCGCCCTTGGATACGCCTGTGGTGCCGCCGGTGTATTGCAGGAAGGCAAGGTCTTCCGCCGCATTCTTCACCTCGGGCAATTGGTGCATGCGGCCCAGGGTGAGGGTGTCGCGGAAACGCACGGCACCGGGGATGTCGTAATCGGGCACCATCTTCTTCACGTGCTTGAGCACGAAGTTGACGATCATGCCCTTCGGGAAACCGAGCATGTCGCCGAGGCCGGTGGTCACCGCACGCACGCCCGGCACCTGCGCCAGCACTTCCTGCGCGACGTTGCCGAAATTGTCGAGCACCACCAGCACGGTGGCGCCGGAGTCGACGAGCTGGTGCTTCAGCTCGCGCGCGGTATACATCGGATTGGTGTTGACCACGGTCAGGCCGGCGCGCAGCACGCCAAGCACCGCGACCGGGTATTGCAGGCAGTTCGGCATCATGATCGCGACGCGATCACCTTTCTTCAATTTCAGCTCGCCGAGCAGGTAGCCGGCGAAATCGCGGCTCAAGCGCTCCAGGTCGGCATAGCTGATCGTCTTGCCCATGTTGGAGAAGGCGGGATTGTCGCGGTACTTGAGCAGTGCCGCATCGAAGACATCGGTGATCGCGGCGAACTCGTCCATGTCGATTTCGGCCGGCACGCCAGCGGGGTAGTGGGCCAACCAAGGACGTTCGGAACTCATGCACTGCTCCCCTGCGAGTGAACGCCGTCATATTCGCCGGCGTATGGATTGCAGTCGATTTCAGCATAGGCTCCAATCAGTGACAAGGCGATTCGGCAAGAAAGGAGGTATGCCGCAATGCAGCAATTTCGCGGGTTTCAGCGTTCTGCCGCAATCATCGTGATCACAGCTTCGTTGCTGCTCGGTGGTTGCGGACGAAACGATCCGGAACAGGCCGTGCGCAAGCAGGTCGAGGCGATGCAAACCGCCATCGATGCGCGCGATGCCGGCGATATCGACGCATTGCTGGCCGATGATTTCATCGGCAACGAGGGCATGGATCGGCGCGGCGTACGTCAACTTGCGGCTGCGGTTTTCCTGCGCCATCGCGATGTCGCGGCGAAAGTCGGCCCGGTCGACGTGGAACTGCGCGGCAACAACGATGCCATCGCGCGCTTCAGCGTGCTCGCCACCGGTGGATCCGGCGGCCTGTTGCCGGACAGCGGGCAGGTCTACCAGGTGGAAACCGGTTGGCGGCTGGTGGACGGGGAGTGGAAGCTGCTCAACGCCAGCTGGACGCCGAATCTCTGAGCCGCAAACACGAAAGGCGGCTTTCGCCGCCTTCCGTTTGATCCAGCATCGACCGTCAAGCCGTCTTGCGGCTGGCCAACTGCCGCAGCACGTACTGCAGCAGGCCGCCATTGCGGAAGTATTCGACTTCCTTCGGCGTCAGCAGCAGCACCTTGGCATCGAACGTGGTCGCCGTGCCATCGGCCTTGCGGGCGCTGACCTTGGCGATCTTGCCGGCGCCGTCCTGTAGCCCCGCGATCTCGAACACTTCCGAACCGTCCAGCCCCAGCGCGGCCGCATTCTGCCCATTGAGAAACTGCAACGGCAGCACGCCCATGCCCACCAGGTTGCTGCGGTGGATGCGCTCGAAGCTCTCGGCGATCACCGCCTTCACGCCGAGCAGATTGGTGCCCTTGGCCGCCCAGTCGCGGCTGGAACCGGTGCCGTATTCCTTGCCGGCCAGCACGATCAGCGGCACGCCGTCGGCGTTGTACTTCATCGCGGCATCGTAGATCGCCAGCTTCTCGCCGGTGCTGCTGCCCGGTGCGAAATACAGCGTGTTGCCGCCTTCCTCGCCGCTGAACATCAGGTTCTTGATGCGGATATTGGCGAAGGTGCCGCGCACCATCACGTCGTCGTTGCCGCGACGGCTGCCGTAGCTGTTGAAGTCGGCCGGCTGCACGCCGCGCGAGACCAGGAAGCGGCCGGCAGGCGAGTCCTGCTTGATATTGCCGGCCGGGCTGATGTGGTCGGTGGTGATCGAATCGCCGAACAGGCCGAGCACGCGCATGCCGTCGATATCGTCGATGCCGCCGACCTGCATGGTCATGCCGTCGAAGTAGGGCGGGTTCTTGATGTAGGTCGAAGCGGCATCCCACTCGAATGACTCACCTTCCGGCGAGGCAATCTGGTTCCAGCGCGAATCGCCCTTGAACACATCGGCGTAGTTCTGCTTGAACAGCTCCGGGCCCACGGTGGCGGCGATGGTGTCGCCGATTTCCTTGTTGCTCGGCCAAATGTCGCGCAGGTAGACGTCGTTGCCGGCCTGATCCTGACCGAGCGGTTCGTTGACCAGGTCGATGTCGATGGTGCCGGCAATCGCGTAGGCCACCACCAGCGGCGGGCTGGCCAGGTAGTTCATCTTCACTTCGGGATGCACGCGGCCTTCGAAGTTGCGGTTTCCGGACAGTACCGAGGCGACCACCAGATCGTTCTCGGCGATGCCCTTGCTCACCGCCTGCGGCAGCGGGCCCGAATTGCCGATGCAAGTCGTGCAGCCGTAGCCGACCACGTAGAAACCGAGTTTTTCGAGATCAGCCAACACGCCGGCTTTCTTCAGGTAATCGGTGACCACCAGCGAGCCCGGCCCGAGCGAAGTCTTCACCCACGGTGCCGCCTTCAACCCCTTGGCCGCCGCGTTGCGTGCCAGCAGGCCAGCGCCCAGCATCACCGCCGGGTTGGAGGTATTGGTGCAGGAGGTGATGGCGGCGATCACCACCGAGCCATCGGTCAGGTGGTGTTCGCCGTCTTCCAGGCTGATCTTCGAGATCGGCTTGGCCGCCAATCGATTGGCCTGTTCCTGGTCGCCGCCCTCGCTGTCCAGCTTGTTGATCGCGCAGCCCACGGCAGCGCGGCTGGCGGTCATCGGGCCCAGGTTCTCGTTGAAGTTGGCCTTCATGCCGGACAGCAGCACGCGATCCTGCGGGCGCTTGGGGCCGGCGAGCGAGGGCTGCACATTGCCCAGGTCCAGTTCCAGTGTGGCGGAGTAGGTGGCGTGCGGGGAATCGGCGTCGTGCCACAGGCCCTGCGCCTTGGCATAGGCCTCGACCAGCGCGATCTGCTCCTCGCTGCGGCCGGACAGGCGCAGGTAGGTGAGGGCTTCGGCATCGATCGGGAAGATGCCGCAGGTGGCGCCATATTCGGGTGCCATGTTGGCGATGGTGGCGCGGTCGGCCAGCGGCAGGTGCTGCAGGCCTTCGCCGAAGAACTCCACGAACTTGCCGACCACGCCGTGCTTGCGCAGCATCTGGGTGACGGTGAGCACCAGGTCGGTGGCCGTGGTGCCTTCCGGCAGCTTGCCGGTGAGCTTGAAGCCGACCACTTGCGGAATCAGCATGGACGACGGCTGGCCGAGCATCGCGGCTTCGGCCTCGATGCCACCCACGCCCCAGCCCAACACGCCGATGCCGTTGATCATGGTGGTGTGGCTGTCGGTGCCGAATACGGTGTCCGGAAACGCCCACAGTTCGCCATCGACACTGCGTTCCATGACCACGCGTGCGAGGTTCTCCAGGTTCACCTGGTGGACGATGCCGGTATTCGGCGGCACCACCTTGAAGTTGCCGAATGCCTTCTGGCCCCAGCGCAGGAAGCTGTAGCGCTCTGCGTTACGCTCGAACTCGATCTTGCCGTTGAGGTCCAGCGCATCCGGGCGACCGAACACATCCACCTGCACCGAATGGTCGATGACCAGTTCCGAGGGAATCAGCGGATTGATCTGGCTGGCCTTGCCGCCCAGCTTGACCACGGCATCGCGCATCGCCGCCAGGTCGACCACGCAGGGCACGCCGGTGAAGTCCTGCAGCACCACGCGTGCCGGCATGAAGGCGATCTCGGTGGCGGGTTCGGCCTTGGCATCCCAAGTGGCGACGGCCTCGATGTGCTCCGGGCCTACCGTCATCCCGCCGTCCTCGTGGCGCAGCAGGTTCTCCAGCAGGATTTTCATGGAGTAGGGCAGCTTTGCCAGGTCGAAGCGCTCGCCTAGCTTGGCAAGGCTGGAATAGGTGTAGGACTTGCCGTTGACGTCGAGGCGGGCGCGGGTGGAGAACGAATCGGCCATGAGGGGCTCCTGCGGTGGCGGCGGCGCGTGGGGAAACCCTGAAGTCTAAGGGCAGCCGCTGCACGCCGCGGTGACGGTTGGACGAATTGGGGTATGCCGGATGAAGTATGTATAATTCTTGCATACTCAAGAGGGCGTACCGATGGAAGCCACCGTTGCCGAACGCGGCCAGATCACCTTGCCCAAGGCCGTGCGCGATGCGCTGGGACTGACCAAGGGCAGCGTGCTCAAGGTGGAGCTGGACGGCAGCCGCATCGTGCTGAGCAAGCACGTGGACGATGCGATTTCCCGCGTGCGCGGCAAGTTCGCGTTGGACGCCACCGCCGGCGGCGACAAGGCTTGAGCCGATGATCGCCGTCGATGCCCCGGTGCTGGTCGAACTGCTGACCGACGGCCCGCGTGCCGACGCTGCCGAAGCCTGCCTGCGCCAGGCGCTGGGCAGCGGCCGTGTGGTGGTCTGCGATGCCGCACTAGCCATCGTCTGCGCCTCCCTGCGCAACGGTGCCGAAGCGCTGGGCGCGCTGGAGGAAATGGGCGTGCATTACAGCGTGCTCGAATCCAAATCCGCGCTGCGCGCCGGCGAGATGCAGCGCCGCCAGCGCCAACGTGGCGGCGACACCCGTCCCACCACCGATTTCTTGGTCGGCGCACACGCACTGCTGCAATGCGACGCGCTGATCACCTACGACACCGCCTTCCATCGCGACTACTTCAAGGGCCTGAAGCTGATCGTGCCCAAGGCCTGACCCCGATTTCTGACCAAGTTCCACGTTTTCTCCCGGAGACTCCCCCATGTTGCATGCCTACCGCCAACACGCCGCCGAGCGCGCCGCCCTCGGCATCCCGCCGCTGCCGCTGACCGCGCAGCAGACCGCCGACCTGATCGAACTGCTGAAAGATCCGCCGCCGGGCGAGGAAACCTTCCTGCTCGACCTCATCAGCAACCGCGTGCCCGCCGGCGTGGACGACGCGGCGAAGGTGAAGGCTTCGTACCTTGCCGCCGTTGCCCACGGCACTGAGCGCAACGCGCTGATCAGCCGCGCCCGCGCCACCGAGCTGCTGGGCACCATGCTGGGCGGCTACAACATCCATCCGCTGATCGAGCTGCTGGACGATGCCGAAGTCGGCACCGTCGCCGCCGATGCGCTCAAGCACACCCTGCTGATGTTCGATGCCTTCCACGATGTGCAGGCCAAGGCGAAGCAGGGCAACGTGAATGCCCAAGCCGTGCTGCAGAGCTGGGCCGATGCCGAATGGTTCACCAGCAAGCCGGAAGTGCCGGAAAGCCTGACCATCACCGTGTTCAAGGTGCCGGGCGAAACCAATACCGACGACCTGTCGCCGGCACCGGACGCCACCACCCGTCCGGACATCCCGATGCACGCGCTGGCGATGCTGAAGAACAAGCGCGAAGGCGCAGCCTTCGTGCCTGAAGAAGACGGCAAGCGCGGCCCGATCCAGCAGATCGCCGATCTCAAGAACCAGGGGCACTTGGTCGCTTACGTCGGCGACGTGGTCGGCACCGGTTCCAGCCGCAAATCCGCCACCAATTCCGTGCTGTGGTGGACCGGCGAGGACATTCCGTACATCCCCAACAAGCGCTTCGGCGGCGTGTGCCTGGGCAGCAAGATCGCCCCGATCTTCTACAACACCATGGAAGATGCCGGCGCGCTGCCGATCGAACTCGACGTCTCGCAGATGGACATGGGCGATGTGGTCGAACTGCGTCCGTACGAGGGCAAGGCGCTGAAGAACGGCGAGGTGATCGCCGAATTCCAGGTCAAGTCCGATGTGCTGTTCGATGAAGTCCGCGCCGGCGGCCGCATCCCGCTGATCGTCGGCCGTGGTCTGACCGCCAAGGCGCGCGAAGCGCTCGGCTTGCCGGCATCGACCCTGTTCCGCCAGCCGCAGAACCCGGCCGATACCGGCAAGGGCTACTCGCTGGCGCAGAAGATGGTCGGCCGCGCCTGCGGCCTGGCCGAAGGGCAGGGCGTGCGTCCCGGCACCTACTGCGAACCGAAGATGACCTCGGTGGGTTCGCAGGACACCACCGGCCCGATGACCCGCGACGAGTTGAAGGACTTGGCTTGCCTCGGCTTCAGCGCGGACCTGGTGATGCAGAGCTTCTGCCACACCGCCGCCTATCCGAAGCCGGTGGACGTGAAAACCCACCACACCTTGCCGGAATTCATTTCCACGCGCGGTGGCATTTCGCTGCGTCCGGGCGATGGCGTGATCCACAGCTGGCTCAACCGCATGCTGCTGCCGGATACCGTGGGCACCGGTGGAGATTCGCACACCCGTTTCCCGGTGGGCATCAGCTTCCCGGCCGGCTCCGGTCTGGTCGCATTCGCCGCCGCGACCGGCGTGATGCCGCTGGACATGCCGGAATCGGTGCTGGTGCGCTTCAAGGGCGAGATGCAGCCCGGCGTGACCCTGCGCGACCTGGTCAACGCGATTCCGCTGTACGCGATCAAGCAGGGCCTGCTGACCGTGGCCAAGCAGGGCAAGAAGAACATCTTCTCCGGTCGGATCCTGGAGATCGAAGGCCTGCCGCAGCTGAAGGTGGAGCAGGCGTTCGAGCTGTCCGACGCATCGGCCGAACGCTCCGCCGCCGGCTGCACGGTGAAGCTGGACAAGGCACCGATCATCGAATACCTGACCAGCAACATCACCCTGCTGAAGTGGATGATTGCCGAAGGCTATGCCGACCCGCGTTCGCTGCAGCGGCGCATCGAGAAGATGGAAGCCTGGCTGGCCGACCCGCAGTTGCTGGAAGGCGATGCCGATGCCGAATACGCCGCGGTCATCGAGATCGACCTGGCCGACGTGCATGAGCCCATCCTGGCCTGCCCGAACGACCCGGACGATGTGAAGACCCTGTCCGATGTGGCCGGTGCCAAGATCGACGAAGTGTTCATCGGCTCGTGCATGACCAATATCGGCCACTTCCGCGCCGCCGCGAAGCTGCTGGAAGGCAAGCGCGACATTCCCACGCGGCTGTGGGTGGCACCGCCGACCAAGATGGACGCATCGGAACTGACCAAGGAAGGCCATTACGGCACCTTCGGCAGCGCCGGCGCGCGCATGGAAATGCCCGGCTGCTCGCTGTGCATGGGCAACCAGGCACAGGTACGCGAAGGCGCTACCGTGTTCTCCACCAGCACCCGCAACTTCCCCAACCGACTTGGCCGCAACTCCAACGTCTACCTGGGCTCGGCGGAACTGGCGGCGATCTGCTCGCGGCTGGGCCGGATCCCGACCAAGGCCGAATACATGGCCGACATCGGCGTGATCAACGAGCAGGGCGCGGAGATCTACCGCTACATGAACTTCGACCAGATCGAGGATTACAAGCAGGTCGCCGACGGCGTCGCCGCCTGATCGATCCGTCGTCGGAACGAAAACGCCCGGCGATGCCGGGCGTTTTATTCAGCCGTTGCAACCCATGAACGCATTGCACGGCGGTTTCATACGATCAATGCAACACATGGCTAGCTGCCCAGGCAGCGGGAGTGTTGCGGTTGAAGCGAAGAACCCGGATTCAATACACCGATACCCAGAAGGGCCTGATGTGGGACCGCTGGCAGAAGGGCGAGTCACTCCACCAGATCGCTAGGCTGTTCGACAGACACCACACGTCGGTGCGCGGGATTCTTGCTGCGACTGGTGGTATCCGCCCGCCGGCTCGCTGCCGGTCGGTCCGCGCCTTAACCCTAGCCGAGCGCGAAGATGTGTCGCGGGCGCTGGTGGCTGGGCATTCGATCCGCTCGATTGCAACGACGCTTGGCCGGGCTCCGTCGACGATCAGCCGCGAGATCCTGCGTAATGGCGGCGCCGAGCGGTACCGCGCCAGCCACGCCGATCAGGCGGCGTGGGACCGGGCGCATCGTCCGAAGACTTGTAAGCTGGCGCTGCATCCTGCGCTGGCGAAACGGGTGGCTGACAAGCTGCAACAGCAGTGGTCACCCCAGCAGATCGCCGGTTGGCTGATGCGCACCTACCCCAATGATGCGGCCTGCCAGGTGTCCCACGAGACGATCTACCGCACGCTCTTCATCCAGTCGCGCGGCGCGCTGAAGAAAGAGCTCCTGGAGCACCTGCGGCGGACGCGGGCGATGCGTCGTTCCCGCCACCACACCCAGAAGACGGCAGACCACGGCCGAATCTGCGACACCGTGTCGATCCGCGAGCGGCCCGCCGACGTCGAGGATCGGGCCGTTCCCGGGCACTGGGAAGGCGACTTGCTGTTCGGCAGCGGCAACAGCCAGATCGCCACGCTGGTTGAGCGCAGCACGCGCTACGTGATGCTGGTGAAGGTCGATCGTAAGGACACGAGGACGGTGGTTGACGCGCTGATCGAACATGCGCGCCAGCTGCCGAACCAGCTGTACCAGTCGCTCACGTGGGATCGCGGCAAGGAGCTGGCCGACCATCGTCGCTTCACCTTGGCCACGGACATCCAGGTCTACTTCTGCGATCCGCAGAGCCCTTGGCAGCGCGGGTCGAACGAGAACACCAACGGCCTGCTGCGGCAGTACTTCCCGAAGGGAATCGACGTGTCAGGCTTCACCCAGACCCAGCTCGATGAAGTGGCTAGGCGCTTGAACGAACGGCCACGCAAGACGCTGAACTTTGAGACGCCAATTGAGCGTTACCGACAGGCTGTTGCGTTGACCGGTTGAAACCGCCACGAAGACAGGTCCTGATGACGCCCCTGCAACCGATGAACAAGACCGGCAAGCTGTTCGCTACGATGGCCTTGATCGAAGCCCTGACCTGGACTGGCCTGCTGCTGGGCATGTTCCTGAAATACGTGACCGAGACCACCGACGTCGGCGTGTGGTTGTTCGGCCGTTTGCACGGCCTGGCCTTCCTTGCCTACGTGGTCGCCACCATGATGGTCGCGACGCGACTGCGCTGGCCGATGTGGGCCTTGCTGGTCGCGCTGCTCGCGGCGATTCCGCCCCTCGTTACTTGGCCGGTCGAATGGTGGTTCCGTCGCCGCGGATTGTTGTCCGATCGCTGAAACGCGTTATTCGCTGCAACGAAAACACCCGACGTTGCCAGGCGTTTTCTTGCATGTTCGAAGGCTTTCGATTGCCCTTCGACGTGACTCAGCCCAACATCGAATCGATCGCCGCCGCCATTTCCCGCCGACGGAACAGGAAATCCCACAGGCTGCCGCCCGATTGCCGCCAAAGAACGGCAGATCGCAATGCTGCCAATAGCAACGCACGTATCTCGGCCACCACCCCCGCCTGGCCCAGGTAATGCGGATTGCCTTGCACCATCACCCGTGGGCGCAGGGTGCTCACCGTATCCGCGTACAGGCTGCCCAAGCCCGCGACCACGTCCGGATGTGTGCTACCAAGCCTCTCTGCCTGCGCAGAAAGGCTTTCGATGCCGGCGCCTACTTTCGCTGCAACTGCGGCCTCGCTGCTGAAACGGTGCTCCAGGTTCAACACCGACAGTCCGAGCTTGCCCAGCGCCTCGTCGCGATTGGTATTGGCCAAGTAGTCGCGCAGCAGACGCAGGCCTCCGCGCACTGACGCGATGTCGCCGTACACCGCTCCGGTATCCGGCGCGTCGATGCGGAACACGCTGTCCAGCGCGACCTGCACCCGGGTCGATTCCGATTGGCCGGTGTCGGCGATCCGGCGCACCTGCGCCAGCGCCTGCAACATCCCGCCGAGGGCGAGCACACGATCTTCCATGCCACTCATGCGGCGTTGTTCCTTGCATTGGCTTGACCGGCCAGGGGCGCATCGGTCGAAAGGATGATGGCGCCGCCGAGGCAGACATCGCCGTCGTACAGCACCAGCGATTGCCCCGGCGTGACCGCACGTTGCGGGCGTGAAAACGCGACCTGCAGGCAGCCATCGTCCTGCACTTCGACTTCGCAAGCTTCTTCCGGCTGTCGGTAGCGCGTCTGCGCGGTGCAGGTGAAACGCTTTGCATGCGGTTGCCCGGCGATCCAGTGCGCAGGTTCGCTGCGCAGCGTGGTCGATTGCAACCACGAGCTGTCATGCCCCTGGTCGACGTAGAGGATGTTGCGCTCGATGTCCTTGCCGACCACGAACCACGGTGCTTGTGGCCGGCCGCGCACGCCGCCGATGTTCAGGCCTTCTCGCTGGCCGAGGGTGAAATAGAACACGCCCGGATGCTCGCCGATGCGATCACCGTCCGGTGCCCGGATCTCGCCCGTTTTCGCCGGCAGGTAACGTGACAGGAACTCGCGGAAATCGCGCTCGCCGATGAAGCAGATGCCGGTGGAATCCTTCTTCTCGGCGGTCGCAAGGCCATGCTCGGTCGCGATCTTTCGCACTTCGTCCTTGTACAGCTCGCCCAACGGGAAACGGGTCGCCGCCAGTTGCCGCTGCCCGAGCTGGTGCAGGAAATAACTCTGATCCTTGCTGCGATCCTTCGCCCGCAACAAGCGGTACCGGCCATCCACACAATCGACGCGGGCGTAATGGCCGGTGGCGATGCTGCCTGCGCCGAGTTCGTGCGCGGCATCGAGGAAATGCTTGAACTTGATCTCGCGGTTGCACAGCACGTCCGGGTTCGGCGTGCGGCCGACAGCGTACTCGGACAGGAAATGCTGGAACACACCGTCCCAGTATTCGCGGGAAAAATCGCGGAAGCGGATCGGCAGGCCCAGCTTGCCGCAGACGGCGACGGCATCGCGGCGGTCGTCCTCCGCACGGCAATCGCCGGAATCGTCGTCGGCCCAGTTCTGCATGAACACGCCGATGACGTCCGCGCCGGCATCGCGCAGGAGCAGGGCGGTGACCGACGAATCCACCCCGCCCGACACGCCAACCACGATCTTGCCGCCGTTCATTCCAACTGCTGCACCAACGACAGCGGGTGCCGGCTGCCGCCAAGGAAGTCCGCCACGGTGCGCCACACCAGCGGGCTGCGATGCCGCGCGGCTTCGGCCTGCAATTCCTGCGGCGTCAGCCACAGGGCGCGGACGATACCTTCGTCCAGTTTGGCGCCGGGAATCTCGTCGATTGGCTCAGCGGCGAAGGCAAAGCGCATGTAATGCCGGCCGGTCTCTTCCGCCTTCCACTGGTAGGCGCCGACCACATGGGTGATGCGCACGTTCCAGCCGGTTTCCTCGCGGGTCTCGCGTGCCGCGGCTTCCAGCAGGCTCTCGTCGGGTTCCAGGTGGCCGGCCGGCTGGTTGATCACCAGGCGACCGTTGGCGCGCTCCTCCACGCACAGCAGGCGGCCGTCGCGCACCACCACGGTGGCCACGGTCACGTCCGGTTGCCAGAAACGGCCTTCGCGATAGCTCATGGCGCTTGGGTTCCGAGGTTCATGCCCGCATTGTCCCTGTTGGCATCGATGCCGTCCACGCGCAGCACCTTCGTATAATTCACCCATGCCGCAGAAACCCGACAAACCGCAACACGAGCACGAACACGGCGTCGTCGTTGCCCCCAGCCGCCCGGAAACCGCGCGTCCGCCGCTGTTCTCCGTGCTGCTGCTGAACGACGACTACACGCCGATGGACTTCGTGATCGACGTGCTGATGCGCTTTTTCCCGTTGAACCTGGAAAGCGCCACCCAGATCATGCTGCATGTGCATACCCGCGGACGCGGGGTGTGCGGGGTGTTCACCCGCGAGATCGCCGAGTCCAAGGTGGCGCAGGTGAACGAATATGCAAGGCTGAACCAGCACCCACTGTTGTGCACGATGGAGAAGGCGTAGAAGGACTTGTGCTGGGGTGTTTTCCACCCCACATCTTGAACAGTCTTTTCGGAGGTTCCCGCCCCCATGTTCAGCAAGGATCTCGAGCACAGCATCGGCCAGTGCTACAAGCGCGCCCGCGAAGCACGCCACGAGTTCATGACCGTCGAGCACCTGCTGCTCGCGTTACTCGACAACCCATCGGCAGAAGCCGTGCTCAAGGCCGTCGGTGCCGATTTCCCGCGCCTGCGCGGCGAGCTTGAAGACGCCATCGAAGTCTCGGTCAACAAACTGGCCGAAGACGACGGGCGCGACACCCAGCCCACGCTGGGCTTCCAGCGCGTGCTGCAGCGCGCTGTCTACCACGTGCAATCGTCCGGCAAAAAGGAGGTCACCGGCGCCAACGTACTGGTGGCGATCTTCGGCGAAAAGGATTCGCATGCCGTGTACTTCCTCAACCAGCAGGATGTGCACCGGCTTGACGTAGTCAATTACATGTCGCACGGCATCGCCCGCAGCGGCGAGGACGAATCCACGCAGCCGCAAGAAGGCGAAGCCAAGCCGGAAGGCGGCGAAGGCGAGGGCAAGGGCGACCCGCTGACCGAATTCGCCAGCAATCTCAATGAAGCCGCCATCGCCGGCAAGATCGACCCGCTGGTCGGCCGCGCCGAGGAAGTGGAGCGCACCATCCAGGTGCTGTGCCGCCGGCGCAAGAACAACCCGCTGTACGTGGGCGAAGCCGGCGTGGGCAAGACCGCGCTGGCGGAAGGGCTGGCCAAGCGCATCGTCGAAGGCGACGTGCCGGAGGTGCTGTCCGAGGCGGTGATCTATTCGCTGGATCTGGGCGCATTGGTCGCGGGCACCAAGTACCGCGGCGATTTCGAGAAGCGCCTGAAGGGCGTGCTGGCGGCGCTGAAGAAGCTGCCGCACGCGATCCTGTTCATCGACGAGATCCACACCATCATCGGTGCCGGTTCCGCCTCGGGCGGCACCATGGACGCCAGCAACCTGATCAAGCCGATGCTGGCCAATGGCGAACTGCGCTGCATCGGTTCGACCACCTTCCAGGAATACCGCGGCATCTTCGAGAAGGACCGCGCGTTGGCGCGGCGCTTCCAGAAGATCGACATCGTCGAACCGACGGTGGGCGAGGCCATCGAGATCCTGCAAGGACTGAAACCCAAGTACGAAGCGCACCACGGCGTGAACTACGCCGACGAAGCGATCAAGGCCGCGGTGGATCTTTCGGTGAAGCACATCGGCGATCGCCTGCTGCCGGACAAGGCGATCGACGTGATCGACGAGGCCGGCGCACGCCAGCGCCTGCTGCCGGTGGAGGCGCGCAAGAGCCTGATCGACGTCGAGGAAATCGAGACCATCGTCGCCAAGATGGCGCGGATCCCGGCCAAGCAGGTCAGCAGCTCCGACAAGGACGTGCTGCAGCACCTCGACCGCAACCTGAAGATGGTGATCTTCGGCCAGGACGAGGCGATCACCAGCCTCACCTCCGCGATCAAGCTGGCGCGCAGCGGCCTGGGCAACCCGGACAAGCCGATCGGCAACTTCCTGTTCGCCGGCCCCACCGGCGTCGGCAAGACCGAGGTCACCAAGCAACTGGCGATGCAGCTCGGCATCGAGCTGGTGCGCTTCGACATGTCCGAATACATGGAACCGCATTCGGTGAGCCGCCTGATCGGTGCGCCGCCGGGCTATGTCGGCTTCGACCAGGGCGGCCTGCTGACCGAGAAAATCGTCAAGACGCCGCACTGCGTGCTGCTGCTGGACGAAATCGAGAAGGCGCATCCGGACATCTTCAACATCCTGCTGCAGGTCATGGATCGCGGCGTGCTGACCGATACCAACGGCCGCGAGGCGAACTTCCGCAACGTGATCCTGGTGATGACCACCAATGCCGGCGCGACCCAGGCCGCGCGGCGCACGATCGGTTTCACCCGCCAGGACCACAGCACCGATTCGATGGAAGCGATCCGTCGCGGCTTCACCCCGGAATTCCGCAACCGGCTGGATGCGGTGGTGCAGTTCCAGGCGCTGGGCTTCGACCACATCCTGCGCGTGGTGGACAAGTTCCTGATCGAGCTGGAAGTGCTGTTGCACGAGAAGCAGGTTTCGCTGTCGGCCACCCCGGCCGCACGCGACTGGCTGGCCCAGCACGGCTTCGACCCGCTGATGGGTGCGCGTCCAATGGGCCGCCTGATCCAGGACAAGGTCAAGCGCCCGCTGGCCGACGAACTGTTGTTCGGCAAGCTGGTCAATGGTGGCCGCGTCAGCCTGGACGTGATCGATGGCGAACTGGCGCTGGACGTGCAGGCCGAGCCGGAGAAGTTGCTGCCGGCGGTCGTCGAGTAAGCCACGGGATGGCGTGGGCGGCGGGTATTCGCGCAGCGACATTTCGAGTCGCGTAGCGGATACCCGGTGACCTCGCCATCGGCGATGGACATAACGAAAAAGGCGGCCAATGGCCGCCTTTTTCTTGATGCCGCAAACCACTTACTTCATGCGGTAGGTGATACGGCCCTTGGTGAGATCGTAAGGGGTCATCTCGACCTTGACCTTGTCGCCGGTCAGGATGCGGATGTAGTTCTTGCGCATGCGCCCGGAGATGTGCGCGATGATCTCGTGGCCGTTCTCCAACTTGACCCGGAACATGGTGTTCGGAAGGGTCTCGGAGATCGTGCCTTCAAATTCGATGACGTCGTCTTTTGCCACTGTGGCTGGTATTCCTGGTCTGAAGCGTGGAGTTGCTTGGCATGAAGCCGGGGCCGCGACCGCGACCCGAAGCCCGGCATTCTGACACGTGGGGGCGGGGCTTGCAAAAATCCCGTTAAGCCGGCAGTGAAGCGACCACTGCAGTGGTCGCAAGATCGCCGAAGCGCCCGGTCCAATTCCCGGGCAATGCCGGCGCGTCCCTGACCGCCGCCAGCGCCTGCAGGTAATCCTCCCGCCGCCAGGTTTCCACACCCAGGCTGCGGGTATGCGCATTCGGTACCTGCGCATCGATGATCGGCCAGCCCCAGTCGCGCAGGCGCATGGCCAGCGCTGCCAACGCCAGACTCGACGCGCCGGATTCGGCCGAATACATGCTGTCGCCACAGAACATATGGCCGAACGACAACCCGAACACGCCACCGATCAGCTGCTCGCCATCGAACACCTCGATGCTGTGCGCGTGACCTAGCGCGTGCAGTGCGTTGTACGCGGTCTGCATGTCGGCGGTGATCCAGGTGCCGCCGGATTGGCCGGCACGCGGCGCGGCGCAACCGGCGACAACCTGCGCGAACGCGGTGTCCGCGCGCACGACCCAGTCACTACCGCGCAGTTTGCGGCGCAGGCGGCTGGGCAGGCGAACCCCATCGGTACGGAACACCGCGCGCCGCGACGGGCTCCACCACAGGATCGGCTCGCCTTCGGAGAACCACGGGAAGATGCCGCCGCGATAGGCATTGAGGAAACGAGTTGGCGACAGGTCGCCACCGTAGGCCAGCAAGCCATCCGGTTCGACAAGCGCGAGTTCGACCGGCGGGAAGGGCGCTTGCGGATCGTGATCCAGCTGGACAATGTGCAGGCTCATGCCGCGTCCACCCGGAATGGCGAGTGCGTCTGCAGCTGCCGCAAATGGCCGCGTACCTCTCGGCGTTCCTCGGCGCACCACTCACCGATAGCGCGGGCGAAGCGTGGATCTTCGATGAGGTGCCGGCTGCGCACGATGCTGGGCAGGAAACCGCGGTCGATCTTGTGGCGGCCCTGCGCGCCGGGTTCGAAGCGGGCCAACCCTTGGCGCAGGCAGTATTCGATGCCCTGGTAGTAGCAAGTCTCGAAATGCAGGCCTGGGTGCAGCTCCGCCGCGCCCCAATAACGGCCATACAGCGTGTCGCCGCCTCGCAGGCACAGCGCGCCAGCGATGGCCCGACCATCGCGTTCAGCCAGCACGATGACCAATTGCCGCGGCATGGTGCGCGCCAGGTGGCGGATGAAATCCAGCGTCAGCGCAGGCGAATTGCCGTATTCGGCGAAGGTTTGCAGGTAGAAGCCGTGCATCGCGACCAGATCGTCATCGCTGGCATCGAAGCCATGCACGATGCGAAAGGTAATCCCGGCATCGCGCACCTTGCGCCGCTCCTGGCGGATGTTCTTGCGATGCTTGTGGTTCATTGCCGCAAGGAACCCGTCGAAATCCCGCCAGCCAGCATCGTTGCGCCAGTGGTACTGGATGTCCTCGCGCAACAGCCAGCGGTCATCGAAAGCGGAGTCGTCAGCTTCGTCATCGAAATTGATGTGCGCGGACGACAATGCGGATTGGCGGATGAAATCTTCGATGGTTTCCCGCAATGCGCGCTTAGTCGCCTCATCGTGACCAAGCAAGCGCGGCCCGGTCACGGGCGAGTAGGGCACCGCGCCCAGCCACTTTGGAAAGTAATCCAGTCCGTGCTGCGCGTAGGCATGCGCCCAGGCGTGGTCGAACACGAATTCGCCATGCGAGTTGGTCTTCAAATAACCCGGCGCTGCGGCGATTAGCGCATCGCCCTCCCACAGACCGACATGACAAGGCGTCCAGCCCCAGTCCTCGCGCAAGCATCCGGTGGTTTCAAGACCGAACAGGAAGGCATGCGCAACGAAAGGATTGCGCCCGTCGTGCAGCGCATCCCAGTTCGAAGCGGGGATTTCGGACAGCGCGCGGTGGATGCGCGCCGTCGGCATCAGTGGCCTTCGTCCAGGAACTTCTCGGCATCAAGCGCGGCCATGCAGCCGAAGCCAGCGCTGGTGATCGCCTGGCGATAGACCTGGTCGGCCACGTCGCCCGCGGCGAACACGCCGGGTACCGAGGTCTGGGTGGCATTGCCTTCCAGGCCGGTGGTGATGGTCAGGTAGCCGTTCTTCATCGCCAGCTGCCCGTCGAACAAGGAGGTGTTCGGGCTGTGGCCTATGGCGACGAAGAAGCCGTGCACCGGGATCTCGCGGGTGCTGCCGTCCAGCACCGACTTCAGGCGCATGCCGGTGACACCGGCATCGTTGCCCAGCACTTCGTCCACGGTGTGGTGCCAGACCGGCTCGATCTTGCCGGCTTCGATCTTTGCGAACAGCTTGTCCTGCATGATCTTCTCCGCGCGCAGGGTGTCGCGGCGATGCACCAGGTAGACCTTGCGGGCGATGTTGGACAGGTACAGCGCTTCCTCGACCGCGGTATTGCCGCCGCCGATCACCGCCACGTCCTGGTCCTTGTAGAAGAAGCCATCGCAGGTGGCGCAGGCGGACACACCGCGGCCCTTGAAGGTTTCTTCCGAGGGAATGCCCAGGTACTTGGCAGTCGCACCGGTGGCGATGATCAGCGCATCGGCGGTGTAATCGCCGGAATCGCCCTTGAGCCGGAACGGGCGCTGCGAGAGGTCGGCGGTGTGGATGTGGTCGAAGACCGTCTCGGTCTCGAAGCGTTCGGCATGCGCCTGCATGCGCGTCATCAGGTCCGGACCCATCAGGCCGTGGGCGTCGCCCGGCCAGTTGTCGACCTCAGTGGTGGTCATCAGCTGGCCGCCCATGGCCATGCCGGTGACCACGACGGGCTTGAGGTTCGCGCGCGCGGCATAGACGGCGGCGGTCCAGCCGGCAGGGCCGGAGCCGAGGATCAACAAACGGGTGTGCTTGGTCGGGGTCATGGAGTCGTCGGTCTTGGGGCGATATGCCGCGGTAGCCCCATAGCTTGGCGACGGGATCGGCCCAACACAAGGCGCGATGGCTGCAACACTGTCGCCCGCGTGATCCGGCGCTGCTGCTGTGCCATATGGCACAAATGTCGTAATATCAAACCACTAGGGGAATTTCCTGAGGTCTGATCGCAGGTGGCACGTACGGCTCCTGAAGTGGGCAAGGCTGGCCGCAAGGCCACATCGAAGAACGCGGCCAGCAAACCCGCGATGAGCCCGCGCCGCCAGCGCCTGTGGCGTGACCTTGCGTTGATCGCGGTCGCGCCGCTGCTGCTGTTCCTGCTCGCCTGCCTGGTGACCTATTCGCCGGCGGATCCCGGGTTCTCGCATTCCGGCAGCATCACCGCGCCGATCCACAACGCCTGTGGCCGCGTCGGCGCGTGGATCGCTGACGTGTTGCTGATGCTGACCGGCTACGTGGCCTTCCTGCTGCCGCTGGTACTGGGCGCGATCGCCTGGATCGCGCTGTTCGGCATGGATACCGATGGCGATGGCGAAGCCGACCTGGGCCCGGCCTTGCGGCTGGTCGGCATCGTCGGCTTCCTGGTGTCCAGCTGCGGCTTGCTGTTCCTGCGCGTCGCCGGTTCCAACGATCTGTCCGCGGGTAGTGGCGGGCTGCTGGGGCAATTGGTTGGCAAATCGCTGCATATGCTGTTTGGCGGACTCGGCGCCAACCTGTTCCTGCTCAGCCTGTTCCTGATTTCGGTGACGCTGGCGACGGGGTTGTCGTGGCTGGCGGTCATGGATCGGATCGGTGCATGGGTGCTCGCCGCGCCTGCCGCGGTGATGAAATTGTTCCGCCGTGGCAGCCAACAGGCCACCGAGTGGCAGGAAACCCGAGCGCTGCGCGAGGAACGCGTGGAAGCGCGCAAGGTCGATACCGAACTGCGTGCGAAGCGCACGCCCGTCAAGATCGAACCGCCGGCCGCGCCGGTGGTGGAAAAGAGCGACCGCGCCAAGCGCGAGACCCAGATCCCGCTGTTCCATGGCGGCGACAGCTCCGGCATCCCGCCACTGGCGTTGCTCGACGATCCCAAGCCGCAGCCCAAGGGTTACGACGAACAGACGCTTGAGACGCTGTCGCGGCAGATCGAATTCAAGCTCAAGGATTTCCGCATCGATGCCGAAGTGGTCGGCGCCTATCCGGGGCCGGTGATCACCCGCTTCGAGGTGCAGCCCGCGCCCGGCGTAAAAGTCAGCCAGATTTCCTCGCTGGACAAGGACATCGCGCGCGGCCTGAGCGTGAAATCGGTGCGCGTGGTCGACGTCATCCCCGGCAAGTCGGTGATCGGCCTGGAAACGCCGAACACCCATCGCGAGATGATCTATCTCAGCGAACTGCTGCGCTCCAAGGAATACGACAAGTCCGCCAGCCACCTGACCCTGGCGCTGGGCAAGGACATCGCCGGCCGGCCCACGGTGGCGGATCTTGCGCGCATGCCGCATTTGCTGGTGGCCGGTACCACCGGTTCGGGCAAGTCCGTTGCGGTCAACGCGATGGTGTTGAGCCTGCTGTACAAGGCCTCCGCGAAGGATCTGCGGATGCTGATGATCGATCCGAAGATGCTGGAACTGTCCGTCTACCAGGGCATCCCGCATCTGCTCGCGCCCGTCGTCACCGACATGAAGGAAGCCGCGAATGGTCTTCGCTGGTGCGTGGCGGAGATGGAGCGCCGCTACAAGCTGATGAGCGCGGTGGGCGTGCGCAACCTGGCCGGCTTCAACAAGAAGGTGCGTGATGCCATCGAGGCCGGCCAGCCGATGATGGATCCGCTGTTCAAGCCGAACCCGGAACTGGACGAAGCGCCGCGCCAGCTGGAAACGCTGCCGTTCATCGTCATCTTCATCGACGAATTCGCCGACATGATGATGATCGTCGGCAAGAAGGTCGAAGAACTCATCGCGCGCCTGGCGCAGAAGGCGCGCGCGGCCGGCATCCACCTGATTCTTGCCACGCAGCGGCCATCGGTCGATGTCATCACCGGCTTGATCAAGGCCAATATTCCGACCCGCATTGCGTTCCAGGTCAGCAGCAAGATCGACAGCCGCACCATCCTCGACCAGAGCGGCGCGGAAACCCTGCTGGGCCACGGCGACATGCTGTACCTGCCGCCAGGCACCGCAATGCCGGAACGCGTGCACGGCGCCTTCGTCAGCGACGAGGAAGTGCATCGCGTGGTCGAACACCTCAAGCAGAGCGGAGGAGGGCCGGACTACATCGAAGGCGTCCTGGAAGAAGCGCAGACGATGTACGACGGCAGCAGCGTCGGCGCGACCGGTCTACCGGAGGCTACGTCCAGCGACGATCCGGAAGCCGATCCACTGTACGACCAGGCCGTGCAGATCGTCACCGAAACCCGCCGTGCCTCGATTTCCGGCGTGCAGCGCCGGCTGAAGATCGGCTACAACCGCGCCGCGCGGCTGGTCGAGGCGATGGAAGCGGCCGGCATCGTCAGCACGCCAGAACACAACGGCGACCGTACCGTGCTGGCACCGCCACCGCCGCGCCCCTGATCTTTTGTTCAGGCAGGCGCGGCCATCGTGCAGCCGCATTCAGCTTTCGTCGCACACACTGCATCGCAACGCTGCAGGAGAAGCCCCATGAAATTCACCGCATCCATCCTGACCACCGCACTGCTGCTGGCCTCCGGTGCCACCAATGCGGGCGCACGCGACCAGCTCAACACTTTCACCAAGAACCTGAAAGGCCTGGACGGGCAGTTCACCCAGCAGGTGTTCGATGCGCGCGGCAAGCAGAAGGAAAGTTCGACCGGCCGTGTGGCAGTGTCTGCGCCACGCCTGTTTCGCTGGGAATACGTGAAGCCGTATCCGCAGCTGATCGTGGCCGATGGCAAGAACGTATGGGTTTACGACCCTGACCTGCAGCAGGCCAGCAAGCGTCCGCAGGGCGCGGAAGAAGCCAATAGTCCGCTGGCGATCCTGTTGAACCCGGCCAAACTGGATCAGGATTTCAGCGTTAAGGAGGTGGGCGTCACCGCTGGCATCGAATGGCTGCAGCTGACCCCGAAACAGGCCGAGGCGCCGTTCAAGACCGCCAAACTCGGCTTCAGCAAGGCAGGTCTTTCGCAGATGGAATACGTCGATGCACTGGGCCAGCGCACGAAGATTTCCTTCAGCGGCTGGAAGCGCAACCCGAGCTTCGCCAAGGGCACCTTCGTCTACGTGCCGGCCAAGGGCGTGGATGTGATCGGCGGGTGAGGAGCATCGGTTCGCGTTGATTCAGGCTGCGGCGCTTTCTCTCACGAAGGCTCCACGCGCAGGGCGCGAAAGTGATCCCACGCTCAACGGGATCAACGCCATGAACCGCCTCGGGATCGCATTGCTGCTCGCCGCCATCGCCATGGGCGCCACTGCCGGCCATACCAGCGACAAGCCGTTACTGGTGGAAGGCAAGGGTGTCGCAACGGTCGCCGGCAACGCCGGCTTGAGCGAGGACGCGCGCGCGCAGCAGGCCATCGATGCGGCCACTGCCGCGGCGCTGATCGGTGCATTGCAATCCCGCTTCGATGGCTACGACGTGCAACTCCGGTTGGGCGACATGCGCAGCGAACGGGTGAGCCTGCGCGACATCGCGTTGAATGGCGAAGCCAACCTTCGCCTGGGCAAGGACGAGGCCTGGTTGCCAATCCGCTTCGAGGCGCTGTACGACACCACCGAGCAAACCGTGCTCAACCCGAGCATCGTGCTGGGCGCGACGCAGGTATCGACGCAATCGGCGGACAACCTGCCGCTGCGTGGCTTGCAGGCGCAGATGAATCGCGCATTGGGCGAGGAGTACGCCTCCAACCAGGTCGATTTCTCGCTGGCCGACGCGCGCGTGGTCGGCGACGACGGCGTGCGGCTAGTGGTGCAGGGCGATGGCGTGGCCCGCTTCGATGGCGAGGAACGGGTGGCTGTGACCCTGCAGGCGCTGTACGACCGCGAAAGCAAACGCTGGCTGGATCCGCAGTACGCCCTAATCGAAGGCTGAGCCGCATGGGCACGCGGGCTAGAATGTCCAGGTGCCGGCATCGACTAAAAACAAGCGAACCCAGTATCTCCTGAGCGTTGCCAACGAAGGGATGCGTCCGCTCGCCGAGCGCATGCGTCCGCGCACGCTGGAGGACATGGTCGGGCAACGCCGGCTGCTGGCTCCGAGGTCCGCGCTGCGGCGCGCGGTGGAAGGCGGGCATGTCCATTCGATGATCCTGTGGGGGCCGCCCGGTTGCGGCAAGACCACCCTGGCGTTGTTGCTGGCGCGCTATGCCGATGCCGAATTCGTGGCCATTTCGGCCGTGCTGTCCGGCCTGCCGCAGGTGCGCGAAGTGTTGGCCGAGGCGCAGGCGCGTTTCGAAGCGGGCCGGCGCACCGTGCTGTTCGTCGATGAGGTGCATCGCTTCAACAAGGCGCAGCAGGATGCTTTCCTGCCGCACATCGAACGCGGCACGATCATTTTCGTGGGTGCCACCACCGAGAACCCCTCGTTCGAATTGAATTCCGCATTGCTGTCGCGTTGCCGCGTGCACGTGCTGGAAGCAGTTTCCGCCGATGACATCATGATCGCGCTGCGGCATGCATTGGACGACGGCGAACGCGGGCTTGGCGCACGCAGCTTGACGGTGTCCGACGACGCCTTGCGCGAAATCGCCGGCGCCGCTGACGGCGATGTGCGCCGTGGGCTGACCTTGCTTGAAATCGCCGCAGACATCGCGGAAGGCGAAGGCGGCGAGATCAGCGAGGCCACCCTGCACCAGGTGCTGGCCGATCGCACCCGTCGCTTCGACAAGGGCGGCGACCAGTTCTACGACCAGATCAGCGCCCTGCACAAATGCGTGCGCAGCTCCAACCCGGATGCCGCGCTGTATTGGCTGGCGCGAATGCTGGATGGCGGCGCTGATCCTGCCCACCTGGCACGCCGCCTGACCCGGATGGCGGTGGAAGACATCGGCCTGGCCGATCCGCGCGCGCTGCAGATGGCGATCGAGGCGTGGAATGCATACGACCGCCTGGGCTCGCCCGAAGGCGAACTCGCGCTCGCACAACTCACCATCTACCTCGCCAGCACTGCGAAATCCAACGCCGCCTATCGGGCCTACAACATGGCGCGCGCCGATGTCGATGCCCATGGCACGCAGGACGTGCCGCTGCACATCCGCAACGCGCCGACGAAATTGATGAAGTCGCTCGGGTACGGCAAGGAGTACCAATACGACCACGATGCCGACGGCGGCATCGCGCTGGATCAGACCGGCTTCCCGGACGCGATGGGCGAGCGCGTGTATTACGAACCGGTGCCGCGCGGAATGGAACTGAAACTCAAGGAAAAGCTCGATGCCTTGCGCGCGGCGCGCGAACAGGCGCGCAAGGGCAGGGGCGGGGCATGAACCTGTGGTGGCAACAATTGGTGTTGGTGATGCTGGGCGGAGCACTCGGCGCAGCCGGGCGTTTCTGGCTGGGCGGCGCACTGCTGCGTCGGTTCGGCGAAGGCATCCCGTACGGCACGCTGGCGGCCAACCTGATTGGTTCGTTCGCGGTCGGCTTCCTCGCCATCTGGCTGGAAGGCCGCGGCCCGCATGCGCTGTACTGGCGCGCCTTCCTCATCGTCGGCGTGCTCGGCGCGCTGACCACGTATTCGGCGCTGATGCTGGAATGCCTGCTGATGGCACGCTCGCAACGCAGCGAGCTGCTGCTGGGTTACCTCGGCGGTACCCTGGCCGGCGGCGTCGTGCTGGTCTGGGCCGGCGCGAAACTCGCGGCGATGCTGCGACCGGCGTACTGATCCACCCCGTTGGCAAGCCGCCCGACACGAGCGCATGCTCCGCCAGCGGCAATCCGGCCGCAGGGGGAGGGAATGACGATGCGAATCCTGATAGCAGGCATCATCGGAGGGCTGGTGATGTTCATGTGGGGCGCGGTCTCGCACATGATGTTGCCGATCGGCGAGATGGGCATGAACGTACCGGCCGAACAGGCCAGTGCGATCGCCGCGCTTGGACCGACCACGCAAGGTGCCGGCGTGTACATGTACCCCAGTCCGCCCAAGGAGGACTGGCAGGACGAAGCCAAGATGAAAGCCTTCGCCGAATCCGCGAAAGGCCAGCCGTACGCCTTCGTCATCTACCAGCCCGGCGGCAATCCGGTGAATGAATCCATGACCCCGGCGCTCATCAAGCAGTTCGGCTCGGACACGCTGGCCGCGATCATCGCTGCCTGGGTACTCGCGCTGGGCGCATTCGGTTTCGGCAAGCGCGTGCTGATCGCCGGCACGCTCGGTCTGTTCGCCTGGCTCGCGATCAGCGTGCCGTACTGGAACTGGTATCAGTTCCCAATGGACTTCACCATCGGCAACTTGCTGGAACAGGTCATCGGCTGGCTGCTCAGCGGTAGCGCGATGGCGTGGTGGCTGGGACGCGGGGAGCGTCGCTGAGTCAGCGGATTGATCCGACATCCGGGTGGGAGAGCCGCCCGGATGTCGGATACTCGGGCCAGACTGGTTAATCCTTAATTTCGCATAATGTATATTATGTAAATAATAGAACGTGCAGGCACTGTCTCAGTAGCCATTGCACACCGCCCGCACTACCGCGTCGTTCCTGCTCAGGTCATCGAAGGTGCGTTTGAAACCGAGTCGTTGCAATTGCTGTTCTCGCTTGGTTTTGGCGCGTGCGCATGGACTCTGCTTCGGTTTGTTGATCCTGCCGTAGCTTTGGCGTGAATGGATGTTGCGCGAATCCCGAGAGTTCTTTGACGACCGTTCGCCAGCAGAAAACGGCTTGGGCGCGGTCGAATCAGGCTCTGGCATGAAATCGATGGTGCGATCCGTCCGTTGGCCCATCGGGCAGCTGGCAGACTGGTAGCTGACATGGCCGCTATGACTTACACAACGGTACAAGCTTCCGGAATTCGCCAGTCCAGGGAATAGGCAAATCAGCAAGACCAGGAATCGCATCGCCGCTCCAATGTGAATACTCCGGGCCAACTATCTGCCGGATTACGAGCGAGTTCTGTCGGGAAACGCCGCCTTCGGCTCTCGGAAACGGCTGAACTGAAACACTTGACTCTGGACTAGACTCGAGACTCCAGACTTGCCGAACCGACTTCCCGAGACTCCCTCCATGCAAATCGGACAACTCGCCCAGCACACCGGGGTCGCCATCGATACCGTGCGCTACTACGAGCGCCAGGGCCTGCTGCCACCCCCGCAGCGGCGTGCATCGGGCTACAGGCAATACGGCGAGCAGGACATCTCGCGGCTGCGTTTCATCCGTCGGGCAAAGGATCTCGGTTTCAGCTTGCAGGAGATCCAGGATCTGCTGCGACTCAGCGCGAGCGAAGACGCGGATCGCGCGGAAGTACGTGCACTGGCGCAGCACCGATTGGCGGACATCGAACACAAGATGCGCAACCTAGAGGCGATGCGCGCAACGTTGGCGAACCTGGTCAGCCACTGCTCGGGCCATGGATCACTGGACAACTGCCCGATCATCGAAAGCTTGCTTGGCGTCGAATTGAAACCATGAACAAGGTAACGCCCGACAAGCAACCCGGTCTTGTTACCTCGCGGCGCCAGCTGTTGCGTAGCATGGCACTGGGCGGTGCGACGGCGAGTCTTGGCCTGTGGCGCGAACCGGTTTGGGCATTGGAAGCACCAAGACAAACCGGTGTGATTGCCGGCAACGCATTCGACCTCAGCATCGGCCGCACGCCGGTCAACATCACGGGACGTGATGCACAGGCGGTCACCGTCAACGGTTCCCTGCCCGGCCCGATCCTGCGCTGGCGCGAAGGCGACATGGTGACACTGCGTGTGCGCAACACCTTGCCGGAAGTGAGTGCCATCCACTGGCACGGCATCCTGTTGCCGGCCAACATGGATGGCGTGCCAGGCCTTAGCTTCCACGGCATCGATCCCGGCGGCGACTATCTCTACCGTTTCCGCGTGCACCAAAGCGGCACCTACTGGTACCACAGCCATTCCAGCCTGCAGGAACAGGCTGGCGTGTACGGCGCGTTGATCATCGATCCGATCGAACCCGAACCGTTCGCCTACGACCGCGACTATGTGGTGATGCTGTCCGACTGGACCGACATGGATCCGCATCGCCTGTTTGCGCGGCTGAAGAAACGCAGCGATTACGACAACCTCTACAAACGCACTGTTGGCGATTTCCTCCGCGACGCACGCGCACAAGGATTCTACGCGGCACTCGCCGACCGCAATTCCTGGGGCGCGATGCGGATGAGCCCGACCGATCTGGCCGACGTCAACGGCAACACGTACACCTACCTAGCCAATGGCCGCCGCGCCGATGACGACTGGACCGGCCTGTTCGCACCGGGCGAACGCATCCGTCTGCGCTTCGTCAACGGCGCGGCGATGACCTTCTTCGATGTGCGCATCCCCGGCTTGAAACTCACCGTGGTCGCTGCCGACGGGCAGAACATCCAGCCAGTCGAAGTGGATGAATTCCGCATCGCGCCAGCGGAAACCTTCGACGTGATCGTGCAACCGGATCGCGATGAAGCCTATGTTGTCTTCGCGCAGGCGATGGATCGCAGCGGGCATGCACGCATCACCCTCGCCCCGCGGATGGGCATGCGCGCGCCCTCCCCGCGCTCGACAAACGCGCACTGCTGACGATGGACGACATGGGACATGGCGGTCATGCGATGGCGTCTGGCGAAATGAGTTGCGGCGCATCAATGGGTATGGAAGGCGGCTGCGGCGCCAGCATGGCAGGCATGTCGCACGGCACCGCGATGCAAGCGCACCCTGCCAGCGAAACCTGCAATCCATTCGTTGACATGCAAACCATGTCGCCGACGCCGCGATTGGACGACCCCGGTATCGGCCTGCGTGACAACGGCCGCCGAGTGCTGCGCTATGCGGACTTGCACAGCTTGCAGAAGCCCGCAGACACGCGCACGCCTTCGCGCGAGATCGAGCTGCACCTCACCGGCCACATGGAGCGCTTCACCTGGGGCTTCGACGGCATCAGATTTTCCGATGCCGAACCGGTGCGACTGAAGTACGGCGAACGCGTGCGCTTCACCCTGGTCAACGACACGATGATGGAACACCCGGTGCACCTGCACGGCATGTGGAGCGACCTGGAAAGCGAGAACGGCGACTTCCTGGTGCGCAAGCACACCATCAGCATCCCGCCAGGTACCAAGCGCAGTTTCCGCGTCACCGCGGACGCACTCGGCCGCTGGGCCTTCCACTGCCACATGCTGATGCACATGGAAGCCGGGATGATGCGCGAAGTGCGGGTGGAGGAGTGATGCGCAACGCATTCGCCATCAGCCTGTTGCTGTGCGTGCAGACTGCATTCGCGCAGGATCATTCGCAGCACCAACACCACCCGGCGATGGCGCAACCGCTACCGGGCACCACGACGGACGAACACGCACAAGATCGCGATCAACAGGCGCGCGAAAGCAACGCAGGCGACTATCGCCCCCCTGCCCTCACCGATGCTGACCGCGCCGCCGCGTTCCCGGACCTGCACGGCCACGACAAGTCCGCGCACATGGACGACGACCCATTCGTGTGGATGCTGATCGCGGATCGGCTGGAATGGCAGCAGGGCGACACGCTGGTCTGGGAAGGCAGCGCGTGGTTCGGCCATGATCGCGGCCGGCTGTGGCTGCGCAGCGAAGGCCATCGCGAAAAAGACCACGGCACCAAAGCCGACATCGAAGCTTTGTGGGGCAAACCGGTCAATGCCTGGTGGGATGTGGTCGCCGGTGTACGCCACGATACGGGACACGATGGGCAGGACTGGCTCGCCATCGGCGTAGAAGGCTTGGCGCCATACAAGTTCGAGGTACAAGCCACCGCCTACCTCGGCGAAGGTGGGCAGACCGCGCTGAAGGCCGAAGCCGAATACGAATTGCTGCTGACCAACAAGCTGATCCTGCAGCCGCGCGTCGAGGCCACGGCGTATGGGCGCAACGACGCCGCTCGCGGAATCGGCGCTGGTCTTGGCGATGTGGAAGCCGGACTGCGCCTGCGCTATGAAATCCGCCGCGAATTCGCGCCTTACATCGGGATCGAACGCAGCTACCGCTTCGGCAACACGGCGGATTACGCACGCATCGCAGGTGAACCCGTGCACGACACGCATTGGGTTGCAGGCCTGCGCTTCTGGTTCTGAAGCAGGCGCCAGCACGTATCGCGAGCAACAAAAAACCGCCTTGCGGCGGTTGATGGCTTTTCGGTTTCGGATGGCGTCCCCACGGGGATTCGAACCCCGGTCGCTACCGTGAAAGGGTAATGTCCTAGGCCTCTAGACGATGGGGACAAAACCGAAAATTTTTACTAGCGTGTCCTTGCGGACGATCCAACCAAGTGGTGGAGCCAGGCGGGATCGAACCGCCGACCTCCTGCATGCCATGCAGGCGCTCTCCCAGCTGAGCTATGGCCCCACTGGGCTGGAAAGACACGCATTTTGAGGGACGTTTCCCGAAGCGTCAAGCGGCTGTTTCGATTTTTTCCGGGGACACCGGTTGCAACGTCGCCACGCCATGCCCTTGCTCGGCCAAGTATTGCAGCCATTTGCCGAGGAACGTGTTCATCCGCAGGCGGTGGTCGAGGATGCGCTCCGGCGGCGGGAACATGCCGATCACGTCCTGCCAGCGACGCCCCGCGTAGCAATGCGTGGCTTCGACCTGGCGCGCATCGCGGTACAGGCGCAGGTTGGCGGAAGGATCATGCAAGCCGGTCTGTGGATCGACCAGCCCATAGCTCAGACGCAATTCGACCGTGTAGGCGTGGTGTTCCAGCACTACCATCTGCAGATCAAGTCCGTCGCCGATGCTGGACACATACGTGCCGCATGCGAGATCCGCCGGCTCGAACAGGCGCTGCAGACGCACATGGTTTTCGGCATACAGGCCCATCAGCCAGCTGAAACGGCTCAGTTTCGGCAGTGGAAGGCGACGGGCAAGCACGTGGCTCATGGCCTTGATCCTACACGCGCGCGCCGCATCGCGGCAGGATTGACGGATCGCGGAATCAGGCCTAGCGTAGGGGTTCCAGCGGTCGCTCAATACATCTCGCGATTGATGCCGAGATGCTCAAGGACCCTGCTGGATATCTCCTCGATCGACGCATGCGTGGTGCTGAGCATCTCGATGCCCTCGCGCCGCAGCATCGCTTCCGCCTGTGCCACTTCCCGTTTGCAGGTATCCAACTGCGCGTAACGCGAATTCGCCCGCCGCTCCTCGCGGATCTGGTGCAGGCGGATCGGATCGATGGTCAAGCCGAACAGCTTGTTGCGGTATTGCCGCAACTTGGCCGGCAACCGCTCTTCTTCAAGGTCATCCGGCGTGAGCGGATAGTTCGCCGCGCGGATGCCGTGGTGCAGCGCCAGGTACACGCAGGTCGGCGTCTTGCCCGCGCGCGACACGCCAACCAGGATCAAGTCGGCCTCGTCGTAGTTCATGCTGATGCCGTCGTCGTGGGTCAACGCGTAGTTCATCGCGTTGATGCGGCGGTGGTAGGCCTCGAAATCGACGATGCCGTGCGCCTGCCCGACCCGCTGCTGGCGCGACTCGCCCAGTTCGCGTTCCAGTGGCTCGATGAACGGCTCGAACACGTCCAGCATCAGCGCTCCACTTTCGGCGAGCAGCGCGGTCAAGGCGCTGTCCACGCAGGAATTGACCACGATGGGGCGGGTGCCGTGTTCCGCACCGGCCTGGCGGATTTCCTCTGCTGCGGCGCGTGCTTTGTCCGGACTGTCCACGAACGGCAAGCGGTCGGTCTGGAAACGCACTCCACTGAACTGGGTCAGCAGGCTGTGGCCGATGGTTTCGGCGGTGATGCCGGTACCGTCGGACACGTAGAACACGGGGCGGACAGCATCCATATGCAATCGTAGTCATCGCTCTAGGCAGGGGATGTAAAATAACGGACTTCTGCGCGCCTGCGCTGCCTGAGCCCCACGGAGCCTGCCTTGACCGCCCCCGCCTCGACCCCGAACGTCCTCTGGCTGCAAGACCTGCGCCTGTCCGATCTCACCCAGGTGGGCGGCAAGAATTCCTCGCTCGGCGAGATGATCGGTGAACTGGCAGGGCTGGGCGTCTCGGTGCCCGGCGGCTTCGCCACCACCGCGGACGCGTTCAAGGCCTTCATCGCCCACAACGACCTGCATGCGCGCATCTACGACAAGCTGGCCACGGTCGATGTGGAGGACGTTCCCGCCCTAACCCGCGCCGGCGCCGAGATCCGCGGTTGGGTGATCGATGCCCCGCTGCAGCCCGAACTGGATGCCGATATCCGCACGGCCTACGCAAAACTGTGTGCAGATGCCGAAGCCACCGACATCGCCGTGGCCGTACGTTCCTCCGCCACCGCCGAAGACCTGCCCGATGCCAGCTTCGCCGGCCAACAGGAAACTTTCCTCAACGTGACCGGCGCGGACGATGTGGTGCGCAAGGTCAAGGAAGTGTTCGCCAGCCTGTACAACGACCGCGCCATCGCCTATCGCGTGCACCACGGGTTCGCCCACGAGGACGTGTTCCTGTCAGCCGGCGTGCAGCTGATGGTGCGTTCGGATGTGGGTTCGTCCGGCGTGCTGTTCACCCTGGACACCGAATCCGGCTTCCGCGACGTGGTCTTCGTTACCGCCAGCTACGGCCTGGGCGAAATGGTCGTGCAAGGCGCGGTGAACCCCGACGAGTTCTACGTCTACAAGCCCACGCTCAACGCCGGCAAGCCGGCGATCCTGCGCCGCTCGCTGGGCAGCAAACAGCTGCGCATGGTGTATTCCGATGTGCCGGGCGAGCGCGTACGTACCGAGGAAACGCCGGCCGACCTGCGCAACAAATTCTCGATTTCCGATGCAGACGTGCAGGAACTCGCCAAGCAGTCGCTGGTGATCGAGCAGCACTACGGCCGCCCGATGGACATCGAATGGGGCAAGGACGGCAACACCGGCAAGCTCTACATCCTGCAGGCACGCCCGGAGACGGTGAAATCGCGCGCGCATGCGACGCAGATCGAGCGCTACACGCTGGGCGCACGCGGCGACGTGCTGGCGGAAGGCCGTGCGATCGGCAGCAAGATCGGCAGCGGCACCGCCCGCATGGTGCGTTCGCTGGCCGACATGGAACGCGTGCAGCCCGGCGACGTGCTGGTCGCGGACATGACCGATCCCGACTGGGAGCCGGTGATGAAGCGCAGCGCCGCCATCGTCACCAATCGCGGCGGCCGCACTTGCCACGCGGCGATCATCGCCCGCGAGCTGGGCGTGCCGGCGGTGGTTGGCACCGGCAATGCGCTGGACTCGATCAAGGACGGCGACCCGGTCACCGTCAGCTGCGCCGAAGGCGATACCGGCTTCATCTATGCCGGCACCCTGCCCTTCGAACGCACGACCACCGACCTCGGCAACATGCCGCCGGCACCGCTGAAGATCATGATGAACGTGGCCAACCCGGACCGCGCCTTCGATTTCGGCATGCTGCCGAATGCCGGCATCGGCCTGGCCCGACTGGAAATGATCATCGCCAGCCACATCGGCGTGCATCCGAAGGCGCTGCTGGAGTACGCGAAGCAGGACGCCGCGACCAAGGCCAAGATCGACGCGCGCACCGCCGGTTATGCCGGCCCGGTCGAGTTCTACGTGGATCGCCTGGCCGAGGGCATCGCCACCATCACCGCCTCGGTCGCGCCGAATCCGGTGATCGTGCGCCTGTCCGACTTCAAGTCGAACGAATACGCCAACCTGATCGGCGGCAGCAAGTACGAGCCGCATGAAGAAAATCCGATGATCGGGTTCCGTGGCGCATCGCGTTACATCGACCCGAGCTTCAAGGACGCGTTCGCGCTGGAATGCAAGGCGGTCAAGCGCGTGCGCGAGGACATGGGCCTGGACAACCTGTGGGTGATGATCCCGTTCGTGCGCACGCTGGGCGAGGGTCGCAAGGTGCTCGAGGTGCTGCGCGAGAACGGCCTCGTCCAGGGCGAGAACGGCCTCAAGGTCATCATGATGTGCGAGGTGCCGTCCAACGCACTGCTGGCCGATGAGTTCCTGGAACTGTTCGATGGCTTCAGCATCGGCTCCAACGACATGACCCAGCTGACGCTTGGTTTGGATCGCGATTCGGCCATCGTTGCGAGCTTGTTCGATGAACGCGATCCGGCGGTTAAAAAGATGCTGTCGATGGCGATCGCCGCCGCGAAGAAAAAGGGCAAGTACGTCGGCATCTGCGGCCAGGGACCCAGCGACCATCCGGATCTTGCGCTGTGGCTGATGGAGCAAGGGATCGAATCGGTCTCGCTGAATCCGGACACCGTGGTCGATACCTGGTTGCAGCTTGCCAAGGCCAAGGCCGGCTGATCGCGCGTGAACCTGCCGGCGCTTGCGCCGGCTCGCTGCTCCGGTAGGCTCGGCGACATACCGGATCGGAGCCCGTCATGGCGTTTTTCCTGAGCCCACTGCACTCGCCTCTGGCGTTCCTGATTTTCGTGGTGCACTTGCTGGTGATCGCGCGCGCGATCACCCGTCCCAATCGCGTGCCGGCCTCCCGCGTGGCGTGGGTGGCTGTGATCACGTTCCTGCCGCTGTTGGGCGTGATCGCGTATCTGTTCCTGGGCGAAACCAGCATCGGCCGCGAACGCATCAAGCGCCTGCGCAATACCGAAGCGCGCATGCCGCTGCCGTCGGATGCCGGCCTTGCGAACGGGGCCATCGACGTACGGGTCAGGCCGCTGTTCGACCTGGCGCAGTCGATCAACGGTTTCAAGCCGGAGACCGGCAACCGCATCGTACTGCTGGGCGATCCTGCGGCCACGCCGGAACAGCCCAAGGCTGATTCCAACGCGGCCATCGACGCGCTGGTCGCCGACATCGAACAGGCCCGCGAGCACGTCCACATCGGCTTCTACATCTGGCTGGACGACCACAACGGCGGCCGCGTGGTCGATGCCATGTGTGCCGCGGCGCGGCGCGACGTGCAATGCCGGGTGATGGTGGACGCCCTAGGTTCGCGTGCCTTCGTGCATGGCCTGCGCTGGCGCCAGCTGCGCGACGCAGGCGTGCGCGTGCACGCGATGCTGGACGACGTGCCGCGTCTGGGCCACCTGGCCATCGGCCGCGTCGATCTGCGCAACCATCGCAAGGTGGCGGTGATCGACAACCGCATCGCCTATTGCGGCAGCCAGAACTGCGCGGATCCGGAATTCCGGGTCAAGCCGAAGTTCGCACCGTGGATCGACTTGCTGCTGCGCCGCGAAGGCCCGGTCGTACGGCAGGCGCAGTACCTGTTCCTCAGCGCATGGATCAGCGAGACCAGCGAGGCGCTGGAGGCAATCGTCACGGCATCGCCAGAACCGGAACGGTTCGAAGACGGCGTGATCGCGCAGATGTTCGGTACCGGACCAACCACCCGCCACAATGCGATGTCCGACATGTTCGTGGCCGCCATGTACGCGGCGCGCGATGAATTGCTGGTCACCACGCCTTACTTCGTGCCCGACGAAGCCCTGCTGCGGGCGCTGTGCGCTGCACCGAGGCGAGGCGTCAAGACCACCATCGTGTTCCCGGCCCGCAACGATTCGATGCTGGTCGGCAACAGCTGCCGTAGCACGTGGGCAGACCTGCTGGACTGCGGGGTGAACGTGCTCGAATATCCGCTTGGAATACTGCACAGCAAGTCGATGACCATCGATGGCGAGATCGCCTTGGTCGGTTCCGCCAACATGGATCGACGCAGCCTGGAACTGAATTACGAGAACAACCTCGTGGTCGCCGACCGCATGCTCACGCAGGCGATCCGCAAGCGGCAACTGGGTTACATGTCGGTGAGCCGCACGGTCGGGATCGAGACCGTGCGAGCTTGGCCTTATCACCAACGCCTGCTGCAGAACGCGATCGGGATGATGGCGCCCGTGCTGTAGGCCGCGGCGGCTATCGCTTCTTTTACATCGCGACCGTTACCATTCCGCTTGCGTGCCAACACGCCCAACCGGGCGCTCGGCTTTTCGGGAATCCCATGTCACCACCTCCATCCGCAACCGCCGCCAAGGCCCCCACCGCCAACTTGCTGCAGGATCTGCACGGCGTCGACTGGTGGCAGTTGCTGGAGACATGGGGGATGAAGCTGCTGGCCACGATCGCGATCTTCGTGATCGGTCGCTGGTTGGCCAAGCGCCTGAGCACGGGGCTGGATCGGGTGATGATCCGCGCCGGCGTGGACGCCACGCTGGGCGGTTTCCTGCGCAACATCGCCTATGCAGTGATGCTGGTGCTGGTGATCATGACCGCGCTGACCGCGCTTGGCGTGCCGACTACCTCGATGTTCGCGATCCTCGGCGCCGCCGGCCTGGCGGTGGGTTTGGCGTTGAAGGATTCGCTGTCGAACATTGCTTCGGGCGTGATGCTGATCGTGCTGCGACCGTTCCGCACCGGCGACCATGTCATCGCCGCCGGTCAGGAAGGCGTGGTGCTCGAGGTGCGGGTATTCCAGACGCGTCTGCGCGCGGCCGACCACCGCGTCATCATCCTGCCGAACAGCGAGATCACCACTGCGCCGATCATCAACTACAGCAGCCTACCGCAACGGCGGATGGACATCACCGTGGGCGTGGGCTACGACGACGACCTGCAGCTTGCGCGCAGTGTGCTGCTGGAAATCGCCGAAAAAGAACCGTTGCTGTCGAGGGAGCCGGAGCCGGTGGTGCGGGTCGTCAACCTGGGCGAAAGCAGCGTTGACCTGGTGTTGCAGGCCTTCGCCCGCAACGACGATTTCATCGAGGCACGCAGCCATGTGGTGGAATCAGTACGCAATCAGTTGATCCAGCACGGCCTCAACATCCCCTATCCGCAGCGCGACTTGCATGTCTACCATCGCGACGCCGATGGCCGCCCGTTGTCTGACCTCTTGTTGCGTGGCGTCGCCGACGATGGCGACCTGAAGCCGAAACCGCCGCAGGCCTGAACGTATTCGATCAACCCATGATGCGGTTGCGGCCGGCGCGTTTGGCCTCGTACAACAATGCATCCGCACGACTGACCAGTCGCTCGTAGTGCGCAAGGCCGGTGCGCTCGGCCACGCCGCCGCTGATCGACATCTTCCAGCCCGGCGCGAAACCGCTGCAATCCAATCGCTCGATCGCCCAACGCAGGCGTTCGCAGCGACGCCTGGCTTCCTCCAACGCCAATCCTTCGAACAGGATCGCGAATTCCTCGCCGCCCCAACGCGCCAGCTTGCCGAGCGCGCCAAGTTCTTCGCGCATCAGGCGCGCGACTTCGATCAATGCACGGTCGCCAGCCGCGTGCGAATAACCATCGTTGATGCGCTTGAAGTGGTCGATGTCGACCAAGGCAAAACTGAGCGACTTTCCGTTTGTCGCGGCTTGCTCGAACGTGCGAGCAAGCTCCTCGTCCATGCTGCGACGATTGCCAAGCCCGGTCAGGGAATCTTCGCGCGCCTGCCGCTCGAAGGCTTCGGACTGCTCCTTCAGTTTTGCGACCAGGGACGATTTTTCGCGATCCGATTCGCGCAGGCGTTCGGTCTGGTCGCGCAGATCGCTGGTGCGCTCCTCCACGATGGCTTCCAGGTTCAATGCGCGCTGGCGCATGTGGCCTAACCGCCAGCGATAGAGGCCGACCACCAACAGGACGCCCAACAGCGTCAGCGCCGGCAGGAACCACGCGTGTTGCCAGAACCTCGGTTTGATCTCGATGTCGAGGGTGGTGATGTCCGAACTCCAACCCTGCCCGAGCCCGGGTGCCGATGCATTCACCGCGAACCGGTAGTTGCCTGGCATCAGGTTGGTGTACTGCGCCACGCGCTGGTTGCCGCGCTCGATCCAGCCGCGGTCCACGCCTTCGAGCCGGTAGCGATAGCGCACGAAGCGCGGCGTCTGGAAGCTGAGACTGGCGTAGTGGAATTCCAGCTTATGCGTCCCCGCCGGCAACTTGAGCGCACCCTGCAGGGAAACGACCTGGTCGTTGGCCAACGCCTGTTCGATCACGACCGGCGGCAACCTGCGCTTGTAGGCATGCAGCGACTTCGGATTCACCACCGCGGCGCCACCCGCCGTCGCAACCCAGATGCGTCCGTTGCGGTCGCGCAAGGCCGCCGGGCCGGAACCACCGTTACACTGGTTGCTGGCAAGTCCGTCGGCTTCGCCAAAACGATCGAGTTCGAGCTTGGCTTTCCTGCCATCGATGACCGCTTCGGCCTCGGAGCGACTGACCCGCATTACGCCACGGTTCGATGTCAGCCAGAAACTGCCGACACCGTCATCGACGACAGCGAACAGGGTATCGATCGGCAGGCCCTTCGCCAGCCCCAACGCCCGCAACTGGCCTTGCCGATAGCGCAGGAGACCGCGATCCGTCGCGAACCACAACGTACCGTCCGCATCCTCATGGAAATCGAACACGTCCTGTGCGCCATTCATTCCCCGCATGTCCAGGGCTTGGACGCGTTCACCCACGATGCGTGCGGCGCCATTCGCGGTGCCGACCCACAGGCTGCCGTCACGTGCCAGGTGCAGGGAAATGATGAACTCGCGGGGAAGGCCCTTGGCAACACCGAAGAACTCGAATTTTCCTGCGCGCATCCGCACCAGGCCACGGGTCGTGCCGATCCACAAGGTGCCATCCGGCTCCTGCACCAGCGCACGCACCTGGTTGCTGCCCGGCATGCCGTGTGCATTGTCGTATTGCGCCACCAACTTGCCATCGCGCAAGCGCAATACCCCGGCGGTATAGCTGCCGACCAGCAGGCTGCCATCGCGGTCTTCGAGCAGACTCAGCACCGAATCGCTGGGCAAGCCATCCGCGGCGGTGTAACTGGCTTCCAGTTTGTTTCCGCGCCAGCGGTTCAGGCCACGGCTGGTGCCGATCCACAACGAACCATCACGCGACTGCGCAAGCGCACGCACGTAATCGTCGCTCAATCCCTGGTCGCCGTTGTAGGTGCTGAACGGGGCATCGCTGAGGCGCAGCAGTCCGGCATTGGTGCCGCCCCACAAGCTGCCTTCACGATCGACCAGCAGCGCCGCAACGCGATTGTTCGGCAGACCGCGCAAACTGGTGAATTTCTCGACTCCGGACTTGCCTAGCCGCAGCAAGCCGTTATTGACCGTACCAACCCAGAGATTGCCTGCAGCATCCTGCGCAAGGCTGGGCACCCCATCGTCGGGCAGCAAGGGCGAAACCTGCACGAAGCGATCTTTCTCGCGCCGGTACACGCCGCGCTCGGTGCCGACGAAGATGCGCCCGGCCGGATCCTGGAAAATGCGGAAAACGGGCGCGTTCGGCAAACCGGCGGCGTGCGCGTACATCACCTTTCGTCCATCGACGAAGTGCACCAACCCGCGGGCGGTGGCCACCCAGACGCTGTCGTCGCGATCCAGCAACAAACCGTAGGTAACGCCACTCGGAAGACCATCGCGACTGGTGATGTGCGTGATCTTGTCGCCGTCGACCAGGTCGATTCCGGAACTCTCGGTCGCCACCCATAACCGCCCCTTGCGGTCGAGCAGCGCATCCATGATTTCTTCCTGCGCCAGGCCGTCCTTGACCATCCAGGTGCGCCATAGATCGCCCCGCTTGACGGTGACCCCGCCCCGCGACGTGCCGATCACCACCGCGCCATCGGGCGAAGCCCGCACCGAACGTATGCCGTTGTCCTTCAATGCAGGGGTATTGCTGCGATCGAAAGAGTGGAACTCGAGGCCGTTGTAGCGCACCAATCCTTCCCAGGTCCCGAACCACAGGTAACCATCCGGTGTCTGCGCAATGGCGTTGACCTGGTTGTGCGGCAATCCCTGGCGCGTGGTCCAGGTTTCACGGAAGTAGGCACTCAGCGGTTTGTCCTGCGCATGGACGAAACCGGGCCACAGGCAAGCGAACAGCAACAGCAACGCTGCCACCAGCGCACCTGCAGATATCCCCTGCCGCCTACCCATGGCGTCCTGCCTTCAGCCCGCCGGAATGCCGGCGAACGCCCCCATCGACTTGCGATAGTGGCGCAGTTCCTCGATGGAATCGCGCACATCGCTCAATGCGGTATGCGCCGATTCCTTGTTCACGCCGGCCAGCACTTGCGGCGACCAGCGCCGCGCCAGCTCCTTGATCGTGCTCACGTCCAGGTTGCGATAGTGGAAATAGGCTTCCAGCGTCGGCATCAGTCGGTGCATGAAGCGCCGATCCTGGCAGATCGAATTGCCGCACATCGGCGAGGCCTTGGCCGGTACCCATTCGCGCAGGAACGCCAGCGTGCGCGCCTCCGCCTCGGCCAGCGGCACACCTTCCTCCATCACGCGCCGCCACAGCCCGGACTTGCCGTGCTGGTTGCGGTTCCACTCATCCATCGCTTCCAGCGTCGACAGGGAGTGGGCGATGGCGAATTCCGGTCCCTCGGCGAGCAGGTTCAGCTGGCCATCGGTCACTACGGTGGCAATTTCAAGGATGCCGTCACGGTCGGTATCCAGACCGGTCATCTCGAGGTCGATCCAGATCAGTCGATTGTTCGGCATGCGCTGCAAGGATGACGGGGTATGTGCATCATACGGGGCCGAATGGGGGATCACATGCTGCAGACCAGCTCGACCGCACTCAGCCACTACGCCATCCTGACCGCGATGCTGGCGCCGGCCTTCTTCCTGACCGCCACCGCCGCGTTGCTGGCCTCGGCCAATACCCGCCTGGCCCGCGTTGTCGACCGCCTGCGCAGCCTGATCGTGGCCTGGGAGCTGGATGCGCCGGACCGCGACCAGCGCGACCAACAGATCCGCCGCCACCGCCAGCGCGCCCACCTTGTCCTGCGTGCCTGTCGGCTGCTGTATGGCGCGGTGGCCAGCTTCGTCGGCACCAGTCTGTCGCTGGCGGTGGATGCCCTCCTCGGCTTCCGGCTGGGGGTGGTGCCCACCGTACTGGCCGTGTTCGGCGTACTCTTCCTGCTCGGCGCCAGCGTGGCGATGTGGCGCGAAGTCAGCCTGGCGGTGAGCAGCTTCGACCTGGAGCTCGACCAGGAACTGACCCGCCGTCGCGGTTAAACCGCGGGTTTGCCGCGCTTGGCGCGGAAATACGCCGTCAGCATCGCACCGGCTTCATCACCGAAAACACCGCCGGTCACTTCGACACGGTGGTTGTGGCGCGGATCGGCCAGCAGGTCGAAGACACTGCCGGCCGCGCCAGTCTTGGGATCGCTGGCGCCATAGACCACTCGCGCTACCCGCGCATGCACGATGGCCATGGCGCACATCGCGCAGGGTTCCAAGCTCACATACAGCGTGCAGCCGACCAGGCGGTGGTTGCCGATGGCCGCGCCCGCACGACGCATCGCCACGATTTCCGCGTGTGCGCTGGGGTCGTGCTCGGCGATATTGCGATTCCAGCCTTCGCCGATGAGGTTGCCGTCGACATCCACCACCAGCGCGCCCACCGGGATCTCGTCGTCCTCGCGTTGCGCACGCTCGGCGAGCGCCAGCGCACAGCGCATCCATTGTTCATCGGTCATCGCTGCCGGCAAGTCAGTCATGGCGTCATGCTAACCGCGTGACGATGCCGGCCGCGCATCGGCCATGGCCGATGCGCGCAGTCGAACGGCGGGTAGGACTCGACCGGATCACCCGCAAGCGTCGAGCGCATGGCCCGCTCGCGCGCGGTCTTCCATGGCAACGAGGGCCACCATGCCGTCATCTCGCCAGGCTGTTCCGGCTCGGTGACCCGCCCGGGCTGCAGGATCAGCAGGTCCACGCCGCGACACGCCGCCTGCACGCGCACGCGCTCGACCGGCTCCGTCCATGTGTGCGGCGCCAGATTCAGCAACCCCCAATGCACCGGCACCATCGTTCTGCCCTTGACCAGTCGATGGGCTTCCACCGCCTGCTCCGGGCCCAGGTGCGCATCCGGCCACAACGGGTTGTACTGACCGGCATCCAGTAGGGTCAGGTCGAACGGGCCAAGCCGCTCGCCGATGTCGTCGAGCTGGTCGTGGAAGCCGGTATCGCCGGAATACCAGACGCGATGCTCCGGGCCGTGCAGGGCGTAACCCGCCCACAGCGTGCGCCCGCTGTCGTTGGACAGGCGCCCGGACGCATGCCGCGCCGGGGTAGCGGTGATGTCGAGATCGCCGACCTTGGTGGTTTCCCACCAATCCAGCTCGCGGATGCGCGATGGCGGAATACCCCAACGCTCGAGGTGCGCCCCGATGCCGAGCGGCACCACGAACACCGTCGCCGTATCGCGCAGCTGTTCCACCGTGGCGCGGTCGAGGTGATCGTAATGGTCGTGGGAGATCACCACCGCATCGATCGGCGGCAAGTCGCGCAAACCGATCGGCGCTGCGAAAAAGCGCTTCGGGCCGGCCCAATCCACTGGCGAGGCGCGCTCACCCCAGAACGGATCGGTGAGCACACGTACGCCATCGATCTCCACCAGCGTGGAGGAATGGCCGAACCAGGTCACCCGCAAACCCGAGGCAGCAGGCTGCGCCAGTTGCGCCGCATCCGTGTGTACCACCGCAATCGGCGCATCCGGGTTGGCATGCGCATTGCCTTCGCCGAACACCGCCTCGCGCAATGCCTTGCGCAGGTCGAGCCATTGCGGTTGCCGGTTCACGAAGCGCCGGGTATCCCATTGCGACGATTGCTCGATCCGCAGCTGGCGCTGTCCGGACGGCGTGGCGCCGAATGCAGGCCCACGCGTGTAGGCAAAGCCGGCGACAAAAACGACCGTCGACAGGGCCAGCAAGGCCTTCAACCATCGCCACAGGCCGCGCCTGGGCCGCTTCACGGTAGTCATCGTCATGTTGTCCTCAATCCTTCGGCCAGTGCTTGATGCCGGCATTGTCGAAAATACGTCGGTCGGCGCCTTGTTTCGCCACCTCGATCAGGCAGTGCGCCAGTTGCACGCAATCGACGCTGACCTGCTCGGAGAACCAGTCGAACGGAATCGCGATCATCCCGCCGATGCGCGCCGCCAGCGGAATCCTGTGCTCGGGCCGGGTTGCGCGGATCACCGCCGGACGGAAGTGGAAAGCATGGGGCGTGAGTTCGGACAGCGCTTTCTCCGTGCGTCCCTTGATCTTGCCGTAATAGATCGAAGTCCGTTCCTGCTGGTCGGCACGCGAACCGCTGAGGAAGCAGAAACGGAGCTCCGGATTGCGCGCCAGCATCGCCTGCGCCGCCGCCAGCGTGTAGTCATGGGTGATGCGGATGTAGGTGTCCTTGTCCACCGCGGTTTGCGACACGCCCAGGCACCAGATGCAGGCGTCGGCGGTCAACGCATCGGCATCGACCTGCGAAAAATCGGTGAAGTCATCGACTAGCAACTGGCGCAGTTTTGGATGCGCCATCTCCACGACACGACGCGAGAGCACGCTGACACGTTCGATGCCGGGATCTGCCAACGCCTGCCGCAGCACTTCGCCGCCGGCGAAACCGGTGGCGCCAGTCAGGATCAACCGTATCGGCCTGCCGCTCACGCCCTGCCCTCCAGTACCAGCAGGCTTTCCGCGCACTCCACCAGGGTGTCCGCAGCCGGCCGCGGACGATAGCCGAGCAGGCGCTGCGCCTTGTCGGAACGGTAGAGATGGCGGCGTCCGAGCATCGGCACGAGCTGCTGCATCGCCGGCACGAAGCGCCCCATCAACTTCACCAGCCAGTCCGGCAGCCCGCGCGTGGGCACCTTGGCCGCACGTTCGCCCAACCGCTGGCGCAGGATCGCCGCCACGTCGCGCATCCACACGAACTCGCCCGCCACGATGAAGCGCTCACCCGCCGCCTCCGGCCGCCGCATCGCTTCGACATGCGCCAGCGCCAGGTCGCGCACGTCGACCACGCAGAACCCCACATTCGGCGTGCCCGGCATCTTGCCCTGCAACTGGCGCTGGACCAGTTGCACCGAACCCGGGTTGTCCAGCGTCAGCACCGGGCCGAAGATCGCGCTGGGCAGCACCGTGGCGAATTCGGTGGCGCCGCCGTGCTCACGCATGAAGTCCCAGGCGGCACGCTCGGCCAGGATCTTCGACAGCCGGTAGGCGTTGAGGTCGGGATCGTTTTCGCTGGCCCACATGGTTTCGTCGTTGACGGTGTCGCCGCTCTGCAGGCCCTGGTTCACGGTGGCGCAGGACGAGGTCATCACGACCCGCTGCACACCGGCATCCACTGCTGCCTTCAGGACCCGCAGCGTGCCTTCGCGCGCGGGCGCGATCAGCGCTTGCGGGTCGGCGGTGGCGGAGGTCATCGGCGACGCCACATGCAGCACGTAGTCGCAACCGGTCATCGCCTCGGCCCAACCGGCATCGCTGGTCAGGTCGGCGATGGTGAATTCGAGGCGGTCGCCCGGCTCGATCTCGCGCGCGACCGCGTGGCGCACGCCGGCCTGCCTGGCGGCGCTGCGCACGGTGGTGCGCACCCGATACCCCTGCCGCAACAATTCCACGATGCACCAGGCACCCACGAAGCCGGTGCCGCCCGTGACCAGTACGGTCTTGTCCATCTGCTGTCTCCAGCTCGCCCCGCGGGAACCTTCCCAGCTCGTCGGGCGAGAGCTTGTCTACATATGTATACATCAATTGCGATGAAGAGTCTACAGATGTAGACTGTAGGCATGACGACTTCGCCCGACAAAGCCCCGAAACCCCGTCCACGCGATGCCGCGGCCACCCGCAAGGCGATCCTGGCCTCCGCCCGCGCGGCATTCTCGGATAAAGGTTACGACGGGGTGGGCCTGCGCGAGATCGCGGCCGGCGCCGGGGTCACTGCGATGATGGTGAACCGCTATTTCGGGTCCAAGGAAGAGCTGTTCATCGAAGCGCTGCGGCAGACGATGACCGGCGAAAGCGTGATCGCCGGCGGGATCATGGACACGTCCGCCCCGGCACGCGCGCTGGCCGAGGCGTTGATCGGCATGACCCGCCCGGGCCAGGTGCCGCTGGACGGTTTCCGCATGGCTTTCCACTCCGCATCCAGCCCAGTCGCCACCACCGTCGGCAAGCAGATGATCGAGGACAACGCCTTGAAGACGGTCAGCGGCGCCTTGCATGGCGATCACGCCGGCCAGCGCGCCGCGATGATCCTGGCGATGATCTCCGGCTTCCAGGGCATGCGGCAGATGATCGGACTATCCGCGCTGGCGGATGCCGACGAAGGCGCGCTCGTCGGCCTGTTGACGGGGGTGTTCGAGGGCCTGATCAACCCGCCGGACATCGCCCGCGATTGAACGGCGAATCGCCGCTGGCCTGGCCCCGGCGATTCGCCGAAGGCGTCATTCCCACTCGATCGTCGCCGGCGGCTTGCCGCTGATGTCGTAGACCACGCGCGACACGCCGCGCAGTTCGTTGATGATGCGGTTGCTCACCGTTCCCAGGAACTCGTACGGCAGGTGCGCCCAGTGCGCGGTCATGAAGTCGATGGTTTCCACCGCGCGCAGCGCGATCACCCATTCGTAGGCGCGTGCATCGCCGACCACGCCTACCGACTTCACCGGCAGGAACACCGCGAATGCCTGACTGGTCTTGTCGTACAGATCGGCCTTGCGCAGTTCCTCGATGTAGATCGCATCCGCTTTCGCCAGCAGCTCGGCGTATTCGCGCTTCACCTCGCCGAGGATGCGCACGCCAAGCCCCGGGCCCGGGAACGGATGGCGATAGACCATCTCGCGCGGCAGGCCGAGCTCCACGCCAAGGCGCCGCACTTCGTCCTTGAACAATTCGCGCAACGGCTCGACCAGGCCCAGCTTCATGTGCTCGGGCAGGCCACCGACGTTGTGGTGGCTCTTGATGACATGCGCCTTGCCGGTCTTGCTGCCGGCGGACTCGATCACGTCCGGGTAGATGGTGCCCTGCGCCAGCCACTTCGCATTCTTCAGCTTGTTCGATTCCTCGTCGAAGATATCGACGAAGAGATTGCCGATGATCTTGCGCTTTGCTTCGGGATCGCTGACGCCTGCCAGTTTGTCGAAATAGCGGTCGGCGGCGTTCACGCGCACGACCTTGACGCCCATGTGCTCGGCGAACATCGCCATCACCTGGTCGCCTTCGTTCCAGCGCAGCAGGCCGGTGTCGACGAACACGCAGGTCAGCTGTTCGCCGATCGCCTTGTGCAGCAGCGCCGCGACGACCGAGGAATCCACGCCACCGCTCAGGCCCAGGATCACTTCATCGGAACCGACCTGCTCGCGCACGCGGGCGATCTGGTCCTCGATGATGTTGGCCGCCGTCCACAGCGTCTGGCAGCCGCAGACATCCACCACGAAGCGGCGCAGCAGCGCCTGCCCCTGCTTGGTGTGGGTGACTTCCGGATGGAACTGCACGCCGTACCAGCGCTTGTCCTCATTGCTCATCGCAGCAACCGGGATGCGATCGGTGACGGCGGTGATGGCGAAACCCGGCGGCGCCTTGGCGACGTGGTCGCCATGACTCATCCACACATCGATGCGCGGCGCGCCGCCGTGGTCGCTGAGGCCGGTGAACAATGCATCCGGCTTCACGATCTCGACCTCGGCATGGCCGAACTCACGTGCATCGGCGGCTTCAGTCGCCCCTCCCAACTGCGCGGCGAGCGTCTGCATGCCGTAGCAGATACCGAGCAGCGGCAGACCGCTATCGAACACCTGTTGCGGCGCGGCGGGTGCGCCGGCTTCGGTGGTCGATTCCGGGCCGCCGGAGAGGATGATGCCCTTCGCACCGAACGCGGCGATCTCTGCAGGATCGTGGTCCCAGGCCCAGATTTCGCAATAGACGCCGATCTCGCGGATGCGGCGTGCAATCAATTGTGTGTACTGCGCGCCGAAATCCAGGATCAGGATCTTGTCGGAATGGATATTGGTGTTCGGCTGCTGGGTCATGGCGTTTTTCTTCGACTTGAAACGAAGAAGGGAAACTCGCGTCTCCCTTCCCTGTGAGCATCAACCGGCGCGGTAATTCGGCGGTTCCTTGGTGATCTGCACGTCGTGCACGTGGCTCTCGCGCTGGCCGGCGCCGGTCACCTTCACGAAGGACGGCTGCTTGCGCATGTCCTCGATGGTCGCGCAGCCGACATAACCCATCGTCGCGCGCAAACCACCGGCAAGCTGATGCACCACGCCGCTCAGAGGACCGCGGTACGGCACGCGGCCTTCGATGCCTTCCGGCACCAGCTTGTCGGCATCGCTCGCATCCTGGAAATAGCGATCCTTCGACCCTTTTTCCATCGCGCCCAGCGAGCCCATGCCGCGGTAGCTCTTGTAGCTGCGGCCCTGGAACAGTTCGGTTTCACCCGGGCTTTCCTCGGTGCCGGCGAACAGGCCACCGATCATTACCGACGATGCGCCCGCCACGATCGCCTTGCCGATATCGCCCGAATAGCGGATACCGCCATCGGCGATCAGCGGAATACGGTCTTGCAGCGCCTCGGCCACCATGTCGATGGCGGTCACCTGCGGCACGCCAACGCCGGCCACGATGCGCGTGGTGCAGATCGAACCGGGCCCCACGCCGACCTTCACCGCGTCCGCACCGGCATCCATCAACGCCAGCGCGGCATCGCCGGTGACGATATTGCCGCCAACCACCTGCAACTGCGGGAAACGCTTCTTGGTCCACGCCACGCGCTCGATCACGCCCTGCGAATGGCCGTGCGCGGTGTCCACCACCACCACGTCCACGCCGGCGGCGACCAGCGCCTCGATGCGCTGTTCTGTATCGCCGCCCACGCCAACTGCCGCGCCGGCCAGCAGGCGTTCGCTGCTGTCGTAGGCCGCGTTCGGGTTGTCGGATTTTTTCTGAAAATCCTTGACGGTGATCAGCCCGCGCAGGGTGAATTCGTCATTGACCACCAGCACCTTTTCGATGCGGTGGCGATGCAGCAGGTCGAGGACTTCATCGTCCGATGCACCTTCGCGCACCGTCACCAGCCGATCCTTCTTGGTCATGATGTGGCGGACCGGATCGTCCAGCTTCTTCTCGAAGCGCATGTCACGGCCGGTGACGATGCCGACCAGCTGGCCCGCTTCGTCCACCACCGGCACGCCGGAGATGTTGCGCGCGCGGGTGAGCTTGAGCACCTCGCCGATGGTGGTTTCGGGACCGACCGTGAAGGGGTCCTTGATCACCCCGGCCTCGAAACTCTTGACCCGCGCGACCTGCGCGGCCTGCGCCTCGACCGACATGTTCTTGTGCAGGATCGAGATGCCGCCCAGCTGGGCCATGGCGATGGCCAGGCGCGATTCGCTGACCGTGTCCATCGCCGCAGAAACGATCGGCAGGCGGATGTGCAGGTCGCGGGTCAGCCGCGTGGCGAGCGAGACGTCCTTGGGCAAGACGGTAGAATGCGCGGGGACGAGGGAAACATCGTCGTACGTCAGTGCTTCAGCCTGGATGCGGAGCATCGGCAGTCCCGGGAGTGGTGGGGAAGCGAGTCATTATAGCGTCATGGCGCGGCCTGAGTCGTGCCCTGCGGCCAACTCAGCGTTCCGCGGCTGCCGCGTCAGCCAATTCGGCCGCTTCCAGGGTGTTCTGCATCAGGGTGGCCACGGTCATCGGCCCCACCCCACCCGGCACCGGGGTGATCCAGCTGGCGCGGGCGGCAGCGGCTTCGAACTGCACGTCGCCGGTCAGGCGGCCGTCGTCCAGCCGGTTGATGCCGACATCGATCACCACCGCGCCCGGCTTCACCCATTCGCCCGGGATCAGGCCGGGACGACCGACCGCAACCACCAGGATGTCGGCCTCGCCCACATGCCGTTGCAACACATCCTTGGGGGTGAACTTGTGGCAGCTGGTCACCGTGCAGCCGGCAATCAGCAACTCCAGCGCCATCGGCCGGCCGACATGGTTGGACACGCCGACAATTGTGGCGCTTTGGCCGCGCACAGGCTTGTCCGTATAGGCCAGTAGCGTAGTGATGCCGCGTGGCGTGCACGGACGCAGGCCGAACTGGCGCAGGGCCAAATGGCCAACGTTCTGCGGGTGGAAGCCGTCCACGTCCTTGTCCGGATGGATGCGCTCGATCAGCGCGCTGGCGTCGGGAATGCCCGGCAGCGGCAGCTGCACCAAGATGCCATGCACCTTCGGATTCGCATTGAGTTCGTCGATTAGCGCAAGCAACTCGACTTCGCTGGTGCCCGCAGGCAAATCATGGTCGAACGCAGTGATACCCACTTTTTCCGCGGCGCGACGCTTGTTGCGCACATAGCTCTGGCTGGCCGGGTCGCCACCCACCAGCACCACCGCCAGCCCCGGGCGCGATTTTCCATCCGCCACGCGGGCATCGACCTGGGTTTTCAGGCCGTCCAGCAGGTCGTCGGCAATGCGCTTGCCATCGAGGATCTTGGCGGTCATGCGTGGGCGATACGGTAAAGTCGATCCCGCATTATCGCCCAGCAAGACGCCACCATGACCGACATCGACACCACGGCCCTCGAAGCCGCCGCGTTCCGCCGCCTGCGCGACCACCTGATGCTGCAGCGCCCGGACGTGCAGAACATCGACCTGATGATCCTGGCCGGCTTCTGCCGCAACTGCCTGGCCGACTGGTACCGCGACGCCGCCGAGGAACGGGGACTGGCGATGACCCGCGACGAAGCGCGGGAAGCGGTGTACGGTATGCCCTTCGCGGAGTTCAAGGCGCGGCATCAGGCCGAAGCCTCGCCTGAACAGCTGGCCGCCTTCGAGGCGCGCAAGCGTTAGAGCCTGAACATCGGCCTCATTATGCTCGGCACGGGCAGTTGCCCGATGCGAGCCGGCCAGGGGGTTCCATGGCGATCCAAGGCGAATGTCCGAAGTGCGGCAAGCGTGTGTTGCACGTGAATGTCGAAACCATCGTCGGCATGGTTGACGGCACAAGCAAGGCTCGCTGCATCAGCCACAGCTGCATCCATTGCAATACGGTACTCGGTGTGGAGGTCGACCATCGCGCCAAACCGCGCACGCGCGCGAGCAAGTCCGCGGCGAAAGCCTGAGTTCACTCAGTCCGAGTCTTGTGGCAACCCCCACGGCTGCGGCTGGGCCGCATCTGTGGCCGGACAGCGCGGTATGCCGGAACCAACCACGCAGTTCACGCAACAAGTCTGTTGTGGTGCCACGTCAGGCATGAAGGATGGCGGCTGCACCGGCCCCAACTGGGCCAGCGCCGATTGCGGCTTCAATTTGAGCAACACAGACCAGTCCTGGCGATTGAAATCGCAGGCCGCCTGCGTGTCCGGCGAGCATTCCACATCACCGTCAGTACGCCGTGGCAGGTTCCAGAAACGACCACCCGCGTTGAGGTTGAGGACGCGCATGGTCACCGCCTGCTGCACATTGCCGCCGACCAGGTAGGCCTTCGCATCTCCACCGGGATTGGCCGCGACCACGATGTCGCAATGCATGGGAAGCCCGTTGGCACCGCCGTCGATCGCACTGGCCAGCGCCTGGTACCCGTAGACGCGACCGGTGCGCACGTAGCACAGCAGATCGCCGATTGCAGGCGTGGCTGACATCGGCTCCAGATATTCGTATGGACTGCCGGCCGGATCGAGTCTTGCCGCACGCACGTAGTCGAAATGACTGCCCGAGAAGGTAAAACGCGGCACGCCGGAACGCCGCATCACCCAGGACACGAATGCCGCCGACCATGGGCTATCGATGACGAAACCGCGACAACCCATGCCCGGATAGCTGGCATTGGCCAATGCATAACTGCAGTCGTTGGCACCGGAGGCACCGGTTTGGCCGAGCAGCCCGGCATCGCGCCAGTACATCGCCACTTGCCGCCAAGGCGCGCCACCGCCTTGCAGGCCGCGACTCTCGCCTTCCGCGATCGCGCTGCTGGCCAAACGCCCGTCGGTGGTGATGAACGGACGTTGCCAGCGCAGGTGTTCATCGCAGGCAGCAGCGGCGATGCGGGTGGCGACTTCGGGATCGGACTGGCGGCCGCGCAACAGCGGGCACTGGTCGGCGGCGAAGGTCGTGCCGGCAAATGCGAGCAGGCAAAGCCCGATCAACCAATGGGGGAATCGCATCCTTTCAACCTCCAGCACAAAACGCGGCGTAATCGACATAACCAGGGAATGCGCGATTCGGTGCACAAACCGGGCATTGCGGATCTGCCGTTAGCCGCGTCTCGCGGAATTTCATGGATAACGCATCGAACTGCAGCAAGCGGCCGCATAACGGTTCACCGATGCCGAGCAGCAGCTTGATTGCCTCGGTGGCCTGCAACAGCCCAATCACGCCCGGCAACACGCCCAACACGCCGGCCTCGGCGCAATTCGGCGCGGCTTCCGGCGGCGGCGGCTCCGGGAACAGGCAGCGATAGCACGGCGCCTCGCCGCGATGACGGCCGGCGTCGAACACGCTGGCCTGTCCTTCGAAACGATGCACCGCGCCGTACACCAGCGGCTTGCCCAGCTTTACGCAGGCGTCGTTGAGCAGGTAGCGCGCAGGGAAGTTGTCGGCGCCATCCACCACCACGTCGATGCCTTCAAGCAGGTGCTCCACGTTGTCCGAGGTAATGCGTTCGCGCACGGCTTCAACCTTGGTGCGCGGGTTCAGCGCGGACAACGCGATGGCGGCCGATTCGACCTTGGGCACGCCGATGCGCGCATCGGTATGCAGGATTTGCCGCTGCAGGTTGCTGCGGTCGACCACGTCGTCGTCGGCGATGCGCAGGGTGCCGATGCCTGCAGCAGCAAGGTAGTACGCCGCCGGGGAGCCCAGTCCACCCGCACCCACCAACAGCACGGATGCAGCTTCGAGCTTCTTCTGCCCTTCAAGACCGACATCCGGCAGGCGCAGGTGGCGCGAGTAACGTTCGCTGAAATCGACATCGATGTCCGCGCGCAGCATCGGCAGGCCGGCTGCATCCCAGGCGTCAGTACCGCCCTCGACCGAAGACAGGTTGCGATAACCGTGTGTTTCGAGGAATTCGGCCACCTGTCGAGAACGCAGGCCGCGCTGGCAGATCAGCAAGACTTCGGCATCCAGCGTCCGCAGATGTTGCGCGGCATCGGCCTCCAGTTCTTCGCGGACGATGCCGTGTGCGCCCACGGCCATGCCAAGCGCGCGCTCATGTGCGGCGCGCACGTCAATCAGGTATGCGCCCGCTTGTTGGCGTGCATGGGCTTCGCTTGGCGTGAGGAGTCGAATCGGCATCGCGCGATTATGCCGATCAGTACGTGAGCACTTCGACAACCTCGCCGCGCACCAGCGACTGCGTGCCTTCGGCCAGGATCAACAGCGCATCCGCGTCGGCGGCAGCGCGCAGGCGATGCGAGCCGGTCGCGGCGTTCGGCGCGATCCATTGCATGCCGGCCTCGTCGCAGCGCAGGCTGCCGCGCACGAACTCGCGGCGCGGATGCGATTTGTCGATGGCCACATCCAATCGCGCGAACCGCCGCGGCCGCGGCGTTCTGCCCTGCATGCCATCCACCAGCTCACGACCCAGCGTGAGGAAGGTCGCCAGCACCGAAACCGGATTGCCCGGCAGGCCCAGGAACTGCGCCTGTCCCAACTGGCCGGCCAGCAGCGGCATGCCCGGCTTCATCTTCACTTTCCAGAAATGCACCGAGCCGTGCGTCTGCAGCATCGCCGGGATGTGGTCTTTCTCCCCCGCCGACACTGCACCGCAGGTAATGACGATATCGAAGCTGGAGGCCGCGTCCTGCAGCATGGCCGCGATGCGTGCGGGATCGTCTGGGAGGCTCGGCCATGCCATCGGCTCAAGGCCTTCCGCGCGCAACAGGCCCATCAACAGTTCGCGGTTGCTGTTGTAGATCTCGCCCGGCTGCAGCGGCAGGCCAGGTTCGACCAGCTCGTCGCCGGTGGCGAACACCGCGGCCGTGGGCTTGGTCGATACCGGCAAACGGTCGATGCCGAGCGAGGCCGCCAGCGATACCTGCACGGCATTGAGCAACGTGCCCGCGCGCAACACCGGATCGCCGGGTTGCGCATCCTCGCCGGCCTTGCGCACGTTGGCGCCAAGGCGCACGCCGGCACGCAGCGTGATCGCACCGCCATTGGCACTCGAGTCCTCGCGGATCACCACGCTGTCCGCGCCCTGCGGCATCGGCGCGCCGGTGGTGATGCGCACGCATTCGCCCTCGCCCACCTGCAGGCCCAGTGCACGGCCGGCGAACTGCTCGCCGACCAGCTTCAACTGGACGAATTCCTGTCCATGCAAATCGGCATGGCGACAGGCGTAGCCGTCCATCGCGCTGTTGTCGAACGGCTGCAGCGCGATCGGCGCCACGATGTCCTGCGCCAGTACCCGGCCGTGACAGTGCGCCAACGCCACATGCTCGACAGGCAAGCGTTGCGCCATCGCGACACGTTGCAGGATCGCGCGTGCATCGTCGAACAGGATCGAAGCCGGAAATTCAGTCATCGACATAGCCTGCCAGACGCAAATCCTCCGGCGTGTTGAGATTGCCGAAGCGAAGCCCGTCGAAACGCACGCGCGGCAACGACAACCGCGCCTGCATGGCCTGCACCGAGAAATTCCGGGTGGCAATGGCCGCCGCAGCGGCATCGCGTAGCGGCGCGACGCGGTACAGCGCGACCAGCGGCTGCAGACCGTCGTCATCCTCGGCCATCGCGCCGTTGCCACCGGCGGTGGCCAGCGTACGCAGCAGGCAGTCGTTGGCGTCGACGATATCCACCGACACCGTCAGCAACCACGGTGTTGCGCATGCAGAGGCCAAGGCTTCAAGGCCACCGAGCGGGCCGATATCAGCGACGCGATCCTCGATCGGCGCCAGTCCGTGTGCGATGTAACGCGGCAAATCGCGGTTCGCGCTGACCAGCACCCCCCCGCATTCGCCATCGAAGCGCCGCGCGATGCGCACGACCTGCGCCACGCCATCACGCTGCAACCAGGCCTTGTCGCGACCGCCGAGGCGACTGGCGCGACCACCGGCCAGGATGCCCAGCATGACCTCGCCCCGCGCGATCATCGCGCGGTTACTTGGCGCGTTTGACGCGACGGATCAAACGCTGCTTCTTGGCGACCTGCCGATCCGTCAGCACGTTCTTCTTGTCCTTGTACGGGTTTTCGCCTTCGCGGAAGATGAAGCGGATCGGCGTACCCACCAGCTTGAAGCGCTTGCGGAAAAAATTCTCCAGATAGCGCTGGTAGGTGTTCGACAACGACTTCAGCCGCGTGCCATGCACGATGAAGGTCGGAGGACTTTCAGCGCCCGGGTGGGCGAAGCGCATCTTCGGCACGTGCCCGCGCACCACCGGCGGCGGGTTGGCGGTATAGGCCGCTTCGATCGCACGGGTAACGTCGGCGGTGCTGAATACCTTGGTCGCCGAGGCATGCGCACGGTGGATCGCGCGGAACAGCTCGCGCAGGCCGGAGCCGTGCAGCGCGGAGATGCGCACGTTCTCCGCCCATTCCACGAAACTCAGCTTGCGCGAGACCAGTGTTTCCGCCTGCTGGCGTTCGTAATCGGTGCGGCCGTCCCATTTATTGATGGCGATGACCAGCGCCTTGCCCGCATCCAGTACCGCGCCGAGCACGGTGGCGTCCTGGTCCGTCACGCCTTCGCTGGCGTCCAGCATGAGCACTGCAACCTGGCATTGCTCGATCGCCTGCAGGGTCTTGAACACGGAGAATTTCTCGACCGCTTCTTCCACCTTTGCGCGGCGGCGCAGGCCGGCGGTATCGATCAGGCGGTACTTGCGGCCGTCGCGCTCCAGGTCGACCGCGATCGAATCGCGCGTCGTACCCGGCACTTCCGAGGCGATCATCCGTTCCTCGCCCAGGATGCGGTTGACCAGCGTCGACTTGCCCACGTTCGGGCGGCCGACGAAGGCGATGCGCACGCGCGTCGGATCTTCGTCCAGGGTCTCGGTCGTACCCTCTTCCGGCAGCAGCTTCTGCGCCTTCGCCAGCAGTTCATCGATGCCGGTGCGATGCGCGGACGAGACCGGCAGCGCATCACCGAAGCCGTAGCGCGCGAAATCCGCCATCGCAGCCTGCAGGTCGATGCCGTCGGATTTGTTGACGACCAGCAGGGTCGGCTTCGACAGCTTGCGCAGCCAGCGCAGGATGTCGTCGTCCAGCGCCGAGGCGCCTTCGCGGCCGTCGACGATGAACAGGATCAGGTCCGCTTCTTCCGCGGCGGCACGCGACTGACGTGCGGTGGCACCGGCCAGGCCTTCGTCCTCGCCGGCGATGCCGCCGGTATCGACCAACACGAACGGGTGGCCTTCGATGAGTCGGCACACGCCGTAGTTGCGGTCGCGGGTGACGCCCGGTTCGTCGTGCACCAGCGCATCGCGGGTACGGGTCAACGCATTGAACAGCGTGGACTTGCCGACATTGGGGCGCCCGACCAGGGCGACGAGGGGAAGCATGGATCAACCTTTGCGCGGAAGCGCGGATTCTGTCGTCTGGAACGTGTGGTGCGAAAAACGCGACGGCCCCGGCAGGGTAGCCGGGGCCGCGGATGCATGCCAGCCCGAAGGCCGGTGCGACGCTTTATTGCAGGGCGAACGCGGCGAGCTGGCCTTCGATGGTCTGCACCACCAGGATGCCATCGGCCACCGCTGGCTGGCCGGAAATCGCACCACCCAGGCTGGAGCGTGCGGCGAACGCGCCGTCATTCAGGCGCAGCCAGTGCAACACGCCTTCCATGTCGCCAACCACGGCGTAATCGCCCTGCACAGCCGGCGCACTGGTATTGCGGTAAGCCAAGCCGGCCTGCTGCCACAAGCTACCGCCAGTGTTCTTGTCGATGCCCCAGACCTTGCCTGTCGGATCGGTGACCACCACCGCCGAATTGCTCAAGCCCAGACCGCGCGGGCCGCCGTTCTCGCGATCCCACATCAGCTGCCCGCTGGGGCCATCGATGGCGACGGTGTGGTTCTTGTAGCTGGTCGCATACAGCATCGTGTTGTCCAGCACGACCGGGCCATCCACATCGGCCATGCGCTCCAGTTCGCTGCGGCCATCGGGCTGCGCCACTGGCGTCGTCCAAACGACATTGCCATCGGTCATTGACAGTGCAGTCAGTGTGCCGTTGTCGTTGCCGACGAAGATGATGCCGGGGCCGATGGTGATTGCGCCACTGCCACGCACCGTCAGTGCCGGCACATCGGCGCTGTAGAACCAGCGACGCTCACCGCTGCCGGCATCGAGTGCGGTGACGCGGCCGTCGTTGGAATGCACGAACACCATGCCTCCGCCCACGGCCGGGGCCACCAGCACTTCGTTGGCAACCTTCGACTTCCATTTCTCTGTACCCGTGGCAGCGTCCAGCGCGATCACGTCACCTTCCAGACTGCCGACCACGACCAAGCCGTCGCCCGCACCGGGGCCACCTGTCAGCGGCAACTCGGAGGCATAGCGCCAAAGGGATTGCCCGGTATGCAGATCGAATGCCGACACGCCACCCTCGACTGCCGCCGCGTACACGTGGCCATCGGCGATGGTGGGACGCTGGGCGACGCCAAGTTTTTCCTCACCCTTGCCGATCGACGCGTTCCACAGCTTGTTCACGGTGACGCTGGGGGTGATCTGGACGAGTTTGGCGGGATCCTTCGAATGATCCTTGCCGCGCCCATCGAACACGTTCTTGATGGTGGTGCAGCCGGACAGAAGAGCAACCGCCAGCGCGGTAGCGGCGATCAGGCGCAAACGGCGGCGCGTGTCCTGGGTCATCAGGTCTTGTCCTCGGTGTGCGGCGGCGTGCCGCCGGCCTCGATCAGTTTCAGGGTCAGCAGGCGATGCTGCGGATCGGCGACATCGACCAGGGCAAGGGCCTTGAGATAGGCCTCCTGCGCCTTGGCACGATCGCCCACGGCGAATTGGGCATCACCACGCGCATCGAGCATTGCCGGGTTGCGTTCGTCGTCGAGCAAGGCCAACGCCTCCTTGCCTTGACCCGCGTCGATCAGCAGGAGCGCCAGGCGCTGGTGCACCACGGCGCGCAGATCCCGGTCGAGGTTGCTCAGCCCGCGCAGCGTGGCGATCGCATCATTGCGCTTGCCTGCATCCGCCTGCGCTTTCGCCAACTGCAATCCCGCCAGCGTGGCCAAGGTCGGGTTGCCCTTGCCGATGGCATCCAGCGCGGCGCGGCCCTTGTCCGTCGGGAGCTGGCCGGCTTCATAGGCTTTCACCACTTCGGCGTAGCGGCCGTTGACCGCCATGCTGCGCTGCAATTGCTGGCCCTGCCACCACTGCCAGCCGGCGATGGCGCCGAGGCCAAGACCAATGCCGCCGATCAGGCCCAGTGCATTGCTGCGTACCCACGAGCGGACTCGTTCGCTCTGTTCATGCTCGTCGAGCAGATCATCGATCGCCATGCTGTCTCTATGCCCGCGTTCGAAGCGCAGGTCGTCAAATGTTGGAATTGAAAGCCGTCGTCGTGACGAGCGGCAACCGGAACAGCCGCTTCAATCCGCCGCGACGAGCGAACCGTCTGAGGATACCGCAAAGCGTGCAACGTTCGCGCGGGCGAAGCTGCCCACATCCACGCTGCGCCCATGATTCTCGATATCCACCGCTGAGACATTGCCGATGGTCAGGCGCGCCACCTGAGCGGCGGCATAACGGCGTTCGCTGTTGGCAGGTACCAGGCCTTTCTCGAGGCTGCTGCCATCAACTGCGGTCACGGTGATCCAGCTTTCGCCGCGGGTGCGAATGACGATATCGCTTGAAGTCGCCGGGGTGGCAGCCACCGGTGCCATCGACGCCACGACCGTCCGCGGCATGGCCGGTTGCCTGGCTTGCGGTTGCTCGTAGGCACCTGACGTGTCCACCGGCAGGTCGAGCGGCGCAGCATCCCCGCTGGTGTTGGACAGGTGTTGGCGGGTCGCCACCCAGGCAGGGACCACCAGGAACAACGTCAGGACGATGTAGACCAGGCGTCGGCCGAGCTGTTCGGCCCACCACTGCGCCTTGGGCGTATGTGTACGGCTGATGATCCGCGAGGGCTCGACCGGCCCCACGTCGACCAACGCATCCATCATCGGCGCCGTCATCAGGCCCATCAGGCGCGAATAACTCCGCACCTGGCCACGAACGAACACCGGCGCACCCAGTTGAGACCAGTCCTCCGCTTCCAGCGATCGCACGATGCGTGCCGGCATGTGCAGCTTGGTGGCGACATCGTCAACACTCATTCCCGCAGCTTCGCGCGCCTGCTTGAGGCGCTCGCCGCAGCCAGCCAGTGAATGATGGTGGGTATCCGGGTGCGAAGTCATTGCGAACGGGGGGCAGTCGTGGAATCGGGGGAAATCGCCTGCAGGCGGGAAAGATAACGTTGTGCAGCAGCACTGTCGCCTAGTTTCTGTTCAATCTGGGATCCAAGGCGCAAGGCCTCCGTGTCCGATGGGGCGAGCGCCAGCCATCGCTCGACGAAGGCCCGTGCATCCAGGTAACCCCCTCGGGCAAATTGCAGCGACGCCATCCCCGCCAAGGACTGCACATCATTCGAGTCCAGCGCCAACGCATTCCGCCAATTCGTTTCGGCTCGATCCGCCTGCCCCGCCCGGCCTGCACAGGTACCGGCATTCGCGAACGCGGCGGAACGCGTTGGGTAGTTCGGATCAGCCAATGCCCGGTCGAACCACGCCAGGGATTCCGCCGCACGACCGTTGGCGCACAGCCACGTACCGTAGTTGTTGGCATGGATGCCAACTCCGGGGGACAGTGTCGCAGCCTTGAGGTAATGCCCTCCCGCCTCGGCCGAATTGCCGGTACGTTCGGCAAGCAAGGCCAAGATCGCATGCGCATCGGCGAGTTGCGGATCCGCTTTCAATGCTTGCCGCGCAAACTGCCCGGCTTCGTTGTAGTTCCCCGCGTTGTACTGCGAGACCGCCGAGGCAACCAGGCTTTCCGCTGCTGCCGGCAAGGCCTTCTGCCCGCTGTCGCTAACCTCATACCTGGGCGCAATCTTGGTGAATTCGCCGCGGCTGGCATCCGGCCGGATAAAGCTCAGCCGCTCCAGCTGCCTGCAGCCGGCAAGAAGGATGAAACATGCGGCCAATGCAAGCATTTCACGCCGCATCCGACACCCCACTTTGGGTCAAACCATTTTCCTGCAGGCGCTTGCGATGCTCTGCCGAACGGCGCGTGCGATCCAGCACCTGCCCCTTCAGCTGGCCGCAGGCGGCATCGATGTCGTCGCCACGGGTACGCCGCACCGGCGCGATCATGCCGGCGTTATTGAGCTGCTTCTGGAAGGAGCGGATCGCCTCGTCCGTGGGTCGCGCAAAACGCGTACCCGGGAACGGGTTGAACGGGATCAGGTTAACCTTGGCGGCGTCCTTCATCTGCACGCGACGGTCGAACTCGCGCAGCAGCTTGACCAGTCCGCGTGCATGCTCGGGCTGGTCGTTGACGTCCTTCATCAGGGTGTATTCGAAGGTCACCGAGGTGCCACGCTTGCGCAACGCATAGCGCACGCAGGCATCCATCAAATCAGCGATGGGATATTTCTTGTTGAGGGGCACCAGTTCGCTGCGCAACTCGTCGAACGGCGCATGCAGCGAGACCGCCAGCGACACGTCGGACACTTCGCCCAGCTTGTCGATCATCGGCACCATGCCGGCGGTCGATAGCGTCACCCGCTTGTTGGCCAGGCCATAGCCCAGGTCGTCGCGCATGATGCTCATCGCGCGCACCACGTTATCGAAATTCGCCAGTGGCTCGCCCATGCCCATCATCACCACGTTGGTGAGCTTGCGCTGCTGGTGCGGCACGTTGCCCAGATGGCGGCCGGCGATCCACACCTGGCCGATGATCTCGGCGGTGGAAAGATTTCGATTGAATCCCTGCGTGGCTGTCGAACAGAACTGGCAGTTCAGCGCGCAACCCACCTGGCTTGACACGCACAGCGTCCCGCGGCCCTTGTCCGGGATGTAGACGGTTTCGATGGCGTTCTTCGGATCCATGCCGAGCAGCCACTTGTGGGTGCCGTCGGTGGACGCCTTGTCGAACAGCAGTTGCGGCGCATGCACGACCGCACGCTCTTCCAGCTTGGCGCGCAGCGCCTTGCCAAGGTCGGTCATCTCGCCGAAATCGGTCACGTAGCGGTGATGGATCCACTTCATCACCTGCTGCGCGCGGAATTTCTTTTCGCCAAGATCTTCCTCGAAGAAACGTTCGAGGGAAGCGCGGTCGAAATCGAAGATGTTGGTTCGGGATGCGGCAGCCGGAGCTACCGCAACCGAATCGCGCGCACCGGCAACATCGCCGACGAGGGCGATGTCGATATTCGGTGTGCGCGTATCGCTCATCTCAAGCTCAGCGCGCGTAGACGTCGGTAGCCGGGAAGAAGTAGGCGGTTTCGATCGCCGCGTTCTCCAGCGAATCCGAACCGTGCACGGCGTTCGCATCGATGCTGTCGGCGAAGTCGGCGCGGATGGTGCCGGCGGCCGCTTCCTTCGGATTGGTGGCGCCCATCAGCTCGCGGTTCTTGAGCACGGCGTTCTCGCCTTCCAGCACCTGGATCATCACCGGGCCGGAGATCATGAAATTGACCAGCGCATTGAAGAACGGACGCTCGCGGTGCACGGCGTAGAAGCCTTCCGCTTCCTGCTTGGACAGGTGCTTCATCTTCGCGGCCACGACCTTCAGGCCAGCCTTCTCGAAGCGGGAATAGATTTCGCCGATGACGTTCTTGGCAACGGCATCGGGCTTGATGATCGAAATGGTGCGCTCCAGCGCCATGGGATAACTCCAGTCAGGCGGGTCGCAAACGTCCGTTGCTGACCCGAAGATAACAGAAAAACCCGCGTACTGGCGCGGGTTTGGCCGATATGGCTGCGGAGAATTCTAACCGATGACAGCGCCTCCACGCACCTGTTTCGAGAGCCGATCGTCGCCCAACCGTTGACGCGCGCCGAAGCCCCGCCCTAATATCAAACAAGCGTTTGATTCATGAGGTCGCGGGATGAGCCTGCAACACTTCTCCACCAAGGATCGAATCCTGCACGCGGCCGAAGAGCTGTTCGCCGCGCAGGGCTTCGCCACCACCTCGCTGCGGCAGGTCACCAGCCGCGCGGACGTCAACATCGCGGCGGTCAATTACCACTTCGGCAGCAAGGACAACCTGGTCAACGAGGTGTTCCGCCGGCGCATGGACGACATGAGCGCCGAGCGCCTGAAAGCCTTGCGGCAGGCCATCGAAAGCCGCCCCGGCGAACTTGAGCCGATCCTCGCGGCCTTCGTCGAACCCGCACTGGCGATGGCCCAGGACCGCCACGGCGGCGGCGCCTTCATCCGCGTCATCGCCCGCGCCTACGCCGAGAGCAACGACAGCCTGCGCAAATTCCTGTCCGACCAGTACGGCCACGTGCTGCGCGATTTCGCCAAGGCGATCAGCGCCTGCATGCCGGATCTGGGCAAGGAAGAGCTGTACCGCCGCCTGGACTTCCTGTCCGGCGCGCTGACCTATGCGATGGCGGACTTCGGCCTGATCAAGCGCCCACACGGCGTCTCCGAAGCCACCCACCGCGAACGCGCCGCGAAGGCGCTGATCCGATTTGCAGCGGCCGGCTTCAAAGCCGACGCTTCCTAATTTTTCAAGAGGTTACAAGCAATGTCTGAGAAATTACTTGTACGTCGTGCTGCGGTACTGGGCGCCGGCGTGATGGGCGCGCAGATCGCCGCCCACCTGACCAATGCAGGCGTGGACACCGTCCTGTTCGACCTGGCCGCGAAGGAAGGCCCGGCCGATGGCGTGGTGCTCAAGGCCATCGGCAACCTGGGCAAGCTGTCGCCGGCGCCGCTGGCCAGCAAGTCGCTGGCCGAGGCGATCACCCCGGCCAACTACGACAGCGGGCTGGAGCAGTTGCGCGGTTGCGACCTGATCATCGAGGCCATCGCCGAACGGATGGACTGGAAGCAGGACCTTTACAAGAAGATCGCCCCGTTCGTGTCGCCCACCGCGGTGCTCGCCAGCAATACGTCAGGCTTGGGAATCAACAAGTTGGCGGATGTTCTTCCGGAAGAACTCCGGCACCGTTTCTGCGGCGTGCACTTCTTCAACCCGCCGCGCTACATGCATCTAGCGGAACTCATTCCCGCCAAGACCACAGACGCATCGGTGCTGGAAGGCCTGGAAACCTTCCTGGTCACCCAGCTCGGCAAGGGCGTGGTCTACGCCAAGGACACCCCGAACTTCATCGGCAACCGTATCGGCGTGTTCTCGATCCTGTCGGTGATCCACCACACCCAGCAGTCCGGACTTGGCTTCGATGAGGTCGATGCGCTGACCGGCCCACTGCTCGGCCGGCCGAAGTCGGCCACCTACCGCACCTCGGATGTGGTTGGCCTGGACACCATGGCCCACGTCATCAAGACCATGGCCGACACCCTGCCGGACGATCCCTGGCACCAGTACTTCAAGTCGCCGGCGTGGCTAGACGCGCTGATCGCCAAGGGCGCGCTGGGCCAGAAGACCGGCGCCGGCATCTTCCGCAAGGTCGGCAAGGACATCGTCGTCCTCGATCTCCAGAAGCAGGATTACCGCGCATCCGACCGCGTCGCCGCGCCGGAGGTGGTGGAAATCCTCAAGGAAAAGGATCCGGCCAAGAAATTCGCCGCACTGCGTGCCAGCAGCCATCCGCAGGCGCAGTTCCTGTGGGCCTGCTTCCGCGACCTGTTCCACTACAGCGCCTACCACCTGAAGGACATCGCCGAGACCGCGCGCGATGTCGACCTCGCCATCCGCTGGGGTTACGGCTGGTCGCTGGGCCCGTTCGAAACCTGGCAGGCGGCAGGCTGGAAGCAGGTGGCCGAATGGATCGCCGAGGACATCGTGGCCGGCAAGGCCATGAGTTCGGCCGCGCTGCCGGACTGGGTGTTCGACGGCCGCGACGGCGTGCACGGCGCCGAGGGCAGCTACAGCCCGGCCAAGGACGCCAAGCTGCCGCGCTCCGCCCTGCCCGTCTACAAGCGCCAGCGCTTCCCCGACCCGGTGCTGGGCGAGCGCTTCGCCCCGGGCGAGACCGTGTTCGAGAACGAAGGCGTGCGCGCCTGGCACGACGGCGACGGCATCCTGGTCATCTCGTTCAAGACCAAGCTGCACACGGTCAGCGACAAGGTGCTGTCCGGCGTGCAGGACGCCATCGCCATCGCCGAACGCGATTTCCGCGGCGCGGTGATCTGGCAGCCGAAGGAGCCGTTCTCCGCCGGCGCGGACCTCTCCGGCGCACTGGGCCTGCTGCAGGCCGGCGACCTGAAGGGCTTCGACGCCATGGTCGCCAACTTCCAGGCCACCAGCCAGTGCATCAAGTATTCGCTGGTGCCGGTGGTCGCTGCGGTGCGCGGGCTGGCGCTGGGCGGCGGCTGCGAATTCCAGATGCACAGCGCGCGTGCGGTGGCGCATCTGGAAAGCTATATCGGCCTGGTCGAAGCCGGCGTCGGCCTGCTGCCGGCCGGTGGCGGCCTGAAGGAACTGGCAGTACGCGCGTCGAACGCGGCCGGCCCGGGCGGCGACGTGTTCGCCGAACTGAAGAAGGTGTTCGAGACCATCGCCATGGGCAAGGTCTCGGCGTCTGCGGTCGAGGCGAAGGAACTTGGCCTGGTACGCAAGGACGACGTGGTCGTGTTCAACGCCTTTGAACTGCTGCACATCGCCAAGCAGGAAGCGCTGGCGTTGGCCGAACGCGGCTATCGTCCGCCGCTGCCGGCACGGCGCGTGCAGGTGGCCGGCGATGTCGGTATCGCCACCTTCAAGATGCTGCTGGTCAACATGTTGGAAGGCCGCTTCATCAGCCCGCACGACTACGAGATCGCCACTCGCATCGCCACCGTCCTCTGCGGCGGCGAGATCGACCGCGGCTCGCTGGTGGACGAGGAATGGCTGCTGCGGCTGGAACGCGAACACTTCGTGGCGCTGGCGCAGATGCCGAAGACGCAGGAGCGCATCGCGCACATGCTGAAGACCGGCAAGCCATTGCGTAACTGAGCGACGACAAGGACAACGACATGATCAAGCAAATCCAGGACGCCTACATCGTCGCCGCCACCCGCACCCCGGTGGGCAAGGCTCCGCGCGGCGTGTTCCGCAACACCCGCCCCGACGACATGCTGGCGCACGTGCTGCGCAGCGTGATCGCGCAGGCGCCGGGCATCGACGTCAACCGCATCGACGACGCGATCATCGGCTGCGCGATGCCGGAAGGCGAGCAAGGCATGAACGTGGCGCGCATCGGCGTGCTGCTGGCCGGCCTGCCGGACACGGTGGCCGCGCAGACCATCAACCGCTTCTGTTCCTCCGGCCTGCAGGCGGTGGCGCTGGCCGCCGACCAGATCCGCCTGGGCAATGCCGACCTGATGCTGGCCGGCGGCACCGAATCGATGAGCATGGTGCCGATGATGGGCAACAAGGTCGCGCTGAGTCCGTCCGTGTTCAAGGACGATCACGTGGCGATTGCTTACGGCATGGGCATCACTGCCGAGAAAGTGGCGGAAGAATGGAAGGTCACCCGCGAGGAGCAGGATGCGTTTGCCCTGGCCTCGCACCAGAAGGCCATTGCCGCGATCGCCGCCGGCGAATTCAAGGACGAGATCAGCCCGTACGAAATCACTGCGCACCTGCCCGACCTCGCCGGCAATACCGTGCGTCTCAAGCAACTAGTGGTCGATACCGACGAAGGCCCGCGCGCGGATTCGTCGCTTGAAGGCCTGGCGAAGCTACGACCGGTGTTCCGCAACGGCCAGTTCGGCGGCAGCGTGACCGCCGGCAATTCCTCGCAAATGAGCGACGGCGCCGGCGCGGTGCTGCTGGCCTCCGAGCAGGCGATCAAGGATTACGGCCTGACCCCGCTGGCGCGCTTCGTCAGCTTCAGCGTGGCCGGCGTGCGCCCGGAAGTGATGGGCATCGGCCCGATCGCGGCGATCCCGAAGGCGCTGAAGCAGGCCGGCCTGACCAAGGACCAGTTGGACTGGATCGAACTCAACGAAGCCTTTGCTGCGCAAGCACTGGCGGTGATCAAGGATTCCGGCCTCGACCCATCCAAGGTGAATCCGCTGGGCGGCGCCATCGCCCTCGGCCATCCACTGGGTGCGACCGGCGCGGTGCGCACCGCGACCATCGTGCACGGCCTGCGCCGTCGCCAGCAGAAGTACGGCATGGTGACGATGTGCATCGGCACCGGCATGGGGGCAGCGGGAATCTTCGAGGCGCTGTAAGCCTCACGCCATTGCATCAACGAAAACGGGGCCGACGGCCTCGTTTTCGTTTGCGTCATGCAACGCGAAACTCAGGTCTCGACCACGCCCATTTCGTCCAATGCGTTCTGCATCAGCTTGCGCGCCGCATCGCTCAACAATTCGTGATCCAGCGCGTAACGCACGGTCGCTTCGATCAGACCGAGGTGCGTTCCGCAGTCGAAACGGGTGCCGTGGAAACGGAACGCATCGACTTGCTCCAGCGGCAGCAACTGGGCGATGGCATCGGTCAGCTGGATCTCGCCACCACTACCCTGCCCGGTCTTCTCCAGCAGGTCGAAGATGCGCGGGCTGAGCACGTAACGCCCGACCACGGCGAGGTTGCTGGGCGCGTCTTCCGGTTTCGGCTTCTCGACGATCTGCGAGATACGCCCCGCTTGCCCATCGAAATCCTTGGTGGCGACGATGCCGTAGCTCTTGGTCTGCTCGCGCGGCACGTCCTGCACCGCGATCACGCTGCCGCCGGTGGCTTCCGCGTGGTCGGCCATCTGCTTCAGCGCGCCATCGCCGCGACTCCAGATCAGGTCGTCCGGCAGCAGCACCGCGAACGGTTCATCACCGACGACGGGCTTCGCGCAGAGCACCGCATGGCCAAGTCCCAGCGCTTCGGCCTGGGTCACGAACACCGCGCGCACGCCCGGCGGCAGCACATTGCGGATCAGCTCCAGCTGTTCGGCCTTGCCGGCCTTCTCCAACTTCTGCTCAAGCTCGTAAGCCTTGTCGAAGTAATCGGCCACCGCGTGCTTGTAGCGGTTGGTGATGAACACCAGGGTGTCACAGCCCGCTTCCACCGCCTCGTCCACCGCATACTGGATCAGCGGCTTGTCGACGATCGGCAGCATTTCCTTGGGTACGGTCTTGGTGGCCGGCAGGAAACGGGTCCCCAGACCCGCCACCGGGAACACCGCGATGCGCACGCGGCGCTTGGCAGTCTGATTTTCCATGCGTCGATGTTACTGCTGGCGCGCGCGGCGTGCGGGGAAGGCGACGATGGTCGACTCGCGAGCACCTTCGGCATCGCTGAGCGGGTTGAATTCCGGTACGGCAGCGCGAAGAGATGCCGCAAGCCGTTCCAGGTCGTAGCTGGCCGAGGCCTCGCGAAGTGTCTGCAAGGCAGGCTCCACGCGCTCGAGGCTCACGCTGCGCGGCAGCGCCTGCAGGATCTTCGGATGGACGGTCGCGCTGTAGCGTTCATCCGCATGGAACAGCGTTTCGTGCAGCTTCTCGCCAGGACGCAGCCCCGTGTACTCGATGGCGATGTCCTTGCCAGGATGCTTGCCGGCGAGCCGGATCATTTGTTCCGCCAGCATCCGGATCGACACCGACTCACCCATGTCCAGGGTATACACCGCCTGTTGCGCGCCGATTGCCGAAGCCTGCAGGATCAGCTGGCAGGCTTCCGGGATGGTCATGAAATACCGGGTGACGTCCGGATCGGTGACGGTCACCGGCCCTCCGCGACGGATCTGCTCGCGGAACAACGGCACCACGCTGCCCGCCGAATCCAGCACATTGCCGAAGCGTACGGTGACGAAGCGGGTCGAGCGCGGATCCACGAGTGACTGGCACACCATCTCCGCCAAGCGTTTGGTCGCGCCCAGCACGTTGACTGGATCCACCGCCTTGTCGGTGGAGATCAGCACGAAAGTACCGACGCCGGCATCGCGACTGGCACGCGCTACCGTCTCCGTCGCAAGCACATTGTTGCGCACTGCTTCGCGCAACTGGCGCTGGAGCAGGGGTACTTGCTTGTAGGCTGCGGCATGGAAGACGGCTTCCGGTTCAGCCAAGGCCAGCGCATGGGCGATGACCGCCGTGTCCCCGGCATCGCCCAACACCGGCAGGCACTCGATGCCCGGGAAATCGCGGCGCAGGTCGGCTTCGATGGTCAGTAGTGCGAGTTCATCGATCTCGACCAACGTGATCCGCTTGGCACCATGCCGCGCACATTGCCGGCACAACTCGGAACCGATCGAGCCTCCTGCGCCAGTCACCAGCACCGAACGTCCACCCAGCCACGCGCGGATCGCCTTCCAATCCGGGCTCAACGGCTGGCGTCCAAGCAAATCCTCGATCGCGACCTCCTTGAGCTGACCCGGCAACGAACGTCCCTCGAGGACATCCACCAGCTTCGGCACCGTGCGATAGGGCACGCCGCTCTCTTCGCAGACGGCAACCACCCGGCGCATCGCCGTCGCATCCAGCGAGGGCATCGCGATCACCAGCAACTGCACGCCGGTTTCGCGTGCGATCCTCGCCACGTCGCCGACGCGGCCAAGGATGGGCAGGCCGTGCATGCGCGTTCCGCGCAGTGCCGCGGCATCGTCCAGAAATCCAATGGGTTGGTAGCGGCCAATTCGGCGCAGATCCCGCACCAGGACTTCGCCGGCCTGTCCTGCCCCAAGGATCAGCACGCGCTCGGCAGTGTCATCGGCATTCAGCAATCGCTGGTCTTTCCAGGCGCGGAAGATCAACCGCGGCGCGCCCAACAGCAATGTGAGGACGAATGGGTACAGCAGCAACGCGGCGCGGGATACGAGATCCAATCGGCTGTAGAAAAACAAGCCAATCACCACCGCCAGCAGGCCTAGCACGCTGGCCTTGAAGATGTTCAGGAGATCCGGAACGCTGGCGAACCGCCACAGCCCTCGATAGAGGCCGACTCGCCACGACACCAGCCCTTGCGCCACCAGCACGATCACGACCGTGCTCGAGAAGAGCTCCAAGGGCAGCGGTGGCGATTGCAACGTATAACGGACGTAGTGCAGCCCCTGCCAGCAGATCCAGACCATCGCGAGGTCATGCAGGATGATTGCCAATCGCGGCAGGATGTACTTCAAGCGATCCTTCGATGTACCCATTCCCCGAATCCTTCGGTTCCGCCAACTCGACCTGCTTATCGCGAGCGCGACCAGACAGCCAAGCAGACCAGCAACAATGCAACGATGACCCCTGTCCCGCCGACATATCCTACCGGCATAAGGGCCAACATCGCCATTGCCGCCACACCGCTGAAGGTGGCATAGCCCAAGCTGACCCGCGCATGCCCAAAGGATCGACTCCATTGTTGATACGCATGCTGAACGTGCGGCTGCCACCATCGCTCCCCACGCCGCATCCGCCAGATCAGGGTCAACCCGGTATCCGCCAGCATCGCCGCTGCCGGCAGCAGCAGTAGCGGCCATGAAGCCGGCGGGTGCGACGCGAACCCCGCCGCCAGCAACATCGCCACCAGGTAGCCAAGCGCACCGCTGCCCACATCGCCCAGGAATATCCTCGCCCGCGGGAAGTTGAACGGCAGGAAGCCGAGGCAGGCGCCCGCGAGCACCAGTGCCAGCAGGCGCGGGACATCACCCAGCACCATCGCGAAGCCAAGCGCGCACAACATCGCCTGGCTTGCCGCCAGGCCGTTGATGCCGTCCATGAAGTTCCAGGCATTGACCAGCACCAGCGTCATGGCGAATGCGGTGATCACGACCACCCCGTCAGCCCCCTGCAGGTGGACCGCCCCCGCCAGGCAAGCCGCCGCAATGGCATGCACCAACAGCCGCGGCCAAGCCGGCAACGGACGATGGTCGTCCCACCAGCCAGTGGCGGCCACCAACACCAGCCCACCCGCCGCCCACCACCAACTTGCCGATGTCAGCCCGGTCCAGATGACGATGAGCATCGTCGCCAATGTCGCGACGACAATGCCGACCCCCCCGCCTCGCGGCGTGGGAGTGTCGTGGCTGCGACGCTCGCCCGGCTGGTCGAACAGGTCGTTGCGATGGGCATGCGCGATGGCCCATGCACTGCCAAGCGCGGACACCGAGGCAGCCAGCACGAAGGCGCTGGCCAACAACGCCGGCGACTCGAACGCAGACTCAAACCACGGCATAGTTCAGCAGCGGCTTCACCGTTCCCCATTCCTTGCAGCTCGGGCATTGCCAATGGTGGCTGCGCGCACCGAATCCGCAACGGGTGCAGCGATAACTCGGGTTACGCACCAGCAGCTGGTCGGTGATGTGCTTGAGATCGTGCAAGGTGGCTTCTGCGTCTGCTTTTTCCGCAAGCGTCAGGTCGATCAGCGCCGCTTCGCCGCGTACCGATGGGCGGTCCTTCAATTGCTGGCCCAGGTAGCGCCGCGCCGCGCCCACGCCCTCTTCCGCCTCGACCATCTTGGTCAGCGCCAGCACTGGCGAGATACCGCGATAGTGCTCGCTCATCTCGGCGAGGAAGGCTCGCGCGCCGGTGCGCTCACCCACCTTGTCGTAACTTTCCAGCAATGCCGGCAGGATCACCGGCAGATAGTCGGGATCATGGCGCGCGGCACGTTCGAATGCGCGCACGGCTCCCGTCGAATTGCCGGTCTCCGCTTCGAGCCGACCTTCGCTGATGCCGGCGCGCACCGAAGTCGAATCCGCCGCATAGGCGCGCACGATGGAGGCACGCGCGGCATCGATCTCGCCGGCAGCGCGCTGGCGATCGGCCAGTTCGCATTCGAATTGCGCGATCAGCTTGCCCATCGGTTCGCCGGACGCCGTTTCGTAGCGGCGGGCATTCTCGATCGCCTTTTCCCAGTCGCGTTCGGACTGGTAGATGCCGATCAGGTGGCGAAGCGCCTGCGGCGCACGTTGGTCGATCTGCGCGAGGTCGCTGAACACGGTTTCGGCGCGATCCAGCAGGCCCGAACGCATGTAATCCTCGCCCAGTGCCAGCAGCGCCTGTACTTTCTGCGAATCATTGAGATCGGCTCGCTGCACCAGCGCCTGGTGCAGGCGGATCGCACGATCCACCTCCCCCCGGCGACGGAACAGGTGACCCAGCGCGACCTGGGTTTCGAACGTGTCCTTGTCCAGTTCGGCGATGTGCAGGAACAGCTCGATCGCCTTGTCCGGCTGTTCGTTCAGCAGATAATTGAGGCCGCGGAAGTATGTGGTCGACAGCTTGCTGACCTGGTTGGTGCTGTGGCGTTCGCCACCACGCCGGCCGATCACCCAGCCAGCCAGCGCCGCCAGCGGCACCAGCACGATGAACCAGATCCACACATCGAAATTGAAACTGCCCATGTGATCAGGACTCCGAGCGCGGCGCTCGTGCGGCATTCTCCGCACGTCGCAGGCGACGACGCAACGGGGCAATCACGCCCACCGCGAGTATGGTGCCGCCGATGACGACGCCCAGCAGCAGCGCAACAAGCACGCTCAAGCCAAGACTGGCATGCACGCTGGCGAGGCCGAAATCGAGCAGGACGGGTTGGGTATTCAGCGCGCCGACCACGGCGCCCAGCAGGATGCAGGCGATGGCGGCGACGAGACGGATCAGGCGGATCACTTGGTTGGCACTCCGGGATCGCCTTCTAGCTTAACGGACGGCAGGGATTCAGTCGTCCGTCGGCAGCGGCACGACGGTGGTGACCCGTTCGCGCAATTCCTTGCCAGGCTTGAAATGCGGGACATGCTTGCCGGGCAGCGCAACGGCGTCGCCGGTCTTCGGGTTGCGGCCGGTGCGCGGCGGGCGGAAATGCAGGGAAAAACTGCCGAACCCGCGCACTTCGATGCGATCGCCGCCGGCGAGGGCCGCGCCCATCATCTGCAGCAGCGACTTCACCGAAAGGTCGACGTCATCTGCCTTCAGGTGCGGCTGGCGGCGGGCCAGCAATTCGATGAGTTCGGATTTGGTCATGGAACCTTGCTTGCAACAGTACGACCAAGAAAATGGCGACCCGGCCGAAGCCGGGCCGCCACGTGTGCTACGACAGCAGGATCACTCGGACTTGCTGTTCAGCTGCTCGCGCAGCAGCGCGCCCAGCTTGGTGGTGCCGCTGGCAGCGTCGGAAGCAGCCTTGTTGTACTCGGCCATCGCCTCGGCGGTCTCGGCGGCGTCCTTGTCCTTGATGGACAACTGCAGGCTGCGGCCCTTGCGGTCCATGCCCACGAACTTCGCCTCGACTTCCTGGCCGACCTTCAGATGCTGGCTGGCGTCGTCCACGCGCTCGTCCGCGACATCGCGGGCCGACACGTAACCTTCCACGCCCTCGCCCAGGTCGATGACAGCACCCTTGGCGTCGACTTCCTTGACGGTACCGGTGACCTTGGTGCCCTTCGGGTTGGTCGCCATGAACTGGCCAAGCGGATCCTGTTCCATCTGCTTGACGCCCAGGCTGATGCGCTCGCGTTCCGGATCGACCGCCAGCACCACTGCCTCGAGCGTGTCGCCCTTCTTGTAGTTGCGGGCGATGTCTTCGCCGGTGGAGTTCCAGGTGATGTCCGACAGGTGGATCAGGCCGTCGATGCCGCCGTCCAGGCCAATGAAGATGCCGAAGTCGGTGATCGACTTGATCTGGCCGGACACCTTGTCGCCCTTCTTGTGGATCGCGGCGAAGGTTTCCCACGGGTTGCTGGTGACCTGCTTGATGCCCAGCGAGATGCGGCGACGCTCCTCGTCCACGTCCAGCACCATGACTTCGACGTCATCGCCGACCTGCACGACCTTGGCCGGGTTGACGTTCTTGTTGGTCCAGTCCATTTCGGAGACGTGCACCAAGCCTTCGACGCCCGGCTCGATCTCGACGAACGCGCCGTAATCGGTGACGTTGGAGACCTTGCCGAACACGCGGCTGTTGGCCGGGTAGCGACGGGCGATGTTGTCCCACGGATCCTCGCCCATCTGCTTCAGGCCGAGCGAAACGCGGTTGCGCTCCTTGTCGTACTTGAGCACGCGGACGTCCAGTTCCTGGCCGACTTCGACCACTTCGGACGGATGGCGCACGCGCTTCCACGCCATGTCGGTGATGTGCAGCAGGCCGTCGATGCCGCCGAGGTCGACGAATGCGCCGTAATCAGTGAGGTTCTTGACCACACCCTTCAGCACCGCGCCCTCGACCAGCTTCTCCAGCAGCTGCTCGCGCTCTTCCGAATGCTCGCTCTCGACCACCGCGCGGCGGGAGACGACCACGTTGTTGCGCTTGCGGTCCAGCTTGATCAGCTTGAACTCGAGTTCCTTGCCCTCGAGGTAGACCGGATCGCGCACCGGGCGCACGTCGACCAGCGAACCCGGCAGGAATGCGCGGACGTCCTTGATGTCGACGGTGAAACCGCCCTTCACCTTGCCGCTGATACGGCCGACGATGGTGGCGTTGGCTTCCAGCGCCTCTTCCAGCTCGTCCCACACCATGGCGCGCTTGGCCTTCTCGCGCGACAGCACGGTTTCGCCAAAGCCATTCTCGAGCGAATCGAGGGCGACCTTGACTTCATCGCCAATGCCCACGTCGATTTCGCCGGCGTCGTTGCGGAACTGCTCGATCGGGACGATGCCCTCGGACTTCAGGCCGGCGTTGATCACCACGACGTCGTTGCGGACGTCGACCACGATGCCCTTGACGATGGCACCGGGCTTCAGCTTGGCGAGGTTGGCCTGGCTCTGTTCGAACAGTTCGGCGAAGGATTCGGTAGCTACGGAATTCATGAAAAATCTCTGGTGGATACACAGGCCGCCCGCACGTACGGGGCGACCCACCTTGGGTCTGGCATCGCGCAGGAACGCGCTTGGCCATGTGTGATGGTTGGATGGACGCCACGCACCGCGGGATGCGGCACGTGGAACAGTTTCTGCGACGCGGGAGGCTTGCTTCAGGGCGAGCCGGGGCGGGACACGACATCCAGCACCAGCGCGACCACGCCATCGATGCCAAGGCCGGTGGTGTCGATGCGGACGGCGTCGTCGGCCGGTCGCAGCGGCGCCACCGCGCGACTGGCATCGCGGGCATCGCGGGCGAGAATCTCGCGTAGCAGACCGTCAAGTGTGACGGAAACCCCTTTGTCTTTCAACTGCTTATAGCGCCTTTCGGCGCGTTCGTCGGCGCTGGCGGTGAGGAACACCTTGTGGGCGGCGTCCGGGAAGATCACCGTGCCCATGTCGCGGCCGTCGGCGACCAGCCCCGGCTGCTGGCGGAACACGCGCTGGCGGTCCTTCAGCGCGGCCCGCACTTCCGGGATGGCGGCGATGGCGGAGGCCGCGGCGCCGGCGGTCTCGGTGCGCAGCTCGTCGGTCGCATCCAGCCCGTTCACGATCACCCGCGGCTCGCCGGCGGCATCATCGCGGAAGCCGATTTCGGTATCGAAGGTGCAGCGCACCAGCGCCGAGGCGTCGGACAGGTCGATATCCGACCAGCTGGCGGCGATCCCGACCGCGCGGTACAAGGCGCCCGAATCCAGGTAATGCCAACCCAGCCTGCCGGCCACGATCCGGCTGATGGTGCCCTTGCCGGAACCGGAGGGGCCATCGATGGTGAGTACGGGTGCCGTGCCGTCGGGATGAGTGCTGTCCATGGGCATGGATTATGGCCGTGCTTGGCCACGGCTGCCGCAGCCCCGCAATTTTTTCCTTCAAGCTGTTGATTCGGCGGGACAAACCCGGCTAGAATGCGCGGCTTCGTGTTTCACCCATCCCGTTCCATTCAAATTTTCGCCGAGGTTCTGTCATGAAGGTCCTGTCCTCCCTGAAGTCGGCGAAGGCCCGTCACCGCGACTGCAAGGTGGTTCGCCGTCGTGGCAAGGTCTTCGTGATCTGCAAGTCCAACCCGCGTTTCAAGGCGCGCCAGCGCTGATTCGCCGCAGGTTGTGCTGCCGAAGGCCGCCGCGTGCGGCCTTCGTCGTATCTGGGGATAGCGCATCGCGACATCGCGGCGTGTTCACGTATCCGGCATAGAATCCGTCGTTACCTCGTCTGCATTGGGAGCGTCGCCATGAATCGCCTGTCCCGCAACCTCTTCGTCGCCGCGCTCGTTGCCGCGCCTGGCATCGCCATCGCCCAGGATGCGCCCCGCGAAGTCCAGGGCGACGTCCTGCTGATCGAACGCGTGCAGGAAGAACCCGGCAACCTGCCACGCCGTGGCATGAGCATGGCCCAAGTCGAGGCCCGGTTTGGCGTGCCACGCGACCGCCTGGATCCGCGCGGCGGGCAGAAGCGCCAGTGGCCGACCATCAACCGCTGGACCTACCCCGCCTTCACCGTCTATTTCGAGCGCAGCAAGGTCATCGACGTGGTCATGACCAAGGCCGATCCGAACGAGATTGGGCCGAAGCCGCCCACTACCTAAGAACCAAGCATGACAAATACCGTGCGCTTCCCCGCCGAGTGGGAATCCCAGGCGGCGATCCTGATCGCGTGGCCGAACGCGGAGACCGACTGGGCCCAGCGTCTGGCCGAAGTCGAGGAAACCTACATCGCGCTGGTTGCCGCCATCACCCGCTTCCAGCCGGTGGTCATCTGCGTGGCCGACGACGATGTCGAGACCTATGCGGAAATGCGCCTGCGTTCGAATCGCATCGACATGGACCGCGTGCGCTTCGTCACCGTGCCCTACGACGATACCTGGCTGCGCGATTCCGGCCCGATCAGCCTGCGCAATGGCAACGGCTTCCGCCTGCTCGATTTCCGCTTCACCGGCTGGGGCGGCAAGTACGGCGCCAGCGACGACGACCGCCTGGTCGAACGCCTGACCGCGCAGGACGTGTTCACCACGCAGGATCGGCAGACCATTGATTTCGCGCTGGAAGGCGGCGCCATCGAAACCGACGGCGAAGGCACCCTGCTCACCACTTGGCAGTGCCTGCACGAACGCCATCCGGATGCATCACGCGAAGAATTGACCGACAAGCTCGCCGCTTGGCTCAAGCAGGACCGCGTGCTGTGGCTCAACCACGGTGCGCTGGAAGGCGACGACACCGACGCGCATATCGATACCCTCGCCCGCTTCGCCGCGCGCGATGCCATCGTGTTCCAGGCCTGCGACGACGCGACCGATTCGCACTACGCCGACCTGAAAGCGATGGCCGATGAAATCGCCGCGCTGCGCACGCGCGACGGCAAGCCGTATCGCCTGTTCCCGCTGCCGTGGGCCAAGCCCGTCATCGACATCGGCACGGATGGAAACCCACGCCGCTTGGCCGCAAGCTACGCCAACTTCCTGATCGTCAACGGCGCGGTGCTGATGCCGGCCTATGGCGACGAAGCGGACGCCGCCGCCGCCGCGGTGCTGGCGGTAGCCTTCCCGGATCGTGAAATCGTGCAGGTGCCCTGCCGCCCGCTGATCTGGCAGAACGGCAGCCTGCACTGCATCACCATGCAATTGCCCGAGGGCCTGGTCTGATGTCCAAGTACAGCAAGCTCCCCGTCGCACTGGTGCAGGAGCGCAACCACGGCGATGCCGAGGCGAACCTGTCCGTCATCGAAACCCGTGTGGCCGAAGCCGCCAAATCCGGCGCGAAACTCGTCCTGTTGCAGGAACTGCATAACGGCCCGTACTTCTGCCAGCACGAATCGGTGGACGAATTCGACTTGGCCGAGACCATCCCGGGCCCATCGACCGAACGCCTCGGCAAGCTCGCCAAGCAACATGGCGTGGTGCTGGTCAGTTCGCTGTTCGAGAAGCGCGCCACCGGCCTGTACCACAACACTGCGGTGGTCTTCGATGCCGACGGCAGCACCGCCGGCAAGTACCGCAAGATGCACATCCCGGACGATCCGGGCTTCTACGAGAAGTTCTACTTCACTCCCGGCGATATCGGTTTCACTCCGATCGATACCAGCGTCGGCCGCCTCGGCGTGCTGGTGTGTTGGGATCAGTGGTATCCGGAAGCCGCGCGGCTGATGGCGCTAGCTGGTGCGGAATTGTTGCTGTATCCGACCGCCATCGGCTGGGATCCGTCCGATGAGCAGGCGGAAAAGAATCGCCAGCGCGATGCCTGGGTGTTGAGTCATCGCGGCCATGCCGTCGCCAACGGCCTGCCGGTGCTGAGTTGCAACCGCGTCGGCCATGAGCCTTCGCCGCTTGGCGCTTCCGGCATCGAATTCTGGGGCAACAGCCACGTGCTCGGGCCACAAGGCGAGTTCATCGCCGAAGCCGGTACCGAACCGACGATCCTGCTGGCCGATGTGGACATGGCGCGCAGCGAACACGTGCGCCGGATCTGGCCATTCCTGCGCGACCGCCGCATCGACGCCTATGGCGACCTGACGAAACGCTACCGTGACTGAGCCCCACGCACTGGCGGAGACGCCGATGAAAGAAAGCCGCTTCGCCGATCAGCCCGTGGTCGAGCTCGAACGCGATGGCGTGCACTACACCCTGCTTGGCACCGCGCATGTGTCGAAGGCCAGCATCGATGCGGTGCTGGCGGCGATCGACAGCGGCCGCTTCGATGCGGTGGCGGTGGAGCTGGACGAGCAACGCCACAAGGCGCTGACCAAGCCCGAAGACCTGCAACAGCTCGACCTGGTCAAGGTGATCCGCGAACGCAAGGTGGCGCCGTTCGCGGCGAACCTGGCGCTCGCCGCCTACCAGCGGCGACTGGCGGAACAACTCGGCATCGAACCTGGTGCGGAATTGAAAGCAGCATCGACCGAAGCGGTCGCGCGCGGCCTGCATCTGCAACTGATCGATCGCGACGTCGGCATCACTTTCCGCCGGATCATGCAGGGCCTGAGCTGGTGGGACCGGATGAAGCTGATCGCCAGCATCGGCGGCGGCTTGTTCGCCAGCGAAGACGTGTCCGAGGACGATATCGAGCGACTGAAGGAAGGCGACATGCTCGAATCCAGTTTCGGCGATTTCGCGCGCGATACGCCTTCGCTGTATGCCACCCTGATCGACGAACGCGACCAGTACATGGCGGCGAAGCTGCGCGAACGCGGCGATGGCGCGAAACACGTGCTCGCCGTTGTCGGTGCCGGCCACCTCAAGGGCATGACGAAGTACCTTGCCGAAGAACAGCGTGCGCCGGCCGGCCTCACCGAACAGCTCTCGCATGTGGCGAAGAAGCGCAATATCCCGTGGATCACCATCGCGCTGATGCTGCTGATCTGCGGAGGCATCGCTTGGGGTTATGCCCGTGGTGGTGCCGACTTGGGCCAAGACTTGCTGCTGCAATGGGTCGCGTGGACCGGCGGCCTGGCCGCGCTCGGTGCCCTGCTCGCACGCGGGCACGTGCTGAGCATCCTGGCCGCAGCGATTGCCGCGCCGCTCAAGCCGTTCCGCCCCGGCCTGCCGCCGGGCATGTTCAGCGCGCTGGCCGAAGTGCACCTGCGCAAGCCGGCCTATCCGGACTTCCTCGCCCTGCGCGATGACGCGCAAACGCTGAAAGGCTGGTACCGCAACCGCGTGTGCCGGGTGGTGCTGGTGTTCCTGCTCACCAACCTCGGCAGCATGGCCGGCGTATGGATTTCCGGCGCGGCCATCGTCCGCAAACTGCTCGGCTGAAGCGGCTCAGGCCTTGCGTGGCCAACGCCACGCCAGCCAGATGATCGCTGCGCACAGCACGATCTCGATACCGCTGTAGGCCAGGTAGAACCACCATGCGCCGGGCATGGTGATCGCCACGAAGGCCGCATAGAACAGCGCCAGGCCGATGTTGAGCCAACGCGCGATGCGCGCCGGCAATGCCAGCGACAGGAACGCCATCAGCCCCGGCACCACCAGCAGCAAGGCGACGAACAGCAGCGATGACTGGCTGGCCGGCCCCATCGGGCCGGCGCCGTCGAGCATGTGCTGGAGCTTGCCCGGCTTGTACAGCCCGAAGTAATCGCCGTAGAGGTAGCAGAAGGTCAGGCTGACCCACAGCGCGGACAGCTTCACCCTCAACGGAAGCGGCGGATCCGACAACACGCGTGTTGCATCGGCGGCCATCGGCTTAGGTCTCAGTGGCGGGAAGGTTGCTGCAGGCCCGCGCGCGCGCCGAACATCAGCAGCCACAGGCAGCTGCCGATCTCGCCGATGGCCGCCGGCATGCGTACATAACGGACCAGCGAAGAGTCGGCGAAACCGGGCACCAGGCCGCCGAACACCTGCACGACATAACCGATGCTGCCCAGCACCAGCAGCCAGCCCAGCACCCGCGGCAGGCGCCCGGAACGCAACACCAGCCAACCGAACGGCAGCAGCCACAGCCCCCAGAACAGGCTGGCGATGCGCAGGCCATTGCCGTAGCGCTGCAGGCACAACGCGAACGCGGCGTCCATCGCCTGCGTGGCACTGCCTGCGTTTTCCAGCAACGAGAGCGCCTCCATCCGATGCGTCACCGCCACCAGTCCGATCGGCACGCTGACCACCGCCAACACCACCATCAGGATGGCAGCGCGTCGGTCGACATCGCCCAGCACCCGATACAGCGCGAACGGCAACAGCAGGAACGCCACCTGCATGACCAGGAAGGCCGCGATGCCGGCGCGGAACAAGCCCGCATGCGCCGAAGCGCCGGCGATGCCCTCTCCCAGCTGCGACGGCACATAGGCCAGGCAGAACATGCCGGTCAGCACCACCACGAGATAGAGCGCACCCGCGATGCGCCCGTTCCTTCGCAGCGCGGCGGCGTCCATGCTCATGCCGCTTTCAACTCGCGCCGCTGCACGCGCGTCATCTTCGCCCGCTTGATCAACCGTGACGTGCCCATGCGCAGGTCATCCAGCATCGCGTAGATGGTCGGCAGGAACAGCAGGCTGACCACGGTGGAGAACGCCAGGCCGCCGGCGATCGCGCGCGCCATCGGGTAGTACGGCGGCATGCCGTCCGCGGTCTTGGTCGACAGCGCGATCGGGATCATCGCCAGGATCGCGGTGCCCATCGTCATCATGATCGGCCGCAATCGTTCGCGGCTGCCTTCCACCAGCGCCTCGGTGCGCGGCATGCCGCGCCGGCGCAGGTTGTTGATGTGCTCGATCATCACGATGCCGTTGTTCACCACCACGCCCATCAGCACCAGGATCCCGATCACCGCCATGATGTTCATCTCGGTGCCGGTGATCCAGAACAACCAATACACGCCGAAGATCGAGAACAGCACGCAGGACATGATCGCCAGCGGGAACAGCAGCGATTCGAACACCGCCGCCATGATCACCAGCATCAGCACCAGCGCGATCGCGATCGACCGCATCATCTGATCCATGCCGTCGAAATTGATGTTGAATCCGCCGCCATCGAAGGTATAGCTGTAGCCCGGCGGGAACTGCGTGCTGTTCAGCGTGGTTTCGATGGCCTTGCGCGCATCCTCCATCGACACGTCCTTGGCCAGCCCCGCCTGCACCTGCAGCATGGTCTGCCGGCTCTGGCGCTGGATCGAGGTGGCAGCCGGTGCCATGTTCACGTCGACCATCGCCAGCAGCGGCACTTCGCTGCCGTTCGGCGCGCGCACCATGAAGGTGGACAGGTCCTCCACGCCGTAGTCGTCCGAACCGGCGAAGCGCACATTGACCGGGATCTCGACGTCCTCGCGGTGGAAATCGCGCAGCGATGAACCGCGCAAGGCCATGCCGACGAACTGCGCCACCTGCTGCGCACTGAAGCCATACGACGCCGCGCGCTCGCGGTTCACCTGTACCTTGAGTTCGGTGTTGGCATCGCCGGTATCCACGCGTACGTCGCGCAGCTTCGGGTTGCGCCCGAGTATCGGCACGATGTCGGCGGCCAGTTCCTGCAGGGTCTGGGTGGAATCGCCGATCAGGCTGAACTGGATGCCCTGCCCGTCGCTGCTGCCCATGCCGCCCGGCCAGCCGATGCCCAAGTTGGCGCGCGCCGATTTCGGCAGGCCCTTGCGCACGTCCTCGGCGATCTTCTTGCTCTGCTCCGGGTCCTCGATATCGAGGAACAAACGGGTCTGCGCCCAGCCCTGCTCGCTGTAGCGGCTGTACACGCGCTCGACGTGGAACGGCTTGCGGTTGGCGTTGACGAAGGCTTCCACCCGCGCCACTTCCTTGCCCATCTCTTCCTTCGAGTACGCGCCCTTCCACTGGTAGAAGATGTTGATCTCGCTGGGATCGTTGTCGTCGCCACCGCCCGCGGTATGCGTCATCGGATAGACGCTGACCAGAGAGATCGCGAGGATGCCGGCCACGCTCCAGCCGCGATGCTCCAGCGTCCAGCGCAATGCCCGCGCGTAACGCGCCTGCAGGCGGGTGATGAACGGCGACTTCAGCGCCGGCGGGGTCTTCATCCGCGCCGACAGCATCGGGATCAGGCTGATCGCGACCAGCCACGAGGCCAGCAGCGACACCGAAATGGTGACTGCCAGCTGCGACAAGTAGATAGTGATGATGTTCTTCTCGCCGAACATCATCGGCAGGAACACCACGCAGTGACACAAGGTGCCCGCGGACAGCGCGATCGCCACGTGGCGGGTGCCGATGATCGAGGCCAGCCACGGCTTGCCGGGATATTTCTCGCGTTCCTGGTAGATGCTTTCGACCACCACCACCGCGTTATCGACCAGCATGCCCACCGCCAGCAGCAGGCCCATCATCGAGATGATGTTGAGCGAGATGCCGAAGAAGTACATGAAGCCCAGGGTCATGATGAAGCAGATCGGGATCGCCGTGCTCACCATCAGCACGGAAGGCCAGTGGCGCAGGAACGCGTAAAGCACGATCACCGACAACAGCAGGCCGATGCCGCCGGCCTCCGCCAGCGCCAGCAGTGAACTGGTCACGGCCTGGCCCTGGTCGTCGGTGACCTCGATGTTGACCCCGCGCATGGCCGGGTCCTGTTCGAGCTCCTTGATTTCCGCACGCACATCGCGCGACAGGTCCACCAGGTTGGCCGAGCGTTCCTTGTAGATGTCCACGCCGACACTGGGCTTGCCGTCCATGCGCCGCACGTAGTCCATTCGCTGCGGCTGCAGGTCCACGTCGGCGATGTCGGACAGGCGGGTGCCGCGCTTGTCGATGCGCATGTCGCGCAGCTGCTGCAGTTCCAGCAATTCACCGCGTGGCTGCACGCGCAAGCGCTGCCCGGCTTCGGTGATCTGGCCGGCGGATACCGAAAAATTCGCCGCCTGCAGCTGCTGCACCAATTCGTTCAGTGCAACGCCGTGCGCGGCAAGCCGATCCTTGTCCAGGGCCACCAGCACTTCCTGCTTGGCAACGCCCTCCACTTCCACCCGTGCAACGCCGGGCAGCCGTTCCAGACGCTGCTTGATGCTGCGTTCGATCAGGTCGGCGCGAGTGGTCAGGTCGACCTGGCTGGTCAGGCGGAGGCTCAAGGCCTCGCGGTCCGAGGTGCTCCAGCGCTGGACGAAGTAGCGACGGAAATCGTCCGGCAACTGGTCGCGGATCGCATCGATGCGTTCGCGTGCATCGGACGCGGCGATGGCGATGTTCTTGTTCCAGTCGCTGAAGCGCACCTGGATCGAACCGCCTTCGGCATTCGCACGCGAATTCATCGACTCGATGCCGGGCATCGTCGCCAATGCTTCCTCCACCGGCCGCACCAGGTTGCGTTCCACTTCCTCCGGCGTCGAACCGGCGTACGGCAGGGACACGAAGAAGAACGGGATGGTGGCTTCCGGCTCGGCTTCCAGCGGCAGGCGGAAGGAGGCGATCAGGCCGATCGCCACCATCGACACGAACAGCATGATCGTGGTGACCGGCCGGCGGATGGACAGTTCGGTGATGTTCATCGCCGCATCACGCCTTCGCGCCGTTCAAGGGATCGTGTTCGTGCGAGAGCACTTCCGCCACCGCCTCCGCGTTGTTGCGCGCGCGGCGACCGCGTTCGGCGTAGAACTCGTCCGGCTTGCGATCCAGCAGGTCGTACACCACCGGGATCACCACCAGTGTCAGCAGGGTGGAGACCAGCAGACCGCCGATTACCGTGATCGCCATCGGCGCACGCACTTCCGCGCCCTCGCCGAAGGCCAGCGCCAGCGGCAGGAAGCCGAACACCGCGCACAGCGTGGTCATCATGATTGGCCGCAAGCGCGAACGCGCGCCTTCGACCAGCGCCTCGCGCTTGGGCACGCCCTCCTCGCGCAACTGGTTGACCTTGTCGATCAGGATGATCGCGTTCTTCACCACCAGGCCGACCAGCAGGATCAAGCCGATGAACACCACCACCGACACCGGCGAACGAGTCAGCAGCAATGCACCGACCGCACCCACCAGCGCCAACGGGATGGTGAACAGGATGACGAACGGGTGCAGCAGCGATTCGAACTGCGAGGCCATCACCAGGTAGACCAGGAAAATCGCCAGACCGAACGCAAACAGCAGCGAGCGGATCGATTCGCCCAGTTCCTGGCCCTGCCCACCGATGCGCATGTCGATGTCGGTGCCCAGCGGGTTGGCCTGCACCATCGACTGCACTTCCTTGATCGCGGTACCCAGATCGACGTCGCGCAGGTTGGCAGAGATGATGGCGACGCGATGCTGGTCGGCGCGATGGATCTCGCTGGGACCGGTGGTCGAGATGACCTGCGCCACCGACGCCAGTTCCACCGGCGCGCCGTTACCTGGATTCACGATCAGGCGGCGGATATCGTCCACCGACGCACGGTCGCTTTCCTGCGCGCGCACCAGCACGTCGATCTTGCGGTCGCGGAAGCTGTAGCGGGTGGCTACTTCACCCTTCACCTTCTTCACTACGGCATCGGCGATCTGGCGCGTGGTCAGGCCCAGCGCGGCGGCGCGGTCCTGGTCGAACACGATCTGGATCTCGGGGAAGCCCTGCTCCACCGTCGACTTCACGTCGGCGTAGTGCGGGTTCGCGCGCAGCATCGCGGCCAGCTTGGCACCGGCGACGCGGATCGTTTCAAGGTCCGCGCCCTCCACCTCGATTTCCAGCGGCGGCGACAGGCTGAACAACTCCGGCCGGCTGAAATCCACCTGCGCCGACGGATAGGCCTGCATGGTCTTGCGCAGGGCTTCGGTCAATGGCGCCTCGGCCTTGTTGTCGGTCATCACCACCGACAGCTTGCCGATGTTCTCGCCGCTCTCGGTCGGGCTGGCATCGAGGCGTGTACCGGTGCCGGACACGCCGTACAGCACGCGCACGCCATCGTCCTTCGCGTGCTGGGCCTGCACGTCGCGGATCAAGGCATCGGTCTGCGCCAGCGGCGTGCCGGGCGGCAACTTGGCGGTCATGTCGAAACGATCCTGCGCCAGTTGCGGGATCAGGTCGGTGCCGAGCAACGGCACTACCGCCATGGTCAGCGCGAACGCGATCGCCGCCGCCAGTAATACCGGCGTGGGCCGCTTCAATGCATTCGGCAGGATGCGCAAATAGGTGCGTTCGGCACGCGCGTACGGCGCCATCGCCAGGTCGCTGGCCTTACGCATGACCGGACCGACGATGGCCGCGATGCCGCGCCATGCGCGGATGATCGCCCACGCAATGCCGAAGAACAGCCCGCGGAAGAACGCGCCGATACCGCGACCGGTGTAGGCCACCGGCTTCTGCCACTTCTTGCTCGGTTGCCACTGCGCATGCCGCGCTTCTTCCGGGTAGCCCAGCGGCGAGCGGCCCTTCAATGCGCTGAGCATCGGGATCAGGGTCATCGCCACCACCAGCGACACCGCGATGGCAATCGCCACCGTCAACGCCTGGTCGCGGAACAGCTGGCCGGCGATGCCCTGCACGAACACCAGCGGCAGGAACACGGCGATCGTGGTCAGTGTCGAGGCAACCACCGCCATGCTCACTTCACGGGTGCCGGCGATGGCCGCTTCGAGGATGCCCAAACCGCGTTCGCGTGCCTTGGCGATGCTTTCCAGCACTACGATCGAATCGTCCACCACCAAGCCTGTGGCGAGCGCGAGGCCGCCCAGCGACATCACGTTGAGGCTCAGGCCTAGCTGGCCCATGAAGAAGAACGTGGCGATGATCGAGACCGGCAGCGACAGCGAGATCACGAACGTGCTCCAGCCGTCGCGCAGGAACAGGAAAATGATCAGGATCGACAGCAGGCCGCCGATCACCGCATCCACCTTCACGTCGCTGATCGCGTTGCGGATGAACTGCGACTGGTCTTCGATGACGGTCAGCTCGATGTCGTCCGGCAATTGCTCGCGGATGGTCTTGAGCCGGGTTTCCAGCGCATCAGCGGTGGAGACCGTATTGGCGTCGCCTTCCTTGTAGATCGCCAGCTCCACCGCCTCGCGACCGTTGAGGCGGATGATCGCCTCGCGCTCCTTGTAGCCTTGGCGCACCTCGGCCACGTCCTTCAGGCGCAGCGGCAGGCTGCCGGTGGAAGCATCGCCACCGCCCTGCGACAACGCCGCCATCACCCGCGCATCACCACTGGCCGCGGCCAAGCGCATCGCCTGGTCGGTCGAACTGTTGCTCGCCGATGCAGTGCGCGTGGTGAGCAGCATGTTGCCGATCTCCTCCACCGTCGCGAACTGGTTGACCGTGCGCACCAGGTAACGCTGCGACCCTTCCTCCAGGCGACCGCCGGAGACATTGACGTTTTCCTGTTGCAGGCGATTGATCACGCTGTCCAGCGACAGGCCCAACTGGGCCAGCTTGCGTTGGTCGATGTCGACCTGCACCTCGTCCTCGAGGCCGCCGCCCACTTTCACCGCGGCCACGCCATCGACCGGTTCAAGTTTCCGCTTGAGATCGTCGTCGGCGAAGCGACGCAATTCCATCAGCTGGCGGATTTCCTCCGCATCGTTGGCACCTGCCGCGCCCTGGGCGGCATGCTTCGGCGACAGCGCCAGGCGCATGATCGGCTGGGTCGACGGATTGAAGCGCAGCAGCACCGGCGCCTTGGCGTCCAGCGGGAACTGCAGCGCCTCCATCTTGTCGCGCACGTCCAGGCTGGCCTGATCCATGTCGGTGCCCCAGGCGAACTCCAGCACCACGTCGCTCTGCCCAGTGCGGCTGATCGACTTCAGCTTGCGCACGCCCTTGACCACGCCGAGCGCTTCTTCCGCCGGCTGCGAGATCAGCGTCTCGATTTCCGCCGGCGCGGCACCGGTGTAATCGGTGCGCACGGTCAGGGTGGGATAGCTGAGGTCGGGCAGCAGATTGACCTTGAGGCTACCCAACGCGATCAGACCGAACAGCACCAGGGTCAGCGTCATCATCGCGATGGTGACGCGGCGACGCGTGGCGAATTCGACCAGGCTGAACCCGCCGGGCGAGACCAGCGGATCGTGGGTGCCTTGGTGCTGGTCCTGCGGACTCATTGCGCGGCTGCCTGCGGTGCCGCGGGAGCAGCAGCCTTCGCGCCGATCACCTGCACCGCGCTGCCTTCACGCAATGCGGCCTTGCCCGCCACCACCACCGGATCGCCTTCGCGCAGGCCTTCGCGCACCTCGACCCATTCGCCATCGGTATAGCCCAGCGTGAGCGCAGAGCGTACCGCCTTGTTCGCCTTCACCGTGTACACCGCCGGCGACGTGCCGTCTTCCAGCAACGCGGTGCGCGGGATCACCAGCGCATTCGCGCGCTGGTCGTATTCGATACGAATGCGACCGAACATGCCCGGCTGCAACAGGCCGCCGCCATCGAAGGTGCAGATCACCCGGAACGTACCGCTACCCGAATCCACCACCGGCGACACCCGGTCGATGTGGCCATCGAAAGTCTTGCCCGGCAGCGCATCGACGGCGAGTTGCACGCTCTGTCCTGCTTTCAGCGTTTCGATCTCGCGTTCCGGCGCGTTGAGCGTGGCCTCCAGGCGCGAGGTATCGACGATGGTGAAGATCGGCGTGTTGATCTGCACCAGGTTGCCCGGCTTGATGTTGCGCGCGGCCACCACGCCGGAAATCGGCGCCGTCACCGTGCCGTAAGACAGTTCAAGGCGGGCCAGGCGCAGGCTGGCGCGGGCGTTTTCAAGGTCGTAGCGCAACTGGTCGACATCGTTGACGCTGACCATCTTCTGCTCGACCAGTTGCGAGGCACGGCGATAGTTGGCTTCCAGCTTACGCACCTGCGCATCGGCCTGGGCTACCTGCAGCGTGGCGCGGTCGCGATCCATCTGCAGCAGCGGCTGACCGGCGCGCACCTGCTGGCCGACGTCGGCGAACACGCGCAAGGCGATGCCGGAGGTCTTGGCGACGACCTGCGACTCGCCGCGCGCCTCCAGCGGCGCGGTGCCCATGTAACTGGCAGCGATCGAGCGGCGGCTGGCCTTGGACACTTCCACCGGGATCGCCTCGGGGCCCTTGCTGGCCTCTTGCTTACCCTTGCCGTCCTTCCCCGGCGCGCCTTCGGCACCGCCCTTGCAGGCAGCAAGGCCCAGCGCCAAGGCCAACAGGCTCAGTCGGGCAAACGGAAGGAAGCGACCGGAGCGGGGGGCGGCGGCCGGAATCGTGTCGTGCATGGGAAAGAGCCTGATTGGTGTTGTAGTCAAGTATGTCACCTCCCGCATGAGGTACGTCATGCGCCGAAGGTCATGGGTCGGTCATCAATCCGCCAATGGCGCGCATGCCAATGGCGCGCATCTCATCGCTTGCATGGCACGGACGCATCCTGTCCGCACTGGCGCAATTCTTTGGTGGCGTAGGAAGAGACGAGTTCCCTCGTTATACTGGCGCGATTGCGTGTCGCCCATGCGTCATGCCTTCGCACTCTGGACTCCGGAAACTCCATCACCATGAAGCGACTGTTGCCGATCGCCGCCAGCCTGGCCCTGATCATCGCCGCCTCCGCCGCCGCGCAGGATGCCGCCGCTCCCGCCACGGATACCGCCACCGCGGCACCGGTTGCAGCCGAAGCGGCCGCAGCTCCTGCCCCCGCCGCCCTCAAGGGCGATGCTGCCCGCGGCAAGGGCCTGACCTACACCTGCCGCGGTTGCCACGGCATCACCGGCTACAAGAACGCTTATCCGAGCTACCACGTGCCGAAGCTGGGCGGGCAGTCGGAGACCTACCTCGGCAACGCGTTGAACGAATATCGCGAAGGCAAGCGCAAGCATCCGACGATGCAGGCGCAGGCGGAGAGCTTCTCCGAGCAGGATATCGCCGATATCGCCGCCTACCTGTCCAGCATCAAGTGAGCCGCGCCATGACCAAGACTTCCATGACCCTGCTCGCCCTCGCCTGCGCGCTGGCCCTGTCCGCCTGCAGCAAGCAGGAAGAACATGCCACCGAAGGCGCCGGCCACGAAGCCGAAGCAGCCCACGCATCCTCCTCCGCTGGCCTGCCGGCCGGTCACATCGAAGCCGGCAAGACGCTGGCCTCCACCAAGGGCGCGACCGGCCAGGCCTGCGTGGATTGCCACGGCGCCGACGGCAATGCACCGATCGATGCCACCTACCCGAAGCTGGGGGGACAGTACGGCGACTACCTCGCCCATTCGCTGCAGGCCTACCGTTCCGGCGCACGCGGCGGCAGCCCCACTACCGACCTGATGGCCAGCCAGGCCAAGGAACTGACCGACCAGCAGATTGCCGACCTTGGTGCCTACTTCGGCAGCGTCAACGGTCAGCTGAAGGACATGCACGGCGCGAACTGAGCCCGTCGCAGCACTGGAAACGAAAGGGGCCGCAAGGCCCCTTTTCGTTGCGTCAGGATGCGTCATCCTTACGGCTTCACGCTGCCGTTGTTCTTCCTGCAGGCCGGGCTTGAACGGGATGTCCGGCGCAGGCCGTGCCTGGGCTGGTTGCTCATTGACGTCATCGCTCACCGGCATGCAGCCTCCGCCCAGCGCCAGCAACGAGACGACGCATTGCAGGCGTCGATTGGTGCCGGGAATCGGGATCGAAACTTTCTTGATCCCCCTGCGTACCCATTCCTCCAGCAAGCTGCCTTGCGGAATCCAGTAGCGATCGAAGCGCGTGCCGCGGTATTCAAGCCCCGGCCGCTTCAGCCACGTGCCGGAGCGATCCACGTCGACCCCGCTCACTTGCGTCCACTCGTCGGACAAACGCGGACTGCCGTCAGCATTGAACAAGCCCGGCTTGCCATCGCCATCGCCATCGCCATTGCCGTTCTTGCCGCTGCCATTGCCGGTGCCAGCGACATTGCGTTTCGATGCGCCCCAATCATCGCTTTTCGCCGCCCCAGGCCAACCGCCAGGCGCAGGCTTGTTGGCGGAACCAGCTCCGCTACCGGTTGCAGCAATACCGCGCCCACCTTGTTCCGCCGGTTTCGCGCCGGCACCGGTACCGGTCGCCGCCTGACCTGCAGCGGGCGATGCCCCACGTTCGCCGCCCGCCCCGGCCTTGCCGGTATTGGCCTGCGCCGCAGTGCCACTGCCGGCTTGCGATGAAGGCGTCGGCGCCCCCCCTGGCGGCATCGGGATATCGCGTACTTCGCCACGCAATTGCGGCACCTGGATTTGCGCAGTGCGACTGGACTGGTTCGGCGCGCTGCGTGCCTGCACGGTCGCCATCCGCTGCGGCGCAGGCACGTCCAGCTCACGTGGTTGGTCGCGCAACTCCGGTACTTTGAGTTGCGCTTGCACCTGCTTTGGTTGCAGGATGCGTTGCGGCTGCTCGCGTAGCGTGGGGAGTTCCTCCACTTGCTGTCGCGGTTGTACGTCCTGGATCTCGATTTGCGGGCGCGACATGTCGATGGGACGCGGCGGCGGCAGCTGGAAAGCCTGCAGGTCCGGTGTGCGCACCACTTCACTGACCTGCAATGGCTGCGCTGCTTCGGCGACGGTGAGCGGTGTGGATTCATGTGCGAGTGGTGGCGCCTCGCTGCTCGCCGCGACTTGCGGCACCGCCATGGTTTCGATGGGCGCATCCGGCCTGCCGGTGGCGGGCGACGGCGATGCAGCATGTGCCTCCGGTGCACTGGCGGCCGGTGCCGATTCGGCACCCGCATTGGCGATCGCGCCGCCGCCTTCGGCGATATTGCCGCGCCCGATGAACTCCACCTGCACCGCCTCGTCCTCGGACTGCCGCTGCGGCAGCACCACGAAGTTCATGTACATCAGCCACAACAGCAAACCGACCAGCAGGAGGTGCAGGAGCACGTCGAACGTGCCCACGCCGATGCGCAGGCCACGTTCCTCGGCCTCGCTCGGCGCCCAGTTTTGCCGGAATAGGTGGCCGAATGCCTGCCACTTGCCCAAGTCCTTCGCTGCAGCACGCGGGATGTCGCGCAATGGCCGCTGCGCGAAGACATCCGCAAGCGACGAAGCCGATGCTCCCGCCGAATCCGCATTGACCGCCGGCATCGCATCCAACCAGCGTTGCCAGCCGGGCGGCATCTGGCCAGACGCCTCCGGGCGGTTGCTGAAACGCGTGCGCCGCTGGTTGAGCGCGGCGATGAGATCGGCGGCGAACGTCACGCGCGCCCGGATCCGTCAGGCCGCGTCGCGCGGCACGTAGGGCGCGTCGCCGGTGGCATGATCGGTCGCGTCGCGCACCGCGGTCACGCCCGGCACCTTCTCCATCAGCGTCTTCTCAATGCCCTGCTTCAGGGTGACATCGGCCATGCCGCAGCCGTGGCAGCCGCCGCCGAAGCGCAACACCACCACGCCATCCGCCGTCACTTCCTGCAAGGACACATGGCCCTTGTGCTGGGCCAGCTGCGGATTGATCTCCTGCTCGATCATCCAGTGCACGCGCTCCACCAGCGATGCCGCATCACCCGGTGCCACACCCTTGATCTTCGGCGCGCGGATCTGCAACTGGCCGCCGGTTGCCTTGGCTTCGTAATCGATGGTCGCGCCGTCCAGGAACGGCACGCTGGCCGCATCCAGCCACAGGGTGAAGCCTTCGCAATCCACCGCCCATTCGTCGCCCGACAGTTCGCCCGTCTCGGCGAACTCCAGGCGCACGTCGGCACGTGGCGTACCGGGATCGCGTGCGGCCAAGCGCACGCCCAAGCCGGGAATGGCTTCGCGTTCGATCAACTTGCGGAAGTGGGACTGCGCGGCTTCGGATATCTGGATCATGCGGCTATTCTAGCCATCCCGCCGCGCCACGCGCCGCAGCATCCCCCGATCTCGACGCGCACGATGCCCGCGGTTCATGCGCACACGCAGGAGAACGCCGATGAACGACCTCATTCCTCTCGCCCAGGCCCGTTGCATGCCACGCCGGGGCAGCGAACATCGGCTCACCGACGCCAGCATCCGCGAATGGCTGCCGCAGATCCCGGAGTGGGAACTGGTCGAAAACGGCCATGCGTTGAGCCGGACCTTCACCTTCAAGGACTACTACCGGACGATGTCGTTCGTGAACGCGCTGGCGCACGTCGCCAACGCCGAAGACCACCATCCCGACCTCTCCGTGCATTACGACCGCTGCGTGGTGCGCTTCTCCACCCATGATGTCGGTGGCCTGAGCGAGAACGACTTCATCTGCGCGGCGAAGGCGGATGCGCTGGCGGGATGAGCGAGGGCACGGCCAACCAGGCGTATCTCGACGCGCATTTCCTGCGCCTGCATGCGATGGCCGAAACGGCAGGGATATCGCCCGCACGCTTGCGCGAACTGGTCGGTGCCGGCATGGTGCCCGCGCCTTCGTATGTGGCGACTGACTCGAAATTGATATCGGCCGCATTCGGAGCCCTGCCCTGCAGCGGACTGATTGCCGGCGACTACATGCATCGGGACATGCATAGCTGGATCGCCCTTGCGTTGGATGCCGTTGCGGAGCACGGCGAATCCGAGGCCAAGGCCGCCCTGCAACAGGCTTTCTCTACCGATATGCGCACGGCGCTGGTCGATCTGCATCGCGAAAGTATCTCCGCGCCGGACTGCTTCCATGCCGACGGAACTCCCGACGACGCCGCGCTCGACACGTGCATCGGCTCGCATTGGGACGCGCATCTGGAAGGCATCTTCGGGATATGCGTGCGACGTCCCGGGGACATCGCCACCATCGCCAACAAGGAAACCGCGCAGGCGATGTTGGGCAAGCTCACTGACTCAGGGACGCGACAGCAGTATTCCGCCAGCGAAGCGCTCGTGCTGCACGGACTGATCACGCGCTATGCCGAGGCCTGCGCGCCGTTCTCGCCGGTGGAATACCCGCGCACCAGCCGCAAGCGATATGTCGAAGACCTGCCGAAACAACTCGCCGGTTAGACCAACCGATCCAGCACGTCGATCAATTCCGGCGCCAGCGGCGCATTGAGCAGGTACGGCGCTTTGCCGCCGTCCAGCGCGAACTCCAGCGTCGAGGCATGCAGGAACAGGCGCTTCAAGCCGACCTGTTCGCGCAAGCGCTTGTTCACGGCTTCATCGCCATATTTGTCGTCGCCGGCAATCGGATGGCCGATATGCTGGGCGTGTACGCGGATCTGGTGGGTGCGGCCGGTCTCGATCCGCACTTCGCAGTAACTCTGCCCGCCGCGCCGTTCCAACACCCGGAAATGGCTGAGAGAGGGCTTGCCGTTGGCGTTCACCTGCACATGCCGCTCGCCACCCTGGCGCAGGCCGACGTGCAGCGGCGCGTCGACGCTCATCACGCCGTCCGGCATGCGTCCGGTGAGCAGCGTCAAGTAACGCTTGGTGATACCGGCACCGTGGTCCTCGCGCAACAGGGCCTGCAACTCGACCAGCGCCGAGCGCTTCTTGGCCACGATCAGCAACCCCGAAGTATCCCGATCCAGCCGATGCACCAGCTCCAGGGTGTCCTTCGGCCGCAGCGCGCGCAGGGTCTCGATAGCGCCGAAGGCAATCCCACTGCCGCCATGGCTGGCTACGCCGGAGGGCTTGTTCAGGGCCAGCAAGCGGGCGTCCTCGAACACGATCGCCGCATCCAGCGCGTCCATGAAGCCCTGCGGAGGCGTGCCTTTCTCGGCCGGATCCGGCAAGCGGAAAGGCGGGATCCGCACCTGGTCCCCAGCCTCCAGCCGGCGCTCTGCCTTGACCCGGCCCCCATTCACCCGCACCTGGCCCGATCTCAACAGCTTGTAGACCAGGCTACGCGGGGCCCCTTTCAGGTAGCCCAGCAGGAAATTGTCGATGCGCTGGCCATCGCGGTCCTCCATCACCCGGACGGTGCGGGCACCGTGGGTGGGGGCGTCAGGAGGGGTCGAATCGGTCATGCGGGCCTGCTCCTGTAAAGCCTGATCTGATACACTCGGGGGGCGATCTAAGGGTTTGATTTCGCTGGAAGATCACCACGGTCCGAGAAGACCGCACCGGCCGAAAGCCGGCCTTCCCCGCGATCCCCGCCGCAGTGTCGTTGCCACCGCCCTCGGGGCGGCCATGTTAACGGCTGCGCGGCAGACCCCACCATCGCCGGATGCACGGGCATCCGTGACGGAGCTGAACAACGCCCCGTGCGACGCGCCCCTCCTTCGGGAGACCGGTTGGCTGTCGCCGGCCCTGCAACATGATTTGAATAAGGAAAAAGCGCTCCCGCGGTTCGCCGTGGTGTTGCAGCGCTGGAAAACTTGGAGCGACGCGGCCTGCGCCAGCGCAGCCGAGGCGCTTGCGGTATCCAGAGGCGAAACGCCCACGGTGTTCCGCGTGCAGGTAGCGCGCGAGGAACGCCACCATGAAACGCATGCTGATCAACGCCACGCAGGCAGAAGAACTGCGCGTGGCCATCGTCGAAGGCCAGACGCTGTACGACGTTGACATCGAACAACCGTCCAAGGACAACAAGAAGTCCAATATCTACAAGGGCCGCATCACCCGGCTCGAGCCGTCGCTGGAGGCCGCCTTCGTCGAATACGGCGGCGATCGCCACGGCTTCCTGCCGCTGAAGGAAATCTCCCGCGACTACTTCCAGGCTGGCGTCGACCCGAACAAGGCCGGCCTGAAGGAACTCCTGCGCGAAGGCCAGGAAGTCGTGGTGCAGGTCGACAAGGAAGAGCGCGGCAACAAGGGCGCGGCCCTGACCACGTTCATCTCGTTGGCCGGCCGCTACATGGTGCTGATGCCAAACTCGCCCACCGCCGGCGGCGTCTCGCGTCGGATCGAGGGCGACGACCGCGCCGAGCTGAAGAAGGCGATGGATGCGCTCAACATCCCCGACGACATGGGCGTGATCATCCGCACCGCCGGCGTTGGCCGCGATGCCGAAGAACTGCAGTGGGACCTGGATTACCTGCTGTCGATCTGGAAGGCGATCGCCGAGGCCGCGCTGACCAAGCCCGCGCCGTTCCTGATCTACCAGGAGTCGCGCCTGATCGTGCGCGCCCTGCGCGACTACATGCGCTCGGACATCGGCGAGATCCTGGTCGATACGCCGGAGATGTACGCCGAGGCGCTGGACTTCGTCGAACAGGTGATGCCGCACAACAAGCGCAAGCTGAAGCACTACACCGACGACATCCCCCTGTTCAACCGGTTCCAGATCGAATCGCAGATCGAAGGCGCCTACGAGCGCACCATCCGCCTGCCTTCCGGCGGCGCGCTGGTGATCGACCAGACCGAGGCGCTGACCGCGGTCGACGTGAACTCGGCGCGCGCCACCAAGGGCGGCGACATCGAGGAAACCGCGTTCAACACCAACCTGGAAGCGGCAGAGGAAGTGGCCCGCCAATTGCGCCTGCGCGACCTGGGCGGCCTGGTGGTGATCGACTTCATCGACATGAACTCGAACAAGCACCAGCGCGACGTCGAGAACAAGCTGCAGAACGCGCTGAAGTACGACCGCGCACGCGTGCAGCTGGGCCGCATCAGCCGCTTCGGCCTGATGGAAATGAGCCGCCAGCGCCTGCGCCCGAGCCTGGGCGAAGCCAGCCAGATCGTCTGCCCCACCTGCGAAGGCCACGGCCGCATGCGCAGCGTCGAATCGCTGAGCCTGTCGATCATCCGCGTCGCCGAAGAGCACGCGATGAAGGACAACACCGGCCAGGTGCTGGTGCAGGCGCCAGTGGAAATCGCCAATTTCCTGCTCAACGAGAAGCGCAACGCCCTGCGCGAAATCGAACAGCGCCACGATGCGCCGATCGTGATCGTCGCCGACGAACAGCTGCACACCCCGCACTACGAAGTCACCCGCATCCGCGAGAACGAACTGGGCGAGGACACCGCGCGCCCCAGCTACCAGCGCGGCACCCCGCGCAAGCTGGCGACGATCGCGCTGACCAAGGCCCAGCTCAACATCCCGCCAGCACCGGTGGTGACCAACGTCAAGCCGGCGCAGCCTGCACCGCTGCGCGAGCCCAAGCCGATGCCGGTGGAAGTCGAACAGCGTCCTACTGCTGCGGCCGCACCGGTCGCGGTGGCCGCGACAGGCGGCATCATGGGTTGGCTGAAGTCGGTGTTCGCTGGCGCGCCTGCACCGGCATCGCAGCCGGTCAAGACCGAAGCACAAGTCAGCCGTCGCGAGGATCGCGGTAATCGTCGTGACCGCAATGATCGCGATGGCCGCGGCAACCGGAACGACCGCAGTGATCGTGGCAACCGCGGCAACGCGCAGAACGACAACCGTGGTGGCAACAAGCAGGCCGATGCGCAAAAGCAGCAACAGCCGCAGAAACAGCAAAAGCAACAACAACAGCCGAAGCAGGACAAACCGCAGCAGCAGGCGCAGAAGCAGCAACAACCGCAAAAGCAACAGCAACAGCAGCAGCAGCCGAAGCCGAAGCAGGACAAGCCGCAACAGGCGGCGAAGCCGGCACCAGCCGAGGCTGCCGTCGCCGCAGCCGCAACCACGCTTGCCGTTGTCGATGACACCGTGATCAACACCGCCATCGTGGCCGAACAGGCCGCTGCAACCACCACACTACCGGCACAAACCACAGGATCCGAGACCGCAAACGCGGCAACCGATGACGTCAATGGCGAAGGCGGTTCCAAGCGTCGTCGTGGCCGCCGCGGTGGCCGTCGTCGTCGTCGCGGCGCCGGTGAAGCCGCGGGCGCCGCCGACGAGCTGTTGCTGGATCAGGACGGTCCGCTGGACGAAACCCCAGCGGTAGACGGTTCGCAGCCGGAATTCGATTTCGACGATATCGAGGCGCCGGCGCCGGTCGCCGTCGTGCGCGAAACCGCCCAAGTGGTCGAGGCCGCACCTGCCGTATCTGCCGAACCCGAACCCGCCCGCATGCCCTCACCCGCCATCGCGGCGGTCGCCGCCATCGAAACGGCCGCGATCACGGCAGAAGAAGTCGCGCCAGCCACGGCCGCCATTGCAAGCGGACCTGCGATCAGCGAGCCGGTTGTCGAGACTGTCGCCGAAGCACCGCCGCCGATCACAGCCGAAGTCGTCGCTGGAGCCTCGCAGCCGACGCTGACAGTGGAGGAAACGGTCGTCGAAGCCGTTGAAATCGCGAAGGCGGATGCCGCGGAGGAAGTGATCGTGGCCGCCGAAACCGTCAGCGCCAGTGCCGCTCCGGAAAACGTCGTCATCGCAGCGGAAGACGCCGCTCCCAGCCGCGCCGAGCAGCTGCGTGGCCTGTTCGACACGGCCCGTGAAGATGCCGCCACTTCACCACTGCCGTCGCAGGGCGAAGCATCGACAGAAGCGAGCCGTAACGCCTGAGCGACCTGAACGGTGTGTCGACCGCGCCCCGTCAATGCATGGCGTGCGCGGGATCGGCCAATCCGTACTGGCTGACCAGCCGCGCCAGCGCGATGCTGTCGCGGATCGCGAGCTTCTCGAACAGCCGCGACTTATGCGTGTTGATGGTTTTCGCGCTGAGGTTCAAGCGCTTGGCGATGGCTTCCTGACGCATGCCCTGATTGAGCAGCAAGGCGACTTCCATTTCGCGCGGCGTCAACGCATCGAACGGCGAGACGCCCGCGTTGCCGACACCCGACAACGCCATCCCCTGGGCGATGGCATTGGCCAGGTATTTCTTGCCCCGCGACACGTCGCGCACAGCGCGCAGCAGTTCGGTCGCATCGCAGGCCTTGCCCACGTAGCCGGAAGCCCCCGCTTCGAGCAAGCGTCGCGGCATCGGGCCATCTTCGAGCACCGACACCACGATCACCTTGCTTCCGTAGTCGCCGCGTACCACCCGTTCGGTGACTTCGAGCCCACTGATGCCGGGCAGGTGCAGGTCGCACAGCACCACGTCGGGCCTGAGCTTGCGGATCTGCGGGAGGGCTTCTTCTCCGCTTTCGGCCTCGCCGACGACCTCGAGATCGACCTCGCGCCCCAGGATCAGCCGGAACCCGGCGCGCACCAGCGCATGGTCGTCGACGATGAAAACCTTGATGCTCATGGCAGCTCCCCCTGCTTGATGGGAACACGCTAACGAGCCAGCCCATCCCATCCAAGCAGGGTATGCCCCATCGCTGGGTAGGAAAAGTCCTACATCATGGGATGTGGCGGAGAGAGTGGGATTGACTCAGGTCATCCATGATCCTCGCCCTGCGGGCGGCTTCGCCGTTCAAATCGGCACTCCTGCCGATTTGTCGAACCCTTTGCCCATGCGACAATCAACGTACGGAAGCGTGGCCGAGTGGTTTAAGGCACCGGTCTTGAAAACCGGCGATGGGTCAAACCATCCGTGAGTTCGAATCTCACCGCTTCCGCCAATTCGACTCTGCCAACTTACGCCTTCTTCGTCTTCTTGCCCTTGCCCGCGCATTCCTCCTCGCTGCATTGCAGGCGCGCGGCATCGAGCAACGGCGGCAGCTTCTCGGCCAGATGGTCGATGAACACCCGCACCGCCGGCAGCAGGCCGCGGCGCGAGGCGAACACCAAGTGGGCGATGCCCTGCGGCAGCCGCCATTCGGGCAGCACCACTTCCAGCTCGCCGGCGCGCACGGCGTCCGCACACAGAGTTTCCGGCAATAGGGTGATGCCCATGCCCTGCTTGGCAAGCGCCATCAGCATCGGAAAATCGAAGCCAGCCACGCGCGGCTTCAGATCCACCCGTCGGGTTTCGCCGTCGCGCTGCAGCTCCCAGCGCTGGCGCGCCTCGTCTTCGCTCATGGTCAGGGTGACATGCCCGGCTAGGTCTTCCGGCACCTGCGGACGGCCGGCGCGATCCAGGTATTTCGGGCTGGCGACCAGTAGCTCCTGGATCTGGCCGAAGCTGCGCATCACCAGGCTGCCATCGTCGTCGAGCTTGTTGCGCACGCGGATGGCCACGTCGAAACCTTCGTTGATCACGTCCACGCGACGATTGCTGATGTGCATCTGCACCCGCACCTGCGGATAGCGCGCCAGGAATTCCGGAAGCAGTAGGGGCATCGACTGTTGGGCGATGCCGACTGGCACGCTCACCCGCACCACGCCGCGCGGCTCGACGCTGAGCCGATCCACCGCTTCGCGCGCGGCCTGCGCTTCGGCAAGCATCGACTGCGCATGCCGGTGCACGCTGGTACCGACATCGGTGACCGCGAAACGCCGCGTCGAGCGCTGCAACAGGCGCACGCCGAGTTCGCTTTCCAGTGCGCTGATGCGCCGGCTCAGCCGCGACTTGGGGATACCCAGAGCGCGTTCGGCCGCAGCGAAACCACCGTGATCAACCACGGCGGCGAAGTAATAGAGATCATTGAGATCTTGCATGGCGATAATTCCGTATATGGAACGTACCGTGATATTTAACCTAGTTTATTCCGAATATGCAACAGCGCAAAGTACGCCCCAACGCGGCACCACGCCGCCTGCAAATGGGGCATCCAATGAAACTCCTGCACCTCGATTCCAGCATCCTGGGCACCCACTCCGCCAGCCGCGAGCTGGGCGCTGCCATCGTCGCCCGCTGGCAGCGCGACGTGCGCGATCTTGAAATCGTCCACCGCGACCTGGCCGCGAACCCGCTGCCGCACCTGAGCGGCGCTTCGCTGGCGCAGGCCGATGCCGATGAAACCGCCACGGCGGCTGCGGTGATGGACGAATTCCTGTCCGCCGACGTGATCGTGCTCGGTGCGCCGATGTACAACTTCGGCATTCCCAGCCAGCTCAAGGCCTGGATCGACCGGGTGGCCGTGGCCGGCAAGACCTTTCGCTACACCGCCGAAGGCCCGCAAGGCCTGGCCGGTGGCAAGAAGGTGATCGTGGCCGCGACCTACGGCGGCATGCATCCGGCGGACAGCGGCCGCAATTTCGTCGAGCCCTACCTGCGCCAGGTGTTCGGCTTCCTTGGCATCGACGACATCGAATTCGTCAGCGCCGAAGGCCTGTCGGTATCGCCGGAACATCGCACGCAGGCGATCTCCGCCGCACATGCACTGATCGATGCCGAGCTGCCGCTGGCAGCCTGAACAGTTCGCGTTCCGCACCCTCCCCTGCGCTGGAACGCATCGGGCCCGCATTGCGGGCCCGATTTTTCATGCATCGAACAAACTCAGGAAATACGTTCGACGCCGCCCATGTAAGGCTGCAACGCTTCCGGCACATCGATGCTGCCATCGGCGTTCTGGTAGTTCTCCATCACCGCGATCAGCGCGCGGCCGATCGCCACGCCGGACCCATTGAGCGTATGCGCCAGCTCCGGCTTGCCGGTCGCCGGGTTGCGCCAACGCGCCTGCATGCGCCGCGCCTGGAAATCCCCGCAATTCGAGCAGGACGAAATTTCGCGATACGTGTCTTGCGATGGCAACCAGACTTCCAGGTCGTAGGTCTTGGTCGCGCCGAAGCCCATGTCGCCGGTGCACAGCAGCACCTTGCGGTACGGCAGGCCGAGTTTCTCCAGCACCACTTCCGCGCAACGGGTCATACGCTCGTGCTCCGCGTCGGATTCGTCCGGCTTGGCGATGGTGACCAGTTCCACCTTCTCGAACTGGTGCTGGCGGATGAAGCCGCGCGTATCGCGGCCGGCGCTGCCGGCTTCGGAGCGGAAGCACAGCGAATGCGCAGTCATCCGCAGCGGCAGGCTCTCGGCCTCGACGATCTCGTCGCGCACGATGTTGGTCAGCGGCACTTCCGAAGTCGGAATCAGGTAACGCTTGTGCTCACCCAGCTGGGTGGAGAACAGGTCTTCCTCGAACTTCGGCAACTGCCCGGTGCCGCGCATCGATTCGGCATTCACCAGCAACGGCACATTGGTTTCTTCGTAGCCGTGTTCGCCGGTGTGCAGATCGAGCATGAACTGCGCCAACGCGCGATGCAGCCGCGCCAGCTGGCCGCGCAGCACGGTGAAGCGTGCACCACTCAACTTGGCAGCGGTTTCGCCATCCAGCCAGCCGTGGCGGGCACCGAGTTCGACGTGATCCTTCACTTCGAAATCGAACGTGCGCGGCGTGCCCCAGGTCTTCTGCTCGACGTTCTGACTTTCGTCGCCACCCAGTGGCACCGAAGCATCGGGCAGGTTCGGGATGCCCAGCGCGATGGCTTCGATCTCGCCACGAAGTTCGTCCAGCCGGACTTCCGAAGCCTTCAATTCCTCGCCGAAACCGGCCACTTCCGCCATGACCGCGGACACATCCTCGCCCTTGGCCTTGAGCATGCCGATCTGCTTGCTGCGCGTGTTGCGCAGGTTCTGCAGCTCCTGGGTGCGGATCTGCAATTGCTTGCGTTGCGCTTCCAGCGATTCGAGGTGGCCGACATCGAGTTCGAAGCCGCGGCTGGTGCGCAGGCGTTCGGCGAGTTCGGCGGGATTGGCGCGCAACAGGGCTGGATCAAGCATGGACGGGACTTGCCGGGAATGAATGCGCATTATCGCCGATGCGCCGCGACGCTGCCCCGCGGCTTGGCAAAACTCTCACGCGGGCATGCCAGAATGCCCCTATGTCAGAGCCAACACCTCCGCGCCGACCCTTGTTGCCACCCCATTTGGTGAAACCACTGGCCATCGCCTTCGGCGTCGGCCTGCTGCTGTTCCTGTTGCTGTGGCTGGACCAGCGCAATGACAGCGATTTCTTCAAGGCCGGCGGCCCGACCACCAGCACGGGCGAGATCGAAACCCTGCCAGCGCCGGTGCCGGCGGACGTAGCCAGCGAGGACGGCACCGCCAGCGGCCTGACCATGCCACGCGAAGACACGCGGCCGGGGGTTCCCGAAACAGCCGACCAGCCCAGGATCATCGAACCACCGGCGCCGCCAGCGCCAGCACCCGCGCCTGCTGCGCCGGCTTCAGTGACGAGTACCGATGCGGTGCCGGTCAGCCGGCCCCCACCGCGCTATCCGCAATCGGCGATGCGCCGCAACATCGGCGGCACGGTCCGCGTGCAGGCAACGGTGGCACCGGATGGCAGCGTGGAACGGCTGGAACTGGCCGCAGGCAGCGGCAACCGTGACCTCGACCGCGCGGCGATGGAAGCCGTGCGCCGCTGGACGTTCAGGCCGGCGACGCGCAACGGCCAGCCGGTGGCATCCACCGTGGTCGTGCCGCTGGAGTTCAACCCGGGCCGCTGATCGGGGCCTGCTGCATCCGTGGCGGCGCTTTCAACGTATCTCCTGCAAGTCCGCAGGAGTAAGCGATGCAAATCCAACGATTGGCGACCGGCCTGCTTTTGCTGTCGCTGCTGCATTGTGGCCATGCCGCAGGCAGCGGTACCGATATCAAGAGCTACACCGGCAATGCCTACGACAGCGGCGGGCGACTACTCTACCGGGAAACGCATTTCATCCAGGACGGGTCGCGCCTGATCCTGTATCGCTGCACCGACGGGCGCGCCTTCGCGCGCAAGAACGTGGAGGGCGACGGCGCAGCACCGAACTTTGATTTCTCCGATGGCCGCGATGGCTATCGCGAGGGCGTGCGCAACACCGGCAACGTGCGCGAGGTGTTCTGGCGTGATGGTGCGGACAAGCCACTGAAGCAAACCGCCGTGGCCAAGACAGGCGCCGTGGTGTTCGATGCCGGTTTCGACGCGTACGTACGCCAGCATTGGACGGCGCTTGAACGTGGCGATGCCTTGCGGGCCCGCTTCCTGGTGCCAAGCCGCCTCGGTGCGATCGGCATTCGCTTGCAGCAGCGCGAGGGCGCGCCGGCCGGCTTCCTCGATCTCGGCATGCGCCTGGATGCGTGGTACGGCTTCGCGGCACCGGAATTCCGCCTGCGCTATCGCAAGACCGGCCGTTGGCTGTCGCGCTTCGAAGGCATCGGCACCATCCGCAACGCCGCTGGCAGCTACCCGAAATTGCGCATCGAGTTCCCGGATGCGCCGGTTGTCGTCCCCCTCTCCGCGCTGCAATCCGCGCGCAATGCAGCGCTTGCATCGAGCTGCGGGGCGGGCATGTGAACGCAGAAGCAAGCATCTCCTTCACACCGTGGTCATTGCCGCGCCAGCGCCGGGCATGGCATAAGAGCCCATATTCCCGTTGGAAACAGGCGCAGCGGATCACGGTTCGCAAGCGCAACACCTGCATGAACGCAAACGCCACGGCACTGGATGCGGACAACAGCCACGATGCCGTCGCGGCACTGCTGTTGCAGGTCGCGCATGGCAAGCGCGACGCGTTCGAAACCCTGTACGTGGACACCTCCGCGACCCTGCTCGGTATTTGCATGCGCGTGCTGCGCGACCGCGAGGAAGCCGAGGACGTGCTGCAGGAGGTCTACGTCACGGTCTGGGCGAAGGCGAATCAATTCGACCAGCAACGCGCGCGCGCGATGACCTGGCTCGGCAGCATCGCCCGCAACCGCGCCATCGACCGCGTACGTGCGCGGCCCACGCCGGCCCATCATGTGCCGATCGAGGATATCGAGCTGGCCGACGAAGATGCGCCCACGCCGGCCGCCGGCATCGATGCGGTGCGCGAACGCGCGCAGCTCGACGATTGCATCGGCCAACTGGAACCAAAGCGTCGCGGCCTGATTCGCACCGCATTCTTCGAGAACGTCACCTATGACGTGCTCGCTGCGCGCATCGATGCACCACTCGGCTCGGTGAAAAGTTGGATCCGCCGTGGCTTGCAGCAACTCAAGGCCTGCCTCGAAGGATGAGCGAACTTTCGCCCGTGCTGCCACCGATCGACGACGACGATCTGCTCGCCGGCGAATACGTCCTGGGCGTGCTGGATGCGGATGCGCGTCTCGGCGTGCAACGACGGATCAACGGGGATCCTGCTTTCGCGACGCGGGTATCGCAATGGGAGACCCGTTTTTCACCGTGGCTGCTGCGTGGCGAGAACGTGGAGCCGGGCAGCCACGTATGGCTGCGGATCCGCCGTGAGCTGGGTTGGCCCAGCGTTGAAGTGGCCGAACGTCGCGGGCTGTGGGACAACACGGGGTTCTGGCGCGGCGCGACCGCATTGGCCATCGCCGCCAGCGTCGCCGCGATCGCGATCGGCCTGCGTCGCCCGCCGATGCCGGCACCGTTGCCGCCAACGCAGGTCGTCGTGCAGGCACCGCCCTCGCAAGACGAAGCGGCCGCAATGCCCGTCACCGTCCTTGCGCAGGACGACGGCAAGGCTGGCTGGATCGCCCGTGTCGCCAGCGATCGCAGCAAGGTGCTGATGGTGCCGGTGCCACGCCCCGCCGATGCCGCTGGCAAGGCGAACGAGCTCTGGATCATCGTCGCCGGCAAGGCACCGCAGTCGCTGGGCTTCGTGTCCAACGACAAGGCGCACACCATCGAGATTCCCGCCGCCATCCAGGCCGAGTTTGCCGCTGGCGCAACGCTCGCGGTCACCCTCGAACCGCAGGCCGGAATCCCGCACGCGGCACCTACTGGCCCGATCGTCGCCAAGGGCGTGATCGCCATCATCTGACCTATCGCCCGTGGACGCGAAATATCGCGTCCGCTTGGTGCATCCATCGCTGCGTCAGTCCCGTACATCCAGTACAGGGACACGACAAGGATGCTCCATGCCGGCACCACCGCCACCCGCCGCCGCACCACCGACGCGCCTGAACCGCCTGTTGCACTGGATCGACACATCGATCGATGCCGGCGCGGAAGACCCGGCGCTCGACGACCGCATCGATTGGCTGCGTGCCCTGCCCTTCATCGGCATGCACCTGGCGTGCCTGGGCGTGTTGTGGGTCGGCGTGTCCGCGACGGCACTGTGGGTAGCCGCCGCGTTGTATGCGCTGCGGATGTTCGCGATCACCGGTTTCTACCACCGCTATTTCTCGCACCGCACGTTCCGCACCTCGCGACCCGTGCAGTTCGCGTTTGCCCTGCTGGGGGCAGCGTCGGTACAGCGCGGGCCGTTGTGGTGGGCGGCGCATCATCGCCACCACCATGTCCACGCCGATACGCAGCAGGATCCGCATACCCCGCGCAAGGGCTTCTGGCGCAGCCATGCCGGTTGGTTCCTGACCCGAGGCGGTTTCCGCACCGACACGTCGCGGATCGGCGACCTGATGCGTTACCCGGAACTGCGCTGGCTGGATCGCTATGACACCGCCATCCCGGTCGTGCTGGCGGCGTTGCTGTATGCAGCCGGCGCGGGATTGGAGCGTTGGGCTCCGGGACTCGGTACATCCGGGCCGCAACTGTTGGTGTGGGGTTTCTTCGTGTCCACGGTGGTGCTGTTCCATGCCACGGTGACGATCAATTCGCTGGCCCACCGCTGGGGCCGTCGTCGTTTCGAGACCCGCGACGATAGCCGCAACAACTTGTTGCTGGCCCTGCTGACCTTCGGCGAAGGTTGGCACAACAATCATCATTTCTTCCCGGGCAGCGCGCGCCAGGGCTTCCGCTGGTGGGAAATCGACCTGACCTGGTACGGGCTGCGGCTAATGCAGGCGCTCGGGCTGGTGCACGGACTCAAGCCGGTACCGGCCTGGGTGATCGCGAAGGCGCGTCGCTGACATGCGCATCGCCATCATCGGATCGGGCATCAGCGGGCTTTCGGCCGCGTGGCTGCTGTCGCGCCAACACGAGGTCGTGCTCTACGAGGCCGGCGATTACCTCGGTGGCCATACCGACACCCACGAAGTCGATGTCGATGGCCGCACGTTGCACGTCGATACCGGTTTCATCGTCCACAACCCGCAGCATTACCCTTTGCTGACGCGCTTGTTCGATCAGCTCGGCGTGGCCTCGCAACCCACCACGATGGGGTTCTCGGTGCAGGATGAGCGCACCGGGCTGGAATACAACGCGACCTCCCTGGACGGATTGTTCTGTCAGCGCCGCAACCTGGCCTCACCCCGCTTCCTCGGCATGCTGGCGGACCTGGTCCGCTTCTACCGCGAAGCACCGGCCTTGCTGGAGGTGCTGGACACCGGCCCCTCGCTGGGCGACTACCTGCAAGACAACCGTTATGGCGATGCCTTCCGCGACCAGCACCTGCTGCCGATGGCCAGCGCACTATGGTCGTCGCCGGCCGACCAGATCCTGCGCTTTCCTGCGAAATACCTGGTCCGCTTCATGGCCAACCACCACATGCTGCAATTGACCGGACGGCCCGAGTGGCGGGTGGTCCGCGGCGGTTCCCGCCGCTATGTGGAGGCAATGTCCGCGAATTGGAACGTGCAGGTACGGCTGTCGTCACCGGTGCGCGGCGTGATGCGCGACGAACACGGTGCAAGCGTGCGTTGCGATACCGGCACGGAGCGCTTCGACCAGGTCGTGATGGCTTGCCACAGCGATCAGGCACTGGCCTTGCTCGAGGACGCCGGCGACGTCGAGCACGAAATCCTCGGTGCGATCGCCTATCAATCCAACGACACCGTGCTGCACACCGATGCACGCCTGTTGCCACGCCATCGCAAGGCATGGGCGGCGTGGAACGCCTACCTGCCCGCGGACCCGGCGCGCGCCTGCACGGTGAGTTACTGCATGAACCTGTTGCAGGACCTGCCCGGCGACACGCCGCTGGTGGTCAGCCTGAACCGCACGCAGGACATCGACCCTGCACGCATCCTTGCCCGCCGCGCCTATCACCATCCGGTGTATACGCATGCCGCGGTCGCGGCGCAGGCACGCAGGCACGAGATCCAGGGCGTGCGCCGCACCTGGTTCGCCGGCGCCTACTGGGGCTGGGGCTTCCATGAAGACGGCATCCGCTCCGGGGTGGATGTCGCGCGCGGACTCGGCGTGGCCTGGCCTGCAACCAACGCAGCCGAGGCATTACCCACTCGCCACCACGCAACCTCGGTGCCGGCATGAGCGAACTGGCCAGCGCGATCTACGAAGGCAGCGTGCGTCATCGCCGATATGCGCCGCGCGCGCATGCGTTCGCGTATCGCATGGCGCAGTTGTACCTGGACCTGGATGAACTCGACAGCGTCTTCCGCGACCGCTGGCTGTGGTCGGTGGAACGCCGCAACCTGGCCGCGTTCCAGCGTCGCGATTTCCTCGGCGACCCATCGCAGCCGCTCGCGGACGCCGTGCGCGACCGCGTGCAGAACGCGACCGGCGAACGACCCGGCGGTCCGATACGCCTGCTCAGTCACCTGCGCTATGCCGGCTACAGCTTCAATCCGGTCAGCTTCTACTACTGCCACGACACAAGCGGTGCCTTGCACAGCATCGTGGCCGAAATCACCAACACCCCGTGGAAAGAACGGCATGCCTACGTGTTGCCGCTGGCAGATGCGGAGCGGCGCGGTCGCGCCCTGCATTGGGCTTTCGACAAGGCCTTCCACGTCTCGCCGTTCCTGCCCATGCAGCGCCGCTATGGCTGGTCCTTCACCGAACCGGGCAACGATTTGCGCGTGCACATGGATGTCAGCGATGGCAGCACGCGCGAATTCGACGCCACCTTGCAACTCGAACGCCAGCCACTGAATGCCGCCAGCCTGGCGCGCGTGCTGTGGCGCTATCCGTTGATGACCGCGCAGGTCGTCGGCGGCATCCACTGGCAGGCCCTGCGCCTGTGGCTCAAGCGCACGCCGGTGCACGACCACCCCTCACCACCTGGACTCACGCGATGAACGCCCTCGTCGACAAGACATCTGCCGCCAGTTTCGGCTCGCTCGACCGCTTCCTGCGCGCCCGCCTGTTGCGCCAACTGGATGCATTGCACGGCCGCGAGGTCATCCTCAACGATCCGCTTGGCCGCGAGCGGTTGGGACAAGGCACCGGCGCGCAACCACCGTTGTGGATCGAGGTACGCACGCCGGGCTTCTATCGCAGCCTGGCCGCGAACGGCAGCGTGGGCGCGGCGGAATCCTTCATGGCCGGCGACTGGGACTGCGGTGACCTGGTTGAGCTGGTGCAGTTGCTGGTGCGCAACCGCGACCTGCTCGATTCGATGGAGCGCGGCCCGGCGCGCCTCGGCGGCCTGGCCATGCGCGGCTGGAACGCACTGCGCCGGAATACCCGCGACGGCGCGCGTCGCAACATCGCCGCGCACTACGACCTTGGCAATGCGTTCTTCCGCCTGTTCCTGTCCGACGACCTCATGTATTCCTCGGCGTTGTACGCCGGCGAAGAGGATTCGCTGGATGCGGCGTCGACCCGAAAGCTGGAGCGCATCTGCGAAAAACTGAAGCTGGGCGTGGACGACCACGTGGTGGAGATCGGCACCGGTTGGGGCGGGTTCGCCGTACACGCGGCTCGCCATCATGGTTGCCGCGTCACCACCACCACGATCTCGAAGGAACAACATGCGCTGGCCTGCGAACGCGTAGCCGAAGCCGGCCTGCAGGATCGGGTGACCGTACTGCTCTCCGACTACCGCGACCTGCAGGGACAGTTCGACAAACTGGTCTCGATCGAGATGATCGAGGCGATCGGTCCGCAATACCTCGATACCTATTTCGCCACGCTGGGCCGCCTGCTGAAACCGGAAGGCCTGGCCCTGGTGCAGGCCATCACCATCGAGGACCATCGCTACGAACAGGCCGTGCGCACGGTGGACTTCATCAAGCGCCACGTGTTCCCCGGCTCGTTCATCCCGTCGATCACGGCAATGCTGGCGGCCAAGACCCGTGGCAGCGACCTAGCGTTGGTGCATCTGGAGGATTTCGGCCCCTCGTATGCCCGCACCCTGCACGAATGGCGCGAACGTTTCCTCGCGCGCCGCGACGAAGCACAGGCGCAAGGCTATGACGAGCGCTTCCTGCGCATGTGGGAGTTCTACCTGGCCTATTGCGAAGGCGGCTTCCGCGAGCGCTCGATCGGCGTGGCCCACCTGCTGCTGGCCAAACCCGGCTATCGCGGCGGCTCCTACCTGCCCGGCCTGCTGGAAGCCTGAGATGGCGTTCTGGAGCAACCTGCTGGGCTACCAGGCGACATGGTTCGCCGTGGTCTGGAGCGCGGGACGGGGCCAGGCCTGGATTGGCATGTGTGCCTGCCTGCTCTTCATCGCCTGGCAGTGGCATGCATCCGATAAGCGCGCCGCCGATATGCGGGTGCTGCTCACCGCGTTCGCCTGCGGATTGCTGCTGGACGGCGCGATGACAGGCAGTGGATTGCTGCACTACGCGACACCCGTGCCGGCACTGCCCGCCCCGATCTGGATCGTGCTGCTCTGGGGCGCATTCGCCATGACCTTGAACCATTCGATGGCGTGGTTCTCCAATCGGCCATGGATCGCCGCGCTGTTCGCGGCCATTGGTGGACCACTCGCTTACCTTGGTGCTTCACGCGGGTTCGACGCAGTGACGTTCCCGAACCCGCCTTGGCCCGCACTGGCTGCGCTGTCGATCGGATGGGCATTGTCGCTGCCACTGCTGTTGCGTATCGCGACCTGGCATCGCCATTCATCCACCGGGGCACGCGCATGACCGTTTGGCAACAACTCTTGCTGGTATGGATATTGGCCGCCGTTGCCCAGGCGCTCGCATGGCGTTGGCAGTTGCGAAACCGCAATGCCGGCATCGTCGATGTGGTGTGGTCGCTCGGCACGGGCAGCGCCGCCATCATCATCGCGATCACTGGCTCCGGTTCCGCCCTGCCACGCACCATCCTGGCCGTGCTTGGCGGCCTGTGGGGGCTGCGCCTGGGCCTGCATCTGTGGCAACGCGTGCGCAGCGAATCGGAAGACGGCCGCTACCGCGCACTGCGTGGGCGTTGGGGTGATGACCAGCGCAAGTGGTTCGCTATGTTCCAGTTCCAGGCGCTGCTGATCACCCTGTTTTCGCTGCCCTTCCTCGCGGTGGCCGCCAATCCCGTCGGCACATGGCATCCCGCCTTCGTCGGTGGCATCGCGACCTGGCTCGCCTGTGTCTTCGGTGAGGCTGTCGCCGACCGCCAGCTGGCGCAATTCCGCGCCGACCCCGCCAACCGCGGCAAGACCTGCCGAATCGGGCTGTGGCGTTATTCGCGCCACCCGAACTATTTCTTCGAATGGCTGCATTGGTTCGCCTATGTGTTGCTGGCGATCGGTTCGCCGATCGCATGGCTGGCATGGTCCGGCCCCATCGTCATGTACATGTTCCTGCGCTGGCTGAGCGGCATCCCGTTCACCGAGGCGCAAGCACTGCGCACGCGCGGCGAAGACTACGCCCGCTACCAGCGTACTACCCCGATGTTGTTCCCGTGGTTTCCCAAGGAGGACCGATGAACGCAAGCGCCGATGCCATGGAATTGTCCAGCGACCGTGCTGCCCCTGGCGTGCTTGGACTGGCCGAGCGTGGGTTGATCCCCGACGCCCTGTTGCGCGCGGGTATCCGCCGCATGTGTGCGCAGCGCCTGCGCGAGGAGCACGCCGATGATCCCGATGCCGCCGCGCGCCGCAACGCCGCGTTGATCGCCGAACTGCGGCAGAGCCCGGTCGCGATCCAGACCGATGCCGCCAACCGCCAGCACTACGAATTGCCACCGGAGTTCTTCCTGCGTTGCCTTGGCCCGCGGTTGAAATACTCCGGCTGCTATTACCCGACCGGCAAGGAAACCCTTGCGCAGGCCGAGGAAGCGATGCTCGCGCTTTACGGCGAACGTGCGCAGCTGATCGATGGCCAGAACATCCTGGAGCTGGGCTGCGGCTGGGGATCGCTGACTTTGTGGATGGCGGAAAAACTTCCCCATTCGCGCATCACCGCGGTATCCAACTCGCGTCCCCAGCGTGAATTAATCGAGGCGCGTTGCCGCGAGCGCGGGCTCACCAACGTCCGCGTGCTCACCTGCGACGTGAACCGGTTGGAACTGCCTGCTGCCAACTTCGACCGCTGTGTATCGATCGAGATGTTCGAGCACATGCGCAACTACGCGACCTTGCTGGATCGAATCAGCGGTTGGCTACGCCCCGACGGCCGGCTATTCGTGCACATCTTCTGCCACCGCAGCTTGCTGTATCCGTTCGAGACCGCCGGTGATGACAACTGGATGGGCCGCCACTTCTTCACCGGCGGGCTGATGCCGGCGGCCGACACCCTGCTGTGGTTCCAGGACAGCTTGAAGATCGAGGACCGCTGGCTGGTCGACGGCACCCACTACCAGCGCACCGCGAACCATTGGCTGGAAAACCAGGACGCGCAGCGGGACGTGACCATGTCGGTGTTGCGCGACGCATATGGCGAAGCCGCGCCGTTGTGGTTCCAACGCTGGCGAATGTTCTGGATGGCCTGCGCGGAACTGTTCGGCTACGACAACGGGCGCGAATGGATGGTGGCCCATTACCGTTTCGCGAAGGGTGCCGCATGAGCAAGCGATCATTCGCGGCACTGGGACTCGCCATGCTTGTTTCCGCCTGCGCCTCCGCGCCGCCCACCATCCCGCCCGTCGACACGGTCGACCTGCAACGTTTCATGGGCGACTGGTACGTCATCGCGCATATCCCCTCCTATCCGGAGCAGGAGGCGTACAACGCGGTGGAATCGTATCGGCTCGATGGCGAACGGATCCGCACCACCTTCCGTTTCCGCAAGGGAAGTTTCGATGCTTCGTTGAAGACCATGGAACCGGTAGGCCGCGTGGTGCCGGGCAGCAACAACGCAGTATGGGGCATGCAGTTCGTGTGGCCGATCCAGGCCGAGTACGTGATCGCCGATCTTTCGCCGGACTACCAGCGCACCCTGGTCGCCCGCAGCAAGCGCGATTACCTGTGGATCATGGCGCGCACCCCGACCATCGCCGACGCCGACTACGCCGCCTTGGTGGAAAAGGCGGAAGCACTGGGATACGACATCGCCAAGCTGCGCAAGGTCCCGCAGCAATGGCCGGAAACCGCCGCGGATGCGCGCAGGTGATGCAAGGCTCGCTCGCCTTGCGCGCCGCAGCAACGGCAGTACTCGCGTTACTCGCCACTGGCTGCCAGCGCACCGCATTCCTGTGGGCAAACCATGGCTTGCCGCCTCCCGATACCAGCATCGTCTATTCGCAAGGATCCGGCGTATCGCTGGACGTCTATCGACCCACCCAGCCAACCGACAAGCCCGCCCCGGTCCTGGTGTTTTTCTATGGCGGCGCCTGGGACAGTGGTCGTCGCCAGGATTACCGCTTTGTTGGGCACAGGCTTGCGGCTGCCGGAATCGTCACCCTGGTCGCGGACTATCGGACATGGCCGACTGTCGGCTTCCCGGGATTCGTGGAAGATAGTGCAAAGGCCGTGGCCTGGGCGCAGAAGCATGCCGGCGACTTCGGCGGCGATCCCGCGCGCTTGTTCATCGCCGGCCACTCGGCGGGTGCGCAAATCGCGGCCTTGCTTGGCACCGATGCACGCTACTTGCGCGCGCAAGGCATGCAGCTGCAAGACCTGGCCGGGGTGATCGGCCTGTCCGGCCCTTATGATTTCGACGTGACCGGCGACCTGATACCGATCTTCGGCCCGGCCACGCAATGGGCGGACGCGCAAGCGATCAACTTCGTCGATGGCGACGAACCGCCTTTCCTGCTGGTGCATGGGGATGCCGACCAACGTGTCGAGGCACTGGATAGCAAGTTGTTGGCCAGTCGCCTGCAAGCCGTTGGCGGCAGCGTCAGGCTGCTGATGCTGGAGGGTGCCGGCCATATCGCCCCGCTTGCAGCCTTGTATGCCCCGCAGCGCGAACCACGAGTCCTGGACGAAATCCTGCGTTTCATCGGCACTGGAAAGCGCTAGCCGGCACGCAGTTCCATTCCGATACGGCAGGCCAGTGCATCGAAGCCGGGGAACGAAGTCGCCACGTTGGCGATCTCGCCGATCCGTACTTCACCATCGGCCAATTGCGCGGCCACCGCGAATGCCATCGCGATGCGATGGTCGCCGTGCGATTCGACGCTGCCACCATGCAAGGAACCGCCGTGGATGGTCGCGCCGTCCGGCGTTTCATCGACCTTGATGCCAAGCGCACGCAGGCCGGTGGCCATGGTCGCGATGCGGTCGGATTCCTTGACCCGCAATTCCGCAGCACCTCGCACCACGGTCGCACCTGTTGCGCAGGCCGCCGCGACGAACAACACCGGGAATTCATCGATCATGTCCGGCACGTGTTCGACAGGCACTTCGATGCCGTGCAGTGGTGCATGCCGTACGCGCAGGTCGGCCACGGGTTCGCCACCCTGCTCGCCCGCGTTTTCCTCGACGATGTCCGCGCCCATCAGACGCAACACTTGCAACAGGCCGGTGCGGCGCGGGTTCATGCCGACCCGGCGCAGCAGCAGTTCAGAGCCCGGCACAAGGCTCGCGGCGACGATGAAGAACGCGGCCGAGGAAAAATCCGCCGGCACGCTGACATCGGTCGCGTGCAGCGTCTCCCCGCCGCGCACGGCGGCGAAGCCGGGCGCGAACTCGCAAGGCACGCCGAACGCGGTGAGCATGCGTTCGGTGTAATCGCGGGTGGGATGCGGCTCATGCACGCGGGTTTCGCCTTCCGCATACAGGCCCGCGAGCAGCAAGGCGGATTTCAACTGCGCGCTCGCCACCGGCAACGTGGCGTCGACGCCATGCAAGGCTTGCCCGCCACGGATACGTAGTGGCGCACTGCCGTCATTCGATTCGATCATCGCGCCCATCGCCGCCAGCGGATCGATCACCCGCCGCATCGGCCGCTTGCTCAGGGATTCATCACCGACCAAAGTGCTGTCGAAACGCTGCCCAGCAAGCAGGCCGGCGAGCAGGCGCATCGCGGTACCGGCGTTGCCGCAGTCCAATGCTTCGTCAGTGGGCTGCAATCCATGCAAGCCGACGCCATGCACGATGCGCACGCCATCGCTGGGTGCCTCGATGCGCACGCCCAGCTGGCGGAAGATCGCGGCGGTGGCGCGGGTGTCCTCGCCTTCCAGGAAGCCATCGATGCGAGTCACGCCTTCGGCGAGCGCGCCGAACATGATCGCGCGGTGGCTGACCGACTTGTCGCCCGGCACCAGCAGTTCACCGTGTAGCGGGCCACCACGCGAAGCGATCCAGTCGGCGCTCACGCCATCACCTCGTCGAGTACCGCAAGCAGCCGTGCATTCTCCGCTTCAGTGCCAACGGTGATGCGCAGGCATTCGCCCAACCCATAGCCGCCCATCGGCCGCAGCACCACGCCGCGCGAAACCAATGCGGCTTCGATGCGCCCGGCATCGTCGCCGAATTCCACCAGCAGGAAATTGGTTTGCGATGGCGATACCTTCAAGCCGCGCGCACGCAACGCATCGGCCAAGGCCACGCGTTGCGCCGTGTTGCCGGCGACGGATGCCTGCAGGTGTCCTGCATCGGACAGCGCGGCTTCCGCCGCCGCCAGGCCCAGCGCATTGACGTTGAAACTCTCGCGCACGCGCTCCATCACCGCGATCAGCTGCGGGTGCGCCACCGCGTAACCCACGCGCAGGCCAGCCAATGCATAGGCCTTGCTGAAAGTGCGAGTCACGACCAGGTTGGGATGCCGCGCAACCAGCGGCAACGCGGACGCAAAATCGGCGGCATCGACGAACTCGGCATAGGCCTCGTCCACCACCACGATCACCTGCTCAGGCACGCGCGCCACGAAATCGGCGAACAGATCCGCGCCGAACCAGGTGCCGGTCGGGTTGTTCGGATTGGCCAGGTAGACCAGCTTTGTGCGCGGGCCGATCGCTTCCAGCACCGCTGCCAAGTCATGACCACGCGGCATCGCATGTTCGCGCGACAACGCCGGCGCCAACCGCAACTCCGCGCCTGCAGCTTGCGCCGCCAGCGCGTACACCGCGAAGCCGAATTTCGAGGCCACGACCTCATCGCCCGGCCCCGCAAACACCTGCGCGAACTGCATCAGCAATTCATGCGAGCCGTTGCCGAGCAACAGGTTCGCGGTCGCGATGCCGTGGTGCGCCGCCAGCGCGCGCTTGAGGTCGCCGCCCAGCGGATCCGGATAGATGTGGATGCCGGCCAACGCATCGACGATGGCCTGCTTCGCTTTCGGGCTGGCGCCGTACGGATTCTCGTTCGAACCGAGTTCGACCAGTTGCGCTTCGACGTAGCGGCGACGCAAGGCGACCAGGTCGTGACCGGGATCGTAAGCGCGCAGGCCGCGGACGCCGGGGCGCGCGAGGGTTTCGAAATCGACCATGTTCAGAGGATCGCGACGGGATAGGAACCCAGCACGCGCACTTCATCGCCCTTCTCGGCGACTTCGGCCAGCGCGTCTTTCAGCGGCGATTCCTCGCAATGGCCGGCGACGTCGATGAAAAACGCGTACTGCCACAAGTGGCCGTGCGCGGGCCGCGACTCGATCCGGTTCATGCTGATGCCGCGCCGCGCCAACGGTTCCAGCACGCCGTACAGCGCACCGGGACGATCGCGGATGAACACCAGCAACGAGGTGCGGTCGTGACCGGATGGCGGGAACGATTCGCGGCCCAGCACCAGGAAGCGCGTGGTGTTGTCGCTGCGATCCTCGATGGGGCCCGCGATCTTCTTCAGCCCGTACACATGACCGGCGGATTCGCCGGCAATCGCCGCGGCATCGTCCGCATTGCGCGCGCGGCGCGCGGCTTCGGCATTGCTGGAAACGGGGATCTTCTCCGCCTTCGGCAGGTGCTCGCGCAACCAGCCGCCGCATTGCGCCAGCGACATCGGGTGCGAATAGATCCGCTCGATGTCTTCGATGCGGCCGCTGCGCGACAGCAGATGCTGGTGCACGCGCAGTTCGACTTCGCCGCAGATCTTGAGCGGCGAAGTCAGGAACAGGTCGAGCGTGACCTGGATGGTGCCCTGCCCGGAATTTTCCACCGGCACCACGCCGAAATCGGCATGACCGGCGGCGACTTCCTGGAACACTTCCTCGATGCTGGCCAGCGGCAGGCCGTGCGCGGAATGGCCGAAATGTTTGTGAACCGCCTGCTGGCTGAACGTGCCTTCCGGCCCGAGGTAGCCGATCTTCAGCGGCTCCTGCTGGGCGAGGCAAGCCGACATGATTTCGCGGAACAACCGCACCAGCACGTCGTCAGCCAGCGGGCCGTCGTTGCGATCCACCACGCGGCGCAACACCTGTGCTTCGCGTTCCGGGCGGTAGTAATCCACCGCCGCCGCCAGCTTGCCCTTGGCCTTGCCGACCTGGTGCGCCCAATTGGCGCGTTCGGCGATCAGCTCCTGGATGCGACGGTCAATGCCGTCGATCTGTTCGCGCACTTGCGCAAGATCGGGCTTGGCCTCGGGCGGCTGCGCCTGCTTCTGTTGCGCTTGTTTGTCTGCTTTCTTAGCCATTTCGCTGCTGGAAATCCTTCATGAAATCGGCCAACGCCTGCACCCCGGCTTCCGGCATCGCGTTGTAGATCGAGGCGCGCATGCCGCCCAGCACGCGGTGACCCTTGAGCGAGATCAACCCGGCTTCGCGCGCCTGCGCAAGGAAGGCATCGTTCAGCGATTCGTCGTGCAGGAAGAACGGCACGTTCATGCGCGATCGAGCGTCAGTCGCCACTTCGTTGCGATAGAAGCCGCCGGAACCGTCGATGGCCGCATACAGCAGCGCGGCCTTGCGCGCGTTCTGCGCGGCGAATTCGGCCACGCCGCCTTCGTCCAGCATCCACTTCACGGTCAGCCCGAGCATGTACCAGTTCCAGCTGGGCGGTGTATTGAGCATGGATTCGGCTTCGAGCTGGGCGCGATAGTCGAAGATCGGCGCGCGCGGTTGGCCGGCACGCTGCAAGAGGTCGCGACGCACGATCAGCACGGCGATGCCGACCGGCCCCAGGTTCTTCTGCGCACCGGCGTAGATCGCGCCGAAACGCGAAATATCCAGCGGTTCCGAGGCGATCGAGCTGCTGAAATCGGCGATCAGCGGGACATCGCCCACCGACGGAATGTCGCGGAATTCGACGCCATGGATCGTTTCGTTCGCGGTGACATGCACATACGCCGCATCAGCGGACAGCATCCACTTCGCCCGCGACGGGATGTCGCGGAAACCGCCGCCCTCGCTGCTGGCGGCGATGCGCGCATCGATCACCGGCGCGACCTGCTTGAGCGCAGTCTTGCCCCAGTGACCGGTGACCACGTAATCGGCCGCCTGCCCGGGGGCGGCGAAGTTAAGCGGCAGCAGCGCCTGCACCGTGGTGGCGCCGCCGGCGGTGAAGATCACCGCGTAGTCGTCGGGGATCGACAGCAGGGTGCGCAGGTCGGCCTCGGTACGGCGCGCGACCTCCAGGAATTCCGGCCCGCGATGGCTGATCTCGACGATGGACGCGCCGGCATCGCGATACTCCAGCATCTCCGCCTGCGCCTGGCGCAGGACGGCTTCCGGCAACGCGGCGGGACCGGGGCTGAAGTTGTAGGCACGCGACATCGGGGCGGCTCCAAGGGATTTACCGCAGTATGCCGCAGCGCAGCACGAGCCGGAATGGTGCTTTCAGCTGCAACTTTTGTCGCGCAAAGCACTCTATGCTGCAGACCTGCCCGGAGATTCCGATGAAACAGCGCGATGCACTCCGCATCCCCGCCGACCTGGTAACCGACGAGGCCGTCTATCGCGACCGCCGCCGGGTGCTGGCGGCACTAGGCCTGCTGCCCGCACTGGGCATGGCCGGCTGCTCCGAAGCCGCGCCGCCGCCGTCGAACGTGGTGGTGACGCCGGAACAGGCCAAATCGGGCTTCCGCACCGCGGAGGAACAGACCCGCGAGCTGGATGCCACCAGCTACAACAATTTCTACGAGTTCGGCACCAACAAGGACGATCCGTCGAACGCCGCAAAGACGCTACGAACCTCACCATGGACGGTTGCGGTGGGTGGACACTGCGCCAAGCCCGGCAAGCTCTCGCTGGACGACTTGCTGAAAGGATTTACGCCGCAGGAACGCATCTACCGGATGCGCTGCGTGGAAGGCTGGTCGATGGTGATCCCGTGGCTGGGCGTGCCATTGGGCGATGTGCTGAAGCGCTTCGAACCGACCTCGAAGGCGAAGTACGTCGCCTTCACCAGCCTGGCCGATCCACGACAGATGCCGGGCGTGCGCGCCGACGTGCTGGACTGGCCGTACCGCGAGGGCCTGCGCATCGACGAAGCCATGCACCCGCTCACCCTGCTCGCCACTGGCCTGTACGGCAAGCCGTTGCCGCAGCAGAACGGCGCGCCACTGCGGCTGATCGTGCCGTGGAAATACGGCTTCAAGGGGATCAAGTCGATCATCTCGATCACCTTCGTCGAGAACATGCCCAAGACCAGCTGGAACATGTCGCAGGCTTCGGAATACGGCTTCTTTTCCAACGTAAACCCGGCGGTGGATCATCCGCGCTGGAGCCAGAAGACCGAACGCCGGATCGCCGGCAGTGCCAGCAAGCTGTTCGCAGAACGCATTCCCACCCTGCCGTTCAATGGTTATGCCGCCCAAGTGGCATCGCTGTATGCGGGCATGGATTTGAAGAAGTGGTTTTGATGGCGCTTCGCTTCGCGCATGCGGGGTGGGCCAGCCTTTGCGCGACACGCTGTGAATACGTCCATGTAGGCTCTTCGACGACATCCATGTCGTCGAAGGCCGCTCAAAGGCTGGCCCACCCCGCATGCGCTCGTTGACGCTTCCGAAAGGCATCGTCCACCTCGCCGCGCTGACGCCCCTGGCGATCCTGCTATGGCAGATGTGGAGCGTGGCGAAAACCGGCAGCAACGTGCTGGGCGCGGATCCCGTCGCCGAGATCGAACATACGCTTGGCCTGTGGGCACTGCGCTTCCTGATGCTGACGCTAGCGATCACCCCACTGCGCCAGCTGACCGGCTGGAATGTACTGGTGCGTTTCCGGCGCATGCTTGGCCTGTACGCCTTCGCCTACGCCAGTCTGCATTTCGCTGCCTACCTGGGCCTGGATCTGCGCGGCTACTGGACGCAAGTATTCGAAGACATCGCGAAGCGCCCGTACATCACCGTGGGCTTCATCGCGTGGTTGCTGCTGGTGCCGCTGGCGATCACGTCCACGACTGGCTGGATCAAGCGGCTTGGCCGCAACTGGGCACGCCTGCACAAGCTGGTCTATGCCGTGGCCGTGCTGGCGGTGCTGCATTTCTGGTGGCTGGTCAAATCCGACATCCGCGAACCGGCGCTATATGCCGGCATCGCCGCATTGCTGCTAGGCTGGAGGGTCTGGAAGCGCCAGCGGGTCAGAACTTCTCTTTCAGCACGCGCTTGATCTCGCTCTCGATCGGATCCTTGAACATCGCGGTCAGGAAACCGAGTTTGGCGTGGACATGCAGGTCCTTCGCTGCCAACTCGATCGCGCCCTCCACGCCCGAGCGCGAGAAGTTCAGCGTGTCGCCGTCCCAGTCGTAATCCATGTCGAACTTCTCGGCGAGCTTCTTTGCCACTTCCTCGATCGCCTTGCGGGCCTTGGGCTTGGGCAGCGAATGGGGGTGGCGGATGTCGATGCGGGACATGGGCGTGGCATGTGTCGGACGGTGCCGCATTGTGCCCCGCCTCGCAGCAGCCAACCAGCCTTGGATGGCGTGCTAGATTCCCGCCAATGAACGAACTGCGTCTGCGATTCTGCGATGGCGACCAAGCCGATCTGCCACTTGGCGCGGGCGTGCATGCGCTTGGGCGGCTGCCCACCGGACTTGGCCCGGTGGATGACCAGCAGTCGTGGCTGCTGCAGTTGTGCAACGACCGCCGCGGCATCTGGATGACGGTGGCCGACGAACTGCGTGGCGTGCATGTGAATGGCCGTCCGGTGCAGCACGTGGCGATGCTGCGCGCCGGCGACAGCATCCACGTCGACGGCAACGAGCTGCTGTTGACCGCCGCCAACGACGGCCGCACGCTGCCGCCTGCCGATAGCGGCCAGCGCGATCCGATCGGCAACCTGCGCCTGGTTCTGCGTGGCGTGGGCGGCACCCACCACGGCCGCAGCATCAGCTTGGACAAGCCACGCAGGATCGGTCGTGCGCAGGATGCCGACATCCGCATCGAAGGCCCCGGCATCGCCGAACGCCACGCCTTGGTCGAAGCGGTGAACGGGCAAGCCGTGTTGCGCGATGCCGATGCCGACGTCCTGGTCAACGGCCAGCGCGTTCGCGAGGCTGCACTGCATGCCGGCGACCAGATCGCGTTCGATGTACAGCACCGGTTCGTGGTGGAGGGCCCGCCACCGCCGGTTCCCGGCCCTTCGCCCAGCGCACGGCTGCGCGCGGCATTTGCCGACAATGCGGACGAAGCTCCCAGCGTCCCCCGCAAATCCTGGCTGCAGCGCATGCCATGGCTGCTGATCACGGCGATCCTGCTGGCCGCGGCACTGGCTGCGCTGTTGCTGTTCGGTGCGCGCTGAACTCAGCCGCCGAACGGGTCCGCAACCCCCGCGAACAGGCGCTGCATCACCCGGGTTTCGTTGCGGCGGATATCGGCCAGGAAGGCCTGTGCATCGCCAAGGTCGGCGAAGGCGGCAAAACCGCGTTCCAGGAACACCTGCAGTTCACCAAGCCCGGCCGCCTTCGCCGGTAATCGCGACAGCTTGAGCAGCATGCCGACGCCCGGCATCCGCAATGCGGCGGCAAGCCCTTCCCCCACCTCGGCAATCACGGCGATCTGGCGCATGCGCAGCCGCGGCAGGCCGACCTCGCGATACGCGCGCGCGTACAAATCCGCGTCGATGGCGCGACGGCGACCCGCCAACGCTTGCAGGGCTTCGGCCATGCGTAGGTCGAACGCGTGGGTCAGGGCGCCCAGCTCGATGCCGTCCGCCACTGTCTTCAGCAACGCCGCCGGCAGCAACGTCTGCATCATCGGGATCACCCGCGCGATGTCGGCATCACGACGTGTGAAATCGTGGTCGCCATACACATCGGTGAGGAAGAAGCGTGCCGCCGGCCGCCGCGCCGGATCCTGCAGGAAACCCGCAAAACTGCGTTCCAGCCGTTGCGCCTGCCAGGCTTGCAACGGCTTGAGCCAGCGCAAGGCATTGCGCGGCTCGCGCACCGGGTCGTACAGCGCCTGGTGGCAGGTCAGGCGCCGTGCAAGGCGCACGCTCGGGTCGGGCTTGGCGTGTTCGCGACTGGCAGGCATGCATGAAGTGTCGGCAGCCGGGCGAATCGACGCAATACTCGGTAGCGCTCCGCTACACTCGGCCGCGTCCCGCACGAGTCCCTTGCATGCTGTCATTGCACGCCGCCGAACACTCCCGTCCAAATCGTGGTGGTGCGCCGCGCATCGGCCTGGCCATCGCCGGTGGCGGCCCGATCGGCGCGATGTACGAACTGGGTGCGTTGCGCGCACTCGATGAGGCCTGCGACGGCCTCGACCTGACCCGGCTGGACTGTTATGTGGGCGTCAGCTCCGGCGCGTTCTTCGCCGCTGGATTGGCCAACCGCATGGACACCGCCGAGTTGTGCCGCATCTTCATCAGCGGCGACAGCCAGGATGTGACCTTCCGTCCGGAAACCTTCCTGCGCCCGGCGCTGCTGGAATACGTGCGTCGGGCGGCGTCGATTCCACGCCTGGCTGCCAAGCTCACCCACGACCTGTGGTTCGGCCGCGGCGATTCGCGCTGGTCGGATCTGGTCACTCGCATCGGCGGCCTGGTGCCAACCGGCCTGTTCGACAACGCCGAGGTCGAACGCTTCCTGCGCGACGTGTTCAGCCGCCGTGGCCGCAGCAACGATTTCCGCAAGCTGTCGCGCCCGCTGTACGTGATCGGCGTGGACCTGGACAGCGGCGAGGCGGTGCGCTTCGGCGATGAAGGCTGGGACGACGTGCCGATCTCGCAGGCGGTGCAGGCCAGCGCCGCCCTGCCCGGCCTGTACCCGCCGGTCGAAATTTTCGACAAGAGCGGGCGCGGGCGGCATTTCGTCGATGGTGCGCTACGCCGCACAATGCATGCCTCGGTGGTGCTGGACCGCGATGTCGACCTGATGCTCGGCATCAACCCGCTGGTGCCGTTCAACCCCGGCAACGATGCGGATACCGAAGCGGAATCGCACCGTTTCAGTGACCGCCGCATCGCCGAGGGCGGCCTACCCGGCGTGCTCTCGCAGACCCTGCGCACGATGCTGCAGTCGCGCATGCAGGTCGGCCTGGCGCGTTATGCGCAGCAGTATCCGGACATCGACCAGCTGGTGTTCGAGCCCAATGCCGCCGACCGCGAACTGTTTTACACCAACGTTTTCAGCTTCGCCGCACGCCGGCGCATTTCGCAACTCGCCTACCGCAACACCCTGGCCGACCTGCGCAACCGCCGCGAGGTGCTGGCGCCGGTGCTGGCGCGCCACGGCATCACCCTGCGCGAGGACGTGATCGCCGATCGGCCGCGTTCGATCCTGGCCCATTTGCCGCCTTCGGCGCGCAATACGGAAACCACCGCCGTGCTTGGCCGTGCGCTCGACGACATCGAACATTCGCTGCACAAAAGACGTCGCACGCAATCCCGTCGCATGGTGTGAATGCTCTAGACAAGAACGCCATTCTGCTTCGCAATCCATTCTCGTTGCGCCCGTTGGAGGGCACATGGCCAAGCTGAAGAAAACCGCAAACAAGAAGTCCGCCGGCGCCGCGAAGGACAGCAAGGCGCAGGCCGAGCGCCTGGGCAAGTCGATCACCGAATCCGCGCAGCAGATCTGGCTGGCCGGCATGGGTGCGTTCAACCGCGCGCAGGCCGAAGGCAGCAAGCTGTTCGAAAGCCTGGTCCGCGACGGCCTGTCGCTGGAGCAGACCGCGCGTAAGTTCACCGGCGCCCGCGCCGATTTCGTCCGCGATGCGGTCGAAGGCAAGGTCGGCCAGGCCCGCGAGCGCGCCGTCGACACCTGGGACAAGCTGGAGAAGGTGTTCGAGGAACGCGTGCAGCGCGCGCTGGTCAAGCTTGGCGTGCCCGGCCGCGACGATCTCAACGCGCTCACCGCGCGCGTCGAACGCCTGACCGAGGAACTGCGCAAGGCCAACGGCGGCGCCGCACCGAAGGCCGCCAAGGCCCCGCGCAAAGTCGCCGCCAAGAAGGCGCCCGCCAAGCGCGCAACCGCGAAGAAGGCCACCAGCAAGCGCGCGTCCAAGTCTTCCGACGAATAAGCACCGCCCAAGTCCCGTCAGTCCGCCGTTTCGCTAGCTCCCCTCCCCCTGCGAATTCGGACTGGCGGGCATTTTTTTGCCTGCAGTGTTGGCTGGTCTCATCGCCAAGTCGCGTTCGAGACTATAGTTCCCGTATCGGACTCGCCACTGGACGGCAGCATGTTTTCGTTCCTGATCGCCCTGATCGTGTTCGTGCTGGCGGGTCTTGCCGCCAATGTCCTGCTGCGAAAACAGCCGGCAAACAGCAACGAATTGAAGCTGGGCCTCGCGCACCTGGCGGGTTTGCGTTGGCGGGATTTCGCCAAACTGGTTTTGCAGGCCATGCATGCGCGTGGATACCAGACCGTTCGCGACAAGGATGGCCCCGCGGACGGCCTGCCCACCGATGGCGGCGACATCCTCCTGCGCCGGGATGGGCAACTCACGTTGTTGTCGTGCAAATACGGCAACGCTTCCGTGGTTGGTACGCAACCGATCCTGGGGCTGGGGAAATCAGCAGAATTGCGCGGCGCGGACATGGCCATCGTGGTAACCCCCGGCCGTTTCGACGAAGAGGCAAAACGTGTCGCCAAGCGCCAGCACGTGGAACTCATCGACGGTGCAACCCTGTGGCCAGAGGTGAAGCCCTTCATCGACGACGACATCTCGCACCAGGCGGGCCTTCAAACCGAGAAGAAAAACGCGACGATTGCCTGGTCGGGCGCGGCGGTCTTGGCAGCGGTCACCTGGATGCTCGTGCAAGGCATACAGCCCCCCTCGACGGAGGCGGCAGTCGATGGGAGCGTGACGGCTACTGCAGCCAGATCCGCGCCCGCCACGACAGCCTCGACCACAACCGCCGAACAGCAAGCCGTTCCTTCCGACCCGGCAATACTGGAACGACGGCGCAGCGAAACCGCAAACGCGATCTCCACCTTGCCCGGCGTTGACCGCGCAGTCTGGTCGACGCAATCGACCCTGCTGGTCTATCTGGCATCGGAAGCGGCGGATCCCAGCAGCGCGCTCTGCCCGCTACTGGAACGCTATCCAGAGCTCGCCCCGTCGCGCGTGCAGTTACAGCCGCCGCAAGGCAGCGAGAAGCCGGTACGGTTCAAGCAGTGTCGATCGTACTGAGTCGATCGACCGATGCGCGATGCCAACTGGCATCGCGCATCGGAATCACCTGATTACCAATGCACCCCGCGCATCAGCGAGGCGAACGCGATTTGCTCGTTGCTCGGCTGCGCCTCGCCCTTGAGCGCAGCCTTGTCGCCCTTGGCCGCGGCGGAATCCGGGAACAGTTCGAACGCGGTGTTCATCACCACTTCGTACGCCTTCGGCGCGACCGCGTTGACCAACGCACTGAAGATGCCCAGGCGAGTCGCGATACGGCTTGGCTTCTCGATGATGGCCTTGACCAGCAGGTCGGCGGCCTCATCCGGGCTGAGCGTGGGCACGCTGTCGTACATCTTGGTTGGCGCGATCATCGGCGTCTTCACCAGCGGCATGTTGATGGTGGTGAAGCTGATGCCCTTGCCCGAGAGCTCGCCCTGCGCGCAGCGGCTGAAGGCATCCAGCGCGGCCTTGGACGCCACGTAGGCGGAAAAGCGCGGTGAATTGGCCAGCACGCCGATCGAGCTGATGTTGATGATGTGGCCCTTGCGGCGATGGGTCATGGTCGGCATGAAGCCCATGATCAGGCGGATGCAACCGAAGTAATTCAGCTGCATGGTGCGTTCGAAATCATGGAAGCGGTCGTAGCTGGCCTCGATCGAACGGCGAATCGAACGACCGGCGTTGTTGATCAGGATATCGACATGGCCGTGCGCTTCGAGGACCTGCTTCACCAATGCATCGCAGCTAGCCATTTCTGCCAGGTCCGCGGTGTAGGCAAACACCTTGCCGCCCGTCGCCTTCATTTCGTCTCGCACCTTGAACAGTTCTTCCTCGCCACGCGCCACGATGATGGTGATGGCACCGGCAGCGGCCACCTTCTGCGCAGTTGCCAAGCCGATGCCAGAGGAACCGCCGGTGATCACCACCACCTTGTTGCGCACCTTGCCCTTCAACGTGCGGTCGATGAACAGATCCGGATCCAGGTGGCGTTCCCAGTAATCCCACAGGCGCCAGGCGTAGGTCTCCAGCGCCGGCACCTTGATCCCGCTGCCCTTCAGCGCGCGCTCGGTTTCGCGGTTGTCGAAACGGGTCGGATAGGTGATGAACTTCAGCACCTCCTTGGGGATCTTGAAGTCGCGTAGCAGCATGCCGACGAAGCGCTTGACCGGTGGCAGGTTGCCGACCGCCATGCGGATCCCGCCCGGCACGAAGGCGAACATGCGCGCATCGATGCGCATGGTCATTTCCGGCGCGTGGCCGGCGCGAGCGAAGGTGTTCAGCACCTCGCCAACACGCATCGGTTCCGGATCGGTCAGGTGGAAAGTATGGCCATCGAGCTTCGGTTTGTGCGCGATGTGGTCCATCGCATCGACGACGAAATCCACCGGCACCACGTTGATGCGCCCGCCCTCGATGCCCAGCGTCGGCATCCACGGCGGCAACATCTCGCGCAGCTTCTTGAGGAAGGTGAAGAAGTAGTACGGGCCGTCGATCTTGTCCATTTCGCCGGTCTGCGAATGGCCCACCACCATGCCCGGGCGATAGATGCGCCACTTGATGCGCTTTTCGTCGCGCACCAGTCCTTCGGAATCGTGCTTGGTACGCAGGTAGGGATCGTCCAGCCCCTCGGCTTCCTCGAACATGTCCTCGCGGAACACGCCCGGGTACAGGCCGGCGGCGGCGATCGAACTGGTGTGGTGGAAGCAGCCCACCTTCAGCGCCGCCGCGAGATCCAGCGCGTGTTGGGTGCCGTCGATATTGGCCGCACGCTGCTCCTCCGCGCTGGCGGTGAGATCGTAGATCGCGGCGAGATGGAAGAAATGCTGGATCTTCTTCGCCGACAGCGTGCGAACCTGCGACGGCGTCAAACCGCATTTCGGCGCGGTCATGTCGCCGGCTACCGCGATGACCCGGCTGGCGTCCCAACCCTGCTTCTTCGCAAGGGCCTCGAATTTCTTCATCGACTCCTTGCGCACCAGCACGTAGATCGCGCCCTTGCGCTTGAGCAGGTTGCCGATCAGGAAACGGCCCAGGAACCCGGTGCCGCCGGTCACGAAATAGCTCATGCGCGCTTCCCCTTCCAGATGTTTGCAGGCACGACACGCGCCCTGTAGACGCTACGTTGCCAGAGGCCGCGCCATCAAACAATTCCCCTGCGTATTGACCCCTCCCGGGGCACATGCTCTGATGCCAACTCCACAGGGAGGAGAACACCGATGTCCGATCTCAAGGCCAAGTTCGAGCAGGCTGCCAAGGATGTGCACGCGCTGGCCGAGCGCCCGGACAACGACACCCTGCTGCGTCTGTACGCCCTGTACAAGCAAGGTGCCGAGGGCGACGTCAGCGGGCCGAAGCCCGGTTTCTTCGACTTCGTCGGCACTGCCAAGTACGAAGCTTGGGCCAAGCTGGCCGGCACCGGCCAGGACGATGCGATGAAGAAGTACGTCGACCTGGTCAAGAAACTCACCGCGTAAGCGAGGCGACGATGGCCCGCCAAACCCGCCAGCGCATCCTGGATGCGTCACTCGCGATGTTCAACGCGCAGGGCGAGCCCAACGTCACCACGAACCATATCGCCGATGAGCTGGAGATCAGCCCGGGCAACCTGTACTACCACTTCCGCAACAAGGACGACATCATCGAGCAGCTGTTCGGCGGTTACGAACAGCGCATGGATACCGCCCTGACCGCACCGGAAGGCCGCCTGCCCGGGCTGGAGGACGTGTGGCTACAGCTGCACCTGGTGTTCGAGTGCATCTGGGACTACCGCTTCCTGTACCGCGACCTGGTCGACATCCTGACCCGCAACCGCCGCCTGCGCATGCGCTTCGCGCGCATCCTCAAACGCGCGGACGAACAGGCCCACCAGGTCATGCGCGGCCTGGTACAAGCCGAAGTAATGCGCGCGTCGGCCGATGAAGTGGACGCTGCGGCCACCAATATCCTGGTGATCGCCACATTCTGGCTCAACTACGCAGCGGCCCGTGGCGACAAGGACGAGCGCACCTCGATCCGCGACGGCATCGTCCAGGTGATGATGCTGATCGCGCCGTTCCTGCGCGATGCCGAACGCGTGCACCTGAACACGCTGACCCGCGCCTACCTCGATTGATCGCATCCCGCAGGCGCAGTCCGCCCGCACGATTCGCGCATGCCGCAAACGGCAACGCCCCGCAATGCGGGGCGTTGCCGTAACACCGACAGGAGATCGGTGGAATTACTTCGCGGCCTTCTTCGCAACCTGCCTGGCCGGCTTGCGCACGACACGGCGGGTGGTCTTGACGGCCGTCTTGCGGGCCTTGCGCGGCGCACGCTTGGCCTTGGGCTTCAGGCCCAGCTTGGCGACGATCGGCGCCAGACGCGCCTCCACGTCGTGGCTGAACTTCTGCACTTTCGGCTCAACCTGACTGCGCACGCCATCGACGCCGGCACGCAGGTCGGCTTCGGCACGACGGATCGCGTAGCGCGCATCGGCGACGGTGTTCTCGACCTTGCTGGTCGCACGCTGCACGGCAGCCTTGGATTCGCGGCGGGCAGCGACCAGCATGCCGAGCGACGCCAGCCAGAGGTGGCGTGGGGTCGGTTCAAGCGCGGCGGCTTTCGGCTTGCGGGTCGGCTTCTTCTTGATGGCGGCCATGACAGGCTCCGTAGGTGACGAGGGGGTATTCGATACGCATAGCCTGCCGTCGCCCTGTCGAGCAAACACACTACCGATCCCCCTTGCCAGCGCACGCGCATGGCGGGATGCTGGACGCCTACGACATCGACGACCGAGGGGAATCCGCATGGCAGCCAAATCCAACTGGGCCGCTTTTCCGCACGATGCCAAGGCCTATGCCTACGCTGACGACGCGTTGAAGAAAGCCTGGCCCAAGCTGCATGCCGGCGACTGCGAACCCTTCCCCGATGCCAAGCGCGCCGCCGCGCTACTGAAGGCCGCCGGCAAGGCCGCGCCCAAGCTCGATGCCGATGCATTGGCCGAAGCGTTGCAGGACGCATGGCGCGCCTTCCACCACGGCGACTTCAAGGCCGCGTTCGATGCCGGCGAGAAACTCGGCCCGATTGGCGCCTCGGTCGCGGTGAAGGCGATCGGCATCCACACGACGTATCTGGTCGACGACGAAGCCGAACAACTCAAGCGCTACGAGCAAGCTGGCAAGCTTGCCGAAGCCGCGATCAAGGCGCTGCCGGATGAAGCCAACTGCCATTACCGCCACGCCTTCGCGCTGGGCCGCTACAGCCAGGGCCTGAGCATCGGCAAGGCGCTGAAGATGGGCATCGCGGGCAAGGTACGCGCCTCGCTCGATGCCACGCTGAAACTGGAACCCAAGCATGCCGAAGCGCATACCGCGCTGGCGCTGTACCACGCCGAGATCATCAACAAGATCGGCGCGATGATCGGCGGCCTGACTTATGGCGCCAAGGCTGCAGAGGCCGAGAAGCACATCAAGGAAGCGCTGAAACTGACCCCAGCCTCGCCCATCGCCCATGTCGAACACGGCAATGTGCTGTTGCTGCTGGACGAGAACAAGAACGAAGACGCGGCAGCTGCAGCCTACGAGAAGGCTGCCAAGTGCAAGCCGCTGGACGCGATGGAAGCGCTGGATGCGACGTATGCGCGAGAGCAGCTGGAGTAAGTCGCCTAGGATCCTGATTCCGTGACTTCGGTGGTCTCCGCGGCGCGGCGCGCGCCTCGCAAGGCAACGAAGAAACGGACGGCTCGCTCGCGACGACGGGTCAGCAAGTACCAACCCACACACATCGCCAGGTAAGCGCCGAACAAGACATGATCCGGCACGTCGATTCGCATGCTGATCGCCGCCAGCAACCCGACCAGCAGGCTGAACGACGTCAACGACAACACGACCTGCATCGGGCTGTAACCCGCATCAGCCATCAGGTGGTGGATGTGGTCGCGACCTGCGGCGAACGGCGAACGCTTCTCCTGCAGTCGGCGAACGATCAGCGACAGGCAATCCATCACCGGGATCGGCAGCAACCAAAGCGCAAGCACGGGACTGACCGGGTGCCCCGGGTTCTGGGTCAGGCGAAATGCCACCCAGGCAATCACCAGCCCGAGGAAGCCGCTACCGGCGTCGCCCATGAAGGTACGCGCGCGGCCACGCCAAGGGAAGCGCAGGTTCCATAGCAGGAAGCCCGCAACAGCGGCCGCCACCACCAGCGTGCGGTCGGCCAACAGCAAGTTGCCTGCGTACATGGCGGCAGCGCACAACATCGCCAATGCGGCGAATGCCAGCGAACCCGCCAGCCCGTCGCAACCATCGATCATGTTCATCGCATTGATCAAACCGACGGTGGCGAACACCGTGAATGGTACCGACAGGAAACCCAAGCCCGTCGACTGCACGCCGAGCAACGGCCCCACCTGCTGCACGCGCACCCCGCCCCAATACACCACAAACAGCGCCGCAAGGATCTGCACGCCCAATCGCCAGAACCAGCGCAGGTCGTGGCGGTCGTCGTAGATGCCGACGGCCACGATCACGCAAGCCGCGGACATGAATGCCCACAGCGAAGGGCTTTCCCCGGGAACGAACAACATTGCCGTTGCACTGCCGGTGAGCATCGCGATGCCACCGACCACCGGGGTCGGATGCATGTGATCCTTGCGGCCTTGCGGCAAATCGATCAATCCAAGGCGCGGCGCCAACGGCAACAACAGCGCAACAACGAGCACCGTGGCGACGAAGGCAACGATGGCTGCCACCGTGTTCAGATCCCCTATCGAAAACAAATGCCGGCCCTCGAATTCCCGTAATCGATGTGCTCATTGCCTGCCGCGGTGGCAGCCGAGCATGCATGGGGCGCACCCACGGGCATCACTACCACCTGAATGATTCCAGTTCTCATGTGCCGCCTTCGAGCGTAACCGCAGCCACCAACCGTCCCTGCTCCAGCCTCAACACCCGATCCGCCAAGGCCAGGCTGGCCGGGCGATGGGTGATCAGGATCACCGTGCGTTGCTTGATCACGTCGTGGCATTCAGCAATGAATTCAGCTTCGCCTTCGGGATCGAACATCGCGGTAGCTTCGTCAAGGATCAGGATAGGAGGATTTTTTAGCAAGGCGCGTGCCAATGCGATGCGCTGTTTCTGTCCGCCAGACAATTTCACCCCTTGGTCACCGACGACGGTGTCGTAACCTAGCGGCAGCACCGTGACGAAATCATGGGCACGGGCAGCGCGCGCCGCAGCCTCGATCTGCTCGCGTGCAGCACCAGCATGGCCATAGGCGATGTTCTCCGCCACCGTGGCGTTGAACAGCATGACCTGCTGCGCGACCAGGCCCACGCCCTCGCGAAGGGCGGGCAAGCGGTAATCGCGCAGGTGGATGCCGTCGATGCGAATGCATCCGGACCCAGGTTCGACCAGCCGCAGCAGCAAGTGCATCAACGTGCTCTTTCCCGCGCCATTGGAGCCCGTCAATGCCACCGTCTCGCCGGCCGCGATGCGCAGATCGAATCCCTGCAACAGGACTGGTCGCCCTGGGTAGCGAAAATCGACGCGCTCGAACGTCACCTCCCCGCGCACGCCGTCAAAATCGCGCGCGCCTTCATCCGCTTCCGGCACCGCCTGCAGTGCGGTCAACATGCGCTGCGCCGTGCCTCGCGCTGCTTGCGTGCTGCCATAAACGCGCGCCAGCTGACTGACCGGACTCACCAGCACCAATCCATACAGCAGCAAACTGACCAACTCACCCATGCGCATTTCCTCGCGCGCGACAAAGTGGCCAGCCGTCCCCAGCAGCAACAGGATCGCGCCTGCGCCAAGCACGTGAACGACGGGGGCGATGGCGCCTTCCAGCCTTGATCGACGGAGATCGATCTCACGCACGTCTTCGACACGTGCGGAATAACGGCTTGCCTCTGTCGGAGCCGTGGCGAATGCCTTGATCACCGCAAGCATCGAGAGGTTTTGCTCCGCCATGGCGGCCTGGTCGGCCCAAGCCTGCATCGCCAGATGCGATAGCGGCCGCAATCGGCGACCCACCAGCTTCAACAAAATGAACAAAACCGGCATCAGCACGCCAACGGCGATCGCGATCGCCGGTGCGACCCGCAACATCATCACCAGCGCGCCAACGAAAGTGAAGAGCAAGGGCACCAACGGAACCAGCGTCCCGGTGACGTAATTCCCAAGACGGTAGACATCACCGGTGAGCAGCGCCAGCACGTCGCCGCGTTGCCGCTCGTGATGCCAGCTCATCGGCAATGATTGCAAGTGCTCGTACACATGACTGCCGGCGTCCGATACCAAACGCCCGGATACTGCCTGCAACTGGATCGAGACCAGATAACCGAGGGCTTGCTGCGCCAGGATCAGGCCGAACAACACCCACAACAAGGGACCAACGCCGGCACCAAGCAACAGGCGATCCGTCAGCACGCCGCCCAGCCAAGGCTGGGCCAGCGTCGCGATGCTTTGCACCAGCATCAGGGCCAACGACACCAGCAAGACCGGGAGCCGTGGACGCAGCAGCGCCATCAACAGCGGGAATCCGTCCGCCCTCCCTGCCTCCTCTTTACCGAACATGCGCCCTCGCCTAGTCTGTAAGCCCCGCAGCATCGCGTGGAAGCATGACCGCAACGACCGCAAACGTCACTCTATCCAGCCGCGTGACGGTTCCCGATGACGTCCTGTTCCAGGAACTCAATGGCGAGGCCGTGATCCTGGACCTGGCCAGCGAGCGCTATTTCGGGCTGGATGCCGTCGGCACACGCTTCTGGGAGTTGGTCAGCCACGATCCGGGCATGCAAGTAGCATTCGAGCAGCTGCTGCGCGAATACGATGTCGACGCCGCGCAACTGGAAAGCGACCTGCTGGCATTGGCACGCGACCTGCTTGATGCCGGCCTGATCCGAATCGAGTGAAGTGGGCGCAAGGCTGCAAGGCTGGCTGCGACTGCCCGCCCCGGAGCGCCGGCAATTCCTGCTCGTGCTGTGCAGCTTGCCGATGATGTCGTCGCTGCTGTCGATGCGCGGCTATTCCGGCACCCTGCGCCTGATCGAACACACAAGCCGCCACGCCTGCATTCGCAATGCAACGGCAGACGACGTGCAATCCGCTGAACGGCTCGCCCAGCTCACCACCTTGGCTGGCGCCCACGGACCGCTCTCCACCAACTGCTTGCCGCAAGCCTTGCTGGTTTACTGGCAGCTGCGGAGGAAGGGACTGGCTCCTGAACTACGCCTCGGCGGACGACGCGAACAAGGGCGATTCGATGCACATGCGTGGGTTGAACTCGACGGCAAGGCCTTGGGGCAAACAGCGCTTGTTCATGCGCCCTTCCTGAAACGTGATCGCGCATGAAGCGGCAGCGCGTGCCCGCCCCATCCATTGATCCGATCCCGTGAGCGGGATCGCCGGATTCATCAATCTCGATGGCGCACCGGCAGCGGGTACGCGTGTCGATGCCATGCTCGCCACCCTGCAGCGACGTGGCCCCGATGGTAGCCATGCCTGGCGAGGCGAGAACGCGGCACTTGGGCGAACACTGCTGGTAACCACCCCGGAATCCCGCATTCCGCAACCTTGGCAGCACTCGCAGACCGGGTGCGTCGTGGTGTCCGACTCCCGCCTCGACAACCGGCTGCAGCTGTTACGCGCACTCGGCATCAACGGCCATCCGGACACCATCGGCGACGGCGAACTCCTGCACGCCGCGTGGCAACACTGGGGGCGCGACTGTGCCAATCGACTTCGTGGCGACTTCGCCTTCGCCCTCTGGGATCCGCGTGAGCACCGCCTGTTCTGCGCACGCGACCCGATGGGGGTGCGCCCGTTCTACCTGCATCATCGACCCGGACAACTGATCGCCTTCGCGTCCAGCGCGGATGCGGTACTCGCCCATGGCGGCATCGACCGCAACCTTGATGAAGGCCGCATCGCAGACGCCCTGATCGGAGAGACCGAAGGCATCGACGCCACCAGAACCTTCTTCCTGTCCGTCCAGCGGTTGCCGCCGGCGCACACGCTGGAGTGGCACGATGGCCGACTACGGCAGGACAAGTATTGGCATCCGCTACAGGATCAGCTGACCGGGCTACCCACGACAGACGACGAATGGATCGAAGCCCAACGCGAGCAACTGCAGCGCGCCGTTCAACTGCGCTTGCGCAGCCAGCACCCGGTGGGTTCGATGCTCAGCGGCGGGCTGGATTCCTCCTCGGTAGTGGCGCTTGCCGGTCGATTGCGGCAGCAAGCAGACGAACCACGATTCCCGAGCTTTTCCGCAATCAACTCGCGGGATCCGGGCTGCGCAGAAACCGCTGCAGTCCACGCAGTGCTTGCCGCTACGCACAGCAATGGACACCTGACTGACCTCAAGGACATGGATGCGCTCGCGCCCGTCCTGCTTGAATGGTGGCAGCGCATGGGGGAACCCTTCGACGGCACCATGGTTCTGGGTGCCAGCGTGTTCCATTCGGCGTCGCGGGCAGGCGTTCGCAGCCTGATGGACGGCGTGCCGGCGGACAATTTCTTCACCACCGCCGGCTACGACCACGCACTGGTGCGCCGCGGACAATGGCGTGCGGCCTGGCAGGTGAAGCGGGAGTACATCGCGGCGTATTCCAGTCCGCGCTGGGCTGGCTTGAAGGCTGCCATGCGCTTGCCTGGTGGCCTGCTGGCCGAGGGACTGATGCAGGTCCGGCATATCCGCAGCGAGCGAAAGGAATTTGCGGGGCTGGTCAAAGCCAGCTTGATCGATCCCGCATTCACGATCCGCGTCGACCTGCAAGGTCGTTTCCGACGCTACCGCCGGAACATCGCCCAACACGCACAGCTCAGCCCAGATGCCAAGTTGCAAAGCAGCCTGGGCGTGGCCTATATCACCGCCGGGATCGAACGCTACAACCGGATCGCGTCGCACTTCGGCATCGAACCACGGCCACCCTTCACGGATCGTGACCTGATCGCCTTCCAGGCACGCGTCCCTTGGCATTTGCGGCTGCGGGACGGTCGTCCCAAATGGATTCTGCGGCAGGCGATGCGCGACCTGCTGCCGCCCGAGGTGCTGTGGCGACCCGGCAAGGAACACCTGGGCGCCACATTCAGCGCAACCTTACTGCAAGGCCTGCCGGTTCCACTGCCGGAACAGTTGCAGACATCCCCGGTTGCCGCATACGTGGCGTCAAATAAGCTGCAAGTATCAGCCGAACACTGGCGGAACACCCCAACAATGCTGCGAATCGTGCTTCTGGATCAATGGCTTGCGTCCCGACTTGGCACGTGTCGCTGAAACGGCAGGGGGTGGGCCACACGATGCATCTCCGCAACAAGCATGCGAAGCGCAGAAACACGCATCAGGCACTACGCGAATCAATCGCGCCTCGCCGAATCCTGAACGACCTTCTCGGGCATTTTAGGGTAAAACTTGATCTGGCTCACAAATAGACTGGAAAGGTAATAAGATTGCGCTGAGACTGCACACACGCATCGCATCCGATGTAACCGACAGGGGGCCTCTTGGACAAGATCACCGCAAATACATCAGACAACGCCGTCATTCGCCTGAACTACGCGCGCCCCATGCTGACAATACTGGGTGATATCCGGGCATTGACCGAAACCGGATCAATGGTTGGCGCTGAGGATTCGGACGGCAACAATGGCTCCTGCAACGGCAACATCAATAACACTTTCAATATGTGCTGAGCGCCCATCAAAGGCGGGCCTCGAGCAACTCGCCAACGTCCGCTGCAACAACGCTCCATGCCGCACGTGAATTTCCGCTCGACCAATCTGGCGTACCTCGTCTGCCGCATCCCAAACTGCAATTCGGCCCTTGGTGGATCGCCAGTGAAACGGCATTGAGTTCACTTGCTTATGCGATGGCAAGAGCCGTAGGCAAGACGATCGAAATCGTCGAAGCGCCTCAGTTATTTGAGCCACAAAGCTGGCACCACCACTGGACCGACGACAACGCCGTCGTCCTCTCGCTGGCTCGCCAAGGCGACGGCTACCTACTCCGCTTCCCGGATCTCGCAGACTTCCTGCTGCAACCGCATGCCTCGCGCATCAGCATCATCCAGCGCAACGCCAGTACCGACGACGCCACCCTCGAGCACCTGCTGATCGACCAGGTGCTGCCGCGCTACTTGGCACATGAGGGCATGCTGTCCTTGCATGCCAGCACCCTGGTCATCGGTGGCAAATGCGTGCTGATCCTGGGCAAGAGCGGCGCCGGCAAATCTACGCTGTCCGGTTTCCTTGCAGTACGTGGCCACACCCTGCGATCCGACGACTGCACGCTGGTCGAACTGGATGGCAGCCTCGCGCTTGCAACGCCCACCTATCCCAGCCTGCGCCTGCTGCCCGACAGCATCGAAGCGCTGTATCCGGCAGGCACCGACATGCGGCCGATGGCCCATTATTCCTCCAAGCAGCGCGTAGTCCCGCAAGCCGTCGATACCGGCTTGCCAACGCTTCCGATCGATGGATTCCTGGTGCTGGACAATGCCGCCCCTGCAAATGCGGCGCCCCTCACCCCGATGACGGCCGCCGAAAGCTGCCTGGCCCTGATCCGCCATTCATTCCAGCTAGACCCGGGCGACAAACGGCGCATGGCCACCCATCTGCACATGTGCAGCGAAGTGGCTCGCATGCTGCCTGCCTGCCGCCTCGCCTATCCGCGCCGCTACGACGCGATGACGGACGTCGCGTCGCTGATCGAAGCCCATGTATCGGCCATGCCCATCGCCACCGCAGCGCATGCGCCCACGCCAGCCTCCGGATCTTGAGCCATGCCCAGTTTCAACGACTATACGATCTCGAATTATGGCGGCATGGTGATCGACCAGCGGCGCACTCGCCCCTACGTGGAGGCGCTGAGGCGCGCGGTGAAACCCGGATCGGCCGTGCTCGACATCGGCACCGGCACCGGACTGTTCGCCTTCATCGCCGCGCAACAGGGCGCGGCCCACATCTACGCCATCGAGCCCGACGACGCTATCGAAATAGCGCGCCTGTGCGCGGCGAACAACATCAACGCGGATCGTATCCAGTGGATCCAGGGCCTGTCCACGGACATCGATTTGCCGGAACGCGTTGATGTGGTGATCGGCGACCTGCACGGCACCCTGCCGTTCTACAAGCGCAACATCGAATCACTGAAGGACGCGCGCACCCGCCACCTCAAGCCCGGTGGCATGCTGTTGCCCCACCGCGATCGGATGTACGTGGCGCCTGCGTGCGCCGATGCCGAGTACGACTCTGTGCGCAAGCCTTGGCAGAACAACGAATATGGCGTGGATTTCAGTGCCGCGCGACGTTGGATCGCCAACAGCTGGTGGAAAGTTCGCGGAGATTCGGTGGACGCAACCAGCCTCCTGGGGACGCCGGTGAACTGGGGCGACATTGACTACATGACCGTCGAAACCTCCTCCCTGCGCGGAAGTGCCGAGTGGACGATCGAGCGCCCAACGACCATGCACGGCTATTATGTCTGGTTCGATACCGAACTGGGCGAAGGCTTGCAGATCAGCAACACGCCGCTGTTGCCTTCGATCGCCTATGGCCGCGCATTCTTCCCTCTCGAGCGGGAGGTTGCGCTGGAACCTGGTGACATGGCGAAGGTCAGGTTGGCGGCAGTGACGATGGACGACGCACCCGTCTATCAATGGGATACGAGCATCACCTCCGCCACGGGATCGCCCAAGGCACGTTTCCGGCAATCGACCTTCAATTCCAAGCCGGTTGCACAACGTGCGCGACTGGCTGCGGAAGACCATGTGCCCGAACTTGGGGAAACCGGACTGATCGACCTTGCCATCCTGCAGGGCATGGCGACTTCGCAGCCGCTGGGTGACATCGCCGAGGCAATCCAGGCACGGTTCCCCGGCAGGTTCCCGACGAAACATGTCGCCCTAAGATGGGTCACGCGCGTCTCGGGCCAATACGGCCCGGATCCCGCGCACGCACCACGCCGCGATTGACCGCCCCCGACTGAGCCGCGCATGCGTGAAGCATGCTGTGTCGAGCGCCTATCCCGACGATAGGCCGCAGGAGCGCGCAGGCCATCGCGACGATTCATGGGCAACCGCGCCCCAGCCCCCAATCCGTCTAACCCCGCATTGGTTCGTGAAAACGGCATCGCCCTGGATACCGTCAATCGATTCCCTGGATGGAAATCACGACAAATCCGCGAAGCTCCTAGATTTAAGTTCATGAACGGCACGCGACGTCAATATTTCACTAACGATTTGTGATGCAGTTGGCGATATCATATGGACGTGCCGCACGTTGGGCACCTCACAGGGGGAAGACCATGAAGCATGTTGGATGCAGGATCGCGGGTGCCTTGGCTTTGGGCATTGCCGGGATCGGCTGGGTGCAGGCCGCGGAAACACCGATCGGCGCACCGCAGGACTGGAGCAGCCGTGCGGTGATCCATCGCCAGCCGCTTGCACCGGATGAATTGGAAGCTGCTGGCCGCAGTGCGGATATGCGCGTGCTGTACCGCGACCCGCGCTATGTTGCCTCGGTACTGCGTCGGATCGAAAGCGAGACGCCTTCCCTTCGCCAAGCCAAGGCTCTTCCTGGCCGGCAGCGGGCACCTGGCCCTGACCGCACCCGCCCCCCCGTGGTGGTGGTGGCCAACAATCCACCGGCAATATGCTGCGTGACTGGAGCAACGTGCTCGGCGGCGGCACCGATGGCCAAGGCGGCAGCGGCACCACCGGCATTTTCCCGGCGAAGTACAACTTCGATATCACGGCCGCGCCGAGCTGCACCAACGACTTCGTGGTGTACACCACGAATGCAGCGGGCGCTTCCTCGAGCGGCCTCCAGGAAACCTGGACCGGAACTTTTAACGGCAATCCCTCACAAGGCACTGATCGCACTGTCACGCTTGGCCCAGCTGGCGTACGCCAAGTAGTGCTGACCTCAAGCGCGTCAGACAACACCGGCACCAACTTCCTAACAAACGGCATCTCGAACACGGCTCGCGGCAATAACTTGCGCAATGCCATCAATCGCTGGAGCAGCCAGACTGGGTTCAGTGCTGGCGGCAGTGGCGCGAGCGTGACCATCACCTCAAACACCACTGGCAATATTGCGAACGGCTCAGTCAGCGAAACACTCGACAGCGACTTCAACCTTTCTGGTACGGACGGCAGTGGTACCGCTGGCCAGCCTACCGCTATCGCCTTCAACCAGCTCTATCAGGGTGCAGGCGGCTGTGTTGGCAGCTGGAACCAGAACGGCGCGGTGAAGGCGCCCAATGTCATGTGGTCGTACACGACTGGCAACGGCTATATCACCGAGACCTCGCCGGTCCTGTCCTACCTTGATGGCGGCAAGCAAGTCGCCTTCGTCCAGCGTAATGGCAACACTCTGCAACTGGTGCTGCTCAAGCCGTTGGCCGGCAGTGGATCGGCTTCAGCACCGGCCACGCCCGTACAGTCGCTGAGCGCGGCCGCGTACCGCGCCTGCGCAAGCAATTGCTATTACGCCATTTCCTTCAACGGCACCAGCAACACGGGAAGCACGCCCACATACTCATCCCCATTCGTGGACTACAGCGGGGATATCCTCTGGGCTGGCGATGGAAACGGTCGCCTGCACAAGTTCACCGGGGTGTTCCAGGGCAATCCGCAAGAAGTCGTTGCGGGAGGCTTCCCGCTTACCCTGGAAGCCGGTTTGAAACTATCGCCACCGGTGTCCACCGGCGACAAGGTATTCGTCGGCAGCCAGAGTGGCGCAGGCTCCGCCGGCGGCAAGCTGTACCGTGTAGATGCAGCCACCGGAACACTCGAGGCCACCAGCGCCAAACTTGCACGCGCGAGCACCACGGGCCTGCGCGAGTCGCCGATCGTCGACCTGTTCACGAACCAGGTCTACATCTTCGTGTTCAACGACAATACGCTCACTTATACCGACACGGCCCGGTGCACGCTTTTCTCCGCCGAGATCGATGGCTGCCGCGCCGCGATTCAATTCCCCACCAATTTCGCCGATGCCAGCACGGGCTCTCGCCAACAACTCGGTCGCGGCAACGGCCCGGAGCGGGCCCTGTACGCAGGGACATTCGACGATGCGTTCTACAACAGCCCCACTGGCTCCGGCGCGATGTATATCGTGGGGGGACGACCGGACAACACCTTCTACGCCACGCTGTGGAAAATTCCGATTGTCAACGGCGTGATGCAATCGCCTGTGCGTGGCCCGGAGATCGGCGCACGTGATCGATACATGGCCGATGGCACCACGGATAACGTTCAAAACCTGTCCCCCGTCACCCTCGTCAAGAACGGCAGCAACGAATATCTGTACGCCAGCATTGCGAGTTATGGCGATGCTAACGGTTGCGGCAGCGGCAGCTATGGTTCAGCCTGCCTGTACATGTTCAACCTCTCCGACCTGAACGGAAGCGCCAGCGGCACCGGTGCGGCGTGGGGCACCAGCAACGTGTCTAGCGCTGGACTTGCCGTACCAGGCGGCACCGGCGGCATCGTGGTGGACAACGTCCGCCCCGAACAGGGCGCATCGCAAATCTACTTCTCGCACACCGGCAACACCGGCAATGCTGTGCAAGCAAGCCAGAGCGCGCTAGATTGAATCAGTTCAGTACGGACAAAATCGGGACAAACGAATGAACCAGCCTGACACGCAAGTCACTTCAACACCCTCGCAAGAAACCACCAAGGGTAAGCGCACCTATCTCAAGCCCGCCTTCGAATACGAAAGCGTGTTCGAGACCATGGCCTTGGCCTGCGGCAAGATCCGCGGTCAGGTCCAGGATCAATGCCGCCGCGTGTTGAGCAATTCGTGAATGTCGGCTCGGTCGTGGGCTCGCCCACGACCTGTATGCGCGCCGGGTTGGCCAGCGATGTACTCGCCAACTTCGGCAAGCTTACGATTCGCGCCACCGGTGGCAGCATGCTGCCCGCAATCGCACCCGGTGACTTGCTGCATTTCCACGCCTGCATGATCGATGACATCGCACCTGGGCAGGTATTGCTGGTGCAGGACGGTGCGAGGCTGGTCGCGCATCGCCTGTTGCATCGCCAGGACAACGAGATGCTCACCCAAGGCGATGCGCTCACGGCGCCGGATGCCCCCGTCGCCACACACAATGTCCTTGGCGTCCTCGTTGGTCAGCAGCGTGGCACATCGACGCTTCGACATGCGGGTGGACGCCACTGGCTGCGGCGCCAGCGCGCTGCACGTTGGCTGATCCGGCGCATCAACCCCATTCACCATCTATTTTCCCGGGCGCCTTTACTGGCGACGCTGCTCGCATGAACGACTGCAGCACTTGTGACGCGACTGGCCAATTGGATGTCGGCATCGGCGACATCTGGGTGCGCCTGCGCACCGACTCACCAGAGTTCGTGGCCGAGATGCGAGGGCGTTTCGACGGCTTCCTGGGAGATGCGGCACAGCCGGATCACGTTTTCGACATCGAGTTGACCCCATTCCTGCCTGAAGCTGAACGCGACGGGATCGACGCACACAAGGACACCGTCGAAGTGTCGCGCAACGGTGCGCTCTGGCAGGTGCGCCGCGGAGATTTCTTCGCGGAGTGGGATCCCCTCTCACACCACGGCCGCGCACGGATGGTTCCCAGTCCGTACTCACTGGATTCGGTGATCCGTATCCTGCACACGCTGCTTCTCGCGGAACAAGGCGGCATGCTGATGCATGCTTCCAGCGTGGTCAGCGGTGGCCGGGCTTGGGCATTCACCGGCGTGTCCGGGGCCGGCAAGACCACGATCTCGCGGCTGGCACCAACCCACAGTCACATCCTGACCGACGAGATGTCGTTCCTGCGCCCGGAAGATGGCCGTTATTTCGCGTACGGCACGCCATTCTCGGGCGAGCTGGGACGTCCCGGGGAAAACCTGCGCGCGCCACTTGCTGGCGTGTTCCTGCTTGCCAAGGGCCAGGAGAACCGGATCGACACGCTGACGCCGTCCGCCGCCGTGCGTGCGTTGATGGCCAACATCCTGTATTTCGCCAACGACGACGCGCTAACCGCTCGCGTGTTCGACAATGCCATCGCACTGGCATCGCGCGTGCCCGTGCGAAAGCTCACCTTCGTCCCTGATGCGCACGTGTGGGACATGATCGATGCACAACCATGAATGATTCTCTCTACATCCTGCGATCCAGCAACGTGGCGGCTCGGCGCATCGGCGACGAATTGATGATCATGTCCGCGCATGACTCGTCATTGTTCAGCCTCAACGAAACCGCCGCCATCCTGTGGGACGCCGCTGATGGCCTCACCCCGTTGGCCGATATCGTGGCGCAGTTGATCGCGCCGGTGTTCGACATCGATCCCGCAACCGCACTGGAGGATGCCCGCTCACTCGCACTTGGTTTGGCCGAACGCGGGATTCTGCAGGTGGGCGACATGCCGTTCACGGCGACCGGGGACGGCGCATGAGCCTGATGCACCGGATGGGCGCGCGCGCGCTTGAGCTGGGCCTCCCGCTGAGCGTGCAACTCGACCTCACCTACCGCTGCAACGAGCGCTGCGTCCATTGCTATCTCGACCATGAAGACCACGGCGAGATGGACACCGCCGAAATCCTGGCGCTGCTCGACCAAATGGCGGCCGCCGGGGTGTTCTTTCTCACGATCAGCGGTGGCGAGATCTTCATGCGCCCGGATTTGTTCGAGATCGTCGAGCGCGCTCGTGCCCTGGGGTTCTCGGTCAAGCTCAAGACCAATGCGGTCATGGTGCGTGCGGCCAAGGCGCGTCGGATCGCCGCGCTCGGCGTGGATTCGGTGCAAGTCAGCCTGTATTCGCACGATGCCGCCACCCACGACGACATCACCAAGCTCCCGGGCTCGTTCAAGCGCACCATCGAAGGCGTCCGCTTCCTCCGCGACGCCGGGGTCAAGGTCACGCTCGCCAACGTACTCATGACGCAGAACGCCGATGACTACAAGCAGGTGCAGGCGCTGGCGGACGAGATGGGCGTCGGATACACGGTGGATGCCACCATCACCCCGATGATGGACGGCGACCGCTCCATCGTTTCCCTCAACATGGATGCCGACCGCCTGACCGGGGTGATGCGCGATGCAACACTACTGGGCGACCAGGCGGATCGCGTGCTGGCGCCACCCAGCGGCCCTACCCCACTGGAAGAAGCCTACAAGACGCTGCCCTGCAGTGCGGGCCACACCGCGTGCTATGTCTCCCCTTACGGCGACGTCTACCCCTGCGTGCAATTCCCGTACAAGGTAGGCAACGTGCGTGAGCAGGGCTTCATCGACATCTGGCGCGATTCGCCGCAATTGAACGAAGTGCGCGCGATCCGCGTATCGGACCTGCAGGGTTGTTCGTCCTGCGTGCACGGCAGCAGTTGCAGCCGATGCCCGGGGCTCGCCTACATGGAAGGCAACATGCGCGGCCCATCGATCCAGGACTGCGAGAAGTCCTACGCCCGCACGGGCGTGCCGTCGAAGAACCTGCAGCAGAAGAAAATGCGGCAGATTCCACTGGATATCGTCGCCTGATGCGAATGCCGAGGCCAGACTCAGCGGCCGAAAACCCTGTATAGCAACCGCGCAAAACGCCGCCAGATCAGTTGCAGCCAATTGCCGTCGCCATGCAACTCATGGAGTTGTTGGCGGGTCGGGAAAACCCGCTGCCATAACCAACTCATGCGCGCGCGCATATCCGGCAGCGCCTTCAGGTTCTGCCACTGCATGTAACGCCAATTCTGCAGCTCCCGCCAATCCAGGGGCTCATTCTCGGCTTGCGATCCAAGCTTATCCACCACCCCATCGGGCACCCTTGAACCGAATGCCTCTGATGCGTCCTGCAGGGTTCGCAGGCAAATTCCAGCGATCCGCTTTGTCCGCGTCAGTTCCGCGAATGCCTCCCATGAGGCTGTATCCATCTGCTTGCACAAGAGATGCACGTCGTAGAGCAGCTTCAGCTGGTCGGGTTCGCCGACCTGCATGTCGAGCGCACGATTCAGGCATGCATGCGCGAACGCATGCCCGGGCGACAACGCCTTCACTGCCACGTCTATCGATGGCAGGTCAATTGCTCCTTGCCACAGCTCGTCGAAGGAGAATATCTCCGCATAGGCGGGCGCATTGAGCAGGCGCTCATGGACGTCCAGCTCACAACGACTGCCCCCGTCGATGACAAGCCTGCCCTTCATCTCGTGGATCGTGCTGCCTGGCATCGGTTCCATGCTGTAGCCAATCTTCGAGAGAACGCTCGATACTTGCTGCAACGCCATGCGATCGGAGAACAGCAAGTCGATATCGCTGGTCACGCGCAAGTAGGGCTGGGGGTACAGCCACAACCCAAGCGCATTGCCTTTCAACAGCAAGGCGCGTGCGCCAGCATCTGCCAATGCCTTCGCGATGCGCTGGATTTCGCGCTCCCGGAACAAGGTGGTCATCGCGGCTTGGCGGGCCCCGCCCTGCAGTCGCTGCTGCAATGGCTTCGGCAAGAGTTCCCACCCCCGCCTGCCGCGGAGGCGCCAATCCAGCAGAGGAAGCACACCCTCGGCTTCTGCCGCAGCAACAACAGTTTCGGCCGAATGATCGCCAAGTCCGATGGCCTCATGCCCATCGGACAATACGGATGCGAGCCAGGATCGCACTTCGGAAGCTGGCGCGGCAGCGTTGCGTCCCACAACGCGGGCTCCGATCAAGCGCGACATCCGCACGCCCTCACACGTTGTAGTAGTCGCGGTACCACTCGACGAAATTCGCGACCCCCTGCTCTACCGATACGACAGGCCGATAACCGACATTTGCGATCAGATCGGAGACATCGGCCTCCGTGTCCGGTACGTCACCGGCCTGCAGCGGCAGCATTTCCATTTGTGCTTTCCTGCCCAGGCATTGTTCCAGAACTTCGATGTAGCGCAGCAACTCGACCGACTGTTCATTGCCGATGTTGTAGAGCCGATACGGTGCAACACCACTGGTGGCCGGATCGGGGCTTGCACCGCTCCAGTCTGGGTCTTTGTTTGGTATCCGATCCAAGGTGCGGATCACGCCTTCGACGATATCGTCTACATAGGTAAAGCTGCGCTTGTGGCGGCCATGATTGAACACCCGGATCGGCTTGCCGTCCAGGATCGCCTTGGTGAACAGGAACAATGCCATGTCCGGACGTCCCCACGGCCCGTACACGGTAAAGAAACGCAGGCCGGTGCATGGGATGCCGTACAAATGCGCGTACCCGTGTGCCATTTGTTCGTTGGCTTTCTTGGTTGCCGCGTACAGGGTCAACGGATGCTCGGCCGAGTTGTGCTCGGAGAACGGCATATTGGTATTGGCGCCATACACCGAACTGGTGGAGGCATACACCAGGTGCTGCACGCCATGGTGGCGGCAGCCTTCCAAGACGTGCAGAAAGCCGGTGACGTTGCTGCTGACGTAGACGTGCGGATTCTCGGCGGCGTAACGCACGCCTGCCTGTGCCGCAAGGTTGATCACGCGATCAGGCTTGTGGGTGGCGAACACCTGCTCCACCGCCGCGCGGTCGGCCAGTTCCGCCTGCACGTGGACATAATTCGGATGATCAATGAAACGCGCCAACCGCGCCTGCTTCAGGGTGACGTCGTAATAGCTGTTCAGGCTATCCAGGCCGATGACGGTGTCGCCGCGTGCCAACAATGCCTGCGCTACGTGCGAACCGATGAAGCCAGCGCTGCCGGTGAGCAGTATCTTCATGCGCTAGCGCTCCTTCATTCGGGTTTCCAGTCATGCATTCTACGTGGCTCGGCGGGTACCAGTATCAGATTCGGCACGTTCCATCAGCCTGCTTGTCAGCTGTCGAGCGGCACTTTCAGGTGAGAACAGCCGCCGCGCAAGCGCCCGCCCTTCCTGCCCCATCGCAGCGCGCAGACCCGAGTCATCCGCCAGCCGCAAGGCATGCACGTGCAGCAATGCAGGGTTGTCACCCGAGACGGTCAACCCCACCCCTTCCCTCTCCACCAATGCCACTAGATCATTGTTTGGATTGACTCGAGCCAAGACCGGCAGCCCGGCATTCAGATAGGTCAGCAACTTGCCGGGAATATTGTGGGTCGCGTGCGCCGGGTGTAGCGCCACGATCCCGACATGACAGTGCGCCAGAACCTCGCTCAAACGTTCCGGACTAACTTCATCAAGTACCAACAGGTTGGACAAGGCTTGCGCCTCAACTTTTAGCCGCGCCACTTCGCTGCCACGACCGATAAAAATGAACCCTACGTCGGCACGGCCCTGCATGCGCTTCGCCAATGCGATGAACGCACCCATGTCCTGCGCCACGCCCATGTTGCCGGCATAGACGAAATTGATACGGGATTCAAAATCGCCGAGCAAGGACGATGGATCAGTCGATTGCATTCCAGCGGGCACGGTCAACGGTGAAAGCCAGTTGTGAAGAACTTCGATCCGTGCAGCGGGTGCGTCGCATGCCACCAATGGCGCGTTCGATGGCGTTTGCACACCGATCATGTCGGCCTGCCGATACTGGAACCGTTCCACCCGCTTGAAGCACCGATACGCCAGCCCGCCTTTCTTTAGTACCCCCGCATCAGCCGCCCAATCGGGGAACAGGTCGCGGACGATGAGATAGCCAGGGCACCGGGACCGGCGCTTGATTGCCTTTGCTACCTTCCCTAGGAAAATCGTTGGTGAATACCAGATCACGCCATCCCAGCGTTCATGGCGGAGGACACTTGCATTCAACCCGCGCAGCAATACCCATGGCAACACCAATTCGGCAAGCGTGCGCCGCATATACGGCACATCCTTGGTTCGGGGCGCACGCACGCGCAGCACCTGCACCCCATCGTGCTCTTCCAGACGTACACGCTGTCCAGGCTGATCTGTTGGTGTAAGGATCAGCGGCCGATGCCCTTGGCGAGCCAACGCAACCGCAAGATCACGCATCTGCAGCGCACCGGAGATGCATGATGGCGGGTAGGTATCGGCTACCAGCAACAAGCGCATCAGTAACGCTTCCAGACTACCCGGTTCACATAGTCCACGTAACTGTGAATGATCCGCACGACCTTCTCGGATACGTTTGGCATGCTGTAGTCGGACACCAGACGTAACAGCCGGGTATCGCCAGCGGGTTGCGACTCGAGGATCGCCAATCCCTGCATCACGCGTTCGACATTCGTGCCAACCATCATCACCGCAGCTTCTTCCATGCCTTCCGGGCGCTCATGCGCGTCGCGCAGATTGAGCGCGCGGAAGTTCAGAATGGAAGCCTCTTCATTGATGGTGCCGCTATCGGATAGCACCGCTCTTGCATCCTTTTGCAAACGGACGTAATCACTGAAACCAAGCGGTTTTAGCAATTGCACGCCGGCATGAAGCTGCATGCCGGCCGCGTCAATGCGCTTGCGCGTGCGCGGATGGGCGGAAACTACCACCGGCAAACCGTATGCGGCGGCGACGGTATCGAGGATTTCGATCAGTCCGGCGAAATTGCGGTCGGACTCGATGTTCTCCTCACGATGGGCGCTGACAATGAAATACTGTCCCGCTTCGAGACCAAGATGCTGCAGCACATCGGATGCAGCGATCTTCGGAGCGTAATGCGTCAGCACCTCACGCATCGGACTGCCGGTCTTGATCACACGATCCGCCGGCAACCCTTCGGCAAGCAAGTATTCGCGTGCGATGTCGCTGTAGGTCAGGTTGATATCCGCGGTGTGGTCGACGATGCGACGATTGATTTCCTCCGGCACACGCATATCGAAGCAGCGGTTACCGGCTTCCATGTGGAAGGTGGGTATCTTGCGCCGCTTGGCCGGGATCACTGCCAGGCAGCTGTTGGTGTCACCCAACACGAGCACCGCATCGGGCTGGATGTCGGCCAAGGCCTGGTCGACGGCGATAATCACCTTTCCGATGGTCTCCGCACCGGTGGCCCCTGCAGCCTCTAGAAACCGATCCGGCTTGCGAATACCCAGATCGTCGAAAAAGATCCCATTGAGCTCGTAGTCGTAATTCTGGCCTGTGTGGATCAGCACATGGTCGCAATGCTCGTCGAGCGCGGCCAGCACCCGCGACAAGCGGATGATTTCCGGACGAGTGCCGACGATGGTGGCGACCTTCAGCTTGCGTGTGTTCATACCTTGCTCGCCACCGTATCCGGGTGTTGCCGATCGAAGATTTCGTTCGCCCACAGCATCACCACCAGTTCGTCATCGCCGATATTGGTGATGTCGTGCGCCCAGCCGGGGATCGTTTCCACAACGAGCGGTTCGTCACCATCGCTGTCAACCATGAAGGCCTCGTCGGTGAGCAGGTGGCGGAAGCGGTAACGCGCCCGACCCTTGATCACCAGGAATTTCTCAGTCTTGCTGTGGTGGTAATGACCGCCACGGGTGATGCCGGGGTGTGCGGTGAAGAAGGAGAACTGGCCGCAGTCCGGGGTTTTCAGCATTTCCACGAACACGCCGCGGGCGTCGCCGTGCTTGGCCAAGCCATAGCTGAATGCTTCCTTCGGCAGAAAGCTGACATAGGTGGCATACAGCGCACGCACCAGCCCGGTGCCAACGCGCTCGGTGACCAAGGTGCTGCGTACGTCCCTGAAGGCCTCGATCTGGCGGGCCAGCTCGCCCACGGTGGTCGCATACACCGGCCCGGCCTGCGCGTGGCGCACGCCCTGCCCCGGCTCGTCAAGGAAGCGCAGGAATTCGGCCACCACGTCGTCGATATAGACCAGTTGCACCGGTGCGGCCGGATCGTTGATCTGGATCGGCAACCTGCGCGCGAGGTTGTGGCAGAAGGTGGCCACCACGGAGTTGTAGTTGGGGCGACTCCACTTGCCGAACACGTTGGCGAGCCTGTACAGCGCTACCGGTGCACCGGTGCGCTGACCGTAGTTGGACAGATGGGTTTCCGCATAACGTTTGCTGAGACCATAAGGGTTGTCGCGCTCGGCCTGGATGGAAGATGCAAACGCTACCGGCACAGCGCGGTCGCTTGCCGATAGTAGTTCACATAACCGCTCGGTGAAGTCCGTATTGCCGGTGACGAAGTCTGTCGGATCCTGCGGGCGGTTGACGCCGGCCAGATGAATCACAGCTTCCGCGTTCGCCGCAGCAGCAACCAGATCCGCATCGCCATTGGTGCGGGTGATAGCCAAAACCTCGATACTCTCTCGCTCTGCCAGCGCCACGCGAAGGTTCTTGCCGATGAAACCATCGGCACCGGTGATCAGGACTTTCATGATCGCCACCTACGACAATGCAAGCCCCCTCGCGATGGTTATTCATGGTAATGCACCTGTCATGTAAAGCCGGCTCATGCGTGTCTCAATGTGTAAATGCTGATATCTCCGGGCCGTAGATCCGGGATGATGAGTGCCAATACTCGGGACAACACCCGAATCTTCGGGGAAAAGCATTTGGAATCAGAGCCCACCTGAGGAAACCATGTTTCACTCTCAACAATTAGCCCGACGGACTCGGCGAGTCTCTCCAAGGAAGTGCGGCGAACCGGGAAAAGGTGTGTTGGATCGGATTTTTTATCGAAGAAAGGAATATCTCCTGAAAACAAAAATCGAACACGAGCATTCAGTGACTCAATATTTGGGGTGGTTATCAGGATTTTCCCGTCGGATGCGAGATGCCGCGCAGCCATGCGAAGACCGACTCCGATCGAGTCAAGATGCTCGATTAACTCGATCATAGTAATGATATCGAAGGTGCGTCCATACAAGGGATCTGAGACATCGTCCAAGTCGTGCTTGATGTACTCAATCCCTTCATCAATTTGACCTGGGGGATTTATGTCAACCCCGCACAGATTCTCGAAACCTAACACCTGCAGTCGGCGAAGAAATGCGCCGCTTCCACAACCGATATCAAGTACACCCCGAGTCTTGTCAGTCTTGGCAGCTAGCTGAGTACCTACAATGTGGTCATGAAGGCCAGCGACAGCGTATTCGCCTGTTGACATTATTCATCCTCTGTTTGTGGAATGTGCGAACTCATCCTATCCATCGCAAGCTGAAAGGCTTTCCGCAACTCAATCAACCGGTTGACTCGGACAACCAGCTACTAGGTCGCGTATGAAATCTAGCTTCATCAGCAACCGCTGCATGTCTCCCACGTCGAGACGCTCGGTATTCGCAGAAGTGTAGTCACGTGCTTCGCTGATGCGTTTTTCGCCCTGCTCGACGAACTTCCCGTAGTTGAGGTCGCGCAAATCCGGCGGCACGCGGAAATAACCGGACATATCTTGCGCATGGGACATTTCTTCCCGGCTCATCAGTGCCTCATGCTTCTTTTCGCCGTGACGCGTACCGATGACCTGTATGGGGTAATCAGGCCTACCCAGCAATTCCGCCAGCGCTCGAGCTAGGGTATGCATGGTCGCAGCTGGCGCTTTCTGCACGAAGATGTCGCCACTATTGCCATGTTTGAAGGCATATAGAACCAGATCCACCGCATCATCCAGGGTCATCATGAAGCGGGTCATGTCCGGGTCAGTGATGGTGATCGGTACACCCGAATTGATTTGGCTCACGAAAAGCGGAATCACCGACCCGCGCGAGGCCATGACATTGCCGTAGCGAGTGCCGCAGATCGTGGTCTTGGTCGGATCCACATTGCGCGACTTCGCCACGAACACCTTTTCCATCATCGCCTTGGAGATACCCATGGCATTGATGGGGTACACCGCCTTGTCCGTACTCAGGCAGATCATGCGCTTGACGCCACACTGGATCGCAGCCTCGGTGGCGTTCTCGGTACCTAGGATATTGGTCTTGACCGCTTCCATCGGATGAAACTCGCAGGACGGCACCTGCTTCAGTGCTGCCGCGTGGAAGACGTAGTCCACGCCGCGCATCGCGTTCATCACGCTGGCGGGGTCGCGCACATCGCCGATGTAGAACTTCAGCTTGTCGGACGCATAGCGCTTACGCATATCGTCCTGCTTCTTTTCGTCACGGCTTAGTATCCGGATTTCGCCGATATCAGTCTGCAGGAAGCGACGGAGAACGGCGTTTCCGAACGAGCCTGTGCCGCCACTGATTAGCAGCACTTCGTGTTCAAACACTATCGACTCCTTTCTGAATGATTCGGTGACGGATCCGCACCGAGAATTGCATCGAAAAATAGCCTGCGATTTGAGTCAAGGGTGTCAGGATCTTGGCTAACATTAGCTGCGAAACGCTTCGCGCGTTGCGACGCCGCGTGATGTTGATCTTCTGACCAGGCAGCGACTTCCTCCAACCGCGAGACAAATTCTCTGGGCTCGGCGAGCGAGAGGGCCCACCCCACCCCCTTATCTTCAAGCTTTTGCCAGGGTGTCTGGTCACTGATGAGCAACGGCAATCCAGCCCGAAGCGCTTCATGTATCACGTGCCCGAAATTCTCGCCATGTGTCGGAAACAGAAAGAGATCATGCTCTTGCAACGTCGGCATGATCTGGCATGGCGAAACCGCGCCAATTTGAATCACCTGTATATTGGCCGGCAACTCGTCAATGAGTGCGGAGCACGTGGCCCAATACGCCTCATCCTCGATCGGCCCGTATATGGAGAAACAAACTGGCACCCGCACGTCGGCCAATACTCGCAATGCATAGTCGAGATTCTTTTTTGGACTTATCCGGGAGAGAAAACAAACACGCAGAGGCAACCCAGGCCGTTTTCGTTGCGCCGCGCCGCTTCGACAAGCAGCCCCATCACCGCCGTCAACATCCGCCAGGTCAGGCGCAACCGCGATATGGCCGACAACACCCGTCCCTTCTCTTGGATTGCCTCCCAGCACAGCCATAGTGCGTTCTATATCCGCGGCCTCAAGTGAGCTCGAAGCCTGCCAAGTGAGCCCGCTGTAGAGGCCAGCGCGTTTCGCCAACCCTATATAGGCCATCTTCTTCAGAGATTTGAACTGCAGGGCTCCCTCTGAAAACTCCCCACGCGGGGCCAAAATGATCGGCCGATTTGGTAAACGGCCCAACTTTCGATTGATCAGCACTTGTTGGGTAAAACGAAAATCGAAAAAACTGTTGAGGTAGATGGCGTCGTGGGGGGTAGATCTGATGATCTCCGCCATTTTTATCATGTCAGTTCGGGCGGGTGGAACATATCGCACAAGCGCCTGCTGTACGGGAATCCACGCATCTGGCCGCACATCTCGATATGGACTTTGCGCACCGAAATCCCGATCCTGCGCGACGATCTTGAAATTAAAAGCGCTGCCAAGGCGTGCCACCATATTAGCTATGGTGCGAATGGGGCCACCCGCCAAATATCCAGGAAGATAATAGCGCGTGAAAACCAAAATTGTAGGTTTCATGACACGACATCTCTAAGCAGGTCACGCCAGATATCGATGAAGGCAGCACCCGTAACGCCTTCTGCATAACGACGCTCGACCGTCAATCTCCCCTCTTTGCCTATCAAGGTGTTCAATTCTGAATCTTCGAGCAACTGGGCTAGCCTAAAGGCCAGTGCATCTGCATCCCCAGAGGCACAAGGTATCCGTCAACACCCTCACTGATGATCCCTTCTGGACCACCACTGCGAGTAGAGACTACCGGCACGCCGCAGCCCATGGCTTCCAGCAATACGATACCTAGCCCTTCTTCATCTGATGGCAGCGCAAACACTGTAGCTGCCTGGTAGAGCGCCACCAATTCTTCCTGCGAAGGGCAATCCACGAACGTCACTTGCTCGCGCACTCCGAAAGCGTCCGCCTTCTCCCAGAAAGACAACGACGGGCGAGTCGATCCGGCAAGCAGAAGTCGAACCCTCGTCCGCAACGCGGGAGCCAGCCTGGCGTATGCAGTCAGGAGTAACTCGATATTCTTGCGCGGATCGGCCAGACGGCCGACGCAAAGAATGTATGAAAACCCAGATGGGACTCGAGGAGTAATTGGCTTGAAGGTTGCAACGTCTATCCCGGGAGGCGCATAGCGGATGTCCACATCTCGCCCTCTGCTGACAGCAGAAACATAGTCCAGCATCCAAGGATTCTCAACCTGGACTGCATCCACCGAACGCAGCGCCTTGCGATCCAACGCATCAGTAAGTTGCGTCATCCCCATCCGCAGCAACCTAGGCGGATTCCAGCCCCCTCTGTCGCGCATGCGTCGTTCAACAATTGCACGCGTCGCGCACTGCAGAGAGACCGGCTTTCCATAACCCGTTACTGCGTTTGCCCACGCGGGAAAGCCCGCCACCACTTGTAAGAGATCGCAACCTTCGATGGCTTCCGCTAACGCCTTCCGGGGCAAGTAGCGCATGAACTCCAACTCACCTAAGTGTGCGCCGACGTGAATATAAGAGTGTTGATTCCAGGTGCCATGGCGAGTCGCCACACCATTAATCCATGACTTCGGCGAAACAATTCGGACGCTTGCCGGATCACGGGATGACGTAGAAAGGGAGATTAAATTTAGGGAAAACTCACCGGAGTTACAAGCCACATTTGCTAAAAAACGCGCAACAGCAGGTACGCCTCCACCCTCGTCCAGCGATGGAACGATGAGCCCTATTCGCGGCAACTCGCGACACCTGCCGTGGCCAGCGCTCATGCTCTTAACTGCCACGCGTTACGTTCCTTACGATGTTGACCGCGCGCTGCTGGTAGGCTTCCCAGCTATTACGACGAGCAGTCTCAACACAGGCCGGTCGCATTGCTCGGACAAGATCAACATTGTCCGCACACCAGAGAACTCTCTCCAAAAAAGCCTCAAAGGTGTCACCGAAGCGCCACCCATTAACTCCATGATCGACCAACGCGGCGGCACCCACCCAGTCAGACACGATAACTGACATGCCAGCAGCCATCGCCTCAAGTACCACCATTCCGAACGATTCAAGCCGTGATGGCAAAAGCAGACAGTCAGCGCCACCGAAGATCTCGGCCAACTCTTGATGCGACGCATGCCCGTGACGAACCACCTGGACGCCAGCGCCGTAATACGCGTCCACCCTAGCACCGCCCACCAGATGTATCGTGGCCCGTATGCCGGCTACCTGCAACGCACGTATAGCGTTTTCGATAAAATCCGCGCCCTTAACCATACGGGCATTCGCGACAAACACAAAACTGATTTGCCCCCCCTCTGCCGACACGCCGCATCAGCAAACTTCGTCTGCGATACTCCAAGCGAATTGATAACAATCCGCTCTGGCGCAACACCAGCATCCAAGTAACTTTGAGCACTCAACAAGGAAGGACAGATCAACAGGTCCGCCAAAGCAAGCTCTGCGTCTTTGCGCTCGCGAATCAGACGTCCGACGCGAGAGGTGCTCGCTCTCCGATTCGGCACGCGCCGATCCTGGAGCGCGTGATGGCATGCCGCAGCGTCTAGGACACATTCTATACCCAGCCGTTTCGCAGTCCGAAAGCTCTGCAAGCACGCCATTTCGTAGCCGATCACTACGCGCGGCTTCTTTCTATCTACCAACCGCGAAAGCTGCCAGTCATACCAAGTAAAACCGGCCAGCTCGCCCCAAAACTGTGCCCCCTGTGTCGGCATTCTTAGAGCCAGATGGTTGAGAATCGCCCCTATTGGCCGCGTCGAACTCACCTGTTTGCCAAGGAAAGGCACTGCATTTCTCACGATCGCAGAGGGAAGCAGTCGACGAATAAACTTGGGTATATCGTCAAGCTGCTTCTCATTGAACTGGCCACTGCAATATTCCGCAAGAAGCCCTGCTTCCATCAGTCCAGATGCGAAATGATGTGAATGCTGGCGCCCCGGGTGACCAATCATTACGCACCGAGATTTCACTTTTTCGCCACCAAATTGACGACTCTTTCGTAATGTCTTCCGACAATTTCGCTACGACGCGAAGTAAGGTATCGGCGCAGTCCACTTTGATCTTGAACCGGATGATCGCAATCACTCAGCGCACTGGACATTCCAACCCTTAGGGACTCCGGTGTCGCATCAACGACGATACCAAAGGCACCGACCGCCTCCGGCAACCCTCCTTTGCGTGTCACGACGACACGGCATCCACTCGACAATCCTTCCAAGGCGACGATACCAAAAGGCTCTTCGTATACGGATGGCACCACCAGAACACGGCAGCTTCGCATCATATTGGCAACCCCTTCACTGTCCTTCGATCCAGTAAAGGTCACATTTTCTTCGATGCCTTTTGCTCGCGCCTGCTCTTCGAGCGACGCCCTCTCTGGACCGTCGCCCATGATCGCCAAACGTAATCTGCGCTCGTTCCGGCACATATCTGCAAATGCCTCCAACAGAATACTTACACCTTTTTCCGACACTAGCCGCCCACAAAATCCGAAATCGAAGACGCGGTCGGTGAACCCGTCCGAGAAAAATCGCGCGTCCTCGAAGGCATTGTGAATAACAATTGTTCGACCAGGAATATAGGAAGCAACAAATTGGCTCACACAGATATTGATGAAACACCGTGTTGGCAGGAGCCGAATCAACCTGAGAAATATCGACAGTGTGGTTGCTTGTCCAGGGTAGATCCCGTGATGGGATAGCACCAACGGAGCTCCCGACAGAACCGCAAACGGCAAGGCGCGTAGGCTCATACCAAAGAAAAGCACGGCATCCGCACTACGAAATTCCCGCCAGAGGCGGATGACTCCGGGGCAACGCACGACTCTCCTTCGTCCAATAAGCTCTGGCGTAGCCCGAGAGGCGCTTCCGTTAGAACCACCACTTCATGTCCGACCGCGCTGAAATGGGAACTGACCAGGTCAGCGATAGCCTCAAGACCGCCACGCATTGGAAAAAACGGTCTCACGTAACACGCAATTTTCATTGCAAACTTGTCCCCTGCGTGCGGAGGCGGATATTTCGTACTGCGAGTACAACCCCGACAGCCCCCAGAGCATCGCGTTTGCGATCGGGGTATAAAGTCCACCAGTGATGTTTGCCGCAAATAGCATGGTCGCCGCGGCTGCAATCATCCTCAGATCGAGCTGACGAGTGGCCATGGTGATCCGATACAACTGCCAAAAGAAAATCAGTCGAGATGCCGCGAACGCGAGAAACCCAAAAAAGCCAAGCTCAAGCGCAATGCGAGTCAGCTCTTCTTCCGCACCAAGCGAGAATCCAGCTTCCCCGCCGAGGAACCTTGATGCCTGTTGATGACCCGCACCCAAACCGAATCCAACTGGGTGCGTGATTATTGCATCCAGCCAACCAAAAATAGCTCCAAGCGTTCTTCCTCCGGTATCGCCACCAACAACGGTAATCCGCTCGTACATCGCATCGAACTGAGCCGCCGCATACCCGGCAACTGCAGTGCCGCCAATGACCAGCCACGCCACTAGCCGGCGAAAACGAGTAAATAACGGTCGATAAAACCGAACCATCAACCACAATACGCCCACTAGAATGACCACCATCGCGAGGATTGGCCCTCGCGAGCCGGTCGCAATGCCGGACACAACAGCAGCCAGCAGCCCCGCAACAAAAATCAAACGCTGCCCGCGGTGCTTTACCGCGATGACACTTGCCAGGCTAACTGCAAAAACCAACACTGCAAACTGTGCCATTCCGGTGATGTAGCTAAAAGTACCAGCCGCTCGCACCAGATTTTGATTGCCGAAAACCGCGTTGGAACTTTCGCCCGTAGCGTAGATATTCACCCAGCTAGCGGTGGGCTGAGTTGTCTGATAGAGACACAGTAATGCGATCGGCATGGAAATGATCGCGATCTTCTCGCCCGCCGAGACAAGGGATTCAGTCGAACGAAAAAACGCCGGAAACGCCACGATCAGTGGGATATAGGCAAAGTGAGTACGCAGCCCAAGAATAGGGACAAGAAATGGGTAGGAAAATCCCGAAATGAAAGCGGAAAGCGCTCCGAACAGCAGGTACCCAATCAGTGCGAGTAGCAATGCGCGTGGTGGCACGGGCGTGCGTACTCTGGACTGCAGAAGAAGCAATAGGATAGCCGCGGGCAACATATCCCTGAAAACTTGAATCGGCACACCTATCCCAGGAGCAATCCATTTTCTAATTGCACCCTCCACAAACATGATCGACCAGAAGGCAACGAAGATTTGGTAGGCTGTGCGAAATGCAAGGTCGCCGCGACCCGTAGTGGCAGCTTTAGATCTCACCCTAATATCCACCCAATTCACAAGCCCCCTCACGCAGCAGAAGTTTGCGCCGCTTCTGGAAAATGCCATGACTCTTTCTATACATAACCTTCCCATCTCGGGCGTCGAGTGGGAGCCGGTACCTCTTCTGATCAAGGTAGTTGCTGACGCTCAGCATTTCACCTTCGCTCTCCGGTGAAGGTCGGCCACGGCAACAGCGTGGGCACCGATCCGGTGAGACTGATACCAGTGCCAAGCGCGATACGCAATTGAACCGCTCACATCAAATGCTTCGCCTGCGGGCAATCGAGCTAAGAACTGATCATTGACGGCCAGTCCATCCGCGGCAGCATCAATTACCTCTGCCATCACGATGGGACATAACCCATGCGCACAATATGAGGCAAAGACTCCGCTTTTAGCGATGTAATCAGCAGGATAGGCAACGACTCCAAATTTGGCATCTGCCATAACTTCGCGAACAGAAGAAGAAGTCAGGACTCCGTGCCGAAAAACCCCATTTCTCTGAAGCGCGGCGTTGATCTTAGGATCAGGCATAGGAGGGCCAATATCGTGGATCAAAAGTCCGTGGCTACGCGCCCAATGAAACAACTCAGCTCCCGCCCTCAGATATGTTTTGGCTCGCAGGACCGCGCCACCAAAAACTATCACTTTCCGCTGACGTTGTTCGACATAAAATGAAGACTCTCCAACATTGGAAAACGTCGGCAGCACGATGTTCGGTTTGGCATGACCATATCGTCGCAACCAGTCCGCCGAATTCTGGCGGTTCGTCATCCAGTAATCAGCTATTGAAGCCAGCATTTTTGCCACATATTTCTGCGCCGGAGAAAGCCAGAACGACGAGCGCCATGGTGACCCACTCGCATAGATCTCGTGGAAATGCACGCCGACAATGCACCCCTCTGCCTTCAATCTACGCACTTCTTCCACCAGCCAGAGCGGCGCTCCTCGCTTGGCGTAACCGTACCCGCTGTACTGAATGAAAATGTGCTGACCATTGGCTGCGCTCAACCGATCATGGGCCGTAAGCTGGACAACCACTGCGGCAGGCTCAAACACCTCGGCAATCAAGTGCGCATAGTCGGCGACTCCACCCGACCCTGGCGGTACTACAACCTGCACTAAAGATTCTAGCGGGGGATAACGGGCACCTCCCGTCGGCAGTTTATCTACCCCACTAACAAAACTTTCCACGACCCTAGTGCCTTTGTGAACGAGATAGTAGGGCGATCTTCTCCGTTGGCACGAAGAACCGATTCTCTGCAGTACCTGGAATTCCACATATCCGATCAAGGTCGACTGCCACGTAACCGATAGCCAGCAGCGCCTCGGTTAGCCGATCCTCATCGTGACTCTTTACCTCAATCATCAACACTGGCCTCGCGCGAGTCAGCACGTCCTTGGCGCCCGCAATTGCCTCGAATTCGTGGCCTTCCACATCCATCTTGATGAACGATGGTGTAACTTTCTCTAAGATCTCATCCAGTGTCCGAACGACAACTTCTACGTCCAGAATTTGGTCAGCATCAGGGCAATTGTTCGATTCAAAGCTCGCCCAGCCCGACAGGATCCTGCCTTTCACGCTCGGCACGTGAAGGCGCAATGTGCCGGTGTTGCGCGAAACCCCACACTCGATGACCCTGCAATTGCCCGGCACTACCTTACGAAGTCCCACCGCTACGTAAGGGTTGGGTTCGATTGCGATGACCTGCGAGTAACGCCGAGCCAGTTCAACGGTCCAAAGCCCATGGTTCGCGCCCACATCAACTGCAAGCTGAGCGTCGAGGAGAAACGTGTCCAGAACGCGAGTCAGTGCCGAAAGCTCAGGCTCAAGCGGATGAACAGCCTGCTGCCGCATCAGCTCAATACGATGCCCTAGAGAGTCTGGCAGCAGAGGCTGTAGTCGGCCAATTAGCCTTACCAAGAATGCTTTCGTTTTGCGCTGAAATTTCACACTTCGATTACTACTGAACATGAATTACCTGTTGAGTAAGGACTTGGAAGTCACGTTGACCCCCTCCCTGTTGAGGCATGCTCTTAAGATTCAGAATGGAGCTTTCGCCACATCGATAGCTGACATATGCTCATTTTTCAAGCCGAGGGGCGTCCTTCCAGATTGCATTGGCTAGCTTCGGGGCCACCAGCTCCATCGCTTCGTGCATAGCGGTCAGGCGCATACCAAAGCACAGGAGCATGTAAGTGGCGCCGCCCACTCCTATTAAAATTGTTAGTTTCACTGTAGCGCTCAGGTTCAGAGCAGGAGTGACTGTGTACACCAGCATCGCCATCATGGCTGCAGCCGCAATAGGCGGAAGGATGTCTCGCATTTGCGAGGTAAACCGGTAGCCAATCAGTCGATTTGTCAGATACATCGTGATCGCGCAAGCGATCACTGCCATCACCACTTGGGCCCATGCAACCCACAGCAAGCCTACGGCGCTCGCAGCGACTAACAATGCGACTGAGACAACCTTCTTAATCACTTCCACTTTAAAGAACAGCTTAGAGTGACCAAGCCCTGACAACACATTCAGATTGATTACATGCAACGGCCAAATTATCCCCCATATGCAGAGCACCTGGAGGATAGGCACAGCCTTGCTCCATTGATCCCCAAGCACTATCTGAACAACATCACCTGCCGTCGCAAGCATACCCAACATCAGCGGCGCGTTAACAAGCATGGCCAATCGAATCGCTTGGCCAAACCCACGGCGTAGTCTGACTTGGTCGTCCGCAACTTTGGCGAAGACCGGGAACAGTACACGCGAGAGCAACCCATTCACGATGCTCTGCGGTACGTTCTGAGTCGCTTCTGCCCGGTTGTAGATACCGAGCGACTGGATACCAAAACTCTTGCCTATCAGCAGATTCTGAACACCATAATTGGCCCGATCCAAGATGGCGGACAGAAACATATAGCTACCGAACGAGAAAAGACGCTTCAACGACGAAATACGAACGACAAGGGCGGGTCGCCACGGACTGTAAATCCACAGCAGCGCAGTGGTCGCTGAGGCGTACACTAGCGTTTGCAAACCGAGCGCCCACACTCCCAGCCCATGAACAGCTGCCAATATCGCAACTGATCCAGCCAATAGGGTCGCAAAGGCGGTTACCCTCAAGATTGATTTAAATTCCAGGGCCTTCGTCATCATCGCCATCTGAACTGCGCCGGCTGCATTTATTACGATAGTCGATGAAAAGACGACTACCAGCCGCTCGCCGGACGAGATCCCGAGGTAGACCGCAACTGGTTCAGAAACCGCGACAAGCCCGAAAAATATCAGAGCCGCCATACCCAAGTTCAACCAGAACACTGACGCCACATCCTCTGGAGTTATGTCTTGCCTCTGTATTAGTGCAAAAGAAAACCCCCCATCTACAAAAACGGTTGCTAGACCTGTGAACACACCGATGAGCGCAACCGCCCCAAATTCATCGGGGGTCAGCAAACGCGCGAGCACTAGCGTTACCACGAACTGAAGCCCTTGACGGATAAGAATGTCCGCTAAGCTCCAAAAGGACGCCGAGATTGCCTTCCTCCTCAACACCGAGACAGGCAGCCCAAAAACAGCATTCTTCCATGGGCCAAATTTGCAGCACTGCTAATGGCCAAGCACGTCAAATGCCTTGCCCCCAAGCATGTTGACGGGGTCTACCAGAGTCAAAGACGGCCATCGACTTTATTTCGAGGCAAAATGCCTTTGATGTCATACACAATGGATATTGCTTTACCCATGGTGCGCACCCCCTCCCCGCCCAGCACGCGAAACTGGTCATGCCCCACCGCCAGTACAATGGCGTCGTACGCTCCCAACTCCGGCTTTCCGATCGGGGTGAGGCCGTATTCGTGTTGCGCCTCTGCAGCATCCACCCACGGATCGAACACATCCACCTGCGCGTTGTACTCCTGCAACGAACGAACGATATCCACCACGCGGGTGTTGCGCAGATCCGGGCAGTTCTCCTTGAACGCCAAACCCAAGATCAATATCCGCGCGCCAACAGGGTTGATGCCTTTGCGCACCATCAGCTTGATCACTTGGTCGGCCACGTACCCACCCATACCATCGTTTGTGCGGCGACCAGCCAAGATTACCTGCGGGTGGTGACCGACCTCCTGCGCCTTGTGAGTAAGGTAGTACGGATCCACGCTAATGCAGTGCCCGCCGACCAGGCCCGGACGGAACGGCAGGAAATTCCACTTGGTGCCGGCGGCTTCCAGCACGTCGAGGGTGTCGATGCCAAGCTTGTTGAACAGGATGGCCAGATCGTTGACCAGGGCGATATTGAGGTCGCGCTGGGTGTTCTCGATGACTTTGGCGGCCTCAGCCACCTTCAGGCTAGGGGCCTTGTGAGTGCCGGCGGTGATAATGCTGGCGTACAGCGCATCGATGAAATCCGCGGCATCGGGCGTCGAACCGGAGGTGACCTTGAGGATGCTTGTGACACGATGCTGCTTGTCGCCGGGGTTAATGCGCTCCGGGCTGTAGCCCGCGAAGAAATCCTGGTTGAACCTCAGACCGGAGACGCGCTCCAGGATGGGGATGCAAGCCTCCTCCGTACAACCGGGATAAACGGTCGATTCGTAAATGACGATATCGCCGAGCTTGAGTACGCTGCCGATGGCCTCGGATGCCTTCACTAGGGGGCCAAGGTCAGGACGCTTGGTGCTGTCGATCGGGGTTGGTACGGTAACGACATAGATGCTGCAGTCGGCGATATCGGCGAGCCGGTCGGTCAATGACAGTCGCGTCGCTTCGGCAAGCAACCTCGGTTCGACTTCGAGCGTGCTGTCTTTGCCTTGACGCAATTCGGCCACCCGCACCGTATTGACGTCGAAACCCACCGTGTCGTACTTCTTGCCGAACTCCACGGCAAGCGGCAGGCCAACATACCCAAGGCCAACGATTGCGATGCGCCTGCCAACCATGCGCTGTTGCAAATCCATGCGAAATCGCTCTCCAGTACCCAGCCTACAACCGATGATTATGCCCGGCGGAACGCTGAAGGCCCATGTCGGGTCACACTTGGATTAAGCATACCCACAGCCGTCACCACCACGCCGCAGATGAACGCAGCCAGCGACATCAGCGAAAGGGTCCGCAAGGGGAAGTCGACCCAGGAATGGACCAGAATTGCCACCACGGCAAGCCAGCATGCGACGACTACCGGGTCGGGGCGGCGGCTACGCAGGAGCTTCCAACCGCAAAGCGCGACAATGCCCAACACGACAATCATCAGCAACACCGCTGGCCAGCCAGCTTCGAACCACCATTGGGCGAACTCGTTGTGCGCATGGTTCACGTATCCGCCATGTTCGAAAAGCGGAGATGAAGATTGCGCAAAGCTGTCAACAAAGGTTCCCGCACCACTGCCGAATGGCGCATGACGCATCCCAGACGTTACCGCCTCGTGCGCCAACTCGTAGCGCATCGCGTCGGTCTGTCCCATGTTCACCCAGCCTTGCGCTGAAAACAACCCGAGCCCGAGCAACACAGCCATAGTCATCGCGACGGCCATGCCTCGACCGCTACTGCGTATTCGCCTGATCGACAGCAAGCCAGTCGCCGGCACTGCAATGGCGAAAGCAAGAATGGCGATTACCATCGCACCACTGGATCCGGTCAACGTCACAGCAACCAGACAGATCAATGCCGCGGCCGCGTATCCCACCGCCTTCGGCGCTTGTTGCCGCCTACTCTCACGTGCCCTCTTGTACTCGTCAGCCCATAGACCGACCGCAAGCAACATTCCAACAATGAGCGCGGTGCCTTGATGATTGGCGTTTACAAGCACACCGCCTATGCCACTTCCGTTGTCGATATACAGACGCATCGCGCTGTTCGGCGGCAGGCCGACTTGAAACAAGCCGAACGCCAAGTTTATTAACACCAATCCTAGCAACAGGGGCACCAATCGCCTGTTCAACATTCCGCCCAAAGCGAGCGCACCCCAAAAGCAGGCCATGGCCGGCAGCAGTGCCAGTGAGGCACGGATCGTCGATTCTGGCCATAACGTCCAGGGGCGCGCCCCGCCCCCACGCCAGCAATCAACAAATCCTTTGCCACCCCCTCACGGGCCGATGACCACTCCCACACCGACTCAGGCAAGGGAAGTAGCTGTAACAAGGGAACGGCGAGAACCGCCAGGGCCGCCAGTGAAGCCACGCAGGTCAATCGCGGAGGTGCGGGTGCGAACAAGATCGATGATGCAGACATCACGATGACTGGCACTGCCAGCAACATCAACCATTCGTCAGTGGAACCCACATCGACTGTGGGGCCACCACCGAACCATGCCAGCGAAAGATAGATCGCCAGCACGATCAGTAGCGTTCGCTGCAGAAGCGAATACCCTCTATTGGAGACTGATATACCGAGAATCGAAGACATCGATTCATCCTACTAGACAACGGATCTCTCAAATGAAAATGGGACAGGCTCGAAAGCCTGTCCCATCGATATTGCGTAGCTAGGTGAATTCAGAAGTGGCGAATCTCACCATTCGGTCCAACGCTGATCGGCCCTACGGGCGCATCATCCATGCCACTGAGGATGGCAGCACCAACCAAGCCAGCACCGATGATGATGCCTGCCGAGGCACGCCCACTGGGCAGCCAAGCAACCACCTTGCAGCTGTCATCAATGACATACGTATTGGCGCCATCGTATTTTTCGACACATTTGTGATCGACCTTGCCCTCATCGTCCAGGTAGTAATAGACGACGGTGGCCTTCGAACTGTCCCCCAGCATCATGCTCTCGCCATCCACGAGCAGCTTGCCAACACCGGCTGCCTCGTATTGGCCACCCGTGCTGGTCATGACACTACCGGTCTTTGCCTCCAAGACGATCTTGTCCGGCTTGCCGAAATCCCGAGCCGATACGTTGGCCGCGAAAAAAGCGGCGAACAGAACAAATGCCGTGATCTTGAGCGTCTTCGCCATGCCGACCCTTCCTTGTCTCTTCATGTCATGACCGATGTCTATGGTAAGTGCATGCATATTCAATGCCAAAAGTACGGGAGAGCCCTCAGTAATGCAAGACATGCGTCACAAATTCCAGCCTTGAAACTGAACGACCCGCAGGCGAATGTCCCGTTGCGTCAGTTTTCCACCAGGCTGGTCACTTTCATGCTGCCGTACCAGACATCTCCGCTCAGGATCTGCCCGGCAGCAGCATCGCCACTACCAGCCAAATGGAGCCATTGTCCTGTACAGCCGATTGCAGGCACCGTGAATACCAACTGTCTGGCGTGCCATGGCCGCGTGCCAAGGGAGGATTCGGATTCGGCCCGTGGCGTGGATTGTCCTTCGCAGCGGATCTGCCAAGCCACCCCGGTACTGGCACGCATCGCATCCATGCGTTCTAGCCACGTCAAACGGTAATTTCCCGGCGCCAGCAGCAATGCATGCGAGGCAAGCGCCCCACCCGCTACCCGGCGTCCGAGGAATTGCACATGCAACATGCCAGCCGCACCGTCCGGTTCGATCGAAATCATCACACCAGGCTTTGGCGGCCATCGCCAGTCGAAGCCCGAGCCCTGCGGGGCACTGGCAAAATCTCCGTTGAACAACAACGGAAGTGTGCGTCCGGATGCCACATGCGGCCCGGCCCAATGCGCAAATGCAGCCCCCCAGCGCCCTTGCCGCATCAGTGCTTCGATCCACGCCTGCAAGCTTGAGGCATCCAGGTCTTGGCGACGTTGCAAGCCAGCCATGACCAGATCCGCTGCTTGTTGATTACCGCTCCCGGGGTCTAGCAATGTTGCAAGCAACGCGTCGCGCCATTGCGGGTGAAGACTCATCACTTGGGCGAGGGCATCTGCGAAAGCTGGATCGCCTGCAAGTTTTACCAATACGGGAAACAACCGGGCATGGGACCCAGCCGATATGCTCAGCACACGGTCGATGTGTTCCAGCGCCAAGCTGTAATCCCCGGCCGCCAGAGCATGCTCGGCTAGCCAGGCACGCGCTTGGAGGTCGCCAGGCGCGCGCTTGGCGGCAATGACGTACAGCTTCGCCGCCCGATCCTGCTGGCCTCGCGATTCGGCCACCTGCGCCAGCGACCGGTAACCACGCCCGTCCGCAGGGGACGCCGAAAGCAACTGCTTGGCCAAGACTTCGGCTTGGGCGATGTCGTCTGCCGCAAGGCGTCCGTCGGCGAGCCGCATGAGCGTTTCGGGATTGTCCGGGCGAGCGCGCAGAGCCGCTGCCGGATCGCCACGATCGAGCGCGGCATCGCTACGTATGATGGCAAGGATGGTGCAGGCCAATATCAGGGCAAGCATGACCACGCCTGCCAACACCGCAATGCGGGCAATCCGGTTCACTCGCCGCGTCCCATGCTCAGTTGGCGAACAAGCCAGCGCTGTTCCCGCCAGACCATTTCAGCATTGAGCCTAGTCAGATGACCATCCGGGTGGCGTAATTCAGTCTCCATCCGTGCCTCATAGCCCCCTACCCGCCACATTGGAACTGCAACCCTTGCAGTTCCGAGCACGGCAAGTTGATCCCGCATTTTCCCCGCTTTTTCTTGCACTGGAAGGTTGTCCCAAATCGGCGGCAGCGCACTATTCCGGCGCTGCAGGTATTCCAGCAAGCGCGAGCCGACTTGCCGAGCTTGCTCGACCTCCACCATGTTGGTGGCAAGCGGCCTGGTCGGAATGTCGGCGGAAACAACCCGCGGCGTTACGGCCACTTCAACGCCGGCAAGTTCGGCTGCAGTGGCAGACGGAGATGGCAACCCAATGGGAGCCGCTGACGGTTGTACAAGTGCCCCGCTGGTCACGGCTATCTCGCCCGGACGACTCGAAATCAAATTGTGCGTCCCGGCCCGGCTGCTCCGACTTGTCGTGGGCACTTTCGTAGCATCGATTCCATCGGCGGCTGGCGGCTGCGGCGCAGCGGGCGGCATGCCCCCCCGTTCGACGGGAACTACCACTGAGGGTGAGTGCACTTCCTTGCGTGATTCACGCATCCGAACGGGAACGACAATTGCAGCAATCGCCTCGGCCTGGCCTGGCCCGCTCCAACCGGCAAAGGCATCGAATGAGTCATCAGGCACATGCATTCGTCCATTCACAACCGCACCCGCTGAACCAGACAGCAGCACCTCGTCGCGTGCGACGTCCCGCATGGCGAGCATGCCAAGCCCGATACATGCCAACACCAGCACCAGCATGGGCAACCTGCGGCGCCAGCGTTCATGCGATGTTTGCGGCAGCGCCTCGGCATGCATCCAGCCGCCTCTTGGTGAAATTGCTTCCGCCCGCGCAGACGACACCACCGGATACTTGGCATCGTAGGCGCCCCGACGCGCCTCATCACGCAGCTGGTGCCAGGCAGCATTGACCCTCCCAGCGAAGACCGCATTCTCGCCACCTGCATGACGGTCAGGATGCAGCCATTGCTGCAGCCATCGATGATGGGCCTTGATCTGCTCGACACTCGCGTCTCGATTCACTCCAAGAATGCGATAGGCATCCGCATCACGATGGAGCAACACTTCACGCAGGTAGAAGCGAGAAGCTTCCATCAAATATTGGCGCCCCTCGCCGGTGCGCATCATTGCATCGCCCAAGGCGCGCCCTGGACTGCCGATCGCAACCTGCAACAGTAAATCAACGCCATCCGGCAGCGGACGTTGGCGCAAGGTGACGCACTCGGCAGGGGCCTCTGCCAAGGCAAGGGCCCATTCCAGCGCATCTCCCCTTGCGCGCGACATCGTCAGCCCTTGCCCAGCCTCGGATTGTGTCCATACGCGTAGTAGGCATCGTAGTGGTAGCCATAGCCCGTGGACTTCGCATCGTACTTGGTGAGCAACGTACCGTTGAGGCGTGCTCGTGCGGCCATCAATCGCTTCGCGGCCTGCTGTGCCGTGCTGATCCGGGTTTTGCCTGAGGTGACGACAAGCAATGTACCTTCGACCGCATTCGCCAGGATCGGCGCATCTGCAAGGCCCAGCACGGGAGGGCCATCGACGATGATGTGGTCGTAACGCTCTGCACCAACCGCCAACAGCGAAATCAGTTTGGATCCCGAGAGCAGTTCGGCCGGATTCGGCGGTAAAGGGCCGGACAGGATGATCTCCAGCCGTTCCTCTCCGGAAGGCAGCACCGCTTGAGAAAAGCTGCACGCGCCAGCCAGCAGGTTGCTAAGGCCAAGCTCTGCCTTGATGCCCATGCTCTTGTGCAGCGAAGGATTGCGCAAATCGCCATCCACCAAGAGTACGCGCCTCCCTTGCTGGGCCAGATTGCGGGCCAAGGCAAGAGCGGTCGTGGACTTGCCCTCGCCAGGCGATGGGCTCGTAATCACCAGTGAACGCGGCACGCCATGGTCCGTTGCGAACTGCAGCGCGGTACGTACCGAACGGTAGGCCTCGGAGAAGGCCGACTGCGGGTTGCTTGCGGCGGCAGCCACGGTCTGCTTCGGTTCGAGTTTCGGAATTATCCCGAGCACTGGCAGCCGCAACTTCTGCTCGACGTCTTCCGCTGTCTTGAGGGTATCGTCCAGGAACTCCAGCACGAACGCCAGCAACACGCCCAGCAGCAGGCCCGCGAGCAGGCCCATTGCAAGGTTCCTGGATGGGTTCGGTTTGAAACGCGACCCCTGCTGTGCACGATCGATGATCGAGATGTTGTTGGTCCGCACGTCGCCTGCGGCGCCAACCTCTTTGAAGCGCTGCAACAGGCTGTCGTACAACTGACGGTTGGTGTCAGCCTCACGCTTGAGGATATTGTATTGGATGCTGCGGCTGTCGGTATCGAGCGCCTGTCCACGCAGGTTCGCGATCTGCCCTTTGAGCATCGCCTCATTGGAACTTGCTGCGTCGTACTCGGCCTTGACCGAGGCACGCAAGCGCCCCATTTCGGCATCGAGTTCAAGGTTGGCAGCATCGATCTGCGCCTTCAGCTGAACCATTTCCGGATAGTCCGGCTTGAAGGTCTGGAGTTTCTGTTGATATTGGCTTTGCAACCCGGCGCGTTGCTGCCGAAGCGTGCCGACGCTGGATGAAGCCAGTATTTCCGTCGGCAGCTGACCACCCCCGGAAGCTTGGCGCCAGCGTGCTTGCGCATGGATACGCTGGCTTTGGGCCTCCGCAAGCAACGCATTCAACTCCGTCAAGTTCTGGGTAGCCAACGAAGTCCCTTCCACACCCGTGTTGACCAAGCCCTCTTGCTGGGCAAATTTGACGAGTTTGCTTTCCGACTCCTCCAGCTTGCTCTTGGTCTGGGCCAGCTGGTCTTCGAGGTAAGTCTTGGCGTAGGACGTGGTGCCCATGCGCCGTTCCAATGTGGAGGCAATGAATCCTTCGGCGACCGCATTGACGGCTCGCACCGAGAAGGCCGGATCCGCACTATCGAAATCCAAGCGCACCAAGCGTGATTCCTTGACCGGCGCCACGCTCAAGCCACCCTGGATAACCCCCGTAGCCCGCTTGAGCAACTCTTCGGCTTTGCCTGATGTTGCCGGCGTCTCGGACGCCGGTTTGGGTTTTTGCGCGGGGCGAAGCAACGCCATCACCCTGGCCACCCAACCAGGATCGTCGAGGCTATCGAGCGTTTGACCACTGAGGTTCAATTCGTTGGCAACGCGTTCGGCCAATGCACGACTGCGCAGCAGTTCGTACTGGGTATTCAAAAACTCCGGATCCCAGCCATCGTAGTACGGCATTGCGCCTTGGGTGGCGATGATCGGCGGCCCCTCTTTTTCAACCTGCATCAACGCCGACGCGCGATATTGAGGTTGAGTCATGAGAGTGACCAGCATGGCTGCAGCGACCGTGGCCGCAGCGATGCTCGCAATCAGCCGACGCCGCTTGACCAGAATATGCCAATAGGCACGCAGATCGATTTCGTCGGGATCGGTATCACGGCGCTCATCCAGCAAGTCGAGGTTCAATGCCCCTCCCTGACTGTGGACGGCTACGAGATCGCGCCGTGCGTCTTGTTGCAGTTGCGCGGGCAGGCGGTCTCGGTCGTCGGCTGGGCCGGTGGGCAGGTGCTCGTCAGTCATCGGAATCGAATGGCACTCGTGGAGAAGGGGCGAAGCAGCTCGTACGATCAGAGCAAGGTGAAGATGCCGAGTGCTGGCACCGATTCGATGAAACGGCGGAACGCGGTCTTGCTGGCCGATTGCTCGACGACGATGATGTCATCGCCATAGATCTGTGGATCGTCAGCAATCCCTTTGCGAACCTGACGCAGGTCATACGCGGCAGCCATGCGCTTGCCGTTGATCTGCCGCATCAACACGACACCTGCAAGATCGGCGGTCTTGTCGTCGATGCCCCCGGCCAAGGCGATTGCCTGCAGCAGACTGGTCTTGCCGGTGATCGGATAAATACCGGGCTTGGCGACCGCACCCTCCAAGGTGATCCTCTGGCTGGTGAATTCCTTGACAAACACGCTGACCTGCGGCTTCTGCAGGTATCCGTCCGCGTACTTCCTGGCGAGGTCAGCCTCCAACTCGGGGATGGTGCGTCCACCGGCCATCACACCACCGATCAGCGGCAGCGATATCTGCCCGTTGGAATTCACCCGGACTTCCTTGTTCAGTTCCTGCACGCCGAACACGCTGATGGCCAGCAAATCCTGCGCACCTATGCGGTAGTCGGAGGCGCCTTGGTAGGAGCCTGACGCACTGGTGGTGTCCGGTGCCGGAAGCGGAACTCCCTGCTTCCCGGACACGGTGGTTCCAGGCGAACCACCTCCAGATGCACATGCCGCCAGCATGCAGCAGGTCAGAAACAGGGCCGTCCATGTATGAAACCAGCGAAAGCGCATCGGCAATTCCTTGAAATCCATCCCAATTATGCCTTGCAAATGTTGTGCCACAAGCCAACCGACAGTAGTCGCAGTGGCACGCAACATCAGGGACTGAACATGAACGTGCTTCACTGGCAAAAAGACGCGATCAGCATTGGATCAACGCGTATCCATGGCAACCATTGCCCAAGGGCTTCGATCCTGTACAATGCGCGGCCCACGGGCGGTTAGCTCAGCGGTAGAGCATTGCCTTCACACGGCAAGGGTCGCAGGTTCGAACCCTGCACCGCCCACCAGATACGAAAAAGCCGGCCTTGCGCCGGCTTTTTCGTTGCGCAATTGCGCTAGCCAGGCTAGTCCGCGATCAGTGCCTGGATCACCTGTTCAGCCAGTTCGACCGGGCTTGAGCGATCAGCCTGCAGGTGCAGTTCCGGATGCTCCGGAGCTTCGTAAGGCGAATCGATGCCGGTGAAGTTGCGCAACTGACCTGCTCGCGCCTTGGCATATAGGCCTTTCACGTCGCGTCGTTCGGCCTCGGCCAGCGGCGTATCGACAAACACTTCCAGGAACTCGCCTTCGCCGAACAGGCTGCGTGCCATCTGGCGTTCAGCGCGGAATGGGCTGATGAAGCTGACCAGCACGATCAAGCCGGCATCGGTCATCAGTTTCGCGACTTCCGCCACGCGGCGGATGTTCTCCACGCGATCCTCGTCGGTGAAACCAAGATCCTTGTTCAGGCCATGGCGGACGTTGTCGCCGTCCAGCAGGTAGGTGTGCTGTCCCATCGCCAGCAGCTTCTTCTCGACCAGGTTGGCGATGGTCGACTTGCCGGCGCCGGACAGACCGGTGAACCACAGGCAGCGTGGTTGCTGGTGCTTGATCCGCGCCCTCGCCTGCTTGTCCACGTCCATGTGCTGCCAGTGGATGTTGCCGGCACGGCGCAGGGCGAAATCCAGGGTACCGGCGGCAACTGTGGCATTGCTCTGGCGGTCGATGAGGATGAAACCGCCGAGCGCGCGGTTGCGCGCGTACGGCTCGAACGCGACCGGCTGGTCGAGGTGCAGGTTGCAGTAGGCGACCTCGTTGAGCTCGAGGTGCTTGGCGGCCAGGTGTTCCTGCGTGTTGACATCGATCTTGTGCTTGATCTCGGTGACCGACGCACCCACGGTGCGGGCACCGATCTTCAGCAGGTACGGCCGCCCCGGCAGCAGGCGCTCATCGCCCATCCACAGCAGGTGCGCAGCGAACTGGTCGGCGACTTCCGGCGGGTCGATTGCTGCCGCGATCACATCGCCGCGGCTGGCATCGATTTCGTCCGCCAGCGTCAGCGTCACCGCTTGCCCATCGCTCGCGTTTGCGAGGTCGCCATCGGCAGTGACGATGCGCGCCACGGTCGAGCGCCGACCCGAAGGCAGCACCGCCACTTCATCGCCCACCGCGACTTGCCCGCCGACGACCGTGCCGGCGAAGCCGCGGAAATCCTGGTTCGGTCGATTGACCCATTGCACCGGCAGGCAGAATGCAGCGTCGGCCGATACCGGTTCGACCTGCACGGTTTCGAGGTATTCGAGCAGCGACGGCCCCACGTACCACGGCATCGCACTCGATGCCGAAATCATGTTGTCGCCTTTCAATGCCGACAGCGGGATCGCTTGCACGTGCGGGATGCCGAGCTGCGCGGCAAGTTCACGGTAGTCATCGACGATGGCGTCGAACGCCGATTGGTCATAACCCACCAGATCCATCTTGTTCACCGCCAGCGCGACATGGCGAATGCCGAGCAGCGAAACGATGTAACTGTGCCGGCGCGTCTGCGTCAGCAGTCCCTTGCGCGCGTCGACCAGCACCACGGCAAGGTCGGCAGTGGACGCGCCCGTGGCCATGTTGCGGGTGTACTGCTCGTGGCCGGGGCAATCGGCGACGATGAACTTGCGCCGCTCGGTACCGAAGAAACGGTAGGCCACATCGATGGTGATGCCCTGCTCGCGCTCGGCGGACAGGCCATCGACCAGCAACGCGAAATCCAGTTCGCCGTTCTGGGTGCCGTGCTTGCGGCTGTCGGATTCCAGTGCGGCCACTTGGTCGTCCAACAGCAGTTTCGTATCGTGCAGCAGGCGCCCGATCAGGGTGCTCTTGCCATCGTCCACGCTGCCGCAGGTGATGAAGCGCAGCAGACCCTTGGTTTCATGCTGCTGCAGGCAGGCGGCGACCTGCGCGTTTGCATCATGGAGGCTCATCAGAAATAGCCCTCCTGCTTCTTCTTCTCCATCGAGGCGGTGGGATCGTGGTCGATCACCCGTCCCTGCCGTTCCGACGACGTCGCCACCAGCATCTCGGCGATGATCTTCTCCAGCGTGTCGGCCTCGGACTCGATCGCGCCGGTCAGTGGATAGCAGCCCAGGGTGCGGAAGCGCACGCGTTTGAGCACCGGGGTTTCGCCTTCATGCAGCGGCAGGCGTTCGTCGTCGACCAGGATCAGCGCGCCATCCCGTTCGATCACTGGGCGTTCCTGCGCCAGATACAGCGACGGTACCGGGATGTTCTCGCGGTAGATGTACAGCCAGACGTCGAGCTCGGTCCAATTGCTGATCGGGAACGCGCGCACCGATTCACCCTTGTGGACGCGTGTGTTGTAGAGGTTCCATAACTCGGGCCGCTGGTTCTTCGGATCCCAGCGTTGTTGCGCGTTGCGAAAGCTGAAGATGCGTTCCTTCGCCCGCGATTTTTCCTCGTCGCGGCGCGCACCACCGATAGCGGCATCGAAGCCCCACTTGTCCAGCGCCTGCTTCAGCGCTTGGGTCTTCATCACGTCGGTATGCACGGTGGCGCCATGCGTGATCGGGCCGATGCCCTGCGCCACGCCCTCGGGATTGGTGTGCACGCGCAGCTCGATGCCGGTGTCCGCGGCGCGACGATCACGGAACGCGATCATCTCGCGGAACTTCCAGCCGGTATCCACGTGCAGCAGCGGAATTGGCGCGCGCGCGGGATAAAACGCCTTCTGCAACAGGTGTAGCAGCACGGAGCTGTCCTTGCCGACGGAATACAGCATCACGGGATTGCGGAATTCGGCCGCGACTTCCCTGAGGATATGGATGCTTTCGGCTTCCAGCCGGTCGAGATGTGAAAGTGCTGCGTTCAAGGTCATGCGATGCGTTTCAATGATCGCGCAGAGTATCAGCTGCTCTTGCCGGAGCGCAGGCGCAGGACATTCTCGGGCGGCATGAAGGCATCACTGCGGGCGGCCTGCCAGAAATCCTGGAACACCGCGTGCTCCGGGATACGCCCACCTAGCAGTTCGCCCGGCTCAAGGAAGCGGTACAGCGCACGCAACGAACGCACTTGGGTCGGCGACACCCGCCGCAAGATGTGTTCCGGGCCGAGCTGGTCGGGGTGTTCCAGCCCCGCCGCGCACAACAAGTCGCGCAAGGCGTGCAAGGTGTTTTCGTGGAATTCGGCGACGCGGCTGGCTTTGTCGGGCACGTCCAGCCGTTTCCAACGTTTCGGATCCTGGGTGGCGATTCCGGTCGGGCAGCGGTCGGTGTGGCAGCTCATGGACTGGATGCAACCCAGCGCGAACATGTAGCCGCGCGCAGCGTTGCACCAGTCCGCGCCCATCGACAGCGTGCGCGCGATGTCGAACGCACTGGTGATCTTGCCGGCCGCGCCGATCTTGATCCGGTCGCGCAATTCCAATCCCACCAAGGTGTTGTGCACCAGCATCAAGGCCTCGTGCATCGGCACACCGACATGATCGATGAACTCGGCCGGCGCCGCACCGGTACCGCCCTCGGCACCATCGACCACGATGAAATCGGGGGTGATGCCGCTTTCCTGCATGGCCTTGGCGATTCCGAACCATTCCCAGGGATGGCCGATGGCCAGCTTGAAGCCGGTGGGCTTGCCGCCCGAACGATCGCGCAACCTGTCGACGAATTGCAGCAATCCCAGCGGCGTCGAGAACGCCGTATGCCGTGCCGGCGACACGCAATCGCAACCCATCGGCACGCCGCGCGTGGCCGAGATCTCGGCGGTCACCTTTGCTGCCGGCAACACACCGCCATGGCCCGGTTTGGCGCCCTGCGACAGCTTCACCTCGATCATCTTCACCTGCGGATCGCGCGCGTTGGCGGTGAAGCGTTCTTCGTCGAAGCCACCGGCATCGTTGCGGCAACCGAAATAGCCCGAGCCGATTTCCCAGACCAGGTCGCCGCCGGCCTCGCGATGATAGGGCGAGATCGAGCCCTCGCCGGTATCGTGGTAAAAGCCGCCACGCTTCGCCCCCGCGTTCAACGCACGGATCGCCGCGGCGGACAGCGCTCCGAAACTCATCGCCGAAATGTTGAACACACTCGCCGAATACGATTGTGCGCGACCTGCGCCGATGGTGATGCGGAAATCGGCGGAGGCGACGCTTGCCGGTGCGATCGAATGGTTGATCCATTCGTAATCGACCGCGTACGGATCGTGCAGGCTGCCGAATGGACGCACGTCACTGACGCCCTTGCCGCGCTGGTACACCAATGCGCGTTGCTCGCGCGAGAACGGCACCTCGGCGGTATCGGACTGGATGAAATACTGCCGCATTTCCGGGCCGATCGATTCCAGCCCGTAGCGGAAATGCGCCAGGATCGGATAGTTGCGGCGCAGGGTGCTCCTGCGCTGCAGGAGATCAAGCGTGCCCAGCAGCGACAGGCCACCGAACGCCGCGACGCCCCACCACCAACCCGGATGCAGACGTACCAACGACAACGCCACCAAGGTCAAGGCAAGACTGGTGATGTAAGCGACGTAACGGGACACAGCATCTCCGGTGAATGGTGCCTGGGGAGGGACTCGAACCCTCATGGCCTTGCGGCCGGCGGATTTTAAGTCCGATGCGTCTACCGGTTTCGCCACCCAGGCTTGCACGCAAGCTTACGACACGCTTGGCATCGCCCAAAGAAAAACCCCGCCGGAGCGGGGTTTCCAGATTCCATCGGAATGATGGAGGCCGAGGTCGGAATTGAACCGGCGTACGCGGATTTGCAGTCCGCTGCATAACCACTCTGCCACCCGGCCGGATGACGGTTACATCTTACTGAAACAACGAAGCCCCGCGTACGGGGCTTCGTCTGAACCTGGAGCGGGAAAAGGGATTCGAACCCTCGACCCCGACCTTGGCAAGGTCGTGCTCTACCACTGAGCTATTCCCGCGTTGAGCCCGCCATTTTACGGCTTCATTCCGGAGTGTCAACACCCTTTGTTTCCTGCGCCCGCAACACAGGCCATGCGGCACGCACATACTCGTAGCCCGACCACAGGGTGAGGATCGCGGCCGCGGCCAGCAACCATTCGCCGAACAGGAACACCGGGATTCCCAGCAGGGGTTCCCGATACAGCAGGAAGCCCAGTGCGACCATCTGCACCACGGTCTTGACCTTGCCAACAGTGGCCACCGCCACCTTCGCTCGCTGGCCGAGCTCGGCCATCCATTCACGCAGGGCGGAGACCGCGATCTCGCGGCCAATGATCACACTGGCCCACAGCGCCATCCACACCGTGTGGTGGTGCTGCACGGTGATCACCAATGCGGTCGACACCATCAACTTGTCCGCCACCGGATCCAGGAAGGCACCGAACACCGAATATTGCTGGTAACGGCGCGCGATCCAGCCATCCAGCCAATCGGTGATGGAGGCGAAGGCAAAGATCACGGTCGCGGCGATATTCGTCCAGCGGTAATCGAGGTAATAGACGATCACCAGCACCGGGATCATCGCGATCCGCGCCAGGGTTAGCCATGTAGGTATCGTCAGTTTCATCCTTGCTCCTGCACCCCGCCCCGCTCCGCTCCGCCCTGCTCCAACCCGTGCAGGCTAGCCCAGATACGCTCGGCGAGCGCACGGTTGACCCCTTCGACCTTGGCGATATCGTCCACCGCCGCCGCCTTCAATCCTGACAGACCGCCAAAATGCCGCAAGAGGGCCGCGCGCCGGCGCGGACCGATCCCGGCGATTTCCTCCAGCCGGCTGCTGTTGCGCGCCTTCTGTCGCTTGCCGCGATGGCCGGTGATGGCGAAGCGATGGGCCTCGTCGCGCACCTGTTGCACCAGTTGCAGCGCGGGCGAAGCTGCCCCCGGCTGTACTTCGCGCCCATCCAGCAGCAACAGGGTTTCCGCGCCGGCTTTACGCGCCGGCCCCTTGGCCACGCCAACCAATGCCACCCCGGCCACGCCGCTTTCCTGCAATACAGCCTGCGCTTGCGCCACCTGCCCCGCGCCGCCATCGATCAGCAGCACGTCCGGCAGTACCGCATCCGGCTCGCCCTCGGCGACCGGGCGGAAACGCCGTTGCAGCGCCTGGTGCATGGCGGCATAGTCGTCGCCCGGTTCGATGCCGGCGATGTTGTAGCGTCGGTACTGGTTGCGTACCGGGCCGGCCGCATCGAACACCACGCAGGAGGCGACCGTCGCCTCGCCCATGGTGTGGCTGATGTCGAAGCATTCGATTCGCTTCGGTGCCTCGGCCAGGCCCAGCAACTCGCGCAGCCCTTCCACCCGTGCCTGTTGCGCGCTGCTGCTGGTCAGTTCGGTCGCCAGCGTCAGCTCCGCGTTGCGCTTGACCAGGTCCAGGTGCGCCGCGCGTTCGCCACGCACATTGCTGCGCAACTCGACCTTGCGGCCGGCATGTTCGGCCAGCGCCTGTTCGATCAGTTCGCGCTCCGGGATATCGCGATCGAGCACGATTTCCCCTGGTGGCGGCTGTTCCGCGTAGTACTGCGAGACGAATGCAGCCAACACCTCGGCGGCGCTGTCCTCGCCATTGGTCTTGGGGAAGAAGGCACGCGTGCCTAGGTTGCGGCCATCGCGGAACGCCAGCAACAGCACGCAGGCCGATGCGCCCTGCATCGCCACCGCCAGCACATCCAGATCGGCGTTGCGTCCATCGACGTATTGCCGCGTCTGCAGCTTGCGGATGGTGGCGATCAGGTCGCGCAGGCGCGCGGCCGCCTCGAATTCAAGCTCGTCGCTGGCCCGCTGCATCGCCGCGGTCAGTTCATCGCCGAGTTCTTCGCTGCGCCCATCGAGGAACAGGCCAGCGCGACGCACCGCATTGGCGTAATCGCCGGCGTCGACCAGCCCCACGCAGGGCGCGCTGCAGCGACCGATCTGGTGCTGCAGGCAGGGCCGGCTGCGATTCTTGAACACGCTGTCCTCGCAGCTGCGCAGGCGGAACAGCTTGTGCATCAGGTTGAGCGTTTCGCGCACCGACACCGCGCTCGGGTACGGGCCGAAGTAACGCCCCGGGATCGCGCGCGGCCCGCGGTGGAAGGCGATGCGCGGCCATTCCTCCCTGGTCAGCAACACGAACGGGTAACTCTTGTCGTCGCGCAGCATCACGTTGTAGCGCGGCGCCAGCGACTTGATCAGCTGGTTTTCCAGCAGCAGCGCGTCGGCCTCGCTGCGGGTGACGGTGACTTCGATGCGCGCCACCTGCGCCAGCATCGCCATGATCCGGGTCGACTTCGGGGTGGCGTTGAAATAGCTGCCGACGCGGTTGCGCAGCGCGCGCGCCTTGCCGACATAGAGCACGCCACTATCGGCATTGATCATCCGGTACACGCCTGGCGCTGCGGGCATGGCAGCGGCAACAGCCTTGCCGTCGAACTCCGGCACGGCGGCGTCGGTCTTGCGCTTGCTCATTCGCGCCCGTCCATGCCCGCGCGGCTCAGAAACGTCCCTGGCGGATGCGCTCGACCATGCCCAGCGCCGCCGCATCGACCAGCTTGAAGGCCTTTTCGAAATCGCGGGTGTCGCCGTAATACGGATCGGGGATGTCCTTCTTGCCGACGCCGCTCCATTCCAGCAAGAGCTCGACATCCGCATGCGACGTACGCGGCTTGCGCACGCGCGCATCGTGCAGGATGGTGCGATCCGCGCAGAGAATGAAGTCGAACTCGTCGAAATCGGCGATTTCCAGGGCGCGTGCGCGCTGCGCGGAAATGTCGATGCCGTGCTTGGCCGCGCAGGCGATGGCGCGTTCATCCGGCGCATGGCCGATATGCGAGCGGCCAGTCGCCGCCGAATCCACCCGCACCTTGTCGGCCAACCCCGCTTCCTCCAGCCGCGCGCGCAGCACGCCTTCCGCCATCGGCGAGCGGCAGATGTTGCCCAGGCAGACCATCAATACACCCAGCTTCCTTGCCATTACGTGCGAGTCCTTTCCCGCTTTTGGTACCTGCGCTCAGCGCGCTCGAGATCCTCCGGCGTGTCCACGCCCGGAGGAAAAGGCGATGGAGCGAGGTTCACCGCGATCCGCCAACCTGCCTCCAGCGCACGCAACTGTTCCAGCGACTCGGTGCGCTCCAACGTCCCCGCCGGCAGTGCCGCGAATGCGCGCAGGGCAGACGCGCGATAGCCATAAATACCGATGTGTCGCAGCCAACGGCCTTCCGGCATCGCGTCGCGCTTCGTTTCAGAAGCATGCGTCGCGAAGGCATCGCGCGGCCACGGCACCGGCGCGCGGCTGAAATACAGCGCATCGCCGCTATCGGCCAACACCACTTTCACCGCGTTCGGGTCGAGCAATGTTTCGATATCGCCGATCGGCGCGGCCAAGGTGGCGATGCCGGCACCGCTGTCGGCAACGGTACGCGCCACGCAAGCGATGCCGTCGGCCGGCGCGAAGGGCTCATCACCCTGCAGGTTGACCACGATGGTGTCGTCGTCCCAACCAGCGATGCGCGAACACTCGGCCAGGCGGTCGGTGCCCGATTGGTGCGCGGCCGAGGTCATCGCCACCTGCACGCCACTGCCCTGCAAGGTATCGGCGATGCGGGTATCGTCGGTCGCCACCCACACCTCGCGCGCACCGGCGGCGAGCGCGCGACGGGCGACATGCAACACCATCGGTTCGCCGCCGATCAGGCGCAGCGGCTTGCCCGGCAGGCGCGAAGCCGCGTAACGCGCGGGAATGGCGACGACGAAATCGGGAGCGCTCATGCGGCCATTATGGCCGAGCCGGCAACCGATCCAGCAATGCGATCCAGAACGCTTCCGGCAACCGCGCCTGCACCGGCACCATGAACGCCATGGCATCGACAAGACCGGCGCATTTCACCGCGTCCTTTTCGGTCATCAGGATCGGCAACTTGCTGCCGAAGTCGAAATCCGCTGCCTGGTAGGCGTGATGGTCGGGGAAGGCATGCGGCACCACCGCGATGCCGGCTTCCCGCAGCATCGAAAAAAACCGTTCCGGATCGCCGATCCCGGCCACGGCGTGCACGCGTTGCCCGGCGAAGGCGGACAACGGCTGCGGCCGGCCGCCAAGCAAGGGTTGTGCTGCACCGACCTGCAGGCGCATCGGCCATTCGCCGAAGCCGGCTTCACGCTGCACCTCACCCTCGCTGGTGGTGCCGAGGTTCAACACGCGGAAATCGCAATCCGCCGCGCGCTCCACCGGTTCGCGCAAGGGGCCCGCTGGCAACAGGCGGCCATTGCCGTAGCGGCGACGTGCGTCCTGCACTTCGATCTCGATGTCGCGGGCCAGTCGGTAATGCTGCAAACCATCGTCGCAGACGATCACGTTACAGCCAGCGGCGACCAGTGCACGCGCGGCGGCAACGCGATCGCGATCCACGCGCACCTTCGCACCCGTACCGCGTGCGATCAGCAGAGGCTCGTCGCCGGCCTGCGCGGCATTGCTGCCGGCATCGACCCAACGCGGGGTCGCTTCATCTTCGCGGCCATGCCCGCGGCTGGCGACGCCCGGCGTCCAGCCCTGTGCACGCAAACGTTCGACCAGCGCAATCACCAATGGCGTCTTGCCGGTGCCGCCGGCGGTGATGTTGCCCACCACGATCACCGGCGCACCCGCCGGCCGGCTGCGCAGCCAGCCTCGGCCATACGCCTTGCGGCGCAATGCGGTAACGCTGGCGTACAACGCGGACAGCATACGCGCAGGCCACGGCGGCATGCTGCCGTCATACCAGTACGCCGGGGTTTGCGGCAAACGCCTGCGGGTCATGTGGCCGCGTTGCCTTCGCGGAACTGCATCGCGTGCAGGTGCGCATACAGCCCGCCACGTGCCAGCAATTCCGCGTGCGTGCCCTGCTCCACCAGCCGGCCGCCGTCCAGCACCAATACCTGGTCGGCATGTTCGATGGTCGAGAGTCGGTGCGCGATGACCAGCGTGGTGCGATCCGGGATCAGGTGCGCCAGCGCGTCCTGCACCAGACGTTCGGATTCGTTGTCGAGCGCTGCGGTGGCCTCGTCCAGGATCAGGATCGGCGCGTCCTTCAACATCGCACGGGCAATGGCCAGGCGCTGGCGTTGACCGCCGGAAAGCTTGCCGCCCTTGGCACCGATATGGGTGTCCACGCCCTCCGGCAGCTTGGCGACGAATTCCATCGCGTTGGCGTCACGCACGGCGGAATCGATGCGCTCCCGTGCTGCATCTTGCAGTTCGCCATAAGCCACGTTATCGGCCACGCTGCCGTCGAACAACATCACCTGCTGACCGACGATGGCAATCTGCCGGCGCAAGTCTTGTAGCGGATAGTCCGCCAGCGGCTGTCCATCAAGCAGTATCTGCCCGTGTTCGGCCTCGTAAAAACGCGGGATCAACTTGACCAGCGTCGACTTGCCGCTGCCGGAGCGACCGACGATGGCGGTCACCGTACCGGGCTTCGCGATGAAGCTGATGCCGTGCAGCGCCGGCGCGTCCTGGCCTTCGTAGCGCGCATCGACGTCCTTGAATTCGATCAGGCCCTGCGCGCGTTGCAGCGGGCGCATGCCTTCGTCGCGTTCGCTTGGCGCATCCATCACCGAGAACAATCGATCCGCGGAACTGATGCCACGCTGCAGCATGCTCTGCACATTGGTGAGCTGGCGCAGCATCGGCACCAGGCTCACCATCGCGGTCATGAGGGTCATGAAGTCGCCGGCGGTCAGTCGTCCCTTCTGAGCCTCCATGCCTGCCGCAACCAGCATCACCGCCACGCCGACCGCGCCCAGCCCCTGCACCAGCATCGACAAGGTGCCGCGGGTGACTTCGATCTTCAGCGCCAGGCGCAAGTTCTTCAGCGTCTGCACGCCGTAGCGCGCCATCTCCGCCGGTTGCGCGCCATAGGCTTTCACGTCCTGCTGGGCGTTCAGGGCCTGGTCGGCGGTCTGCAGCATGTCGGCCGCGGACTCCTGGATCGAATGGTTGAGCCGGCGATAACGCTTGCCGACCTTGCCCATCATCCATGCCATCACCGGCGCCAACAGCAGCAAGACCAGCGAGACCCGCCAGCTGGTCCAGAACATGATCCCCAGGGTGGCGATGATGCCCAGCGTGTTGCTGACCATCACCTTCAGCGCATCGACCGCCGCTTGCGCCACCTGTTCGCTGTCCGCACCGAGCCGGGTCAGCATGGACGGCACCGGCTCGGTGTCGAAACGTGCGCCGGGCAGGCGCAGGTACTTGTCCATCAGCTGCATGCGCAAATCGCGCGCCACGCCGCGCCCGGAGCGCGCGATGGTGTAGTCCGCAACCAGTCCGAACAGGCCGCGCGCCAGCAGCAGCAGCACCAAGCCGGCCGGCAGCCAATAACTAAAATTCTTCTCGACGAAGATGTTGTCGACGATGGGCCCGAGCAACTTCAGCGTGCCGGCGCTGGCCGCCGCTTCCAGCGCCATCCCCAGCATGCCGACGGCGATCAGCCCCCAATACGGCTTGGCGTACTGACGCAGGCGCTTGTAGGTGGCGGATGTTCCGATCTCGCTCACTGCTTGGCGGCCCCGGCATTCGGCTTACCGGTCTGTGGCGCGGTCGCATTGGCGATCCGGCGGAAACCGAGCTGGCCCAGCGCGTCGTACACGGTGATCACCGCCTGCCACGGCGTGCGTGCGTCGGCGCGGATCAGCACCACGCGCTCGCGATCTTCGCCGGCGACATCGCGCAGGGTCTGCTTCAACGATTCCACGTCGGTACGCAGCACTTCGCGATCACCGACGAAATAGCGGCCCTGCGCGTTGATCAGCACGCTCAGCGGCTGCGTCTTGACGTCCGCCGGCTGGCCGTCCGCGCGCGGCAATTCCAGCTTGAGCACGGAGCGCGCATCGAAGGTGGTGGTGACCACGAAGAAGATCAGCAGGCACAGCAGCACGTCGATCAACGGGATCAGGTTGATCTCCGGGGTGTCGTCGGTGCGGAAGTCCTGGATACGCACGCGTAGCGCCTCAGTTCGTCGACTTCGCCGCGGGCGCGTTCGGCGCGGGTGCGGCATCGAGCACGTCCATCAGGCGGATCGCCTCGTGCTCCATGTCGACGATGTAGCCGGCGATGCGCCCGCGGAAATAACGATGGAACGCCAGCGCCGGGATCGCGACCAACATGCCGGTCGCGGTGCACACCAACGCCTTGCCGATGCCGCCAGCCAGCTGGTTGGCATCGCCGATGCCGTGGTCGAGGATGCCCAGGAACATCTCGATCATGCCGACCACGGTGCCGAACAGGCCCAGCAGCGGCCCCGCCGCGGCGATCGTGCCCAGCGTGTTGAGGTAGCGCTCCATCCGGTGCACGAGATGGCGGCCCACATCCTCGACCCGCTCGCGGATCACCTCGCGGCCGCGATCGCGGACATCGAGCGCAGCCGCGAGCAACGCACCCAATGGCGAATTCGAACGCAGCGAATCCACATGCGCGGGATCCAGCGGCTTGCCGCGCGCCACCCAGGCGCGCACTTCGTCGCCCAGCCCGGGCGGCAGCACGCGGTCGCGGCGCAGGCTCCAGAAGCGTTCGACGATGATCGCCAGCGCGATGGCCGAGAGCAGCAACAGCGGGATCATCGGCCAGCCACCGGCGCGGATCAGTTCCAGCACGCGTCAATCCTTCGGCCTGCATGGCCGTTACGACTCCGGTGCGTAGCATAGCCCAGCCGTTCCATGCCGCCGCCGCGCGGCATCCCATAATCGCGACTTGTCGCTGCGCCGTTCGGTCAGTTGCAGGCCGTCACCGCCCAGCCAGACCCGTACCGCGCCGGCGCGTGCGGTGTCCACGACTTCCGCACCGGCATCGCACCAGCGCCGCACCACCTGCGGTTTCGGATGGCCGAAACGATTGCCCGCGCCGGACGACACCACCGCCAATCGCGCGCCGGTGGCGGCGATGAACTCGGGATCCGACGAGCCAGCGCTGCCGTGATGCGGGACGATCACCACGTCATTGCGCATGCGGTCGGCATCGCGATGCAGCATCGCACGTTCCACGTAGTGGCCGATGTCGCCCGCCAGCAATGCGCTTCCATGCGCGGTCTCGACGCGCAGCACGCAGCTGGCCTCGTTGCCCAGATAGGGAAAGTCCGGTGTCGGATGCAACATGCGGAAACGCACGTCATCCCATTCCCAGGTTTGCCCGGCGACACAATTGACGATCCCCGGCGCCGGGCTACCGATAGGCGCCAGCAATGCGGCCACCGGAAAGGCCCTGTCCACTGCGCCCCAACCGCCGGCATGGTCGTTGTCGCCATGACTGAGCACTGCGGCGTCCAGCGCGCTCACACCCAGCGCATGCAGCGCCGGCACGACCGCACGTTCGCCGGCATCGAAACCGTCTTCGTTGGCCGGCCCCGTGTCGTAGAGCAGGCTGTGATGCGCGGTTTGCACCAGCACCGACAAGCCCTGCCCCACGTCGATCACCACCAGTTCGGCCTCGCCCCGCTTCGGCAAATCGCGTGGCGGGCACAGCAAGGGCAACCACAGCAGCAGCGCCAACGGCTTGCCCGGCACGCCGCGCGGCAGCATCAACCAGAATGCGGACAGCAACGCCAAGGGCAGCGCGTACCAGCGCGCTTCCGGCAGCCAGGCCATCGCCAGCGGACTGTCGGCGATGCGCGCAAGCACCGGCCACAACAGGTCGAACGCCCAGGTCGCCGCTTGCCAAAGCCACATGCCGAAGCCTGCGTGCACGCTGTCGGCCAGCACGCCGAGCAAGGCCAGCGGAATCACCACCAGGCTCCACCACGGCACTGCCGCCACATTGGCCAAGGGCCCGGCGAACGAAGCCTGTCCGAACAGCATCACCGTCAACGGCAACAGGCCCAGCGTCGCCACCGCCTGCGCCGCGACGAAGCCGTGCACCATCGCCCAACGCCGTGGCCCCTGCTCCGCCGGCAGGCACCACAGCAGCCACGCCACGCCGGCGAAGCTGAGCCAGAATCCGGCACCCAATATCGACAGTGGATCCAGCAGCAACAGCGCGATACAACCCAGCGCAAGCGTGTCCGCCAGTCGTTGCCGGCGACGCAGGCAACGCGCGGCCACCAATGCTGCGATCATCACCGCAGTGCGCAACGTCGGTAGCGCGAAGCCGGTCATCGCTGCATAGGCGAAGGCGCCGTCAACCGCGCCGAAACCCGCCGCGAACGGGCGCGGGACGAAGCGGCACAGACCGGGAAACGCCCACCAGACCGCAGCCGCCAGCAAGGCGAAGAAACCCGCGACCAAGCCGACGTGGAAGCCGGAGATCGCGATCAGATGGGTCAATCCAGCCGCGCGCAACCGCGACCAGTCCTCGTCGCTCAGGCTGCGGGTATCGCCCAACGCCAGCGCGCGGATGAAGCGCGACGAAGGCGCGGCCATCGCGGCAATGCGCATGCTGGTGCGCTCACGCCAGGCATCGATGCCGGCCGCTGGCGCCAATCGTTGCGCCGATGCCGGTTCCAGCACATAACCGGTGGCGGCGATGCGCGCGGCCATGGCCTGTTTCTCGCCATCGTTGCCGCCCGGGTTGCGCAATGCCTGCGGCGCGCGCAACCGCACTTGCAGCTGCCAGCGACTTCCGGCGATCAGGCCTGCGCGCGCTTTCGGATCCTGGTCGAACCAGGCTAGTCGCAAGCGTTTTCCGCGCAAATCGGCAGGCTGCCCGGCATCGCCATCGACCACGAATTCAAAACGGGTACGGCGCGCTTCGTGCAACGGCAGATCGACGATGCGCCCGCTGATGGTGTTCGGCTTGCCCTCCAACGTCAGCGGAATCTGCTGATGCAGCGCGTAAGTTGCATGCAAACCGGCGAACCCGAAACCGAACAGCAACACGCCCGCGACACGCGCTTCGCGCCAACGCCACGCGATGCCGATCCCCGCCAACAGCGCCAGCGCGAGCAGCGGCCACGCAGGCAGCCACGGCAAAGCCAGGCAGGCACCGATGCCAGCCAGTAGCGCCGTCGCGCAGGCCGGCCCGGACAGTGCGGGCACTGCAGCCACGCGGATCTGCGGCCAAGACCATGCTCGGCGGGCGGAAATCGGAATGCTGATCGCCATGTCGCCAGCATCGACATCAAGCCGACAGCAGGCGATCAGCGCTGTACGCTGCTACGGGTCAGGGAATCCCGATGCGGGCGGGCGTCAGACCTCGTGCGCGGCCAATTCGCGCAACTTGCCCTCGTGCAGCTCCAGCACCCGATCCAGCTTGCGCGCCAGGCTGCGGTCGTGGGTCACCAGCACCAGGCTGGTGCGCTGCGCGCGATTGAGTTCCAGCATCTGCGCGAACACATTCGCAGCGGTCTTTTCATCCAGGTTGCCGGTAGGTTCATCGCCCAACACGCAGGCCGGAGTATTGACCAGCGCGCGCGCGACAGCAGCACGCTGGCGTTCGCCGCCCGACAGCTCGCCCGGCTTGTGTCGCAGGCGATGGCCAAGTCCGACCGATTCCAGCAGGTCTTGCGCGCGTTTGTGCGCCTCGTTCACGGCCTTGCCAGCCAACAGCACCGGCATCATCACGTTTTCCAGCGCGGTGAATTCCGGTAACAGGTGGTGGAACTGGTAAACGAACCCCAGCGCGCGGTTGCGCAGGCGGCCGCGCTCGGCATCGGACAAGGCGCTCATCTTCTGCCCGGCCACGAACACTTCGCCGGCACTGGGTACGTCCAACCCGCCCAGCAGGTGCAGCAAGGTGCTCTTGCCGGCGCCGGACGCACCGAGGATGGCCACGGTCTCGCCGGCCTGCACGCGGAAATCGAGGCCGTCGAACACCTTGGTATGCAGGTCGCCTTCGGCATAGGTCTTGCCGAGCTGCTCCGCGCGGATCACTTCTTCAGACATCTGTTCACTCATAACGCAGCGCCTCCGCAGGCGCGGTACGCGCCGCGCGCCAGGCCGGATACAGCGTGGCCAGGAACGCCATCGCCAAGGCCACGCAAGCAATGGTGGTCACGTCGGACGCCTGCAGGTCGGTCGGAAGGCCAGTGATGTAGTAGACGTCTTCGGGCAGCAGCTGCACGCCGAATACGTATTCGATGGCGCTCAGGATGCGATCCAGGTTGAGGGTCAGCAGGATGCCCCCGACAACACCAGCCACGGTGCCGATCACCCCGATCAGGCTGCCCTGCACCATGAACACCTGCATGACCTGGCGCGGGGTCAGACCCAACGTGCGCAGGATGGCGATATCCGCCTGCTTGTCGGTGACCAGCATCACTTGCGAGGAGACCAGGTTGAAGGCACCCATCGCGATGATCAGCGACAGCAGGATCGCCATCACCGTCTTCTCCATCTTCAACGCGCGGAACAGGTTGGCATTGTCCTGGGTCCAGTCGCTGACGCGGAAGCCGCTGCTGGGCGACCCTGCTTGCAGCTTGGTGGCGATGTCGCGCGCCACGTTGAAGGCCTGGTCCATGTCCTGCATCTTCAGGCGCACGCCGGTCACGCCATCGCCCATCCGCAGCAGGCGTTGCAGGTCGTGCAGGTTGACCACGGCCAGGCCCTTGTCGAATTCGTTGTAGCCGGCTTCGAAAATGCCGCTGACCACGAATCGCTTCTGGGTCTGGACACCGCCCATCGGCGTGTTTCGATAGTCGGCGAGCATGACGACCACGTCATCGCCCACGCTCACGCCCAGCCATACGGCCAGTTCGCGCCCGAGCACGATCTTGAAACTCCCGGGCTGCAAATCCGCCAGCTTGCCCTGCACCAGTTTCTGGCCGATCACGGAAACTTTTTCTTCCTGCCCCGGCTCCACGCCACGCAACAGCGCCGGCTGGTTGTTGCTGCCGAGGATCAAGGCTTCCTTCTCGATGTAGGGCGCGGCACCTTCCACGCGCGGATCCTTCAACGCGACATCCACCGCCCGCTGCCATTCCTGCAAGGGTTCGCCGTAGCCGCTGACCGTGGCATGCGCGGCCATTTGCAACATGCGGTCGCGGATCTCGCGCTGGAACCCGCTCATGACCGACAACGTGGTGATCAGCGCGGTCACGCCCAAGGCGATGCCCAGGATCGAGGCCAGCGAGATGAAGGAAATGAAGCCGTTGCGGCGTTTGGCGCGCAGGTAGCGCAGGCCGATGGCGACGGGGACGGGTTTGAACATCGAGGACCCTTGGTTTGGCCGCCTATCCTGCCATCGATGCACTGTCCGATGCAGCTTCGCGGCGCTGCATGGCAATCCGCAGTTCACGCCGCATTCCGGCAGGCAACCGATCTGGCCACAGCGAGGCGCGCTGCCGGCGGCCTTCCCCATCGCGCCAACGCAGGAAAGCCAGCGGACCGCGCCAACCAAGCTGCAGGTCGTCGATCCGTTCGCCATCGCAGGTGGCGGTACCGCGTCCTGCGGGAATCACCAGCTGTCGGGGCGGCATCGCCCGGTATCGCCTGGCATCATGGATGGCCCATCCGCATGCCACCAATGCAAGCGGCCAAGCCGCGATACGCGGCAAATCCGAGGCAATCAGCGATAACGGCGCGAGGAAGGCCAACGACCACAGCATCGCGCCCAGCCAGCGCGAAGGCCGCCACTCAAGGCGGCAGGGAGCGGATGCGATCGACGAGCGCCGCGATTTCGACATCGGACGACACTTCATGGCCAAGGAACCAACGCCAGAGCTTGTCGTCTTCTGTGTCCAGCAGCTGCAGGAACACCTCGCGCTGCGCGGTAGGACTTTGCCGCCATTCGCGATCCAGCCAGCGTTCCAGCAGCTGGTCGAGCTCGCGCATGCCGCGCCGGCAACGCCAGCGCAGTTTTCGCAGTTCGACTTCGTCCGCTTCCATCGCGTCTGTCAGACGCGACGCTCGAGCATCAACTTCTTGATCTCGCCAATGGCCTTGGCCGGATTCAGCCCCTTCGGGCAAGTCCGCGCGCAGTTCATGATGGTGTGGCAGCGGTACAGCTTGAACGGATCTTCGAGGTCGTCCAGGCGGCTTCCGGTGTCTTCATCGCGCGAGTCGATGATCCAGCGGTAGGCCTGCAACAGGATCGCCGGACCGAGATAGCGTTCGCCGTTCCACCAGTAGCTGGGGCAGCTGGTGCTGCAGCAGGCGCACAGGATGCACTCGTACAAGCCGTCGAGCTTGGCCCGGTCTTCCTTCGACTGCAGGCGTTCGCGGGTGGGCGCGGCGGTCTGCGTGCGCAGCCAGGGCTTGATCGATGCGTACTGCGCATAGAAATGGGTCAGGTCGGGAACCAAGTCCTTGACCACTTCCATGTGCGGCAGCGGGTAAATCGGCACTTCGCTGTTGCCCTTGCCGCAATCCTCGATGGCCTTGGTGCAGGCCAGCGTATTGGTGCCGTCGATGTTCATCGCGCAGGAACCGCAGATGCCCTCGCGGCAGGAACGACGGAAGGTCAGCGTGGGGTCGATCTCGTTCTTGATCTTGATCAGCGCGTCGAGAACCATCGGCCCAGTGGAGGCCAGGTCGACGTCATAGGTATCCACGCGCGGGTTCATGCCGTCGTCGGGATTCCAGCGATAGACCTTGAAGGTACGCGGCTTCTTCGCGCCCGCAGGCGCCGGGAAGTGCTTGCCCTTCTGGATCTGCGAGTTCTTCGGGAGGGTGAATTCGGCCATCGTGTGTGCTCCCGATCAGTAAACGCGCGGCTTCGGCGGCACCACGTCAACATCGCTGCTGAGCGTGTACATGTGCACCGGGCGGTAGTCGATGTGGGTGTTGCCGGCATCGTCCACCGAGCACACGGTGTGCTTGTGCCAGTTGGCGTCGTCGCGATCCGGGAAATCCTCGCGAGCGTGCGCGCCGCGCGATTCGGTGCGGTTTTCTGCACTGACGATCGTGGTCAGCGCCTGGCCCAGCAGGTTCTGCAGCTCCAGCGTTTCGATCAGGTCCGAGTTCCACACCAGCGAGCGGTCGTTGACCTTGACGTCGGCGAAGCTGGCATTGATGTCGCGGATCGCCTTGACGCCTTCGGCCAGGGTTTCGCCGGTGCGGAACACCGCCGCATCGCGCTGCATCGCGCGCTGCATGTTGTTGCGGATTTCCGCGGTCGGCGTGCTGCCGTGCGCGTTGCGCAGCTTGTCCAGGTTGGCCAGCGCCTTGTCGCAGGCATCGGCCGGCAGGTCTTTCTGCGCTGCGCCCGGGGTGATGGTCTCCGCGGCGCGATTGGCCACCGCACGACCGAACACGACCAGATCCAGCAACGAGTTCGAACCGAGACGGTTCGCACCGTGCACGGACACGCAGGCGGCCTCGCCGATGGCGTACAGGCCCGGCACCACGGCATCGGGATCGCCGTTCTTCAGCTGCACCACTTCGCCGTGGTAGTTGGTGGGGATGCCGCCCATGTTGTAGTGCACGGTCGGGATCACCGGGATCGGTTCCTTCTCCACGTCCACGCCGGCGAAGATCCGCGCGCTCTCGGCGATGCCGGGCAGCTTCTCGTGGATGTCCTTCGGGTCGAGGTGGGTGAGGTCGAGGAAGATGTGGTCCTTGTGCTCGCCCACGCCGCGGCCTTCGCGGATTTCGATGGTCATCGAACGCGACACGACGTCACGCGATGCCAGGTCCTTCGCGTTCGGTGCGTAGCGCTCCATGAAGCGCTCGCCAGCGCTATTGCGCAGGATGCCGCCTTCGCCGCGCACGCCTTCGGTGATCAGGCAGCCGGCACCGTAGATGCCGGTGGGATGGAACTGCACGAACTCCATGTCCTGCAACGCCAGCCCGGCGCGCAACGCCATGCCGCCGCCGTCGCCGGTGCAGGTATGCGCGGACGTCGCGCTGAAATACGCGCGGCCGTAACCGCCGGTGGCCAGCACCACGCCCTGCGCGCGGAACAGGTGCAAGGTGCCCTCGGCCATGTCGAGCGCGAGCACGCCGCGGCAGGCGCCGTCCTCGTCCATGATCAGGTCGAGTGCGAAGTATTCGATGAAGAACTGCGCCTCGTGCGCCAGCGACTGCTGGTACAGGGTGTGCAGGATCGCGTGGCCGGTGCGGTCGGCGGCAGCGCAGGTGCGCTGGGCGATGCCCTTGCCGTAGTGCGTGGTCATGCCGCCGAACGGACGCTGGTAGATCTTGCCCTCGTCGGTGCGGCTGAACGGCACGCCCTGGTGCTCGAGTTCGATGATCGCCGGGATCGCCTCGCGGCACATGTACTCGATGGCGTCCTGGTCGCCCAGCCAATCCGAGCCCTTGATGGTGTCGTAGAAGTGGAAGCGCCAGTCGTCCTCGCCCATGTTGCCGAGTGCGGCAGAGATGCCGCCCTGCGCCGCGACCGTGTGGCTGCGGGTCGGGAACACCTTGCTGATGCAGGCGGTCTTCAGGCCCTTCTGGGCCAGGCCGAAGGTGGCGCGCAGGCCGGCGCCACCGGCCCCGACCACGATCATGTCGAATTGGTGTTCAGTGATCTTGTAAGCGGACATCGTGGATCAGCTCCCGAGCGCGATGCGGACGATCGCGAGCACGCCGGCGATGGCCGCCAAGGCGCAGACGAAGATATTGGCGAGGTGGGCGATGCCACCCAGCAGCGGCGTGTGCACGTAATCCTCGATGATCACCTGCAGACCCAGCTTGGCGTGCCAGAACGCGGCGACCAAGAAAGCGATGAGGATCATGGCATTGAGCGGATCCGCCACGATGGCGCGGGCGATGGGGTACTCGGCACCCGCGATGCCGAACAGCAGCCCGATCAGATAGAGGCCGCACAAGGCCAGCGCGATCGCGGTGATCCGCTGCCACATGAAGTGGCCCGTGCCTTCCTTCGCCGAACCCAAGCCGATGGCGCGTTTCAGCGGCGTCCGGAAATCCGGTTGCATGCTCACCCTTGCCCCCAACGCATCAGTACGATGCCCCAGACGACGACGACCAGCACCACGCTGCCGATGATCGAGACCCAGCTGCTGCGAACGAATTCCGGGATCGACCAACCATGCCCTGCATCCTGTATCAGATGGCGAAGACCGTTGACCAGGTGGTAGGCCAGTGCCCAGCTGAAACCAAACAGGACGATCTTGCCGAACGGCGAGCCGACGCAGGCGGCGAACGCTTCCCAGCGCTCCGGGCCGGCAGCCAGGGCCGAGAGGCCCCAGACCATCGCCAGCATGCCGACGGCGAGTGCCATGCCGGTGGCGCGATGCAGGATCGACGTGACCATCTGGACCTGCCACTTGTAGACCTGCAGGTGCGGTGACAACGGACGTTCGCGACGAGGCGAATCAGGAGCAGCCATGGGCGCTGTGCTCTCCGGGCTGGGCGGCTTGCGCCGCGTGGCGATGGATCAGAAGTCGATGCAGCGGCCGTTCTTTTCCCAGTCGCCGTAGCGGGTCGGCTCGAGGCCGCCGCGTCCACCGATTTCGAGCGCGTGCTCGATGGCGGGCTCAGGCTGCGAGGCCGGCTTCGACGCGGGTTCCGGGTTCGGAACCGCGGCCTCGGCAGGCTCGGGGCTGGAAGGGGTTTGGCCTATGATCGACGCATTCACAACCCTGCAAGTTTAAGTCCCGCCCCCATGTCCCACAACCCGCAAGCCGCATCCGCACTGGAATTCAACCTTCCGGGCCACGACGTACTGGCCCTGGAAGGCCGCGATGCCGTGGCCTTCGCGCAGGCGCAGTTCATGAATGACGTCGCCGCATTGGCCGACGGCCAATGGCAGTGGAACGGCTGGCTGACCCCGAAAGGCCGGGTAATCGCCCTGTTTGCGCTGTTGCGGTTCGATGCCGAGAAGCTCTGGCTGGTCCTGCCGGATGTCCTGTCCCGCGACCTGGCCACGCAGCTGCAGCGCTATGTATTTCGCAGCAAAGTCACGCTGAAGCCGATGGATATGTGCAGTGTCGGCAGTTTTGACGCCCCATACAAAGCGACTGGCGCGAGTTTCGCCGTATTCGAAGAAGGCGAAGTCGAACTGGATATGGGCGGCGAAGGTGGCCCACGCTGCCTGCAGATCAGTTACGTACCGGCACCTGAAAACGAAGAGGCTGCCGCCCGCTGGAACGCCGCCGATCTCGCCTACGGCCTGCCCCGCCTCCGCGACGCACAGGTCGAAGCATGGACGCCGCAGCAGCTGTCGCTGGATCGGCTCAAAGCTTTCAGCGTGAAAAAGGGCTGCTATCCCGGGCAGGAAATCGTGGCGCGGACGCACTTCCTGGGCCAGGTGAAACGCGGGCTGGCGCTGTTCGAGTCCGCCACGCCCTTCGAAGCCGGCAGCGAGGTACGCGCTGACGAACGCGCCATCGGCAGTATCGTCAGCACGGCGGGCAGCTTGGCGCTCGCGGTGATGCCGTTGGATGCCGACACCGCGTCGCTGACGGTCGGCGAAACCGCGCTCACCCCGCGCCCCTTGCTGGGTGGCCTGCAACGGTGAGCCGCGAAGGCGCCAGCCTGCGCACACTGCAACGCCGCTCGACCGCCGGGACGAACGATGCGCAGGATCAGGTTGCCGACGAAATCCCGGTCGCCCTGCACTACAACGGCACCTCCTTCGCCGTATTGATGGCGACGCCCTGCGACCTGGCCGACCTCGCCCTCGGCTTCTCGCTGAGCGAAGCGTTGATCGCGGATGCCGGCGAGCTGCGCATCGATGTCTTCGAGGAATCACTGGACGGCATCGCCATCCGCATGACGGTGCCAGAGACACGCGCGGAGGCATTGGCGAATCGCGGCCGCAACCTGCCCGGCTACGGTGGCTGCGGCGTTTGCGGCAGTGCGGATATCGAATCGGCATTGCGCACACCGCCGCGCATCGAAAGCACGACAAGCATCGACGAAGCCGCCCTGCATCGCGCCCTCGCCGCCCTGCACGCACGACAGCCCTTGAATGCCGCGACTGGCGCAACACACGCGGCCGGCTTCGCCGATGGCGAAGGCGAATTGCTGTTGGTGCGCGAAGACGTGGGCCGCCACAACGCGCTGGACAAGCTGATCGGCGGCATGGCGAGCGCCGGAATCGATGCCGGCAACGGCTTCGCCATCGTCACCAGCCGCGCCAGCTACGAATTGGCGATGAAGACCGCGCAAGCCGGCATCCCGCTGCTGGCGGCGATTTCGGCACCGACCACGCTGGCGATCGCGGTGGCCGGATCGGCCAGCCTGTGCCTGATCGGTTTCGCCCGCGATGGCCATTGCAGCGTGTACGCGCACCCGCAGCGGCTGCTGCGCTGACCAACCTCGCGCAACGCGTTACTTGCGCTTGTTTTCCTTCGCCAGCACGTCCGCCGCCGCGATGATGTCCTCGTCCTTCGGGATCACCAGGAACGCGGCGCCGGCCAGCGGCGTATAGGTATCCGCGCCGACCACGCGCTTCAGCGGCTTGCCGCCATGGCCGGCTTCGGTGATCGCGGTGATCACGCCCTCGCCGATGCCGGCGCTGTGGCGGCCTTCATCCACCACCAGGATGCGCGCGCATTCGCCGGCATGTTTGGCGATGGCCGATTCGTTCAGCGGCACCAGCCAGCGCAGATCGACCACGCGCACTTTCCAGCCATGCTTCTTTTCGATTTCGCGCGCGGCACGCAGGCTCATCGGCATGCCATTGCCGAAGCTGAAGATCACGCAGTCGGCCGCATCCGGGTTGTAGACGCGTTCCTCGCCCAGCACCAGCGCCTGGTCGGGCGCGGGATATTCGGTCAGCCACAGGCCGTCGCCGGCTTCGTACAAGTCTTTCGTCATGTACAGCGCGATGGGCTCCAGGAACACGCTGACCCGGCCATCGACCTTCGACAAGGCCGCCAGCGTGCGCAGCATCATCGCCGCATCGTCGCCGCGCGACGCGCAGCCAACCACCAGGCCCGGGATGTCGCGCAACGCGGTCATCGAGTTGTCGTTGTGGAAATGCCCGCCGAAGCCGCGCTGGTAGCCCAGGCCGGCGATGCGCACCACCATCGGGTTGCGGAACTGATCGTTGCTGAAGAACTGCAGGCTGGCCGCCTCGCCGCGGATCTGGTCGATGGCGTTGTGCAGGTAAGCCAGGTATTGGATCTCCGGGATCGGCAGCATGCCCATGTTGGCGAAGCCCTGGGCCATGCCCAGTATCATCGTTTCATCGAGCAAGGTGTTGAACACGCGCTTGTTGCCGAACGCCTTGTGCAGGCCCTTGGTCACCGTGTACACGCCGCCCTTCTGCGCCACGTCCTCGCCGAACAGCAGCGTCTCCGGGTACTTGGCGAACAGGTCGTGCAAGGCCTGGTTGATCTGGATGGCGAGGTGCTTCGGCACCTGTTTCTCCGGCAACTTGTCCTCGCTTCCGAACGCCTTGATGCGTGCGTCCGCCGGGGGCATGCGCGTGGCTTCTGCCTGCACCTTGTCCGGCGTGTACGGCGCCAACGGGCGCATCACGTGCTCCAGCGTCTCGATGCGTGGGCGCTGGTCCGCGTCTTCCGCCGCAGCGAAGCACTTGCGGCGGGTGTCCTCGTACAGGGCGATTATCTCGTCCTTCGACATCAACCCGGATTCCAGCGCGATCTGCGCGGAACGCAGCAACGGATCGCCGGATTCGACCTTCACCAGTTCCTCGATGCTGCGCCACTCGATCTCGAAGTCGGTGCCGGCGTGGCCCATGATGCGGGTGGTACGCAGGTGCAGGAAGGTCGGGCGGCGGGTGCGACGGCAATGCTCGACTGCGCGCAGCACGTCGCCGTACCCGTTCGCCAGGTCGAGGCCATCGGCGAAGTAATAATCGAGGTCGGGACGGTTGCGGAAGCTCTCGCCGATCCAGCCAGTCGGGGTCTTCACCGAAATACCGATGCCGTTGTCCTCGCACACGTACAGCACCGGTGCCGGCAGCTTCTGGTAGGCCGTCCAGCTGGCCGCGTTGAACGCGGTCTGCGCGGTGGCGTGATTGGCCGAGGCATCACCGAAGGAACAGATCGCGATGGAATCGTCGGGGATCGGCAACTGGTGGCCGATGCGGCGTGCGGCTTCGATCGCGACTGCCGTACCCAGCGCCTTCGGCAGGTGCGAGGCGATCGTCGAGGTCTGCGGCAACACCCACAGCGGCTTGCTGCCCCACACCTTATGGCGGCCGCCCGATGCCGGGTCTTCCGCGCTTGCCGCGAACGACAGCGCCGAATCCATGATCGGATCCATGCCCGGCAGCTTGCGGAAGCGCTCCGCCATGAAGCCGCCGCTGCGATAATGCAGGAAGGCCGGATCGGTGTGGCGCGCGGCGCGCGCAACCATCGCATTGCCTTCGTGGCCGGACGAACCGATGGTGTAGAAGACCTTGTTCTGCACGCGCAGCACGCGCGCCATCAAGTCCAGATGGCGCGAGATCAGCTGCGATTCGAACAGTTCGCGGAAACCCTGTGCGTCCAGCGCGCTGCCGTCCAGGATGGGCTCGTTCGGCGCCGGCTTCGCATCGGCACGACCATCCCAGCCCTTCACGAGCTCGCTGAAATTGACGTCGCAGATCTCGGCGCGGTTGAGACCCTTCATGCGGGCGGGGATCGGGTTGGGAATGCTGGCGAACATGTGGTTTCCGTCGTGCGGGCGTGCCGCGATGTGGATCAGGAAGATTGGTCGATCAAGGCCTGCGCCTGCGCATCCGGCGCGGGCGGCGGCACGAAACTGGAGGTTGCCTCGACCCGCGCAAGCCAATCGCGCAACGCCGGATACGCGTCCAGCGCGATGCCGCCATGCGGGGCGACGCAGGTATAGGCATACAGCGCGATATCGGCGATGCCGTATGCGGCGCCGGTGAACCACGGGTTCGAGGCGAGATGTTTCTCCATCACCGCTAGTGCCGCGTGGCCGCGCTCGCGCAGCTTCGGCAGGTCGGCGCGGCGCGGCGAATCGCCCGGCGTCCAGCCGCAGATGAAACGGGCAACGGCGATGTAGGGTTCGTGGCTGTACTGCTCGAAGAACAGCCAGCTCAGCGCCTGCGCCTTCTGCCACGAATCGGCAGGCAAAAAGGCCGTACCTTCGGCCAGCCAGCACAGGATCGCGTTGGATTCGGCGAGGACCCGGCCGTCGTCCAGCTCGATGATCGGCACGCGCCCGTTCGGGTTCTTGTCCAGGAACGCCGGCGTACGCGTTTCGCCAATCGCGCTGTTGGTTTCGATCCAGTTGTAGTCGCGCCCGAGCTGCTCAAGCAACAACTTCACCTTGTGGCAATTGCCGGAAGGCGAGAAACCGTAGACCGTGATCATGCGAAGCGTTTCCGGTTCTCGGCCCATTCGGCGCGGGTTTGGCCCCAGGCGTCCGATAGCGCGTCTTCGAACGGCGGCGGCAGCTTCACCGCGCCCAGGTTGCGCGAACCCAACCGCTGCGCGAGCGCCTGCGAGGGAACATTGCCCGGATCGATGCAATGAATCACATCGTCCCAACCCAGGTTGGCGAACGCCCAGTCGATGGCGGCAACCGCGGCTTCGGTCGCATAGCCATTCCCCCACGTGTCGGGATGGAAGGTCCAGCCAACCTCGTTGCCCGGCCAGCCATCCGGCTTCCATGGACCAGCTTGGCCCAGCCAGCGGCCGCTGGATTTCTCGACCACCGAAAACATGCCGAAGCCCTGCACCACCCACGCGCCGGGCATCTGCAGGAAACGCCGCCATGCCGCAGCGCGCGGCTGGATGCCGCCGATGTAGCGCGCGGCGTCCTCGTTTCCGAGCACTTCGGCATAACGCTCGAAATCGCCCGCCTGCGGCACGCGCAGGATCAGGCGCTTGGTTTCCAGTATCGGGCCGAAGTCCATGCCCCGGTTCCCTTCAGGTCAGAACGCGTTGATGCCGGTCAGCTCACGGCCGATCACCAGCTGGTGCACGGTTTCCGTGCCTTCGTAGGTAATGACCGATTCCAGGTTCAGTGCGTGGCGGATCGCCGAATGTTCGGTGGTGATGCCGGCGCCGCCCAGCAGGTCGCGGCATTCGCGGGCGATGTCGATGGCCATGCGGCAGTTGTTCCACTTCGCCAGGCTGACCTGCTGCGGCTGCATGGTGCCGGCATCCTTCAGCCGACCCAGCTGCAGCGACAGCAGCTGCGCCAAGGTGATGCGGCGGGCCATCTCGGCCATCTTGATCTGCGCGCTCTGCGTCGCCGCCACCGGGCGACCGAACAGGATGCGTTCCTTGGTGTAGTCCACCGCTTCGGACAGGCAGGCCACAGCCGCGCCGATCGGACCCCAAGTGATGCCATAACGCGCCTGGGTCAGGCAGCCCAGCGGGCCCTTCAGGCCCTTCACGTTGGGCAGGCGGTTGGCGTCCGGCACGCGCACGTTGTCGAAGAACAACGCGCTGGTGACCGAGGCGCGCAGGCTCATCTTGTGCTTGATCAGCTGGGTGCTGAAGCCGGCCATGCCCTTCTCCAGCACGAAGCCCTGGATGCCGTCTTCGGTCTGCGCCCAGACGATGGCGATATCGGCCACGCTGCCGTTGGTGATCCACATCTTGGAGCCGTTGATCACCCAGTCGTCGCCATCACGGACGGCGCGGGTCTTCATGTTGGCCGGGTCGGAACCGCCATGCGGTTCGGTCAGACCGAAGCAGCCGATCACCTTGCCGGCGGCCATGTCCGGCAGCCAGCGCATGCGCTGTTCTTCGTTGCCGTAGGCGTAAATCGGATACATGCACAACGAGCTCTGCACGGACACGAAGCTGCGGATGCCGGAATCACCGCGCTCCAGTTCCTGGCAGATCAGGCCGTAGCTGACTGCATTGAGGCCAGCGCAGCCGTATTTTTCCGGCAGGGTGGAGCCCAGCAGGCCGAGTTCGGCGATTTCCGGCACCAGTTCCTTGGGGAAACGGCCTTCATCGAAGGCGTCGCCGATGATCGGCAGTACGCGCTCGTCGGTGAAGCGGGCCACGGTGTCCTGCACCGCGCGTTCTTCTTCGGTCAGCAGGGAACGGACGTCGTACAGATCGTAGGGATGCAGGGCCATGTCAGCGCGGTCGGTTTGGCAAACCGCCATTGTAATCGCGCAAGGCGCACATTCGGCACCTGCGATATGCGCAACAGAGCCCTTCGAAGTGCGCAGCCTTTGTCGGGAAGCCCTGCAATTCGCCGGCGGTAGCCACTCGGCAAAAAAGATGGCGGGACCGGATCACTCCGGCCCCGCCGTGGGGCATCACGCGGTTGGTACAGCCCGCGATCAACCGTTCGGGTTGCCTGCAGCCGAGGCCACTTGGGTCACCACCTGGCCGTCGATCACCGGCAGGCGCGCACCCGGCTGCTGGTCCATGCGCACGGTGTGGTTTTCTCCATCAAGACGATAGGTCACGTCATAGCCCACCGTCTTGCTGCCCTCACCCAGTGCGATGCGGCTGCCGGGCTTGGACTCGGTACGCATGCTGCCGGTGGTGCCGTCCGGATTGCGGTAGGTCACGTTCCAGGCGACGGTGCGCGAACTGGTGGATGTGTTGTTGACCGTGCGGCAGCGGCGATCGGTGCGATTCACCACCTGGCCGCCTACATGGCGACGATCCACGCGATTGCCGATATAGCCGCCGGCCACGGCGCCACCCACGGTCGCGAGCTTGCGTCCGTTGCCGCCGCCAACTTGATTGCCGACCAGGCCGCCGATCACCGCACCGGCCACGGTACCGCCGACGTTGCCGTCGCGTTCCGGCATGCGCTCGGCCACCACCACGTCTTCGCAAACCTGCTGCGGAGTGGAGGTGGTGCTGGATTCACGCACAGGATCGGTGCCGATCACCGTTGCATAGAGCTTTTCGCGTTCGACCACCGGTTCCACGCCGACGACATCGGCATAGTCCAGGCGGCCTGATGCCGGGATCGCGCCGTCCATCGGCAGTGGCTCGCCGTTGGCATCGGCAAAGTGCGCCCCGGCGACATCACTGGGTGCATTCGTGTTGCGCGCGTTGTCGCGGTTGTTGATGTAACCCGCGGTGGCCACGCCGCCAACCAGCAGCGCTGCGAGCGCGATGGCGAGTGTATTGTTCTTCATGTCGTGCTCCTGCAATGGACTGTGGATCCCCCCTGACGACACGGATTGCAGCATTTCGAAACTGAATCGTTCGGGAGTTTCACGGCATGCGAATGGAAGCGTTCACGTACGTGCACGCCATGTGCATGCTAGCGTTTGCGCTAGTCCACCCTCGATGCCGTTTGCCATGGCCAATCCCCTGCTCGCCCCGTTGCTCGGCTTCCTCGGCAAGCTGAGCTACCCGCGCCTGTTCATGCTCACGGCGGCGCTGTTCGCGGTGGACGTGGTGACCCCGGATCTGGTCCCGTTCGCGGACGAATTGCTGCTCGGGCTCGGCACCCTGCTGCTGGCGAACTGGAAGAAGCGCAAGGAACCTGCGGCATCGGGCAAGCCGCCCATCGACGGCGAAGCCAACCGGCGCTGACCTGCGTTCGTCGCATGCGACTTGTCGATAGCCACAGCCATTTCGATGCGCCCGGGTTCGATGCGGATCGCAACGCCGCATTGGCGCGTGCGCGCGCTGCCGGCGTCGATGTCCAGGTCGTCCCCGCCGTCGACGCCGCCGGCTGGCCGAAGCTGAAAGCCGTCTGCGCGGAATCTCCCGGCTTGCATCCCGCTTACGGCCTGCACCCGATGTACCTGGCCGAACACAGGCCGGAGCACCTGCGCGAGCTGCGCGACTGGATCGAGCGCGAGCAGCCGACGGCGGTCGGCGAATGCGGACTGGATCATTTCGTCGAAGGACTGGATGCCGATGCGCAGCAGTTCTACTTCGATGCGCAACTTCAACTCGCCCGCGAATTCGACTTGCCGGTGATCGTGCACGCGCGGCGCGCGGTGGATGCGGTGATCGCCTCGATCCGCAAGATCGGCGGCTTGCGCGGCGTGGTGCACAGCTTTTCCGGCAGCGCCGAGCAAGCCACGCAGCTGTACAAACTCGGTTTCCTGCTCGGCATCGGTGGCCCGGTGACGTACGACCGGGCAAACCGGCTGCGTGGCATCGTCGCAACGATGCCACTGGGGCAATTGCTGCTTGAAACCGATGCCCCCGATCAACCCGACAGTGGCCATCGTGGTGAACGCAACGAGCCTGCGTACCTGACCAAGGTGCTTGAAGTTGTTGCAGAGTTGCGCGGCGCGTCACCAGAGGACGTAGCCGCGGCCACTACCGCGAATGCGGAACGCTTGTTCGGACTATCCATATCGTGATGCGCCGCAAGAATCAGGCCCGCTTCGGCTTGAGCAACATCTCCAGCACCTTGCCTACCGCCGCGAATGCGAACGCGCCGGTCACATGCGTGGCCGCACCCAGGCCCGCGCCACAGTCCAGTTTCAACGCATCGTCCTTGCCCAGCTGCGGACGCACGCCGCACACGCTGCCATCAGCCTGCGGATAGCGCACGTTCTCCAGCGAATACACCGCCGGCACGCCGAAGTAGCGATCGTGGTTCTTCGGAAAATTGAACTCGCCGCGCAGCTTCTTGCGGATCAGCGAGAGCATCGCATCGTGCTCCGTGCGCGACAGGTCGCGCACGCGGATCTGGGTCACGTCGCTGCGCCCGCCAGCGGAACCGACGGTAACGATGGGCTGCTTGCGGCGGCGGCAATAAGCGATCGCTTCCACCTTGGTGCGGAAGCTGTCGCAGGCGTCCAGCACCATGTCGCCCGGCGCATCCAGCAACTCACCCATGTTCGAGGGCGTCAGGAACTGCTGCTTCAGGTCGAGCTCGATGGCGGGATTGATCGCGCGGCAGCGTTCCGCCATCGCCTCGACCTTGGCCCGCCCGTACTGGCCTTCCAACGCCGGCAACTGGCGGTTGGTATTCGACACGCACAGATCGTCGGCATCGACCAGGGTCAACTTGCCGATGCCGCTGCGCGCCAGCGCTTCCACCGCCCAGGAGCCCACCCCACCGATGCCGACCACCGTGACGTGACTGGCGGCGAAGCGCGTCAATGCACCGCTGCCATACAACCGATCAATGCCGCCAAAACGTTCGCGTAGCGCCTTGTCCATATATGCAAGTTTACTGGTCGGACTGCGTGTTATCGTCTCATCAGCCTTCCAGCCATGTCAGGTGCCGCATGTCCAACGTCGACCCGAACCGTCGCCCATCCAACTTCGGCCGCTACCTGTTCCTGCTCATCCTTGGCCTGGTGCTTGGCGCGGTGGCAACCGTGATGGCGCTGCGTGCGATCCAGGCGCGCAAGGATCACTTCCCAGAATCGCTGATGCATGTGCAGCAATGGCACATGGGGCAGTTGAAGACCGACATGGAACAGCATCACTGCAATGCCACCGATGTGCTGCCGCACCTGCAGGCACTGCGCATGACCTCCAATGATCTTGAAGCCGCCTTCCCCGACCTGCGCGACGACCAGCGCTTCACCACCGCTAGTACCGCCATGCGTGCGGCAATGGACAAGTCCGTGTCCAATCCGCCGTTGACCTGCGAAGGCCTGGGCGCGACGATCAAGGAGATCGGCGAGACCTGCAAGGGCTGCCATCAGGACTTCCGCAACTGACCAGCGCGGGACTTGCCTGGATCGATCCCCGAGCATGGTGAAAGGCCGCAATTGCGGCCTTTTTCCTTGTTCGGTCATGGATTGCTGCGCTGCAAAATGCGTGTGAACTATTTCACGATTAATGTCGGTCATCCGCTCGCGCGGACTTGCCGCTCCAGTACATCAATCGGGGAATTGAATGAAAGCCACGCTTGTCCGTGCCCTCGCTGGCACCACCTTGCTTGCCGGCGCCATTGCCGCCGCTACCGCCGCTGCGCCGATCACCCGCAACAACCCATTGCGCGTCAGCATGTACGCCACCGGCAACGGCGGCATCGAAGTCGTCCTGACCAATACCAGCAACAAGATCGCGCGCGTGCCGAAGTACCAGCTGCCGCTGGGCGAACTGCAGGCCAAGCTGTTCAACGTGAACCGCGATGGTGCGCAGGTGGCCTACGAAGGCCCGATGATCAAGCGCGGCCTGCCTTCCGCCTCCGACTTCGCGATCCTGCGCCCAGGCCAGAGCTATCGCAGCGTGATCCAGCTGGCCGACAGCTACGACATGCGCAAGAGCGGCACGTACACCATCAACCTAGCCTCTTCCATGCAGTTCGCCTCGATGTCCGACGGCAGCATGCTGAAAACCACGCGCGGCGCACCGTTGACCTTGGGCAGTGCGCCGCTGCGCATGTATGCCACGGGCAAACTGCCCAACCCGACCAAGGGCAAGGGCAAGCCGGGCGGCGGCACCGGCGGCACCAGTATCAACGGCGTCGCCACCGTGGGTTGTTCGGCTACCCAGATCACCGGCATCGGCAGTGCGATCAACGCTGCGCGCAGCTATACGGAAAACGCGAAGGGCTACCTCGCCGGCAACAACCAGGGCCCGCGCTACACCACCTGGTTCGGCGCCTACACCTCCAGCCGCTACAACACCGCCAACCAGCACTTCGCATCGATTGACAGCGCGATGGATCAGACCGGCGACAAGGTCAAGATCAACTGCGGCTGCAACCAGAGCTACTACGCCTACGTCTATCCGACCAAGCCGTACGAGATCTTCGTCTGCCGCGCATTCTGGAGCGCGTCGACCACCGGTACCGACTCCAAGGCCGGCACCCTGGTTCACGAGATGAGCCACTTCAACGTGGTGGCCGGCACCGATGACGTGGTCTATGGCCAGGCTGGCGCCAAGAACCTGGCGATCACCGACCCGAACGGCGCGCTGAACAACGCCGACAGCCATGAGTACTTCGCCGAGAACACGCCCTCCCAGAACTGAACGGACACATTCCAACGCAACACCAGACGGCCCGCTTCGCGGGCCGTCTGTTTTTTCGGGATCCATCCCAGCTATGTGAACCATCAATGAGCCGGAACGGCGGCGAAGCCGCTGTGTCATGCCCCAGTTCATCCGCTGCTACCTATGGTCTGGATGTCGAGGGCAGTTGCCCCGGCCTCCCCCCAAGGCAACCCAAGGACTCCACATGACGATTCGCGCGAACAACCTGCGTTTGCTTGGCATCGCGGCGCTGGCCGCTGCATTGGCCATGGGCACCGGCTGTGCCAGCACCAATCCCGGCTATTCCAATGGCGGCTCGTACGGAGGTGGTGCCAGCGCGAACTGCTATGACTGCGGCACCGTGACCCGCATCGAGACCGGCGTGGGCAGTCGTGCGCCGAATGCCACCGGCGCCGTCGTCGGCGGTCTGATCGGCGCAGCCGCGGCACGCGAAGTCGCCAAAGATCGTACCGACAGCGAAGGTCGCCAGAACACCGCCACCGTGGCAGGTGCCGCGGCAGGAGCGGTCATCGGTAACGCCATCCAGAATCGCGCCGGTACTGGCTACAACATCTACGTCCGGCTCAACAGCGGACAGGAAGTAGTGGCCATGCAGGACGACCTGGGCCCGATCCGCGTGGGCTCCTCGGTGCGCGTGGTCAACGGGCGCGCTTACCAGCGTTGAGCCCGGCAACCCTTTCCTTTCTACGTGAACGGCCCGCATCGCGGGCCGTTTTTTCGCCTGCAGCTAGGTCAGAATGCGGGCTCGCATCGGGGCAGGCGCACATGGATCCGAAGACGCTCTACTACCTGATCGCTACGGCGATGATCCTAATCGGTCTGGTCGGCACCGTGCTGCCAGCCCTACCCGGCCTTCCGTTGGTGTTCGTGGGCATGCTGGTCGCGGCTTGGAGCGACGGTTTCAACCACGTGCCGATCTGGGTACTGGTGTTGCTGGGCTTGCTTACCCTGCTGTCGCTGGCGATCGATTTCTGGGCCACCGCATTGGGCGCCAAGCGGGTTGGTGCCAGCCGCAAGGCGGTCGTCGGGGCGATGCTCGGCACGCTCGGCGGCGTGTTCCTCGGTCCGGTCGGCGTGGTGCTCGGTCCCTTCGTCGGCGCATTGACCGGCGAATTGCTGCATCGACGCAGCCTGGACAAGGCACACCTGGGGGATGCCGCCAAGATCGGGGTCGGCACCTGGCTAGGCATCCTGCTCGGCGTGGCGCTGAAGCTCGGGCTGGCGTTCACGATGCTGGGCCTGTTTGCATTGGCGTGGTGGCTGTGAGCGCCTACGGCACTCGCCAAGCCTGCCGTCAGTCCCCGTAGATCAGCCAGCGCCGCGCTTCGGTTTCGTTGGAGAACGTGCGCACCGCCATCCCGCGTTCGAGGCACATGGTTTCGCCCAGCTCGCTACCCTGGATGTCGTCGCGTAATTCGACGAAGGCGGTACGGACATCGCCCACCGCAGCCGTGCTGGCGTCCACCACCCGCTCGATCTCCGCGTGGTCCACGCTCGACAGCAGATCCTCGAGCACCAGCAGGCGGCGCGCCGACACCGCGCGGCATTCCTCGCCTAGCATGTGCCACATCACGCACGACACTTCCAACGAATCGGTGCCGTCGAACACATAGGCGCGCAGGTAATCCGGCTCGTCATCGAAACAGATGCGGAAGCCAGGCCCGTTGACGACCCGGGTATTGGTCATGTGATGACCACCGGGATCTTGCCGAGCATTCCGCTGGAAATCCGCGCCTGCCACTCACGCGGGCCAGTCTGGTGCACGGATTCACCGGTCGAATCCACCGCCACGGTCACCGGCATGTCCTTGACCGTGAATTCGTAGATCGCCTCCATGCCGAGGTCGGCGAAACCGACCACCTTGGCCGCCTTGATCGCCTTCGACACCAGGTAGGCCGCGCCACCGACCGCCATCAGATAGGCAGACTGGTGCTGCTTGATGGCTTCGATCGCGACCGGGCCGCGTTCGGCCTTGCCGACCATGCCCATCAGGCCCGTCTGCGCCAGCACCTGTTCGGTGAACTTGTCCATGCGGGTGGCCGTGGTCGGGCCGGCGGGGCCGACGACTTCATCGCGCACCGGATCGACCGGGCCCACGTAGTAGATGAACTTGCCGCGCAGATCGACCGGCAATTCTTCGCCGCGATTGAGCATTCCCACCATGCGCTTGTGCGCAGCGTCGCGGCCGGTCAGCAGCTTGCCGTTGAGCAACAGCACTTCACCCGGCTTCCAGCTGGCCACGTCTTCCTTGGTGACCGTATCAAGATCAACCCGGCGCGCGTTCTGCGGGTTGTAGGTCAGCTGCGGCCAGTCTTCCAGCGACGGCGGCTCCAACATCACCGGGCCGCTGCCGTCGAGGGTGAAATGCGCGTGGCGGGTCGCCGCGCAGTTCGGGATCATCGCCACCGGCAGGTTGGCCGCGTGAGTCGGGTAATCCTTGACCTTGATGTCGAGCACCGTGGTCAGGCCACCCAGGCCCTGTGCGCCGATGCCCAGCGCGTTGACCTTTTCGTACAACTCGAGCCGCAGCTCTTCCGCGCGATTGGAAGCGCCGCGCTGCTGCAGCTCGGTGATGTCGATGGCTTCCATCAGCGATTCCTTCGCCAACAGCATCGCCTTCTCGGCGGTACCGCCGATGCCGATGCCGAGCATGCCCGGCGGGCACCAGCCGGCGCCCATCGTGGGCACGGTCTTCAGCACCCAGTCGACGATGGAATCGGACGGATTGAGCATCGCGAACTTGGACTTGGCTTCCGAACCGCCACCCTTGGCGGCGACGATCACGTCCACCGTGTTGCCGGGCACGATCTTCACGTTGACCACGCCCGGCGTGTTGTCCTTGGTGTTGGTGCGCTTGCCCGCCGGATCGGCCAGCACGCTGGCGCGCAGCTTGTTGTCCGGGTGGTTGTAGGCGCGACGTACGCCTTCGTGGACCATGTCCTCGACGCCCATGGTGGCGTCGTCCCAGCGCACGTCCATGCCGATCTCGAGGAACACGGTCACGATGCCGGTGTCCTGGCAGATCGGCCGGTGGCCTTCGGCGCACATCCGCGAATTGATCAGGATCTGCGCGATGGCGTCCTTCGCCGCCGGCGATGCCTCGCGCTCGTAGGCGGCGGACAAGCTCTTGATGTAGTCGACCGGGTGGTAGTAGCTGATGTATTGCAGGCCATCGGCGATGGACTGGATCAGGTCTTCCTGCTTGATCGAAACGGCGTTGCGGTCGGTCATGGCGATACGCGGGGCGGAAACGGCTATTTTACGACCTTGCCGCATTCACCTGTACCGCACGCACTGTTCCGCAGACTGAGCCGATGCCCCCACCCCTGCCTACAGCCCAACTCAACCTGCGCCAGCGCTTCAGCGCGATGCGCAATATCCCGCCGTTCCTGCGCGAGATCTGGGGCACCAGCAAGCCGCTGACCATTGCCGCCATCGGCATTCGTCTGATCCGCGCCTTCCTGCCGATCATCACCCTGTACATCGGCAAGCTGATCATCGACGAGGCCGTGCGCCTGATCGGCCTGGGCGTGGCACATGAACTGCAGGCCGCCTGGCGGTCCGGCGCACTCAACCACCTGATCGCCCTGCTCGGCATCGAATTCGCGCTGGCGATCGGCTCCGACCTGCTGGGCCGGCTGGTGAGTTACGTGGATTCGGTGCTGTCGGAGAAATTCACCAACGCCACCAGCATCCGCCTGATGGAACACGCGGCCACGCTGGACCTGGAGGATTTCGAGGACGCCGACCTGCAGGACAAGCTGGATCGCGCACGCCGGCAAACGATGGGCCGGATGAGCCTGATGGGCCAGTTGTTCGGCCAGGCACAGGACGTGATCACCGTGATCAGCTTCGCCGCCGGCCTGCTGGCCTATGCGCCGTGGCTGATGGTACTGCTGGCCGTCGCGCTGATCCCAGCCTTCGTCGGCGAATCGCACTTCAACGCATTGAACTATTCGTTGAATTTCCAGTGGACGCCGGAGCGCCGCCAGCTGGAATACCTGCGACAGATGGGCGCCAGCGTGGAGACCGCGAAAGAGGTCAAGATCTTCAACCTCAATCGCTTCTTCATCGAACGCTTCCGCACGCTGTCGCAGAAGTTCTTCGAGGCCAACCGCAAGCTGGCCGGACGGCGCGCGTTCTGGGGCACCCTGCTCGCCGCGCTGGGCACGCTGGGCTATTACGTGGCCTATGCCTACATCGCCTGGCGCACCGTGCGCGGCGATTTCACCATCGGCGATTTGACCTTCCTCGCCGGCAGTTTCCGCCGCCTGCGGCAATTGCTGGAAAGCCTGCTGACCGGGTTCTCGCAGGTGGCGAGCCAAGCCTTGTATCTGGACGACCTGTATTCGTTCTTCGAGGTGAAGCCTGAAATCGCCTCGAAGCCGGATGCATTGCCGATACCCAACCCGATCCGCAGCGGCTTCGTGTTCGACAACGTCGGCTTCCGCTATGAAGGTGCGGAACGCTGGGCGCTGCGTGGACTGAGCTTCGAGTTGCACGCCGGTGAAGTTCTGGCGCTGGTCGGCGAGAACGGTGCTGGCAAGACCACCCTGGTGAAGTTGCTGGCGCGGCTGTACGACCCGGACGAGGGCCGCATCCTGCTCGATGGCCGCGACCTCAAGGATTACGACCTTGACGACCTGCGCGCGAATATCGGGGTGATCTTCCAGGACTTCGTGCGCTACCACCTGACCGCGGCGGAGAACATCGGCGTGGGCCAGATCGATGCGATGGACGACCGCGAGCGTGTCGAACGCGCCGCACGCAAGGGCATGGCGGAGGAAGTCGTCGCCTCGCTGCCGAGGGGCTACGACCAGGTCATCGGCCGTCGCTTCAAGGATGGCGTGGATCTGTCCGGCGGGCAGTGGCAGAAAATCGCGATTGCGCGGGCTTACATGCGCAATGCGCAGGTGATGATCCTGGACGAACCCACCGCCGCGCTGGATGCGCGCAGCGAATTCGAGGTATTCGAACGCTTCAAGGAACTGTCCGACAACAAGACTGCGGTGCTGATCAGCCACCGTTTCAGCAGCGTGCGCATGGCCGACCGCATCCTGGTGCTGGCCGATGGCAAGGTCGAGGCCAGCGGCACGCATGCCCAGCTGATGGCACAAGGCGGACGCTACGCCGAACTGTTCGAATTGCAGGCGGCCGGTTACCGCTGAGGAGATCGATATGCGCCACACTTCCACGCTCGTGTTTTGCATCGCCCTGCCGTTCGCGCTGAGTGCATGCGCGCAACCTGCGCAATCGCCCAACGCCAAGCCGGCCGCGCAAACGCAAGCCACTGAAACCGGCGAAATGCGCATCGAGGCCATCGTGTCAGACCTTGAACATCCGTGGTCGCTCGCGCTGCTGCCGGAAGGCGGCTTCCTGGTCACCGAGCGCCCCGGCCGGCTGCGCCGCATCGCCGCCGACGGCACGCTGTCCGCGCCCATCGCCGGCGTGCCGAAGGTGTTCGCACAAGGCCAGGGCGGCTTGCTCGATGTGGTACTCGATCCGGATTACGCCAACAACAAGCGCATCTGGTTGAGCTTCGCCGAACCCGGCGATGGCGACACCGCAGGAACCGCCGTCGCCACCGCCACGCTTGCTGCCTCCGCGCTGAGCGACGTGCAGGTGATCTACCGGCAACTGCCGAAGCTGGAAGGCGGCAACCATTTCGGTTCGCGCATCGCCTTCGATGGCAAGGGGCACGTGTTCATCAGCCAGGGCGAGCGCAACCAACGCCCGCTGGCGCAGGACCTGGAAGTGCTGCAGGGCAAGCTGGTACGCCTCAACATCGATGGCTCCCAGCCCGCCGATAACCCCTTCGCCAGCGGCGTTGGCGTACGCAAGGCGATCTGGAGCTATGGCCATCGCAACATGCAGGGCATGGCAGTGGATCCACGCACCGGCACCCTGTGGCAGAGCGAGCACGGCCCGCGCGGTGGCGACGAGATCAACCTGCCGCAGGCCGGCAAGAACTACGGATGGCCCGTCATCACCAACGGCATCAACTACTCCGGCCTGAAGATTCCCGAGGCGGTAGGCGAAACCAAGCCGGGCATGGAAGCGCCCTACCACGTGTGGGAGAAGTCGCCCGGCCTGTCCGGCATGGACTTCTACACCGGCCACACCGGCAGCGCCTGGAACAACAGCCTGTTCCTGGGCGCACTGGCCGATCGCAACCTGATCCGGCTCACGCTGGACGGCGATCGCATCGTGTCCGAGGAACGCCTGCTCAATGATCTCGGCAAGCGCATCCGCGATGTGCGGGTCGGCGCCGACGGCAATGTCTACGTACTCACCGACGAGGACGACGGCCAGCTGCTGCGGCTGGTGCCGCCCGCCACCTCGAAATAGGTCGCCCTACAGCAAGCCGGCCTGCGGCCCCGGATAGCGCAACACGCCATCCACCATCACCGCATCCGGATTGAGCTTGTGTGGCTCGGTCTTGCCCGGCGCCATCAGATGCAGCACCGTCCAGCCGCGGGCGACGAAATCATCGGCGATCAGCCGTCGATGGCAACGCCACCACACGGCCTCTGCGCACATCACGCAGGTGCGCTCGACCCGCGCGGCGGCCATCAGCGCCTCGCGCGCGGCGATGTATTCGGGATCGGCCAGGTAATCGGCATAGGCACGGAACGCTTCCACTCGCCAAGCGGTATTGGGCGAATCCGGCAGCGGCTTGCGTCGCCCGCCCATCGCCGGCAGCGGCCAGTAGCGAATGCCGGCCTCGGCCAATGCCTGTGGCATCGCATCGCGCGAAAACTGCGGGTTGTGGCGGGAGCCGGCGAAGCGACGCACATCGGCCAGGACTTCGATCCCGGCATCCACCAACATCGCCACGAACGCCTCCCAGGGCCGGGTGGAATGACCGATGGTCCACAGCGTGTCGAGGGGTGCCGCCATGCCGCCATCATGCCCGCGCGCCGACGGCTTGGCGATTTGCGCAGGATCAAGCGCCGCGCCGTCGCGCCGCGTAAAATGTGCGCCTACCCCGCAGTTCCCCGCATCGCATGGCCTCCCCTTTCGGCACCGAAACGGTGCTCGACGTTCGTCACTGGACGGACGCCTATTTCAGCTTCACCACCACCCGCGACGATGGCTTCCGTTTCGACAACGGCCAGTTCGTGATGATCGGCTTGCCTGTCGAGCAGGCGGACGGCTCCACCAAGCCGCTGATGCGTGCGTATTCGATCGCCAGCGCGAACTGGGAAGAACAACTGGAGTTCTTCAGCATCAAGGTGCAGGACGGCCCGCTGACCTCCCGCCTGCAGCACATCCAGCCGGGCGATTCGATCCTGATCGGGCGCAAGCCCACCGGCACCCTGCTCGTGTCGGACCTGCACCCGGGCCGGAACCTGTATTTGCTGGGCACCGGCACTGGCCTCGCGCCCTGGCTTGCGATCATCAAGGACCCTGAAACCTACGAACGCTTCGAGCGCGTGGTGCTCTGCCACGGCGTGCGCGGTGCCGATGACCTGGCCTACCGCGACTACATCGAACGCGAGCTGCCCAACCACGAACTGCTGGGCGAGACCATCCGCGACCGCCTGCTGTACTACCCGGCAGTTTCACGCGAGGATTTCGTGCACGCGGGGCGCAACCACCGCGGGCGCATCACCGACCAGCTGGACAACGGCCACATCGCCAAGGTACTGGGGCTGGACGCGCTGGACGCGAAGCACGACCGCGCGATGATCTGCGGCAGCCCGCAGATGCTGGCCGATTTCCGCGGCATCCTGGATGCGCGCGGCTTCACCGCATCGCCGCGCATCGGCACCGCCGGGGAATACGTGTTCGAACGGGCGTTCGTCGAAAAATAATCCGTGCTCAAGCGATGCCGTGGCGCAACCAGATTCGCGCGGCCGCTTCGCTGCCGAATACTCGTGCATCGAAACCGCGCTCACGCGCCAGGATCTCGCCGTACTCGACTTCGGGGATCTGCTGCGCATGCGCTTCCACATAGGCCACGCGCACGCCCTCGAACCCCATCCCCACCATCGCCTGCACGAATTGCTCGAGTTGTTCCGGCGGTGGCGGATCGCCTTCCATGTCGTCCACCACCAGCAACGACTTCGGCACCTGGCCAAGCCGCAGCTCCGCCGCCAGCGCCGTCCAGTAAGCCAGCGTGGTTTCCAGCGTGCCGTTGACGCCAGTCACGTGCGCACGCAGCAACTCGCCTTCGCGGCTGTAGTCGATATGGAACGCCGCCCCTGGCATCAAGCCATCCCGTGCCGCAACCAGATCGCGGCGTCGGTTTCGTTGCCGAACATGCGAATGGTGTAGCCGCGTTCGCGCGCCATCAGCTCGGCGAATTCGATCCGCGGCATCTGGTCCATCCGCGCTTCCACGTAGGCGATGCGCGCGCGGTCCAGCCCGCTGCCGTCGATCAACGCGAAGAACCGTTCCAGGTCCGCATTGGTCATCACTTCGCCCTGCAGGCCGTCGATCACCAGCAATTCGCTTGCACCTGCGGCGCGCAGCTCTTCGGCGATGCGCAGCCAGTACGCGCTGCTCACTGCCAGCCCGGTATCGCGTCCGCCAACGATCCGTGCGGTCAGGCGCGGTGCCTCGTAGTGGAACTCGAGGCGATAGTCGGATGCATCGACGACCTTCGCTGTCATCCCGCCAGCGCCTTCTCGATGTCGCGCGCGATGGATTCGGGCTTGTCGGTCGGCGCATAACGCTTGATCACCCGGCCATCGCGACCGACCAGGAACTTGGTGAAGTTCCACTTGATGCCATCGAAGCCCAGCAAGCCGCCCTTCTCGTCCTTCAGCCACGTCCACAGCGGATGCGCGTGCGCACCGTTGACGTCGATCTTGGCGAACATCGGGAAGCTCACGTCATAGGTCAGCGAGCAGAAATTGCGGATTTCATCGGCATTGCCCGGCTCCTGGTGGCCGAACTGGTCGCTGGGGAAGCCCAGCACCACCAATCCCTTGTCGCCATAGTCGCGCCACAGCTTCTCCAGCCCGGCGTATTGCGGGGTGAAGCCGCATTTGCTGGCGACGTTGACGATCAGCAGCACCTTGCCGCGCCAATCGGAGAGCGGTTGAGGGCTGCCGTCCAGGGCAGTGGCGTCGAAATCGTAGGCAGTGGTGGCCATGGGCACCTGCGGCGTCGGGAAGACGCGATTGTGCGCGGTCTCGCCAGCCGCGCCTACCCTGGGCAACGCGATGCTGCATCGCGGACGGCCATGCCATTCGTCACGGGCTTTGGCTCCCACCCTGCGCTACGCTTGCAGTTTCGCCCGATCCACCTCACGAGGACCGCATGAAACAGCCCATTGCCTGCGCGCTTGCGCTAGCCATCGCCACCGCCCTTGGCGGCTGTGCCACCGCGCCTGCCGCGATCACCGACAAGGAGGCCTCCACCATGCCCGTCGTCGCCTACAACGGCGTATTCGCACAACCCAGCCCGCTCGCGCTTCACTACCCCGAATTCGACAAGATCGCCGACAGCGACTACGTGCCCGCGTTCGATGCCGGCATGGCCCAGCAATTGCAGGAAATTCAGGCGATCGCCAACAACCCGGCCGCGCCGACCTTCCAGAACACCGTGGTGGCCATGGAGAAATCCGGCCAGGTGCTCGGCCGTGCCACAGGTGTGTTCTTCAACCTGCAAGGCACCAACAAGACCGACGCACGCGACGCCATCGAAACCGAATACTCGCCGAAGTTCGCCGCGCATCGCGACGCGATCTACCTGAACCCGAAGCTGTTCGCCCGTATCAAGGCGCTGTATGACGCGCGCGCCACCTTGGGCCTGGACGCCATCGACCTGCGCTTGCTGGAACGCTACCAGCAGGACTTCGTGCGGGCAGGTGCGGCGCTAAGCGAACCGCAGAAGGCACGCATCCGCGAAATCAACGGGGAGCTGTCGAAACTCGGCACCCAGTTCGACCAGAACGTGCTGGCCGAAGTGAACGATTCGGCGGTGGTGGTGGACAGCGCTGACAAGCTGAAAGGCTTCAGCGACGAGCAGGTTGCGGCTGCCGCCGAGGCCGCCAAGGCGCGCAAGCTCGACGGCAAGTACGTCATCGCCCTGCTCAACACCACCGGCCAGCCTGCGGAAACGCAGCTCGAGGATCGTGCGCTGCGCCAGCGCCTCCACGAGGCCTCCGTCGCGCGCGGCAGCCGCGGCAACCAGTGGGACAACACCGCCCTCGTCTCGCAGGTGCTGAAGCTGCGCGCCGAGCGCGCGAAGCTGCTCGGCTACGACACCTACGCCAACTACGTGCTGGCCGACGAAACCGCGGTCAACCAGGACAACGTCAACAAGATGCTGCGCCAGCTGGCCCCGAAAGCGGTGGCGAATGCGCGCCGCGAAGGCGGCGACTTGCAGGCGATGATCGATGCCGACCAGAAGGCCAAGGGCCAAGCGTCCTTCCAGCTTTCGCCGTGGGACTGGTCGTTCTACAGCGAAAAGGTGCGGCAGGCCAAGTACAGTTTCGACGAGTCCCAGCTCAAGCCGTATTTCGAGATGAAGCACGTGCTGGAGGACGGCGTGTTCTTCGCGGCCACCAAACTGTACGGGATCACCTTCAAGCAGCGCACCGATCTGCCGAAGTACATCGCCGACACGTGGACCTACGACGTGTTCGACAAGGACGGCAAGCCGCTCGCCATCTTCATCTGGGATCCGTATGCGCGCGCATCCAAGCGCGGCGGCGCGTGGATGAACACCTACGTTTCGCAGGACGACCTGACCGGCAACAAGCCCGTCGTCGCCAACCACCTCAACATCCCCAAGCCGTCCGAAGGCAAGCCGACGCTGCTGACCTGGGATGAGGTCACCACCGCGTTCCACGAATTCGGCCACGCGCTGCACGGCTTCTTCCAGGACGTGCGCTATCCGTACTACTCGATGAACGTGCCGCGCGACTTCGTCGAATATCCGTCGCAGGTCAACGAGATGTGGGCCGACTGGCCGGAAGTGCTGGCCAACTACGCCAAGCACTACCAGACGGGTGCACCGATGCCAAAAGCGCTGCTGGACAAGGTGATCGCCGCCTCCAAGTTCAACCAGGGTTTCGCCACCACCGAATACCTGGAAGCCGCGATGCTCGACCAGCGCCTGCATCAGGCGCCGGCCGACAAGATCCCGGCCGCAAACCAGGTCATGGCCTTCGAGGCCAATGCGCTGAAGGCCGATGGCTTCGATTACGCGCCAGTGCCGCCGCGCTACAAGACGCCTTATTTCAGCCACATCATGGGCGGCTATGCGGCCGGCTACTACGCCTACATCTGGTCGGAAGTGCTGGCGGCCAATACCTCCAAGTACATCCGCGAGCATGGCGGCCTGACCCTGCAGAACGGCGACCGCCTGCGCGACAAGGTGCTGGCCCCCGGTGGCGAGATCGCCCCCGGCAAGCTGTTCCCGAACTTCGCCGGCTTTGATGCGAAGATCGAGCCACTGCTGGAACAGCGTGGCCTGACCGCGAAGTAATCGCGCCTCGCAGCCGTACCGCAACGCCGTCGCAAGGCGGCGTTGTCGTTTACGACATCAGCGATGCAGGCCCAGCGGATCTGCCATCGGCCGCGAACCCGGCGCCTGCACGGCTTGCGTGCCCGGATCGCGCAACAGGGCCATCCGCGCCGCGTGTTCATCGTTCGCGTCCAGGCCAAGCAGCGGCTTGAACTCACCTGTAATCAACGTGGCGATGGGCAGGCCATCGCGCAACAACAGCCGCGCGCCCGGCTGGCGCGGCACCTTGTCGCCGGCGATGACGCCGCCCAGCAAGTTGAGCGGATCACTGGCGGAAACCGCGATCATCGCGCCGTCGTGCGCGCGGTTGCGCACGGCGCGCAGGCCAGCCACCGCTTCGGGCAGTGCGAACTGCTGGCCGACCACGCCGGACAGGAAACGCCCGCCACGGATCTCTCCGCGCGCTTCCAGCCGTTGGTATTCGCGCAAGAGTTCCCGCCACGACGGTAGCCACGATGCCTCGCGTTCCAGCAGGCGCCAGCAGACCACGCCGTAACGGCGCAGCAGCACACGGGCAACGTGTTCGATCAATGCCGGTTGCGATGCGGTGTCCGCCACGGGCTTGCGCATCAGGCTCCAGCGTCCGGCGTCGGCGATCGCGCTCAGCGAGGCCCGCCGACCGCCACGCCGCATGTAACTGGCCGGTTTCTTCGATGCCGGCAGCAGCAGTGCGCGCAAGCCGGAATAGCTGTCGCAGCCCACGTGCCCGCGTGCAACCAGTTCCGCCAGCGCATCTTCCAACTCGGTTTCCAGCAGGCGCGCGGCATCGACCAGTTCATCAAAGAACAGCGCGCCGTGGCCGCGCAGGCACTCAGCCACTTTCTGCGCGCGCGAGGACAGCGGCGACTCCTCGCCGGACTGGTTCGCCACCAGCTGTGTCCACAACGGCAATTCACGCCGAGGCAGCAACACGATCGGCGCCGCGCGCACCAGCGATTCGCCACCCGCGCGCAGCCGCGCCCAGGCGATGCGCCCGGCAGCGCACAGATCGTCCAACCAGCCGATGGAATAATCCTTCACCCGCAATGGCAGCAGCTCGCTTTCCCACGCGCCCGCCGCGGCCTCGAACCCTTCCAGCTGCGCCAGCACGCCGGCCAGCGCTTCCGGACCCTGTACCCGCGTGGCCGGCGAGACGCGTTGCCAATCGCACAGGAAGCGCACGTAATCGCGCACGTCGACCGGTTCGATCTCGCGCCGCAACCTGCCCAATGTATTGCGGTGGATGCGCGCCAGCAGGTGGCGCTCGCACCATTCATCGTCCGCCGTAGTCGGCGTGAAACGACCGCGCATCACATAACCCTCCTGCTCCAGTGCGAGCAGGGCGAAGTCCACGTCGTTACACGGCGCGACCAACGCATCGGCGATGGCGGCAGCCGTGGTCACGCCCATCCCGCCCAAACGGCAACGCACCAGCTCGCGCAGCGCGTCTTCGCGCATCCATTCCTGCGCGTAGTCGGCCGGCGCTTCGATCATCGGCTGCAACGTTGTCTGAGGATGGATCGCGAGCAGTTGCGACAGGCGCTCGGCGGTGACCCACAGCACGCGATCGCCTGCGGACAAGCGGGTCGCGCGCTTCGCCTTCGCCAATGCTTCCAGCAAACCCGTCCAACCGGACGCTTCGGCTTCACCGGCAGCCGCGGCACCCAGCTGCATCAGCGCCTCGTGCATGCCGTCTGCATCCGTCGGCTGCGGCCATGCGTCCTCGCGCACCGCGTCGATGGCATCCATGTCCAGCTTGCCCAGATCCTGCGCCTGCGAGGCATCGCCGAAACCGCGTGCCACCACTGCACGCGTGCGGCGCTCTTCCAGCGGCGCATCATCGAGGAAGGCGTACGGCCGCGCGCTCAGCACTTCCGCCGCAAACGGGGACGGGCCGGTGAGGTCGCGCGCGACGACTTGTACCGCGCCTGCTTCCAGTGCGCGCAGCAAATCCAGCCAACCGTCGACATCCATCGCCTCATGCAGGCAGTCCTGCAGGGTCTGCGCAACCAGTGGATGGTCGGGCACCTCGCGCTCACCGACGATATTCTCCAAGCACGCGACCTGATCCGGGAACACCGTCGCCATCAGGTCTTCGGACTTCATCCGCTGCAACTGCGGCGGGACTTTCTTGCCGCCGCTGAAGCGCGGCAATGCCAATGCATTGGCCGCGTTCCAGCGGAAGCGCGTGGGGAACATCGGCGCGTCCAGCAGCGCCTGCACCAGCACCTGCTGGGCACTGGACGAATGCAGGTAGGACATCACTTCGATCAACGGGAAGCTGTGGCTGGTGGACAACGACAGCACGATGGCGTCCTCGGTCGCCGCAGCCTGCAATTCGAAATTGAACTTGCGGCAGAAACGCTTGCGCAGCGCCAGACCCCAGGCCTTGTTGACGCGGCTGCCATACGGCGAATGGATGATCAGCTGGGTGCCGCCGGATTCGTCGAAGAAGCGTTCCAGCGCAATCTTCGATTGCGAGGGCAGCATGCCGAAACCGGCGAACTGCGCCGCCGCGTATTCGGCAACCTGGCGCGCGGCGGATTCATCGAGCTGCAAGTCCGCCAGCAGCCAGTGTCGCAGCGCGGGCTCACCGCCCTGCTCCAGCTGCGCCTGCAGCGTCTCGCGCAAGCGCGACACGCTGGCCGACAGTTCGATGCTGCGGCCCGGCGCCTCGCCCAGCCAGAACGGAATGCTGGGTGGCGCACCTTCGGCATCCTGCACGCGCAGGCGGCCGGCCTCGACGCGCAGGATGCGGTAGCTGGTGTTGCCAAGCTGAAACACGTCGCCGGCCATGCTCTCGATGGCGAAGTCTTCGTTCACCGACCCGATGGTGATCGCCTGCGGTTCCAGCAGCACGGTGTAATCGCCGACATCGGGAATGGTGCCGCCGGACATGGTCGCGGTCAGGCGCGCGCCCTTGCGCCCGCGCAGCTTGCCATGCACGGCATCGCGATGCAGGTAATTGGCTCGCTGGCCGTAGCGGGTGCTGAAGCCATCGGCCAGCATCCGCACCACGTCGTCGAAGGTCTTGCGCTCCAACTGCGCATACGGCCATGCGCGGCGCACCATCGCGAACAGCGCGCCCTCGTCCCATTCACGGCAGGCGACTTCGGCCACCAGTTGCTGCGCCAGCACGTCCAGCGGTGCCGACGGCATGATCAAGGCATCCAGCTCACCTCGATGCACGCTGTCCAGTAGCGCCACGCATTCCATCAGTTCATCGCGCGAACTCGGGAATAGTCGCCCCTTGGGAATACCGCCGACATGGTGGCCGGAACGACCGACGCGTTGCAGGAAGGCCGCGATCGAACGCGGCGAACCGATCTGGCAGACCAGCTCCACGTCGCCAATATCGATACCGAGCTCCAGCGACGCGGTCGCCACCAGCACCTTCAGCTGCCCGGCCTTGAGCTTCTGCTCCGCATCCAGCCGCAATTCCTTGGCCAGCGAGCCGTGGTGCGCGGCCACGTGTTCCTTGCCCAGCAGTTCGCCGAGGTGGCGCGCCGCGCGCTCGGCCATGCGCCGGGTGTTGACGAATACCAGCGTGGTCGCGTGCGTTTCCACCAACTGCGCGATCCGCGCGTACACCAGTTCCCACTGCGCATTCGACATGACCGGCGCCAACGGCACCGGCGGCAGTTCCAGCACCAGGTCGCGCTTGCGCGAATGACCGATATCAACGATGGCGCAGTCTTCGCCCTCGGTACCGGTCAGGAACTTCGCCACCGCCTCGATGGGCTTCTGCGTTGCCGACAACCCCACCCGCGTCGCCCGCTTGCCGGTCAGTGCATCCAACCGCTCCAGTGAAAGCGCCAAGTGGCTGCCGCGCTTGCTCTGTACCAGCGCATGGATTTCATCGACGATCACCGTACGCACACTGGCCAGCATCGACCGCCCGGACTCGGAGCCCAGCAGCACGTAGAGCGATTCCGGCGTGGTCACCAGGATGTGCGGTGGGCGTTTGCGCAGGGCCGCGCGTTCGGACTGCGGGGTGTCGCCGGTACGCACCGCGGCGCGGATGTCGACATCGAGCAGCGCCTGCGCGGCGAGTTCCTCGCGAATGCCGGCCAGCGGCGCCTCGAGATTGATGTGGATGTCGTTGGACAACGCCTTCAGCGGCGACACGTACAAGACCAACGTCGCATCCGGCAGGCCGAATGACAGGCCTTCGCGCACCAACGCGTCGATGGCGGTCAGGAATGCGGTGAGGGTCTTGCCGGAGCCCGTGGGTGCCGCAATGAGGGTATCGCGGCCGCTGGCGATGGCTGGCCATGCGGCGATCTGCGCTTCGGTCGGCGCGGGGAAGCTGCCCGCGAACCAGGCGGCCACGGCGGGATGGAACGCGGCGAGCGCAGGATGCGCAGACATGCGTGGATTATCCGCCGCCTCGGGCATCGACGAATGAACGCGTTGATGGTCGAAATCGAAACGGATCTGGGCGCTACCGTGCATCGGTCGATGCTGGCTTTGCTCCGTCTCAGCCGCCGCGACAGCGGCTGTGTGCCACTACTCGATCAGCCGCCCTGGAACAGTTTGCGGTAGTCGGCGGCCAGATGCGGCAGCAGCGCCCGTGCCGGGATTTCCACGGTGCGCGTGCCTTCCACATAGGGCGCGACTTGGTATGGCGGAAACACGAAGCGGATCGCGCGGATCTGCCCTTCAGCATTCATCACCGGCTCGAACTGGGCGAAATTCGCTGGATCAGGCTTGGTGCCATCGTCGATCATCCGGCTGCCGTTTTCGAGCTGCTGGGCGCGATCCGCGCCTTCCACTTCATCCGCATCCAGCCGTTGCGACAGCGCGGTCATCAGCTGTTCGCGGCTTGTATCGGAAATCGCCTGCCAGCCGGCGGCATCGGCGATCAACTGATTCGCCTTCAACATCGATTGTCGCTGCGGCAGCCAGACGAAACGCGCCACCAGCGGATTACCGTGCGCACCCCCGGTATAACTGCTGCCGTCGGCGGCCACGGCGACCACTTGCGGGGTGTCCACCAATCCGGTGAACTGCAGGCTGAGATCGTAGGGCGCAGTGGGCTTCTGCCCCTGCAGGCCGGCCACGGCTTTCATCAGATCGCCACGGGCGGCATCGGCATAGGCTTTCAGCGCCTGCGCCAACAACGGGTGACCGGCAGCCGATTTCGGATAACTGATGCCGACGATATAGTCGGGCCGGGTTTCGACCACGTCCTGCAACGCAACGACAGGCGCAGGCGCAGCGGGCGTTTGCCCGTCCGGCGCTGGGGTGGTGGCGCGATCGCAGGCGGCGAGCACGGCGCATGACACGAGGATGTAAACGATGCGGTGGGGACGCATGAGCACGATGAATTGGGATATCAGAAACGGAAACGTGATTCAGGCTAGCCAGCGGACGTTGAAGAACGTGTGAGAAATCTGCAAGCCGTGGCTTCACCACGAAAGAAAAAGCCCGGCCAAGGCCGGGCTTTTCTTGGCGCGAGCGCCAGGCGAATTACATCGCCTGCACTTCGTCGGCCTGCAGGCCCTTCTGGCCCTGCACGACCTTGAAGGAGACCTTCTGGCCTTCCTGCAGGGACTTGAAGCCGGTGCCCTGGATCGAGCGGAAGTGGACGAAGACGTCCGGGCCGCTTTCCGGGGTGATGAAGCCGAAGCCCTTGGCGTCGTTGAACCACTTGACGGTACCGGTCTGACGATCCGACATGTTTGTTACTCCTAGAACAGTTTGAAATGGTGACACGATCCACCGAGGCGAACCGCGACTGTCGAGCAAGGGGTAACGCACACGATGTAGCGGATCACATGGATCTACCGCATCGGGTCACGATGTACCGTGATCCCGCTTGAAACAGTGGGCGCACCATACCGCACTTTTCTGGACATTTGTGAATGGGTGGCAATTATTTTTTGCCGCCCCGGAGCCCGGCGAACACTTGCTCACCAATCCATCTGCTCCGGCAGAAGGCCGCGCAACTCCGCGTCGGTCAGGTTCCGCCACTGCCCGGGCTTGAGCCGGCCCAGCTTCACGTTGCCGATCCGCACCCGCAGCAACTGCTTCACCCGGAAGCCGAAATGGGCGGCCATCAGCCGGATCTGCCGGTTCAGGCCCTGGGTCAGCACGATCCGGAAGCCCTGGCTGCCCAGCTTGCCGGTCTTGCACGGCAAGGTCATTTCCCCGTGGATCGGTACCCCGCGGCTCATGCCGCGCAGGAATTCCGGGGTCACCGGGTGGTTCACGGCAACCAGGTATTCCTTCTCCAGCTTGTTCTCCGCGCGCAGGATGCGGTTGACGATGTCTCCGTTGCTGGTCAGCAGGATCAGGCCTTCGGAATCCTTGTCCAGCCGGCCGACCGGGAAGATGCGCTGCTGGTGGTCGACGAAATCGACGATGTTGCCCTTCACCCCGGAATCGGTGGTGGAGGTGATCCCCACCGGTTTGTTCAGCGCGATGTAGACGTGCCGGCGCTGACCCTTTGCCGCCGTGCGTGCCGCCAGTGTATTGCCGTCGACGCGGACCTCGTCGCCTTCGCCCAGTTCGCTGCCGATCCGCGCACGGATCCCGTTCACGGTGACCCGGCCCTCCGCGATCAGGCGGTCGGCCTCGCGGCGGGAGCAGAAGCCGCTATCGGCGATGTGTCGGTTCAGGCGCATGGGGGCGCATTCTACGCGCCCATGGGTCTGGATCAGGCACGCAGGGCCTCGAATTCCGGATGGCGGCGCATCCACGCATCGGCGTAGGAACATAAAGGCTCGACCTTCAAGCCCTCATTCCTTGCATGCAGCAGTACCGCGCGCACCAAGTTGCCGGCAATGCCGCGCCCGCCGATGGCCGCCGGCACGATGGTATGGGTGATGGCGATCGCGCTGGCACCCGGCTCGTATTCGACGAAGGCGACGTGGCCGTCCACTTCGGTCACGAAACGGTGGTGGGCGGCATCGTGGCGGATCTCGGACATGGCAGGCTCCAGGGTCATGGCGATCCCGATTGCAGCAGGCTTTGCGTGAAGTGGCTGAAAACTCGCGGCTCCAGCACCAGTGTGAACAGCACGCCGTACGCCGCGCCCCAGAGATGCGCGCTGTGGTTGACGTTGTCGCCGCCGCGGCGATCCATCCAGATGCTGTAACCCACGTACAGCAACGCGAACAGGAAGGCCGGGATCGGCACCGGGATCGGGAAGATGATCAGCTTCGACCACGGATCGAACAGGATGAAGGAGAACAACACCGCCGAAACGCCGCCGGACGCGCCCAGGCTGCGGTAGTTCGCATCGTGCCGATGGCGCAGGTAGGTCGGCAGGATCGCGATCACGATCGCAGACAGGTAGAACAGCACGTAGCCGATCGGCGTGATCCATTCGGAGAACACCCGCTCCACCGCGGTACCGAACGACCACAGGGTGATCATGTTGAACAGCAAGTGCATCCAGTCCGCGTGGATGAAGCCATGGGTCAGCAGGCGGTCGTACTGTTTGTTCCGTTCCACCGCAGGCGGCCACAGGATCAGCCGCTCCAGCAGCGCGCGATCATTGAAGGCGCGCCACGACACCAGCACGGTGATGGCGACGATGACGATCGTGAGCGAGAAATTCATGCGTCAGGCCGCCCGGTAGTTGTCCTGCATCGGATAGGTACGCGCATAGGCGGCGAACGCCAGCGCGGCGATGAAAGCGAATACGGCGAAGAAGAACATCAGGAACGCGTTCTCGCTGTAGCCGGTGGTGGCGATCTGTGCGGTGACGGCCTCGTTGCGCACGGCAACGTTGGTGATCAGAACCCACAGGCTGCCGAAGGTGCTGGTCAGGTACCAGAACGCCATGATCACGCCCTTCATCGACTGCGTGGCCTGGCTGTAGGCGAACTCCAGCGCGGTGGCGGAGACCAGCACCTCGCCGAAGGTCAGCAGCAGGTAGGGCCAGGTCTGCCAGGCCAGCGAGGTCTGCACGCCACTGTCGATCTTCAGCTGGATCAGGCCGGCGATGATCCAGGCGATGCCGGCGAAGGCGATGCCCCAGCCCATGCGGCGCAGCGGGGTGGGTTCGAAGCCCATGCGACGCAACGCCGGATACAGCACGATGTTGTTGAACGGGATCAGCAGCATGATCAGCAGCGGGTTCAGCGCCTGCATCTGCCCGGCTTCCTTCACCAGCCAGCTGGGCCACCACCATGCATCGTGCGGCACCACCATTTCCTTGCCCTGGATCACCCAGGTGCTGGCCTTCTGGTCGAACAGCGACCAGAACGGCGTGGTCAGCGCGAACACGATCAGGATCCGCAGCACCGCGCGCACGCCGTCCACCGCCGCATCCGGATGCTTGCCGCGTGCGCGCTCCAGTTGCATCGACACGCCGATGCCGCCGAACGCGATCAATGCACCCAATGCCAGGCAGGCGGTGATCACGAAATGGAAATCCTCCGGCCAGAACGGCAGGCTCACCCCGAACCACGCATGCAGCGCCCAGCACAGCAGCATCGCCACCGCCAGCGCCACGCCGAAGCCTGCCACCAGCAAGCCGGCACGCCCCTGCCCCGCCACCTGCGTGGTCAGCGCGGTGCGCGCGACGTTGAAGAATGAATCCGGATCCTTGCCCTGCGTCGGCGGTACCCGCACGTACTGCTTGCGGCCCAACCAGAAGATCAGGGTGGCGATGAACATCAGGATGCCGGGGATGCCGAACGCCACCGCCGGCCCGAAGTTGCGCAGGAACAGCGGCATCAGCAGCGAGGCGAAGAAGCTGCCGAAGTTGATCGTCCAGTAGAACGCGTCGAACACGATCTTGGCGAGGTGCTTGTTGGCGGTGGTGAACTGGTCGCCGCAGAAACTGACCACCAAGGGCTTGATGCCGCCACTGCCCAGCGCGATCAGGAACAGGCCGGTGTAGAAGCCGGTGCGGTTGTCCTCGAACATCGCAAGACAGGCATGACCTGCGCAATAGATCAGCGAGAACCACAGCACCGTGTTGTATTTGCCGAAGAACCTGTCCGACAGCCAGCCGCCGAGCAGCGGGAAGAAATACACGCCGATCACGAAGCTGTGGAATACGTCCTTGGCGACGCTCTGCCGCTCCGCCTCCGGCACGTAGGCCAGGATCACGCTGCTGACCAGGAACTGCACCAGGATGTTGCGCATCCCATAGAAGCTGAAGCGTTCGCAGGCCTCGTTGCCGATGATGAAGGGAATCTGCCGCGGCAGGCGCGCGTTCGGGTCGGCAACGGTGGCTTGGCTCATGCGTCGTTCTTCACTTTGATCGTGGGTGCAGCCTAACCGATCCGGCGGTCAGGCCCATTCGGTCAGGCCTTCGCGTTCGTACAGGGACTTGAACGAGGGCCGCGCCTTCATCCGTTGCGCCAACGCGGCCAGCTGCGGCCATTCGGTTGCAGGCTTCGGCATGTTGCGCGACCAGCGCATCAACATCGTCAAGTAGAAATCGGCGGCGCTGATGTCGTTACCCAGCAAGTACGGGCCGTTGGTCGCCAAGTGGTCGTCGATGCGCTGCCACTCCGCTTCGATGCGCGGCGCGCAATGCGCACGCAGGGCCTCGGCATTCGCCTCGCCTGCCGGTTCACCCGGGTACCACCACTGGCGGAACAACGGCTGCACCATGTTGCAGAGGTTGAACATCCACTGCAGGTATTCGGCGCTCTGCGGATCGTCGAAGGCCGGCGCTAGGCGCGCATCGGGATAACGCTCGGCAAGCAGGATCGCCAGCGCCGCCGCTTCGTACTGCGGCTTGCCGTCGATCACCAAGGTCGGCACTACGCCGTTCGGGTTCAGCGCGAGGTATTCCGGCGATTTCTGCGCTTTCGCCGCGGTATCGACCAAGTGCAGTGCATGCGGCACGTCGAGTTCGATCAACAGCCAATGCACCAGCAGGCTGGCGGCGCCAGGGGCGTAGTAAAGCGTGGTGTCCATGTGCGATCCGGGAAACGGCGATGGCGGAGTTTCGCATGCGACGCAGGCGCAGCACGCATGACCATGGGCAGGCCCGGCAGGAATGCCAGCGCGGTTACCATCGGGCCATCCCGCCAGAGAAACGCCGATGCGCCTCGCCCTGCTTGGTACCGCCCTGTTCGCTTGCACCCTGCCCGTCTTCGCCGCTAGCCCGGCGCTGAGCACTGTCGCCGAACGCAGCGGCTTCAAACAGACCGGCCGCTACGACGAGGTGATCGCGCTATGCAACGCCTTCCAGCAGACGTACCCGAAGGCGGTACGCTGCTTCAATTTCGGCACCACGCCCGAGGGGCGGCCGATGAAGGCGATGGCGGTGTCCACCAGCGGCGCGCTGGACACCAAGACGGCGCATGCGCGCGGCTTGCCGGTCGTACTGGCACAGGGCGGCATCCACGCCGGCGAGATCGACGGCAAGGACGCCGGCTTCTGGCTGATCCGCGACCTGTTGCAGGGCAAGGTCGGTAAAGGCCTGCTGGACAAGCAGGTACTGCTGTTCGTGCCGGTATTCAACGCCGATGGCCACGAGAACTTCCGCGCCTGGAACCGACCCAACCAGCGCGGCCCGGAGCAGATGGGCTTTCGCGTCACCGCGCAACGCTACAACCTCAACCGCGATTACGTGAAGGCCGACAGCGCCGAAATGCAGGCGATGCTGGGGCTCATCAACCAGTGGGATCCGCTGGCGATGCTCGACCTGCACGTCACCGACGGCGCCAAGTTCCAGCACGATATTTCGATCACCGGCGAGCCCACCAACTCAGGCGACATCGCCCTGCGCGAAGCCGGCAACGGACTGAAAGACGGCATCATCGCCAAGCTGGCCGGGCAAGGCTCGAAGCCGGTCGGCTTCTACCCGAGCTTCGTGGAGGACGATGATCCCGCTTCCGGCTTCATCCACGGCGTCAGCACGCCGCGTTTCTCCAACGGCTATTTCCCGCTGCGAAACCGCATCGGCATCCTGGTCGAAACCCACTCCTGGCGGACCTATCCGGAGCGCGTGCGCAGCACCTACAACACGGTGCTGGACGCGCTGGAACTGGTTGCCGCCAATGGCGGTCACTGGCTGAAACTTGCGCATGACGCGGACGCCCGCGCGGCGCAGCTCGGCGGCCAACCGGTGCCACTCGATTACAAGGCCACCGATAAGGTGCGCACCATCGATTTCCTCGGCTACGAATACACCCGCACGCCTTCGGAAATTTCCGGCGCATTGATGACGCGCTACGACGAAACCAAGCCGCAAACCTGGAAGATCCCGCTGCGCGACGAGATCGTGCCCGGCAACAGCGTGATCGCGCCGAAGGGCGGCTACCTGGTGCCGCAGCCGTACGCGGTGGCCGTGGCGAAGCACCTGCTCACGCACGGCATCGACTTCCGCGTGCTGACCGCGCCACTGCGCGATGCCAAGGCACAGGCGTTCATCGCCGACAGCGCGCAGTTCTCGCCAACCTCGGTCGAAGGCCACCAGCGCGTGAACCTGAAAGGCGAATGGACGCCGCAGGTGGCGAACATCGCGGCCGGCGGCTTGTTCGTGCCGATCGCGCAGGCCAACGCACGCCTGCTGGTCAACATCCTTGAGCCGACCGCGGGCGATTCGATGGCGGCCTGGGGCGATTTCAACAACGCCTTCGAGCGCAAGGAATACATGGAGGGCTATGTCGCCGAGGAAGAGGCACGCAAGATGCTGGCCAAGGATCCCGCGCTGAAGGCGGAATTCGAGAAGAAACTGAAGGACGATGCCGAGTTCGCGAAAAATCCCGGTGCGCGCCTGGATTTCTTCTATCGCCGGCACCAAGCATGGGATCCTGGCACCAACCGCTATCCGGTCATGCGCACCGACTCCACGCACTGAGCCGCATTAGCAGTTTTCGTACTTCCAGTTGCGGCGCTTGCCTTCAGCCATCCATTCGATGGCCTGGGCCAGTCGCCTCGCACGGGTATCCTCGCGCTTGGCCTCGACGATCCATTCGATGTATTCGCGCCTGCAGCCGGGAGGGAATCCTTCGAACGTCGCCTGCGCCGCCTTGTTCTTCTTCAGCGCCACAAGCAGGTCGTCCGGTGCTTGCGGCAGCGGTTTCGGCGTGGTCTTTCGCGTGGCCGGCGACTTCACGCCGTCCTCGTTGAGCTTCATCGCCTTGCGGAGATGCGCCAGCAGCATCTTCTTCGGCGGCAGGTCTTTTAGCGACGTCATCTTGCCGTAGCTGCCCATGCCGTCGCGCGGCTCGCCCTCGCCCACCACCAACGCGTGCTTCCAGTAGCCGAACGATGCGTGCTGCTTGAATGCGGCCATGCCGCACAGGATCGCGCCCGCGTGCATGAAGGTCGGCATCGACCATTTCATGGTTTCCTCGACGTCCGGACAGGCTTCGCGCACCAGCTCGCGCACCCGGGTGAGGATCGGTTGCGCGAACGGCGCAGCGCGTTCGATATAGGCATCAATGCGGGGATCGCGGGCCATGGGCTTGCATGCGTATGGGGACGGGGCCATTCTGCGCTCAGGACAGGATGCCGCAAGGGGGCTACACATGACCCAGCAGGAACGCCGCAAGGATGAACACAAATCTTCCCGCGACCTGCGCGCCGAATTGAACGAGGCGCAGCGTGACACGCTTGCCGAGCTTGAACGCTACGGCTGGCAGTTGAAATTCGTCCGCCGCCCGATCTTCCAGCCGTCGATCCCGGTCGTGTTCGACGGCGATCGCAAGTCGTACGCCGTGCTGGAAGCCGATGGCACGCTCAACGAGCATCCGCCCTTCGACATCCGCCACGGCTGACCGATGACGAACCGCAATTCCAATGCATGGATCCCATGGCTGCTGTTGGCCATCGTGCTTGTCGGCGGCTGGATGGCCTGGCCGCGACAGCAGGTGCATTCGCCCGCGATGCCCGCCAGCGGTGCTGTTTCGCCTCCACCAGCCACCGAACAAGCGCCACGGCCGCTACCGCGCGGCGAATCCCCGCCTACCGAACCGGACACGCAGTCGCGTACGCGGCTTCCCGATTTCCTGCCGCCCGAGGCGGCGGACACCATCGCCTTGATCAGGCGCGGCGGCCCGTTCCCGCACCGGCAGGACGGCAGCGTGTTCGGCAATCGCGAAGGCCGCCTGCCGCGCAAGACGCACGGCTGGTATCGCGAATACACCGTGGACACCCCCCGGCTGAGCCATCGTGGCGCACGTCGCATCATCACCGGCGGCGATCCGCCGAGCGAGTGGTACTACACCGACGACCACTACGACAGCTTCCGCCGCTTCGACGCCACCGGAGGATTGCAGTGACCGATTCCGGTTTCGACCTGGGCCTGGACGATGCGTCGCGCACCGGCGTGTACTTCGTCACCGCCGACGACATCGGCACCCTCGACATGGCCAGCCGTGATGCCGGCCTGCTGGCCCGGCGGATCGACCTGCGCGATTGCGCCGACAAGGCGACCCTGATGTTGCGCCTGTCCACCGCCCTGGACTTCCCACCCGGCAGTGGCCGCAACTGGGATGCGCTCAGTGATCGCCTGCGCGACCTGTCCTGGCTGCCCGCCGCCGGCTACGCCCTGCTGTTCGACGATGCCCGCGACCTGCGCGATGCCGACGAAACCAGCTTCGATACCTTGCTGGAAATCCTCGACGAAGCCGTCTCCGACTGGTCGCAGCGGGACGTTCCTTTCTGGGCATTCCTTGCCCTGCCGGAAGACGAATTCGAACAGTCCTGACGGACGAGATTCCTTTCTGCCTCCCCGCGGCCCGGCGCCACAAAAAAAACCCGCCTTTCGGCGGGTTTTGCTTTGTATGGTGCCCAAGAGGGGACTCGAACCCCTACGACCTAAATCGCTACCACCTCAAGGTAGTGCGTCTACCAATTCCGCCACCTGGGCAGGTGTTGCGGCTTGCGCCGCGACCGCATTGTAAATCCGATTGCCGATTACTTGGCCGGTGCAGGCGCTTGCCCGGCGGCCGGCGCAGTCGCCGGTTGCTGCGGTGCAGCGACGGGTGCGGCCGGTTGCTGCGACGGCGCAGACGGCACCTGCGCGCTCGGCACTTGCTGCACCGGCGCAGCCGGCACCGCCGGCTGCGCCATCACGCCAAGATCCGGCGCAGCCGGTGTATCGCCCTGGCGAGCGGCCTTGCTGGCGTAGATGGCCATGCCCATGCTGACCGTGAAGAACACGATGGCCAGCCACTTGGTGCTCTTGCTGAGGAAGTTCGAGGCGCCACGCGCACCGAACACGGTGGCGGAGGCGCCACCGCCGAAGCCGGAACCGGCCTGCGCGCCGGCGCCGCGCTGCATCAGGATCAGCGCGATCATCGCGATCGCCACCAGCACGTACAGCACTTGGATGAGTTGCAGCAACATCGTGGTTCTTATCCCATCTTTTATCAGGGTGTGAGTCAGGCCACCGCGGCGGATGCGATGGCCAGGAAATCCGCGGCGACGAGCGAGGCGCCGCCGATCAGTCCGCCGTCCACGTCGGCCTGGGCGAACAGGCTGGCCGCGTTGTCGGGCTTCACGCTGCCGCCGTACAGGATCGGCAGCAAGCCGGCGATTGTAGCATCGCGCGCGGCCACCTCGCCACGGATGAAGGCATGCACCGCCTGCGCCTGTTCCGGGCTGGCGGTAAGGCCGGTACCGATCGCCCACACTGGTTCGTACGCGACCACCGCACCGGCGAAGGCCTGCGGCCCGGCGGCATCGAACACCGCCTGCAACTGTTCCCGTACCCGTTCTTCGGTCTGCCCGGCCTCGCGCTCCTGCAGGGATTCGCCCACGCAGAGGATCGGCGTCAGCCCGGCGTCACGGGCGGCGGTGAACTTGGCGGCGACCAGTGCGCTGCCTTCGTAGTGGTACTGCCGGCGCTCGGAATGGCCGACCAGCCCGTATTTCGCGCCGACATCGACCAGCATGTCGGCCGAAACCTCGCCGGTGTACGCGCCCTGCCGGTTGCAGCTGACATCCTGCGCACCGAACGCCAGCGGAGTTCCCTCGAAGTCCTCGATGAGATCGCCCAGGTAGGGCAGCGGCGGCAGGATCAGCAGATCGACGCCTGGCGGCGACATCGCGGCGATCTGGCCGACCAGGTCAGTGGCGAAGGCGCGGCTGCCATGCAATTTCCAGTTCCCGGCAACGATCTTGCGGCGCATGCACGACTCCTTGCGTATGAAACGCGAAGTTTAGCAATCCCGGCCGTGCCGCCGTTATAGTCCGCGCATGAACCAGCGCTTCCCGCCCCTGCGCATCCTGCCCTATCGCAAACCGACCGAAGGGCGCGACTACTGGCTGTTCGATGACGTACTGCCGAATGCCGGCGACATACGCGAACGCTGCATGGGCAAGCAGGACTGGGAACTCGGGTTTCCACACACCGGCGAGAGCTGGCCGGGTCGGCGCGCAATCCCGGCACTTGAACCGGACGAGCTGGCGCACCTGGAAGGCAAGGTGCGCGATGCCACCGGCATGAAGAAGCTTTGGGTGCAGGATGCGCCGGACGGCAAGACGCTGAACCACAACTGCGTGCAAGTAGTGGGCAAGCGCGAAGCGAGTGCGCGCCCGCATACGGATTCGCGCGCATTGTGCCGTTACGCCGCTGTGCTGTACCTGACCCCGAACGCACCGGAAGACTGCGGCACCAGCTTCTACCGCCAACGCATGCCGAATGGCCAACTGGGCGGCAACACCGTGAACAAGCCGCACAACAATCTGGTCGAGGCGCTCGGTACGCGCTTCGTGCCGCCGGATGCGTTCGTCGAGGATGTGCGCGTGCCCAACCGCTTCAACCGCCTGCTGGTCTACAGTGCAGCAATGATCCACAGCGCCACCGCCTATTGCGGCGAGATACTTGCCGACGAGCGGATGACCGCGGTGTTCTTCTGGATGGGCGCGTAACCGCCTCATGGACGAAGGCCACCTTGCGGTGACCTTGTCGATTCACTTCAGCTTGATCTCGCGCAGGCGTTCTTCGAGATAGCCCTGGGCGGTGATCGGCTCCGGATAGCGACTCGGATTGTCCGCAGTGATCGTGGACGGCAACACGTCGATCAGGAAATCCGGATTCGGATGCAGGAAGAACGGAGTCGAATAGCGCGGCTGGCGCGCCTGCTCGCCGGGCGGATTGACCACCCGATGGGTGGTGGACGGATACACATGGTTGGTCAGGCGTTGCAGCATGTCGCCGATGTTGACCACGATGGTGTCGGCATCCGAGGTGAACGGCACCCACTCGCCCTTCTTAGACAAGACTTCCAGCCCGGCAGCGCTGGCGCCGACAAGCAAGGTGATCAGGTTGATGTCCTCGTGCGCGCCGGCGCGGACATTGGGGATGTCGTCGGTGGTGATCGGCGGGTAATGGATCGGGCGCAGGATCGAATTGCCCTCGTCGGTCTTGTCGGCGAAGTAGTCCTCCGCCAGGCCGATGTGCAGCGCCAGCGCGGACAGGACTTGCGAGCCCAGCGTATCCAGCGATTCGTACAGCCCATAGCCCACTCGCTGGAATTCCGGGACTTCGACCGGCCACAGGTTTTCCGCCATCACGCCGGCATGCCTGGAATCGCGCGGGATCTCGCGGCCGATGTGCCAGAACTCCTTGAGGTCGGAATACTTGGCGCCCTTCGCGGTTTCCACGCCGAACGGCGTGTAGCCGCGCGCGCCGCCGCCACCGGGGACGTGGTAGCGCTTCTTCGCTTCTTCCGGCAATGCGAAAAACGCCTGGAAGGTCTGGTATGCCTCGTCGATCTGCACCTGCGGGATGCCGTGGTTGCGGATGCCGGCGAACCCCCATTCGCGATAGGCCGCACCGAGTTCATCGATGAAGGCCTGGCGGTCTTCCGGACTGGACGGATGGGTGAAACGGCGGATGTCGAGGGTCGGGATCGGACTGGCCATGTCGATGTCTTCAGTAGGCGTGCAACCAGTGTGCCTCGGCTGCCGCGAAAGGGAATTGATCCGGATCAGGTTGCCGCGACGCGTACCGCATCCGCAAGCGCGGCGAGCGTGGATTCGACCAGGGCCGCGTCGTCTGCTTCCACGGTCACCCGCACCACGGGTTCGGTGCCGGATGGGCGCAGGAAGGCGCGCCCACGGCCCTGGACTGCATGCTGGGCTTCAGCCAATGCGGTTTTCACGCTCTCTGCATCGACCGGTTTCGCATTGCCGGTGTAGCGCACGTTGACGGTCTTCTGCGGCACCTTGTGCAACCCTTCAAGTGCCTGCGCAAGGCCGATGCCGCGGCGCTGCAGCACTTCCAGTACCTGCAACGCACTGACGATGCCATCGCCGGTACTGGTTCGATCCAGGCACAGCAGGTGACCGCTGGCTTCGCCACCCAGGATCGCGTCGTTCGCCAGCAATTGCTGGTGCACGTAACGGTCGCCGACCTTGGCGCGGATGAAGCCGATGCCAAGATCGGCCAGCGCGCGCTCGAAACCGTAGTTGGTCATCAGGGTGCCGACTACTGGGCCGCGCAAGCGACCGCTCAGCTGCCAATCGCAGGCCAACACGTATAGCAGGTCGTCGCCATCGCGCACGTTGCCCTGCGCGTCCACGAACAGCACGCGGTCGCCATCGCCATCGAAGGCGATGCCGAGGTCGGCGCCGGTTTCGCGCACGCGCACGACCAGCAATTCCGGATGGGTGGAACCCACGCCATCGTTGATGTTGATGCCGTTCGGTTCGACGCCGATGGCATCGACGCGCGCGCCGAGTTCGCGCAGCACCAGCGGGCCGAGCTGGTAGGTCGCGCCGTTCGCGCAGTCGACCACGATGCGCATGCCGCCCAGGTTGAAACCGCGCGGCACCGAATTCTTGCAGGCTTCCACATAGCGGCCGATGGTGTCGCGGGTGCGCACCGCCTTGCCCAGCTGTTCCGACGGCACGGTGCGGAACGGCGCGTCCAGGGCGGCTTCGATCGCCAGTTCAGTGGCGTCGTCCAGCTTCTCGCCCTGCGCGGAGAAGAACTTGATGCCGTTGTCGTGGTGCGGGTTGTGCGAGGCGGAAATCACGATGCCGCCGTCGGCGCGCATCGAGTTGGTCAGGTGCGCGACGGCGGGGGTCGGCATCGGCCCCATCAGCTGCACGTCCACGCCGGCGGCCACCAGGCCCGCTTCCAGCGCGGCCTCGAACATGTAGTTGGAGATGCGGGTGTCCTTGCCGATCACCACGACAGGTTTTCGCCATTCCTGCCCGCCGCGCGCGGCGGCAACCAGAGCATGGCCATAGGCATTGCCCAGGCGCAGGACGAAATCGGCCGAGATCGCACCTTCTCCGACCCGACCGCGGATGCCATCGGTACCGAAATAACGGCGGCTCATGCGGCCTCGGCGTCGTTGGCCGGCGCCGGCTGTTTCATCATCATCGCCAGCAGGTCGGCCAGCCGATCGCGCATCTCGCGGCGATCGACGATCTGGTCGACGGTGCCGTGCTCCAGCAGGAACTCGCTGCGCTGGAAGCCTTCCGGCAATTTCTCGCGCACGGTCTGTTCGATCACGCGCTGGCCGGCGAACCCGATCAGGGCTTCGGGCTCGGCCAGGTTGAGGTCGCCCAGCATCGCGAAGCTGGCGGACACGCCGCCGGTGGTCGGATGGGTGAGCACCGAAATATAGGGCAGCCCCGCTTCGCGCAGGCGGCCAAGCGCGGCCGAGGTCTTGGCCATCTGCATCAGCGAAAACAGGCTTTCCTGCATGCGTGCGCCGCCGCTGGCGGAGAAGCACACGAACGGGCAGCGCAACTCCAGCGCGCGTTCCGCGCCGAGGGTGAAACGCTCACCGACCACCGATCCCATCGAACCGCCCATATAGGCGAAATCGAAGGCCGCGGCGACGATCTCGTGGCCCTTGAGCTTGCCTTCCATCGCGATCAGCGCGTCGCGCTCACCAGTGGATTTCTGCGCGGCCTTGATGCGGTCGGAGTACTTCTTCTGATCCTTGAACTTGAGCACGTCGGTCGGACCGAGTTCGGCGCCGATCTCGTGGCCCATGCCGTCGTCCAGCAGTGCCGCCAGCCGCGCACGGGCGCGGATCGGCATGTGGAAGCCGCATTTCGGGCAGACCTCGAGGTTTTCCTCGAGCTCGGGGCGATACAGCACCGCGCCGCAGCGCTCGCATTTCTCCCACAAGCCTTCCGGCACGCTGCGCTTGCGATCCACCCCGGTTTCGGTGCGGATGCGGGCGGGCATCAGTTTTTTTAGCCAGCTCATTCGGTTCGATCACCGCAGTTCGTCGAGCGCATTTTTTCTTTGCTCGTCATCCCGGCTAAAGCCGGGATGACGGCATCGCAGTCTAGCTCAGGCCGCCTCGGCCAGTCCGTCCAGCGCCTGCCGCAGCGGACGCAGGAAATCACCGGCGCGATTGGCCGCTTCGGCCTCGTCCGCGCTGCCTTCGAGGGCGGAGACCAGCGCACTGCCGACCACCACGCCATCGGCATGTTCGGCCATCGCCACCGCGCTTTGCGCATCGCGAATGCCGAAGCCGGCGTACACCGGGATCTCGGCCATCGTGCGCAGGTGCCGGAGGCGTTGGCCGGCATCGCCGATGTCGAGGCGATCCGCACCGGTCACGCCGGCGAAACTGACGTAGTAGAGATAACCGTCCGCCTGCGTCGCCAGGCGCTGCAACCGCGCTTCCGGCGTGGTCGGCGAAGCCAGCGAGATCAGTGCCAGTCCACTGTGCGCGAACGCGGCCCGGTATTCCTCCGCCTCTTCCGGCGGCAGGTCCACCAGCAGCACGCCGTCCACGCCCGCCTCCGCCGCAGCCGCGGCGAAACTGGCGGAACCGCGGATCTCGACCGGGTTCAGGTAACCCATCAGCACGATCGGGGTCAGCGCATCACGCGCACGGAATGCACGCACGCAATCCAGCACGTAGCGAATACCGGCGCCGCGCGCCAGTGCGCGCTCGGAACTGCGCTGGATCACCGGGCCATCGGCCATCGGATCAGAAAATGGCACGCCCAGCTCGATCACGTCCGCGCCGGCATCGACCAGCGCATGCATGACCGGCACCGTGGCCGCCAGCGACGGGTCGCCGGCGGTGACGAAGGGCACCAGTGCCTTGCGACCGGCCGAACGCAGCGCATCCAGCCGGGTCTGGAGCCGGCTCATTCGTTCGACGCTGCCGGCGGCGTCGCGCCTGCGGCGGCAACGTACTCGTTGGCCGGAGTCTGCTGCTTCATGCGACCGATCTGCACGCCGGCAGCGGCATATTCGGCGGCCAGTTCGGACTCACCCACGTCGATGCCGCGCTCCTCACCCATGCCATCCAGATGCTCGTTCAGCATGCGGCGGAACATGGTGGACATGTAGTCGAGGAAGCCCGCGCGCTCGTTCGCGGCATCGATCGGCTTCACGCTGACCAGATACATGTGCGCGCTGTGGCGGGCCGCGGCGTAGTTCATCGCCATCGCAGCCGGCTTGACCCCGAACTTGCGGGTCTGTTCGTCGGACACCGCCAGGTAGGCGTTGACTGCATCGAAAAACGCCGGATCGACCTGCGTGCCGCCCTGGGTGGCGGCTTCGTTGTTCTCGGCCACGGTCTGGGCCTGCTGTTCATCGGCCATGGCCGGGACTCCTGATCAAGTGATTGAACCGGTTATTCTCGCCGAAACCGGGCCCACAGGCCAGATCGGGCGTCCTGGCCCGGATTACAGAGCGAGGCCTTCGCGTCCGGCGATGGTGTGCACGTCCTTGTCGCCGCGCCCGGACAGGTTGCACAGGACGATGCCGTCGTTCGGCATGTCCCGTGCCAGCTTGAGCGCCTGGGCGATGGCATGACTGGATTCCAGCGCCGGCAGGATGCCCTCGGTCTTCGCCAGCAGGTGGAATGCCGCCAGCGCCTCGTCGTCGGTCACACCGACGTATTCGGCACGGCCGCTGTCCTTCAGGAACGCGTGCTCGGGGCCGACGCCGGGATAGTCCAGGCCTGCCGAGACCGAATGGGTTTCGATGATCTGGCCGTCGTCGTCGCAGATCACATAGGTGCGGTTGCCGTGCAGCACGCCGGGGCGGCCCGCCGCCAGCGAAGATGCATGTCGGCCGGTCTCGATGCCGTCGCCCGCCGCTTCCGCGCCGACGATGCGCACGCCCGGGTCGTTCAGGAAGGCATGGAACACGCCGATGGCGTTGCTGCCGCCACCGACGCAGGCGGTGACCGCATCGGGCAAGCAGCCGTATTCGGCCAGCATCTGCGCGCGGGCCTCGCGGCCGACCACCGCATTGAAGTCGCGCACCATGCGCGGATACGGATCCGGGCCGGCCACGGTGCCGATGATGTAGAAGGTATCGCGCACGTTGGTGACCCAGTCGCGCATCGCCTCGTTCAGCGCGTCCTTCAGTGTGGCCGAACCGCTGGTGACCGGCACCACCGTCGCACCGAGCAACTTCATCCGGTAGACGTTGATCTTCTGCCGCTCGATGTCGGTGGCGCCCATGTAGACCACGCATTCCAGGCCCAGACGCGCAGCCACGGTGGCACTGGCCACGCCGTGCTGGCCGGCGCCGGTCTCGGCGATGATCCGGGTCTTGCCCATCCTGCTGGCCAGCAGGGCCTGGCCGATGGTGTTGTTGATCTTGTGCGCGCCGGTGTGGTTCAGGTCCTCGCGCTTGAGCAGGATGCGCGCGCCGCCGGCTTCGCGGCTGAGGCGCTCGGCGTGGTAGATCGGGCTGGGCCGGCCGACGTAATGCGCCAGATCCGCCTCGAATTCGGCGATGAAAGCCGGATCCACTTTTGCGGCATCGTATGCAGCCGCCAGCTCTTCCAGCGGCCCGATCAGGGTCTCGGCGACGAAGCGCCCGCCGTAGCGGCCGAAATGGCCGTTGGCGTCCGGATATGCATGAAAATCAATGGACTCAACGGCCACAGGCGTAGCACTCGCTGACGTCTTCGCTGTTCTCGGCAAGTTCGATGCAATCGGCACGCCGTACTTCCTCCACGAAACGCCGCATCATCACGCCGTCCTTGATGCCCGGTTCACTCTCGACGCCGCTGGACACATCCACGCCCCAAGGCGATGCCGCGCGCACCGCGGCAAACACATTATCCGCCGACAGGCCGCCGGCAAGCACGAAAGGTTTGCTCATGTCGGCAGGAATCGCGGCGATATCCACGCGCTGGCCGCTGCCACCGGGTTCGCCGGCAACATGACCATCCAGCACGAAACCCGCCGCATGCGGGTAACGCGCGTGCAACACCCGGCCATTCACACCAGTTCCCGCGCCGCGCAAACCGATCCCCTTCAAGTACGGCAGGCCGAACCGACGGCAGAACTCGTCGTCCTCGCTGCCGTGGAACTGCAGCAGGGTCGGCCGCGCGTGCGCGATCGCCTCGCGCACCTCGTCGACACCGTTGTCCATGAACAGCGCCACCACGTCCACCAGCGGCGCCATCGCATCGCGCAGGGCACGCGCGGCTTGCGGCGTGACCCGCCGCGGGCTGCGCTGCGCGAAGATCAAGCCAACGGCATCCACGCCCAATTCGCCCGCGAGGCGTACGTCGCCGGCGCGGGTCAGGCCGCAGAACTTGACGCGGGTGCGGAACAGCGGACGAACCATCAGGCAGTCACTCGTCGCCGCAGACCTCCTGCGGAAGCCCCCATTCTCGCGGATAGCGCGGGCCGATGAACAGCAGTCCGGATGCGGGCGCGGTCGGGCCGGCGATTGTGCGGTCGCGTTTGTCCAGCAATTCACCGATCCATTCAGGCGGGCGCTCGCCACGGCCCACCACCAGCAACGACCCCACGATGTTGCGCACCATGTGGTGCAGGAACGCGTTCGCCTGCACCTCGACCTGCACCATACCGCCATCGCGACGCACATGGATGTCCTGCAAATTGCGGCGCGCATGCGTGGCCTGGCATTGCACGCTGCGGAACGCGGAAAAATCCCGTTCGCCCAGCAGCGCTTGCGCGGCTGCGTGCATGGCATCGGCATCCAGCGACTGGCGCTCCCAGCCGAGGTACTGCCGCTCCAACCCCGGGCGCGTGCCCCGGTTCAGGATGCGGTAGCGATAGCGACGCGCACGCGCCGAAAAACGCGCGTTGAAATCCTCGGCAACTGGCACGCACCAGCGCACCGCCATGGTCGACGGCAGATTCGCCGTGGCACCCAGCACCCAGCTGCGCGCATCACGCACGGCATCGGTATCGAAATGCACCACCTGGCACTGGCCGTGCACGCCGGCATCGGTGCGGCCGGCGCAAACGGTGTCGACGCGCGCATCAGCGACCTTCGACAACGCGATCTCCAGCGCCGTCTGCAGGCTCCCATCCGGCAACTGTAATCCGGCCGCACTCAGCCGTTGCCAGCCGGAGAAACCGCCGCCGTCGTATTCGACTCCAAGCGCCAGACGCATGCTTGCCTGCGCGATCCTCAGCCCAGCTCGCGCAGCAGGCGCGCGGCCTCGGTGCGCATGGCCGGATCCGGGCCATCCAGCACTTCGCGCAGCAATTCCTTCGCGGAATGATCGTCGCCGATATCGAGGAAGGCGCGGGCCAGTTTCATGCGTTGTTCGGCGCTGGCTTGTGGTGGCGGCGTCCTCGGTTCCGCCTCCGTCAGCGGAACGAAGCGCGGCTGCGGCGCGGCCGTTGCCGGAGGCAGCGCCTTTTCTGCCTTCACCCAACCGGAATGCCAGTTCGGCGCTTCGCTGCGTGGCGATGGGCTTGTCGGTACTGCGTCCAACTCGACGACCGTGACCGCAGGCGCAGGCGGCTCGTCCGCAACAGCAACGATGGCGTCCTGCGGCACGGCATCAAGCGTAGGTGCCACCATGCTGGCCGCCAATGCTTCGCTGTCGAAGCCACGCCGCACGACCGGCTTCGACGATGTCTCCGACCTGCTGCGACGCACGAACAACCAGGCCAGCAATGCCACGCCGATGAAGGCGAACCCACCCCACAGCCACGGCAACGTATTCGATGCTTGCGGCGTTTCGGGTGCCCGGGCAGTTTGCGCGGCTTGCGCCGTCGTTGCGGCCGGCATCGCAGGCGCCGCCGCGGCGGTCTTGTGCGCCTCGGCCAGGCGCTGTTGCGCGGCGGCCAGTTCACTGTCTTTCAGTGTCAGCAACTGCTGCTGTTGTTGCTGGAGTTTTTCCAGCTCGGCAACGCGTTCTTTCAGATCGCCGATCTCGGAAGTTTTCGCAGCGATGTCTTCGTCTTTCTGCCGCAATTGTTGTTGGAGCATGCTGCCCTCGCCCCCGGCATTGGTGCCGGATCGTGTTCCCGTGGCTTTGCCAGGTGCCGATGGCGGCACGATTTCGAGCCGCGCCTGCGCCTGCTGCCGGCGCGGTGCCGTTGCTGCAGATTTCGCCGCGGGTTTGGCTACCGCCGTTGTAGCAGCAGCGACTGCCGGCGCCTTGCCGTCAGTGGCCGCAGTGGCCGTCGGCTGCGCAACCGCGCGCCGCGCCTGCCGCCACTGCTGCATCTGCTCGCGTACGACCAATGTCGCCTCGTCCGCACCGATGCGACCCAGTTCGGTATCGCCCGGCACACGCAGGACGGCGCCGCGCTTGAGCCGGTTGATGTCATCGCCAAGGAAGGCATCGGGGTTGGCACGCAGCAAGGCCAACATGCCCTGGTCGAGGCTGTAGCCACCGGGCAGATCAAGCTTGCTTGCGATTTTCGACAGCGTTTCGCCCTGCTTGATCGGCCCATAGTGCGCTGGCGCTTCTGCGGCGGCGGGTGGCGTTGCGGCGGCCGGGACCGGCGCGGGACGCGCCGCCGACGGCATCGTTGGCGGCAACGGGGCGATCGCGATCGGCGACGGCACGGGTTCCGCCTCAGCCGGGGCCGGCATTGGCGACTGCGCAACCGGAGGCAGTGGTGACGGACGTGTCGGCGCAGGCGGCGGTACGGCGACCGGCGCAGGCTGCGGCGCAAGTTCAACGGGTCGCTGTACCACGTTCGGCGCCGCGACTACCGGCGCACTGATCGGCGGCTGCACCGGCGCACTGGTGGTGCGCGGCGCATCGACCAATGCCGAGTATTCGCGCACCAGGCGCCCCTGCCCCCAATCCACCTCGATCAGGAAATTCAACACCGCCTGGTCGACCGGCGCCACCGTGGTCACCCGGATCACCGGGCGGCCACGCGCATCGCTACCCAGGCTGAATTGCAGGTTGGCGGCGGCGCCGCTGGGCGGTGCCAGGCCAACGCGACGGAACGTGTCCGGCGAGGCCAGCCGCGCCTGCAGCGCTTCCAGTTCGCCCGGCGTGGTGGAGATGATCGGGATTTCGGCCAGCAGCGGCTGGTTGAGCCGCGACTTCACCTCGATCTGGCCCAGGCCCAGCGCCGCGGCATTGCCCGCTGCCAGCAGCAACGCAGCCAGCACCGTCATTCGCAATTTGCCGATCACATGCACTCCCGCCCTGCTTCCCCGCACCGACTCTAGCCGTGCTCAGCCTTCGCTGGCAACGAGTTCCGCAATCTGCACCGCATTCAATGCCGCGCCCTTGCGGATGTTGTCGGACACGATCCACAGGTTCAGCGCATGCGGATGCGAGAAATCCTCGCGGATGCGACCCACGTATACAGCATCGGTGCCCGAGGCATGGGTGACCGGCGTCGGATAGCCGCCCGGCACGCGCTCATCCACCACTTCCACGCCCGGCGCGCGTTCCAACAGCTCGCGCGCCTGCTCGGCGCTGAGCTTGTCGCGGGTCTCGACGTTCACCGCCTCGGAATGGCCGTAGAACACCGGCACGCGCACCGCGGTCGGGTTCACCTGGATCGAATCGTCGCCGAGGATCTTGCGGGTCTCCCACACCAGCTTCATTTCTTCCTTGGTGTAGCCGTTGTCCTGGAAGTCGTCGATGTGCGGGATCAGGTTGAAGGCGATCTGCGCCTGGAACTTCTTCGGTTCGATGTCCTGGAAGTTCAGCAGGCGGCCGGTCTGGATGCCGAGTTCCTCCAGCCCGGAACGCCCGGCACCGGACACCGACTGGTAGGTAGCCACATTGATGCGCTGGATGCCGACTGCATCGTAGATCGGCTTCAGCGCCACCATCAGCTGCATGGTCGAACAGTTCGGGTTGGCGATGATCCCGCGCGGGCGGTTGCCCACCTGCTCCGGGTTCACTTCGCTCACCACCAGCGGCACGTCGTCGTCGTAGCGGAAGGTCGAGGAATTGTCGATCACCACTGCGCCCGCAGCGGCGAACTTCGGCGCGTATTCCTTCGATGTGGCGCCACCGGCCGAAAACAGCGCGATATCGACACCGGCCGGATCGAACGTGGCCAGGTCCTGCACCACGATGTCGTCGTTGCCGTACTTGACCAGGCTGCCGGCGGAACGCTCGCTGGCCAGGGCGATCACTTCGCTGGCCGGGAAATCGCGCTCGGCCAGGATCGACAGCATCACTTCGCCCACGGCGCCGGTTGCACCGACCACTGCCACCTTGAATTGCTTGCTCATTTGTTGGTTGTCCTGATTGCGGCGCGCAACGCGCCTGCCTGATGGATGTGTTTGCTGCTATCACTGCGGCGCAGTCGTGGCCCGTGGGGGCGATGGCGCGACTGGCCGCTATCGTTTTTTGTCGATGATCGCGGGAATGCGCGGCGAAACCTCGCCCACGTCGCCGCATTGCGCGCGATGGCGCAACGCCTGGTCCATCAGCACGAGCGCCAGCATCGCCTCGCAAATGGGCGTGGCACGAATGCCGACGCAGGGATCGTGGCGGCCGGTGGTGACGATGTCGACCACGTTGCCATCGGCATCCAGGCCCTCTACCGGCAGGCGCAGGCTGGAGGTCGGCTTGAACGCCACCGAGACCACCACCTGCTGCCCGGAGGAAATTCCACCGAGAATGCCGCCCGCATGATTCGACAGGAAGCCGCCCGGCGTCATCACGTCGCGATGCTCGCTGCCTTTTTGCACAACGGATGCGAAGCCGTCGCCGACCTCCACACCCTTCACGGCATTGATCGACATCATCGCCGCAGCCAGTTCGCCATCGAGCTTGCCGTAGATCGGCTCGCCCCAGCCCGGCGGCACGCCATCGGCGACCACGGTCACTCGCGCACCGACCGAATCGCCGGATTTGCGCAGCGCATCCATGTAGCTTTCGAGGTCATCGACCTGCGCCGCGTGCGGCCAGAAAAACGGATTGGTTTCGATGACCGAAGCATCGAAACCCTGCGGCACGATCTCGCCGATCTGCGACATCCAGCCCTGCACGCACACGCCGTGCGTATCCGCCAGCCATTTCTTGGCGATCACCGCCGCCGCAACGCGCATCGTGGTCTCACGCGCACTGCTGCGCCCGCCACCGCGCGGATCGCGGATGCCGTATTTCTGCCAATAGGTGTAATCCGCATGGCCGGGGCGGAACTGTTCGGCGATGCGGCTGTAGTCCTTGCTGCGCGCGTCGGTATTGCGGATCAGCAGGGCGATCGGCGTGCCGGTGGCCTTGCCTTCGTACACGCCACTGAGGATCTCGACCGCATCGGCTTCGTGCCGCGCCGAGGTGTGGCGGGTCTTGCCGGTCGCGCGCCGCGCCAGGTCGTGCGCGAAGTCTTCCGCCGCGATGGCGATACCCGGCGGGCAACCGTCGATGACGCAGCCGATGGCCGGCCCGTGCGATTCGCCGAAGGTGGTGACGCGCAGCAGCTGGCCGAAGGTGTTCAAAGGGTCAGAACAAATCGCCAGGTGGCGTACGCGGCGCTTCGCGCGCACTGGCCAGCTTCGCGATCTGGTCGTGATGGGCGATGAGATCCACACATTCAGCCACGAAGATCCCCATCTGCCCGACCTTGAATTCCACCCAGGCCAGCGGCAGCTCCGGCAGCAGCTTGACCAGCGCGCGTTCGGCCTCGCCGACTTCGCAAACCAGCAGGCCATCGCGATCCAGGTGCAGCGGCGCATCGCGCAGGATCTTCAGCACCAGGTCCAGGCCATCATCGCCCGCACGCAAGCCGAGCTCCGGCTCGTGCGAATACTCGCGCGGCAGGGCATCAGTCTCGTCATTGGTGACATAGGGCGGATTGGTGACGATCAGGTCGTAGTGCTCGCCGGACAGGCCGGCGAACAGGTCGGACTTCACGAAGCGCACGTTCTCGACATGCAGGCGCTTTTCGTTCTCGCGCGACAGCGCCAGCGCATCGTCGCTGATGTCCACGCCATCGACATGCCAATCCGGGTTGTAATGCGCCATGGCGATGGCGATGCAGCCCGAGCCGGTACACAAGTCCAGAGCGCGACGCACTTCGCGATCGCCCAGCCAGGGCTGGAAACCGGCCTCGATCATTTCCGCAATCGGCGAACGCGGCACCAGTGCACGCGAATCGGACTTGAAGCTCAGCCCGGCGAACCAGGCCTCGCCGGTCAGGTAGGCGGCCGGGATGCGTTCCTCGATGCGGCGCAGGAACAGGCCCAGCACGTCTTCTTTTTCGGCCTCGGTGACACGCGCGTTGCCGTAGACCGGCGACAGGTCGTGCGGCAGGTGCAGCGCATGCAGGGTGAGTTGGGTGGCCTCGTCCAGCGCGTTGTCGTAGCTGTGGCCGAAGGTCAGGCCCGCCGCGTTGAAACGGCTGGCGCCGTAGCGGATCAGGTCGATGATCGTCTGCAATTCTTCGGACATGGCGGGCGCGGGCGTTGCAAGGCCGTGAAGTATAGCGGTGGCCGGCCGTTATCATGGCCGCCCTGCCGTCATTGCCATCGCTCATGTCGAAACGCGCCATCCTCCTGCTGGTCATCGTCGCCCTCGCCGCCGGACTGGGCCTGTGGGCCTCGCAACGTCATTTCGGGCCGGTGACCAGCGCGCAGCCCAAGGTGACCAGCATCACCCTGCTGCCGAATCCGCGCACCTTGCCCGCCTTTTCCCTGCAGCAATCGGACGGCACGCCGCTGACCGCGGATGAGCTCAAGGGCCACTGGACACTGGTGTTCCTGGGCTTCACCCATTGCCCGGACGTGTGCCCGACCACGCTGGCGCAGCTGGCCGGCGCACAGAAGCAATGGGCGGCGATGCCGGAGGCTTCACGCCCGCGCGTGCTGTTCATCTCCGCCGACCCGGAACGCGACAGCCCCGCACTCACCGGCAAGTACGCGCACGCGTTCCATGCCGATTCGCTTGCCGCCACCGCTCCACTGCCGGCGCTGGAGGAATTCGCCCGCGGCCTGTCGCTGGTCTTCATGAAGGTACCGGGCACCAGCGGCAAGCCGGACGACTACAGCATCGACCACTCCGCTGGTTTCGTCGTGCTCGATCCGCAGGCGCGTATGGCCGGGGTGATCCAGCCGCCATTCGACGTAAAGGCCATCGCCGCCGACATGACCGTCCTGAGCAAGGCCACGCCATGAGCCCGCTGACCGCCCTCACCTATGTGTTGCCGCATCGCGCGCTGTCCTCGCTGGCGCGCTCGCTGGCGTATTCGACTAACCCGTCGGTCAAGCAATGGCTGATCGATACCGTCACCCGCAAATTCGGCGTGGACCTGTCGGAAGCCGCCGAACCCGATCCGCGCGCCTACCCCAGCTTCAACGCCTTCTTCACCCGCGCCCTGAAGCCCGGCGCGCGCGTGCCCGATCCCGATCCGAATGCACTGCTGATGCCGGCCGATGGCCATATCAGCCAATGCGGCAGCATCGTCGATGGGCGCATCTTCCAGGCCAAGGGCCAGAGCTATACCGCCACCGAACTGCTGGGCAGCGAAGCCGACGCCGCACCCTTTGCCGACGGCCTGTTCGCAACGGTGTACCTGTCGCCACGCGACTACCACCGCGTGCACATGCCGTGGATCGGCACCCTGCGCGAAACCGTGCATGTCCCCGGCCGGCTGTTCTCGGTGGGCACCGATGCGGTGGCGTCCGTGCCGCGCCTGTTCGCCCGCAACGAACGCCTGGTCTGCCTGTTCGATACCGATTTCGGGCCGATGGCCTCGGTGATGGTCGGTGCGCTGCTGGTCTCGGGCGTGGAAACCGTGTGGAGCGGCGTCGAAATCCCCGCCTACGCCGACCGCATCACCCGCAAGGACTATCGCGGCAAGGGCATCACCCTGGAACGTTTCGCCGAAATGGCCCGTTTCAATTACGGCAGCACGGTGATCGTGCTGCTGCCAAAGGGCGCGGCGCAGCTGGCACCGCAGCTGGGGGCGGAAACGCCAGTGAAGTTGGGGCAGCGGCTGGCGATGCGCCTGTAACCATCACGCATCGGCGGTGAGTGCCGCGGGCGTTAGCGCAGCGCCATTTCGAGGCGCGAAGCGAATGCCCGCGGCGCTCACCGCCGATGCAGGCGGCAGGCGTCAGTTCTTGCAGCCTTCCAGCTTCAACGCCTGCCCCGGGCGGATCGCGTACTTCGGTGCCTTCAGCTTGTTGGCCTTGGCGAAATCACCCAGGTCGCAATCGAACTTGCGGGCGATGCCGGTCAGGTTCTCGCCACGCTGCACCTTGTAGGTTTTCGGCTTTGCCGGCGTTGCGGGCTTGGGCGGTGGCGGCGCGTCCTGCGCGGGGAGGCTGGTATCCGCGGCCGCGTCGGGTGCGGTGGTCATCGGCCCGATCCGCACCAGCGCGGACTGCACATTGCTGGCCACCAGCTGTTCGGCCAGTTGCGCGCGCTTGCTGTTGGCGCCGCAGTTGAAGCGGTACAGCCAGGCGATGCGGGTGGTGGCGTTGATCGCCGAACCGGCCGGAATGGTGCTGTCCGCATCCCAACGCGGGTTGAGATTGCGCAGCGCGCGCATGTAGCCGTCGCGCGAGCCGTAGTTGCCCAGGCAGATGGTGAGTTCGTAGATCGAGGCAGGTTGCGACAGCGTGATCGTCGCCGGGCGGGCGCTGACCCGCGGCCAGCGGATGCCGTATTCCTTCGGGTGCAGGAACAACCAGGCGGCGGCGATCACCATCGGCACGTAGTCCTTGGTCTCCGCCGGGAACTGGTTGTACACGTCGTAATTCCAGAAGCTGCGCCCGCCGCTGCCCTGGTACACGCGCAGTGCGCGGCCCTCGCCACCGTTGTAGCCGGCCAGCGACAGTTCGATGCTGTTGCCCAGCTGAGCCATGCGCTCGCTCAGGTACTGCGCCGCGGCGTCGGCCGAGGCGGCCGGGTCGTAGCGGGTATCGAAACCCGTACCGTCATTGCCCAAGCCGAAGCGGCGACCGGTGGCCGGCATGAATTGCAGCGGCCCCACCGCGCCCGCGCGCGAACCCGCATGCACCTTGCCGTTGGATTCCTTGGCCATGATCCCGAACAGTAGCGCTTCCGGCAGGCCGTGGCGCTTGAACGCCGGCGACATCAAGTGCTGCATGTAGCGGTAGTTCTCGTAGCTGTCCATCAGCGACGGCCGCATGTCGGTCAGCCAGCGGCGGATGCCGGCCTGCACCGCCGGGTTGAACTGCACCATGCGCACGAAACGCTGGCCGTCATCGCTCAGCAGTGAGGACGCGTTGGCCGAATCCGGCACATTCGTGGATGTGAAATCGCCTTCGTCGATCGGGTCCTGGTCCTCGTCGAACACCTCCTCGCCCAGCTGCGGCGTGGCCTTCAACAGACGCTCGTAGGTCTCCAGCATGGGCGGTACCGCGCATCCGCGCTGCTTGCCGCAGGCTTCGACCACCGCCCTGATTTCGGCCAAAGCCGCATTACTTGCGGTAGCGGCGGCTTCCTCGTCCTCCGCCAGCATCGCGTCGCGGTAGTGTTTTTCGGCGGCCTCCATGCGCTGCTGCAAGACCGCCGTGGCGGCCAGGTCGCGCTTGGACTGCGCATGGACAATGGGGGCAGGAACGGCGGCGATGCAGGCAACCGCAAGTGCGGCGAACAGGGAAACGCGAGAGGACATGGAAACTTCGGTGACGGCGTGGGGCTGGCAGGGTAGCCGTCGCGCGCGTGCCGGGGCAACCTGCCGCCAGTCATGGAAGCGCGGCCGCCATCGCATAGAATCGACGCATCCCGCATTCACTTTGAACCGCGGACGATTACACACAGGAAGACGCATGGATCCGATCCTCGTAGGCAAAGCCGTCACCACCGACACCAGCGGTAACGTGTTCCTGTTGCCGAAATACGGCAATCGCCACGGTCTGGTCGCGGGCGCCACCGGCACCGGCAAGACGGTCACGCTGATGACGCTGGCCGAGGGGTTCTCGCGCTTGGGCGTTCCTGTGTTCATGGCGGACGTGAAGGGCGACGTGGCCGGACTGGCGGTGGCGGGCACGCCAAGCGACAAGTTGCTGCAGCGCGTCGCCGAGATCGGCGTGCAGGATTACCGCAACGAAGCGAACCCGGTCATCTTCTGGGATCTGTACGGCAAGCTCGGCCACCCGGTGCGCGGCACGGTGAGCGAGATCGGCCCTACTCTGCTCGGCCGCATGCTGGAACTCAACGACACCCAGGAAGGCGTGCTCGAAATCGTGTTCAAGTTGGCCGACGACAACGGCTGGCTGCTACTCGACCTCGACGATCTGCGCGCGCTGCTCAGCCACGTCGGCGAGAACCGCAAGGACATCTCGACGCAATACGGCCTGGTCAGCACTCAGTCGATCGGCGCCATCCAGCGCGCCTTGCTGCAGGTCGAACAACAGGGCGGCAACGCGTTCTTCGCCGAACCGGCGCTGGAACTGTCCGACATCATGCGCACCACCCAGGACGGGCGCGGCATGATCTCCATCCTCGCCGCCGACCAGCTGATCCTGAAGCCGCGTCTGTATTCCAGCTTCCTGCTGTGGTTGCTGTCTGAACTGTTCGAAACCCTGCCCGAGGTCGGCGACCTCGACAAACCGAAACTGGTGTTCGTGTTCGACGAGGCGCACCTGCTGTTCGACGATGCGCCGCCGGCGCTGCAGCAACGCATCGAACAGGTCGTGCGCCTGATCCGCTCCAAGGGCGTGGGCGTGTATTTCTGCTCGCAGTTCCCCGACGACGTGCCCGACAACGTGCTCGGTCAGCTCGGCAACCGCGTGCAGCACGCGCTGCGTGCGTTCACCCCGCGCGACCAGAAAGCGGTGAAGACCGCCGCCGAGACCTTCGTTACCAACCCTGACCTCGACGTGGCGAAAACCATCGGCCAGCTCGGTGTTGGCGAAGCGCTGGTGTCGATGTTGCTGGAAAAAGGCGTGCCGATGCCGGTGGAAAAGACCCTGATCGCGCCGCCGCGTTGCCGCATGGGCGCAATCACCGATGCCGAACGCGCGCAGGTGCGCGCCGGTAGCCCGGTCGGCGGGAAATACGACAAGCCCATCGACCGCGAATCCGCTGCCGAGAAACTGGCCCAGCGCCACGCGCAAGCGGACGCACCGGATCCCGGCGCTGGCAACGCCGGCAGTGGCGCCGGGCAGGCACCGCAGCCGCAGCAAGAAGGCAGCGTCGGCGGCTTTTTCCATGATTTCCTGTTCGGCTCCACCGGCCCGCGCGGCGGCAAGCGAGACGGCATCGTGCAACAAGTCGCGCGCAACGAAGCGCGGCGCCTGAGCACCCAGGTGCTGCGCGGCGTGCTGGGCAGCATCCTCGGCGGCAAACGCTGAGCGCGCCCTTTCTCGAATACATCCACTTCCAGAGACGAGCCATTCCGATGAATCGATATCGCACCATTGCCCTTGCGGGCCTTGCCGTATTCGCCCTCAGCGCGTGCAAGCGCGAAGCCGAAGCGCCGCCACCGGTTGAGACCGCCACCGCGCCTACCGAAGAGATCAAGAGCGCGGTGATTTCCGAAGTCGACCACAACTCGCCGGCCAGCGCCTCGCCCACGTTCGACGTCAAGGCCTTCGCCGGCACCTACAACGGCACCATCCCGTGCGCCGACTGCCCCGGCATCGATGCCAGCATCGCCTTCTCACCCGAAGGCAAGTACACGCAAACCCTGCGCTACCAGGAACGCGAGAACAGCAGCGTCAGCGAAGGCAACTGGACGCTGGATGCCGATGGCAAGCGCATCCTGCTGGATCCGACCAGCAAGGAAGAAAGCGACAGCTGGGTGGAAGTGGTCTCGCCCACCGAAGTGCGCATGCTGGACGGCGAAGGCAAGCCGATCGACAGCGGCCTGAACTACAGCCTCAAGCGCAGCTGAGCGATGGGGCGCTGGCGCCCGCCCGCCGCGGGCAGCACCGCACTGATCACCCGCGAGGGCCACGACCGCCTGAAAGCGGAACTGGACGATCTGTGGCGCGTGCAGCGGCCGGAGGTGGTGCGTGCGCTGGCCGCCGCCGCCGCCGAGGGCGACCGCTCGGAGAACGCCGAATACACCTACCGCAAGAAACAGCTGGGCGGGATCGACCGCCGCGTGCGCTACCTCAGCAAGCGGCTGGAAGCGCTGAAAGTGGTCGATGCCGCGCCGTCCGACCGTGACGCGGTGTTCTTCGGCGCCGAAGTCGAACTTGAAAACACCGCAAGTGGCGAACTGCTGCGTTACCGCATCGTCGGCCCGGACGAGACCGATGCGCAACGCGGCTGGATCAGCATCGACGCACCGCTGGCGCGGGCGATGCTGAAGAAGCGGGTAGACGACGAATTCGAAGCGCAACTGCCGGGTGGCGTGGTGCGCTTCGCCATTCTCGAGATTCGCTATAACGACTGAGGCTCAGTCGTTGTATTCGACCTCGCCATACAGGTCGTGCTCATCGCTGCCCATGATCCGCACCCCGACGAATTCGCCCGGCGCAAGGCCGGCTTCACGCCCGTCCTGGATCTGCACCAGGCCATCGATCTCCGGCGCATCGGCCATCGAACGGGCAATGGCGAGGTCGCCGTCGATGGCATCGACGATGCAGGTCTGCACGCTGCCCACCTTGGCCGCCAGCCGCGCTTCGCTGATCGCCGCCTGCCTTTCCATGAAGCGCGCCAGGCGTTCCTGCTTCACCTCTTCCGGCACCGGATCCGGCAGTTCATTGGCCTTGGCGCCGTCCACCGGCGAATAGGCGAACGCGCCGACGCGATCCAGCTGCGCTTCGTCGAGGAAGTCCAGCAGCTCTTCGAACTCGGCTTCGGTCTCGCCGGGGAAGCCGACGATGAAGGTGCTGCGGATGGTGAGATCGGGGCTGATCGAACGCCAGCGCTGCACGCGCTCCAGCGTCTTGTCCACCGCACCCGGCCGCTTCATCAGCTTCAGCACGCGCGGGCTGGCGTGCTGGAACGGGATGTCGAGGTAAGGCAACAACTTGCCTTCCGCCATCAGCGGAATGATCTCGTCCACGTGCGGGTATGGGTACACGTAGTGCAGGCGCGTCCACACACCGAGCTCGCTCAGCCCCTCGCACAGCGCCTTCATCCGCGTCTGGTAGACGTTGTTGTGCCACAACCGCGTCGCGTACTTCAGGTCCACGCCGTAGGCGCTGGTGTCCTGCGAGACCACCAGCAACTCCTTCACCCCGCCACGCACCAGTTTTTCGGCTTCGCGCAGCACCTCATCGACCGGGCGCGAGACCAGGTCGCCGCGCATCGACGGGATGATGCAGAAGCTGCAGCGGTGGTTGCAGCCTTCGGAAATCTTCAGATACGCGTAGTGCTTCGGCGTGAGCTTCAGGCCGTAATCCGGCACCAGGTCGATGAACGGATCGTGCTTCGGCGGCAGCGCGGTATGCACCGCGTCCATCACGCTGGCGTAGTCCTGCGGGCCGCTGATCGACAGCACGTCCGGATAGGCCTCGCGGATCACTTCGCTGCGCTTGCCCAGGCAACCGGTGACGATGACCTTGCCGTTCTCCGCCATCGCCTCGCCGATGGCGTCCAGCGATTCGGTCACTGCGCTGTCGATGAAGCCGCAGGTGTTGACCACCACCACGTCGGCATCGTCGTAGCTTTGCACCAGGTCGTAGCCCTCCACCCGCAGCTGGGTGAGGATGCGCTCGGAATCGACCAGCGCTTTGGGGCAGCCAAGGCTGACGAATCCGACTTTGGGTTGCTGCAGGGACATGCACGGGCACCGCGAAAAGGTGCGAAATTATACGCCCCGGCCTGACCGCCCTCCTGGAGCACGCCCATGGGTCGCTGGATTCCGCTCGATACCGCCGCCGGCCCCGTCCGCGCCTGGCTGGCGCAACCGGACAAACCGCCGCGTGGCGCGGTGATCGTGCTGCAGGAAATCTTCGGGGTGAACGCGCATATGCGCGCGGTGGCTGACGGGTTTGCCGCTGATGGCTTCGTCGCCATGGCGCCGGCGCTGTTCGATCCGGTGCAGCCGGACACCGAGCTGGGCTATGACGAAGCCGGCTTCGCCCAAGGCCGCGAGTTCGTCAACGCACTCGGCACCGATCGCGCCCTGCAGGTCATCGCGGCTACCGCCCGCTGGCTGCACGAAGCCGGCCATCGTCCCGGCGTGGTGGGCTATTGCTGGGGCGGCACGCTGGCCTTCCTCGCCAATACCCGGCTCGGCCTGCCGGCGGTCAGCTACTACGGCGCGCGTACCGTGCCCGTCCTGGGCGAGGAACTGCGTGCACCCATGCAATTCCACTTCGGCGGCCACGACCCCAGCATCAGCGCCGAGGACATCCAGCTCCACCGCGAATTGCAGCCGGACGCGCAACTGTTCGTGTATGCCGATACCGGCCACGCCTTCAATCGCGATGTCGATCCCCGCCACTACCACGCCGCCAGCGCCGCGCTTGCGCGCGAACGCACCCTCGCCTTCCTCGCCGAGCACACCTCATGAACGCCTGGCACCTGCACCCGCAACTCGCGGACGACACTGCGCCCGTCATCGAGCTTCCCTTGTGCGAAGTCCGCTTGATGGACGATGCCAACCATCCCTGGCTGGTGCTGGTGCCGCGGGTGGCCGACATCGTGGAATTCATCGAGCTGGATCCGGCCCAACGCGCCCAGCTCACCACCGAGATCGATGCCGCCTGCCACGCACTCAAGGCCCTGTTCAAGCCGGACAAGCTCAACGTGGCCGCGCTGGGCAACCTGGTACCGCAGCTGCACGTGCACGTGATCGCCCGCTACAAGACCGATATCGCCTGGCCGCGGCCGGTCTGGGGCGCGGCGGATGCCAGGCCGTATGCGCCGGAGGAACTGATCCAGCGCGTGCGGGCACTCGGCGCGGCCTTGGCCTGAAACCCGGCTTTCCGCCGTTCTCCCTTCAAATAGTCGGCAGATCGCCGACCGCTGCATCAAGGGTTTGACGCAACCGGAATGGATTCCGCGGCACCACGGATATAGCCGACGCCACAGGTCTACCGAATCCATCCTTGCAAGGCAGATCCCATGATCCTGCGCCGCGCCGTCGAGCATTTCCGGAAGCAGGACTGGACGGCGATCGGCATCGAATTCGTGCTGCTGGTGCTGGGCGTGTTCCTCGGCATCCAGGTGTCCAACTGGAATGCCGAGCGCCATGATCGCGCGTTGGAAGCGACCTATCTGTCGAGTCTGGTCGAAGACATCCGCAGCGATGTCGCGGAGAGCGACGAGATCACCCGTATCTCGACCCAGCGCATGGCGGCGCTCGGTTACCTGATCCGCAACGCGAGCGGCAAGGCCTTGCCCACCGGCTTCGATTCCGCGCGCGGCAGGATCGCGATCGAGAACGTGCCGCCTTACGACGCAAGCGATCCAAGGTCGATCGGGATCGCCATGTTCATCCTGACCACATTGAAGGGCAATCGACTGACGTACGACACCCTGATCGACAACGCCGGCATCGGCGTGATCCGCGATCCGTCGCTGATCCGCGCCATTCGCGCCTATTACGCGGCGGTCGACGGGGCACTGGTCTTCGAGACCGAGATGAAGCAAAGCCGGGTCGCCTTGATCGATGCGGAGCAGCAAGCCGGCCTGTCCCCCGCCGATGACATGCCGGCGGACGAAATCGTGCACGCCTTCGCCGGGAACCCACGCCTGCTCGCCGCCGCCAGGAACTACTGGCTCTACACCAACCGGCACTTGAAGCTGATGCGCGAACTGCGCATCGAAGCCAACGCGATGATCGCAAGAATCGAGCGCGAGGAAGCACCATGATCCTGCGCCGCCTCAGCCAATCGCTGAAGGAGCAGAACTGGACGGCCATCGCCGTCGAGTTCGTGCTGCTGGTGCTGGGCGTGTTCCTCGGCATCCAGGTCAGCAACTGGAACGCCGAGCGCGAAGACCGCCTGAAGGGCGAGGTCTTTACCCAACGCCTGAGGACCGACCTGCGCGGGGAGGACTGGGCCTATCAGTTCGCGCTTGCCTACAACGGCGAAGTGCTGGCCAACGCGAACCGGGCGGTCGAAGCGCTGGAGGGCAAGGCGCCACTGTCGGACGAGGCCCTGCTGGTCGCCGCTTACCGCGCCACCCAATACCGGCAGCGCAACCGCCGCGGATCCACCTACGACGAACTGATCTCGACCGGCAACATCGGCCTGATTCGCGACCAGACACTGCGCAACACCGCGATCCAGGCCAACAACATCGCCACCTTCGACAACCTGACGCGCGAAGGCATGCAGTCGCGCTATCGCGAGGCCTTCCGCATGAGCCTGCCGAACGACGTGCAGCGTGCGCTGGCAACGAACTGCGGCGACCACGTCATCCAGCCCGGCGACTACGCAACCATCCACGGCAACCTCGATTACCCCTGCAGCGCCGGCCTGTCCGCGCAGGTGATCGCCGAATCGGCGCGCGCGCTGCGTTCCAATCCCGACATCGTGCGCTTCCTGCGCCTGCGCATCGCCGACCTCCAAACGCGCATGTTCGACTTGACCAGCAACAACCGGGAACTCATGCAGAACCTGCGCGCCATCGCCAAGGAGCAGCCATGAGTGGGCCGCTGGAGGAGTCCGCGAGCTCCGCACACCGCTCGCACTGGCGGCGCTTCTCGCCCTCGATGGGTTGGCGCGCGTTCTGGAGCGAGATCCTGATCGTGGTGGTCGGCGTGGTGATCGCGCTCGCCGCCAACGAAGCAGTGCAGGACTGGACCTGGCGCAGCAAGGTGCAGGATGCCGAGGTGCGCCTGCGGGACGACATCGCCTGGGCCTTCCTGTGGGGAGCGGAAGTCTATGTCAGCCAGCCCTGCATCGACGCGCAACTGGCGGCGTTGAGCCGCAACGTGCTGGACAGCGGTGACACCCTGACGCCGCAGCCGGTCTACACCGCGAATACCACGCTGCAGTACGTGGTGCGCATGCCCAACCGTCCGCATCGATTCCCGGTGTGGGACACGCTGGTGGCCGATGGTACCGCCGCCCACTTCGCGCCGCAGCGCCAGGTCTACCTGGGTCGCATCAGCGGCGACATGGCTCAGGCCCGCGAGAGCACGGCGGAAGCCCGCCACCTCAATGGACGATTGATGACAATGCGCGACCCCATCGCGCTCGATCCTGCGGTACGGGCGGATCTGCTGACCAGCATCAACGAACTGCGTTTCCTCGGCAGATACGAGGCGCTCGCCGCCCAGCAGCGCATGCGCAGGATCGCCGACGCCGGCAACGCGCCGTCAACCGACATCGTCGAACTGTTTCTCAACGCATCAGGCAAGCACCCGTCCGGCGCCGACTATTCCGGCATGGCGCAGTTCTGCACGGCGCGGGGCCTGCCGATCGCGGATTGGCGCGATTACCGAAAGATCACGGTTTCCATCGGCGCTCCCGGCATGGGGATTGGCAAATGAACGCGCGGAGGAATTCGCCATGATCCTGCGCGGCCTTGCCAAGAACCTGAAGGAGCAAAACTGGACGGCCATCGTCGTCGAGTTCGTGCTGCTGGTCTGCGGCGTGTTCCTGGGCATCCAGGCCGCCAACTGGAACGAGCAGCGACGCGAACATGCGCTGGAAGCCGAATACATTGCGCGGCTGCAACGCGATTTCAGCGCCATCGATGCGCGCCTGTCCATCAACCTGACACGCTGGGAGGACACGGCCGCTGCGCCGGTCCGCTTGATCAACGACCTGGACGCGTTCCGCCAGCGACGCGCATGGCCGCGTGCCAAGGTCGAGATGCTGGGGGACCTGGATGCCACCATGGGCAGTCGGATCCCCGCACCGCGCGCCGCCAGCTATGTCGAATTGCTCTCCGCCGGACGGCTGGGACTGCTCCGCGACAGCCGTTTGCGCGAGGCGCTTGCGGACTACGACACCCAGGCCGGCTTCACCCTGAAGGCCTACGACGTGCTGGTGCAGCGCGTCGACCCGCAGCGGCCAACCCTGGTGAGGCACATGCAGTTCGACCGCAGCGCCGATGCAGCGCAGTTGGACCCGCAGAAGATCCTGCGCGATGGCGGGGAACCATGGGCCGATGTGGACCTTGCGCGATTGGCGTCTGATCCGGGCATCGAGACGGCCCTGAACACGTTCGCCAGTGCTTCGTTTGCCCACGTGCTCAACGTCCGCTTGCAACAAGAGAAAGCCGTCGCCGTGATAGCCCTGCTTGAACCGGATGCCAAGCGCACCGAGGGCACGCCGCCATGATCTTTCGCCGCTTTCCGCAATCGCTGAAGGAACAGAACTGGACGACGATCCTGGTCGAGTTCGTTTTGCTGGTCTGCGGCGTGTTCCTCGGCATCCAGGCCGCCAACTGGAACGAGCAACGCGCGGAGGACGCCAAGGCGCAGGCCTACCTGGCCCGCATCCGCGTCAACCTGGAAGCCGACGTGACATCGATCCAGCGCCGCAAGGCGTTCTGGGGCCAGGTGATCAACTACGGCAAGGCCGCCACGCACTATGCGGAAACCGGCGAGTTGGTCGATGGCTCCGCCTGGAAAACGGTGCTGGCGTTCTACCAGGCCAGCCAGCTGTGGCAGTGGGTGACCTCGGACTCGACCTATCAGGAAATGCGCAGTGGCGGCGAGCTTGGCCTGATCCATGACCAAGGGCTGCGCGATACGCTGTCGCAGTACTACCTGGAGAACGGTTCCGGCACCGCCTACCTGTTCATGCTGCAACCGGAGTACCGCAGGATCGTGCGCGGGCTGACGCCTTCGGTAGTGGCCGACCATATCTGGGCGAAGTGCTGGCAGCAGCCCAATCCGGGCGAACAGTACCTGTTCGATTGCGAGGCACCGATCACCGAAGCGCAGGCGCAGGCCGTACTCGATGGCTACATGAAGGATCCCAACTTGTTGCGTGAACTGCGCTTCTGGGTGGCCAACCAGACCGTAGCCCTGGGCGTGATCGAAAACTACACGCCGCTGCTGCAGAACATGCTGGCGCGTGAAAAGGCTGCGGCTGCACGATGAACCTCATCACCGAACTGCGCCGCCGCAACGTCATCCGCATGGCCGGCTTGTATCTGGTCGGCGCGTGGCTGATCACCCAGGTTGCCGCCACCGTGCTGCCGCTGTTCGGTGCACCGGACTGGGTGGCGCGCAGCGTGATCGTGGTGCTGGCTATCGGCTTCGTCCCTGCCCTGATCATCGCCTGGGTGTTCGAGCTCACCCCGAGCGGGCTGAAGCGCGATGCAGACGTTTCTCCGGAGCAATCCATCGCCCCGCAGACCGCGCGGCGGATGGATCGAATGATCATCGTGGTGCTGGTGCTGGCGCTGGGCTATTTCGGCTTCGACAAATTCGTGCTGTCGCCGCGCCGCGATGCCGCATTGGTGAGTTCGGTGCAGACACAGGAGGCGGCGCGCACTGCGGCCAAGTCCGTCGCCAAGGCGAGCGATCATTCCATCGCAGTACTGCCCTTCGTCAGCCGCTCGAACGAGGCCGACAACGAATTCTTCGCCGATGGCTTGTCCGAGGAAATCCTCAATTCGTTGGCGCGCATCGACGGCATGCAGGTGGTCGGGCGCACCTCTTCCTTCCAGTTCAAGGGCAAGGACGACAGCCCACACGACATCGGCGAAAAACTCGGCGTGGCCAACGTACTGGAAGGCAGCGTGCGCCGCGAAGGCCAGCGCGCGCGCATCACCGCGCAACTGATCCGCACCAGCGACGGCAAGCTTCTGTGGTCGGAAACCTACGACCGTACATTGCAGGACACGCTGGCGGTGCAGCTGGACATCGCCGAAAACGTGGCCGGCGCGCTCAATGTGCTGCTGGACGACAAGCAACGCGCAATGATGCGCAAGGCCGGCGTGGGCAATGTGGATGCCTTCATCGCCTACCAGAAAGGCTGGAAGCTGTACCTCGATGCGCACCGCGACGAGAAGATCAGCCTGCTCGATGGCCTGCGCCTGGCGAATGCGCAGTTCGACAATGCCATCGCGCTGGAACCGAACTACTCGATGGCGCATTACGCCAAGGCCGATCTGTACGAACACACGCTGATCGACGACCGCACCACCCAGGCCGAGCGCCGGGACGCACAACGCGCCGTTCTGCAGACGCTGGCGCGCGCCGCCGAGACCGGCCCGGATGCGCAGCAACGCGAGTTCGCACTGGCCGAGCGGCAGATGCTCAGCGACGATTGGCGCGGCATCGCCACCCGGCTGTCGGATGCGCTGGCGCAGCCCGGCTGCGGCGCACCGAACTGGATGCCGGTATTCGCCAGCGCCTTCGGTTATGCCGACGCGCTGGAGCCCGTGCTCGAACGCGCCACCGTGTGCGATCCGTTGAATTCGATCAACTGGAACACGCGGGCGTGGGTGGCGCGCGCCGCCGGCAACGCCGGGCGCGTCCAGTCGATCTATGCGCAGTTGCGCGGCTACAGGCCGGGACTGCCGCAGAGCCCCCAGGAATACCTCGCACAGGCGATGCTTGGGCACAAGGACGCCCTGCAAGGTCGCCCTGCCGCATTGGCCGATCCCGCAGGCACCACCTATGGCATCGCGATGCAGGTGGCCCGGCTGCGCGGGATGGATCGCACGCAGGCGCACGCCTGGATTCGCCCGGGGACACGCACCGACATCAAGATGATGCAATGGCAGATCGTGGATCTGGTCGATGCCGCGCTGTTCGGCCAACGCGAAGAAGCCAATCGTCTTGCCGCACAGCTGGATGCGCGCCCGGCCGGCGGCTTGCTGCTCGCCATCGCGGTGACCTATTGCGGCTGCGGCGCGCCGTTCGACCTGTCCGCCACGCCCAACTTCAAGGCGCGGCTGGATGAATCCGGCCTGCCCTGGCCGCCGCCGGTGGCGATCCGCTATCCGTCGCTGTCGGTCGCAACACCATGACCCTTCTTACCGAACTCAAACGTCGCAACGTCATCCGCATGGCGGGTTTGTATCTGGTCGGCGCGTGGCTGGTGACGCAAGTGGCAGCCACACTGCTGCCGGTGTTCGATGCGCCGGCATGGGCGATGAAGGCGGTGGTGGGCGTGCTGGCAGCCGGCTTCATTCCGGCGGTGGCGTTCGCCTGGGCATTCGAGCTGACCCCCGATGGCCTGAAGCGCGATGCCGACGTGCCGCCGGAGCAGTCCATCGCCCCGCAGACTGCGCGACGAATGGAGCGCGTCTTCCTGTTGTTGCTGGCACTGGCGCTAGGCTTCTTCGCCTTCGACAAATTCGTGTTGGCGCCGCGCCGCGAGGCGGCGCTGGTGGCGGACACCACCAAGGCGGTCAAGGCCGAGGCCGGCATCAGCAAGACTGCGGTCAGCGAAAAATCCATCGCGGTGCTGCCGTTCGACGATCTCAGTCCGGCGAAAGATCAGGCCTACTTCTCCGACGGCATCGCCGAGGAATTGCTCAATGCGTTGGCCCAGGTGCAGGGCTTGAAGGTGGCCGGGCGCGCATCATCCGCGTACTACAAGGGGCGCAACTTGCCGCTGGCGGAACTCGGCAAGGCACTCGCCGTTGCGACAGTGCTGGAAGGCTCCGTACGCAAACAGGGCGAGCAAGTGCGGATCAGCGCGCGCCTGACCCGCGTCAGCGACAACCGCCAACTCTGGGCCGACAGCTACGACGGCGATTTGAAGGACGTGTTTGCCCTGCAGGAACGCATCGCCCGCAACATCGCCGGACGCCTGCAATTGCTGCTCAACGACCGCCAGCAAGCACAACTGGTCGATACCGGCACCAGCAACCCCGAGGCCTACCAGCTGTACCTGCAAGCGTCATCGATCTTCAACCGTCGCGACCGCACCCGTTTCCTGGATGCCATCGCCGCCCTGCAGCGCGCAGTCAAGCTCGATCCCAATTACGCCCGCGCCTACGCGCGTCTGGCATCCCTGTATGTCGTGCTCCCTTCCTATACGGATGCCGATCCGAGGCAGGCGAGTGAGCAGGTCATGCGCCACGCTGCCCAGGCGCTGGCCCTTGATCCCGATTCGGCAGAAGCCTGGGCAGCGCGCGGTGCCTCGCTCAGCAAGTTCCGCGACACGCAGCTGGAAAGCCGCGACGCCTACGAACAGGCGATGCGGATCAACCCGAACGACCCGAACGCGGTGTTCTGGAACGGACTGAGCCTGCTGACCACCGGTTACCGACGCCAAGGCACGGCGCAGATCGAGCACACCCTGGCACTGGATCCGATGATGCCGAATGCCCTGCGTTGGCGCGGCATGCTGTACCTGCAGGATGGCGACTTCACGCGCGCAGAGCCGATGCTGCAACGCGCCTACGATCTTGGCCTGGTGAACACTGCGAACGCGCTGTCGGAAATCGCCATGCACCACGGCGACGCGGAGGCTTCGGCCCGCATGTGGGTGGACGGCAACATGGGGCTGGACTTCAACATGACGCGCGATGAACTGGCGGCCGTGCATCGTGGCATTTTCGGCAATGCCGCTGCCAAGCAGGAAGCCGTACAAACGTTGCAAGGCGTGCTCGCCAAGCTTGGATCTAAACGGGCGATGCCGACGTTGCCCTTGTACCTGTTCCGGCTGGATGCGCCGAAATTGGGACTGGAGATATTGAATACGCGGCAAATGGGCGAAGGCATCGACGCGATGAACTGGATCTGGACGCGCCAAGGCGCACCGATCCGCGCCCTGCCCGAGTTCGACGCCTATCTTCGCGCCTTCCATTTCCCGGAAATCTGGGACAAGTACGGCCCGCCGGATATGTGCACGAAGTCCGCCGCTGGCGACTACGTCTGCCAGTAATCGGCGTCCAGCAATACCTCAGGTCTTCGGCAGCGTGACCCCGGTCTGCCCCTGGTACTTGCCGCCGCGATCCTTGTAGCTGGTCTCGCAGATATCGTCGGCATCGGCCTGGAAGAACAGCATCTGCGCCACGCCTTCATTCGCGTAGATGCGCGCCGGCAGCGGCGTGGTGTTGCTGAATTCCAGCGTCACGTGGCCTTCCCACTCCGGTTCCAACGGAGTGACATTCACGATGATCCCGCAGCGCGCGTAGGTGCTCTTGCCAAGGCAGACCACCAGGGTGTCGCGCGGGATGCGGAAGTATTCGACGGTGCGCGCCAGCGCGAACGAATTCGGCGGGATGATGCATTTGTCTGCCACCACGTCCACGAAGCTCTTCGGGTCGAAGTGCTTGGGATCGACGATGGTGGAATTGATGTTGGTAAACACCTTGAACTCGCGCGAGCAGCGCACGTCGTAGCCGTAGCTGGAGGTGCCATAGCTGACGATGCGCTGGCCGTCGACTTGCTTGACCTGGCCGGGCTCGAACGGCTCCAGCATGCCGTGTTCCTGCGCCATGCGGCGGATCCAGCGGTCGCTCTTGATGCTCATCGCGTCTTCGGTCTCAAGGTGAAGCCGGTGATTCTACCTGCCCGCCTAACCGCCAAGCAGGTTGGCCATGATTCCGCTGCGGACTTTGGGCCGCTTCTCGAGCTGGCCGAGCATCGCCCGGGCAACATCGCGATAGGCCTTGGCCACCGCTGAATCCGGCTGCGCGGCGACGATCGGCGTGCCGGCATCACCCTGTTCGCGGATGCCCACTTCCAGCGGCAGCGCGCCCAGCACCGGCACGCCGTACTGCGCGGACATGCGCCCCGCCCCGCCCTCGCCGAAGATGTGCTCGGCGTGGCCGCAATTCGTGCAGACGTGCACGGCCATGTTCTCGACCAAGCCGAGTACGGCAATATTTAGCTTCTCGAACATCTTCAGCGCCTTGCGCGCGTCCAGCGTGGCGATGTCCTGCGGCGTGGTGACGATCACCGCACCGGCCACCGGGATCTTCTGCGCCATGGTCAGCTGGATGTCGCCGGTACCCGGCGGCAAGTCGACCACCAACACGTCCAGGTCGCCCCAGCGGGTTTCGGTCAGCAGCTGGGTCAGCGCCGAGGTCGCCATCGGCCCGCGCCAGATCATCGGCGTGTCCTGGTCGACCAGCAGCCCGATCGACATCGCCTCCACCCCATGCGCCCGCATCGGCTCGATGGTCTTGCCATCCGGGCTGTCCGGCTTGCCCGACAGGCCCAGCATCATCGGCACGCTGGGGCCGTAGACATCGGCGTCCAGCACACCCACCGCCAGACCCTCCGCGGCCAAGGCCAGCGCCAGATTGACGGCGGTGGTGGACTTGCCCACCCCACCCTTGCCGGAACCCACGGCGATGATGTTGCGGACGTTGGCGAGCGGCTTGAGCTCGCCCTGGACGGCGTGGGTGGGGAGACGGGGCATGTTTGATTCGTCTACTTTAGGCCTAACTAGCTAATTCTAGGCCTTTATGAACAGCGGCCGAGTTTTTTGCCATCGTGCGCTGAACGCGCTGCACAGCAGGATTCCATACTGCGACGAATGGGGTATAAATCCCACAACGGGCGCGCCGCGCCCCGCTACGTCCCTGGGAGGGGATACACACATGCGCAAGATCATCCTCGCCGGCCTGCTCGCTTCGATCGCGTTTTCGGCCACGGCGCAGAACCACGGCTCGCCGCTCGGCAAGTGGAAGACGCTTGACGACGAAAGCGGCAAGGCGATGACCATCACCGAAATCTACGAAGCCAAGAACGGCACGCTGGCGGCGAAGATCACCGAGAATCTTGGCCTGCCCCCCAACTGCAACGAATGCAGCGGACAGTACAAGGGCAAGCCCTTCGTCGGCATCGTCACCTTGTGGAACCTGAAGGCCAACAAGGACGGTACGTGGGGTGGCGGCAACGGCTACAAGCCGTCCGATGACCGCAAGTTCACCGCCAAATCGGTGAAACTGGTCGATGGCGGCAACAAGCTGGAAGTGAAGGGCTGCGTGGCCTTCTTCTGCAAGACCGCCACCTGGGTACGCGCGAACTGATCGCGCCGCGGCATCCATCGAAACGGCCCGTATTCCGGGCCGTTTCCATTTCCGAAGAGTGATTTCGACACAGGAAAACCGATGCGCATCCTCCTCATCGCATTGCTGTCCCTCCCGTTGCTGGCGCAGGCGCAGGAATCGCCGGCCGGCCGCTGGAAGACCATCGACGATGCCACCGGCAAGACGAAGTCCATCGTCGAAATCCACCAGACCCGCGACGGCAGCTTCGCCGGGCGCGTGGCCGAAATCCTGGACACCAAGGACGGCCCCAATCCCGCCTGCGACAAATGCAAAGGCGCGCTGCACGGCAAGCCGATCAAGGGCATGGCCATCCTCTGGGGCCTGAAGCCGGACGGCAAGGGCAAATGGAGCGGCGGCACCGTGCTGGATCCGGAAAACGGCAAAACCTACAAATCGAAGCTCGAATTGCTGGACGGCGGCAGGAAGCTCGGCATGTCCGGCTGCATCGCGTTCTTCTGCCGGCAGCAGGTCTGGGTCAAACAGTAATCAACGCGGCATGCGCATCCTGAAGCCCCGGCCTGCCGGGGCTTTTTGTTGCCATGCGATAATTGCCGACCGCCCGCACGCCTACCCACGATGCCCCGCAACGCACTCGTCACCAACGCCCTGCCCTATGCCAACGGCCCGCTGCACCTGGGCCACCTGGTGGGCTATGTCCAGGCCGACATCTGGGTGCGCGCGCGGCGCATGGCCGGTGATACGGTGCACTACGTGTGCGCGGACGACACACACGGCACGCCGATCATGCTGGCGGCGGAAAAGGCCGGGATCACGCCCGAGGCGTTCATCGCCAACATCCAGGCCGGGCACGAACGCGACTTCGCCGATTTCGGCGTCGCCTTCGATCACTACGATTCCACCAACTCGCCGCGCAACCGCGCGCTGACCGAGACGATCTACGCCGCACTGAAGGCGAACAGCCACATCGGCCAGCGCTCGGTGCAGCAGTTCTACGATCCGGACAAGGGCATGTTCCTGCCCGACCGCTACGTGAAGGGTATCTGCCCGAACTGCGGCACGCCCGACCAGTACGGCGACAACTGCGAGAACTGCGGCGCCACTTACGCACCGACCGAGCTCAAGGAACCGAAGTCGGTGCTCTCTGGCGCCACCCCGGAGCTGCGCGATTCGGAGCACTACTTTTTCGAGGTCGGGCGCTTCGAAGCCTTCCTACGCGAATGGCTGGACGGCGACGTCGCCGCGCCGGGGGTGAAAGCCAAGCTGCGCGAATGGCTGGATGCCGAGGGCGGCCTGCGCGCCTGGGACATCTCGCGCGATGCGCCCTACTTCGGTTTCGAAATCCCCGGCGCGCCCGGCAAGTATTTCTATGTCTGGCTGGACGCGCCGATCGGCTACCTGTCCAGCTTCCAGGCGTTGTGCGAAGCGCGCGGCATCGATTTCGACGCCTATCTGCGTGCGGACAGCAACGCGGAATTGCACCATTTCATCGGCAAGGACATCGTCAATTTCCACGGTCTGTTCTGGCCGGCGGTGCTGCACGGTTCCGGCCATCGCGCGCCCACGCGCCTGCACGTCAACGGTTATCTCACCGTCGACGGCGCGAAGATGAGCAAGTCGCGCGGTACCTTCGTGATGGCGCGTACTTACCTTGAAGCAGGATTGGATCCGGAAGCGCTGCGTTACTACTTCGCCTGCAAGACCTCGGGCGGCGTCGATGACCTGGACCTCAACCTGAGCGATTTCATCGCGCGGGTGAACAGCGACATCGTCGGCAAGTTCATCAACCTGGCCAGCCGCTGCGCCGGCTTCATCGAGAAGCGCTTCGACGGCCAACTGGCGACGGCGTTGCCGGATGCCGCGCAGCACCAGCGCTTCGCCGCCGCGTTGCCGTCGATCATCGACGCCTACGAACGCAACGAAGCCGCCACCGCACTGCGCCTAACCATGGCACTGGCTGACGAGGCCAACAAGTACATCGACGAACACAAACCGTGGGTGCTCGCCAAGCAGGATGGCGCCGATGCCGAACTGCAGGCCGTCTGCACGCAGGGCCTGAACCTGTTCCGCGTGCTCGCGGCCGCGTTGAAGCCGGTGCTGCCGCGCACCACAGCGCAAGCCGAAGCTTTCCTCGATGCGCCGGTTGCCGGCTGGAACGACCTCGCCTCGCCGCTGCTTGCACGCGGCATCAAGCCGTATTCACCGCTGTTCACCCGCATCGACCCGAAGCATATCGACGTCATGATCGAGGCCAGCAAGGACACGCTCGCCGCTGCGACGGCGACGGCGACGGCGACGGCGGCCAAGCCTGCGAAGAAAACCGAAGCCGCGCCCGCCGCGAAGCAGGACGCGAGCGCACCGGCCACCATCGGCATCGACGATTTCGCCAAGCTCGACCTGCGCATCGGCAGGGTGCTGGAATGCGGCTTCGTGGAAGGCTCGGACAAGCTGCTGCGCTTCCTGCTGGATGCGGGCGAGTTGGGCCGCCGCCAGATCTTCTCCGGCATCCGCGCCAGCTACGGCGAGCCGGAAAAATTGGTGGGCCGCAACGTGGTGTTCATCGCCAACCTGGCACCACGCAAGATGCGCTTCGGCACCAGCGAAGGGATGATCCTGTCGGCCGGTTTCGACGGCGGCGGGCTGTCGCTGCTGGATGCCGATGCCGGTGCGCAACCGGGCATGCCGGTGAAGTGAGCGCGCGCGCGCCGCTTGGTTCCATCGAACTGGTCGAACGCCTCGACCGCCTGCTGCCGCAAACCCAGTGCGGGCAATGCGGTTACGACGGTTGTCGTCCGTACGCGGAAGCGATGGCGCGCGGCGATGCCGGCATCGACCACTGCCCGCCCGGCGGCGATGCCGGCGCACGCGCGCTGGCGAAACTGCTTGGTGCCGAAGCGAAACCCTACGACCGCAGTCGCGGCACGCACAAGCCGAGGCTGGTCGCAGCGGTCATCGAAGCCGACTGCATCGGCTGTACAAAATGCATCCAGGCTTGCCCGGTCGATGCCATCATCGGCGCGCCCAAGCTGATGCACGTGGTGATCGAACCGCTGTGCACCGGCTGCGAACTGTGCATTCCGCCCTGCCCTGTGGATTGCATCGTGATGCAGCCACCGGCCGATTGAGGGTTTATTGCGCGGCCGGCGCCTCGCAACCATCGCACATGCGCTCGACGGCGTAACCCTTCGCGCGCAGTTTCTCGACCAGGCCGTCCGCGCCCAGCAGGTGCAAGGTGCCGACCACGACCAGCGTGTCGTCGGACTTCGAATCCTTCAATCGGGCCTCGATCTTCGGCAGCCACGCGTTGTTGCGATCCACATCCAGCAACCGGTAGGATTCCGGCGTTTTCTGCGCCATTTCCGCGCGCATTTCGCCGTCCAGCTTGGCCACATCGCCGCTGCGCCACCAGCCGTGCATGTCCTGCATCTGCTGGATCGCATGCTTCGGATCGCCAAGGAATTCGTCCAGGCCCTGCGTTTGTTCGACATAGGGCACTGAATCCATCGCCTTCATCTGGTCGTCGATGGTTTCAAGCCCCGCCGCGGGCTTGCCTGCCTCCGCAGCGCGTGCCATCAGGTGGCGATCCAAGCCGAGTTCGGCCTTGAAACCCATCGCGTTGGTGATGCCCAGCACCAGGCTCAGGCTGACCATCCACGGTTCGCTCTGCTCCAGCGCCTGCACCGAACCGCCGGTCATCGAGATCAGGTTGCCCAGCTTGTCCAGCGTCGGCTTCGGCAGCACCGTGCTCAGGCTCTGGCCCGGCTCGTAGGCCGCGTATTTCTGGATGGTCGCCATGGTTTCCGGCGCGGTCATCTCGTGCGGATCGACCTCGAATAGCAGCGCTTCGGCATCCTCGAACGCCGCATCGATCTCTTTCGGCAGCGGATAGTCGTCCTGCTTGAGCAGGTGGAACGAGCCCAGCAGGTAAATGCTGTTGTCGGCATCGGACACCTTCCACAACAACGCCTGCTGCGTCGGCGCCGGGGCCTTGGCGACAGTCGCCTGCGGTTGTTCGGCGAACGCGGCCGGCAAGGCCAGCGCGGCGGCCAGGGCAACGGTGGTCAGGCGGGGTTTCAAGTTGGGCATCCTGTCGTCAATGGGCGGGTTTGGCGTACGCCTTTTCGCCCGCCTCCACCGCCAGGTCCAGCCGGTTTTCCGGTGGCGGCAGCGGACAAGTGGCGAACGGGGTGAACGCGCACGGCGGGTTGTAGCTCTGGTTGAAGTCGAGCGTCAGGCGACCCTGCGCATCCGGCATCGTCGCATCGAGGAAGCGCCCGGCGCCGTAGCTGCCATGGCCGCTGGTGCGGTCGGCGAACACCAGGAACAGCGTGCCCTCGCCTTGGTCCAGGGCTTCCAGCCGATACGTCTTGCCGCCGCGTTCGAATTCCACTGCGCCCGGATTCGGAATGTTGTCGGTGGTGCCGATGATGTTGGCGATCGGCAAGGTCTTGCCAGGAGGATGCGCGATGAACTTCGCGGGGATCTGCCAGTCCCTGCCGCCGACCCAATGATCGATGCCGGCGAAATGCAGGCGGGTTTCGGCATCCGCGTGCTTCACCCGCAGCGCAAGCCGGCCACCGCGTTCGATCACCGTGGCCAGCCCCTTGCCGCCATCGAACACCAGTTCGCTGGGGCCTTGCGGATCGCTGTCGATGCGCAGGGTCGTGGCACCGATCTGCGGCTTGCCGTCCACGGTCACCACCGTATCCGGCACGAAACCGACCTGCTTGCCGCGCACGGTAAACACGCCCAGGTGTTCCGGTCCCATGGCGGTGCGGATGCCGTTGTCCGCGCCACTGCCGACGCGGTGCGGCCCCGGGTCGAGCCAATGCAGGCCAACCAGGCTGGTCCAGCCATCCGGCCGGTTCAGGTCGATCACGCGCTTGGCGCGCCACAGGTATTGCTCGCGCGCGAACTCGACGGCATCGCGGTTGGCCTGGGCGGTTTGTTCCGGTGTCGGTTTCAACGGTCCGCGTTCGCAGGCGGTGAACGCCAATACGCAGGCCAGTGCGATGCCGAGTGTTTTCATCGTCCGCGCAGGAACCATCGATCAATCTCCGCCAGGTTGAACCGCGTCCACGTGGGACGCCCATGATTGCATTGTCCGGAACGCTCGGTTGCCTCCATGTCGCGCAGCAACGCGTTCATTTCATGCACGGTCAGCCGGCGATTGGCGCGCACCGCGCCGTGGCAGGCCATCGTCGCCAGCAACTCGTCGCGGGTTTCGGCCACGCGACGGGTCGTGCCGTGTTCGCGCAAGTCGGCCAGCACGTCGCGCAACAGGGCTTCCACATCGCCATGCGCCAGCAGCGCGGGCACGCTGCGCAACAGCAGCGATTGCGGGCCGCTGCGCTGCACCTCGAAACCGAGCTGCGCCAGCGTCTCCGCCTCGCGTTCGGCGATCTCCGCTTCGCGCTCAGAGACGGCGATGCTGCCCGGCACCAGCAGCGGTTGCGTGCGCAGGCCAGCGCCATCGTGGGCGTTTTTCAGTTTTTCGTAGCCGATGCGCTCGTGCGCGGCGTGCATGTCCACCACGATCAGGCCATCGGCGTTTTCGGCCAGGATGTAGATGCCGTGCAATTGCGCGATGGCGAAGCCGAGCGGCGGCATGCCGCCGGGCGCATCGTCCGGCATCGACATGGGTGCGAACGATTCCGTCCGCTCCGCTGACGAGGTGTCGCGCGGCGCATACAAGGCGGCATAGGCCGATGGCGCATCGCTGACGCGCAGGCCGATCGCCGATTGCTGCGGTGGCGGCATCGACCAACCAACCGAAGCCTGCGATTGCTGCATCGGCATCGACGCACTGCCAGCGCGGGTTTCCGCCAATGCCGCATGCAGGCTGCGATAGACGAAGTCATGCACCAGCCGCGATTCGCGGAAGCGCACCTCGTGCTTGGCCGGATGCACATTGACATCCACGCCGCGCGGATCGAGTTCCAGGAACAACACGTAAGCCGGATGCCGGCCATGGAACAGCACGTCGGCGAAGGCCTGGCGCACCGCGTGCGAGACATTGCGGTCGCGCACGCTACGGCCGTTGACGTAGAGGTACTGCTGGTCGGCGCTGGCGCGGTTGTAGGCAGGCTGCGCAATCCAGCCGTGCAGTCGCAGGCCCGCGCCTTCGTGATCCACGTGCAGCGCATTGCGCGCGAAGTCCTCGCCGAGGGCTTCATGCAAGCGCACGTCGCTCAGCAGATCGCCCTCGCCTTTCCAGCGGCGCGACGGCTTGCCGTTGTGGGAGACGCGCAGCTCCACATCGGGTCGCGCCAGCGCCAACGAGCGCAGCCATTCCTCGATATGCGACAACTCGGTGCGTTCCGCGCGCAGGAACTTGCGTCGCGCCGGCACGTTGTAGAACAGGTCGCGCACTTCCACCGTGGTGCCGGGAGGATGCGGATGCGGCGCGACTTCGCCGAGCTTGCCGCCTTCGACCTGCAGCATCGCGCCATGCTCGCTGCCGTTGCGGCGCGAGCTTAGGCGGAAGCGGCTGACCGAGGCCACCGACGGCAACGCCTCGCCACGAAAGCCAAGCGTGGCGACGGATTCCAGGTCTTCGATGCTGGCGATCTTGCTGGTCGCGTGGCGCTGCACCGCGAGCGGAAGTTCGGATGCATCGATGCCGCCGCCGTCGTCGCGAATACGGATCAGGCGCACCCCGCCTTCCTCGAGTTCGATGTCGATGCGTTTCGCGCCGGCATCCAGCGCGTTCTCGACCAGTTCCTTGACCACGGACGCGGGACGTTCGACCACTTCGCCGGCGGCGATCTGGTTGATGAGGGTATCGGGTAGTTGGCGGATGCTCACCCGCCAAGTTTAACGTGCGCGCCTGTTGGCTTTACGGGCTTCCGCCGGCACCGACGCTGACCACGCCACCATCTTGCCTGGCTTGCGCGCGTGCCGCATACAGCGTGCCTGGCGGCGGCTGGCGCGAGAAATAATCGTCGATACCGTCGAGGATCGCAGTCGCCAGGGTGCGCTGGAAGTCGCGATCGATCAGCCGTTTTTCCTCGTCAGGGTTGGAGATGAAGGCAGTCTCGACCAGCATCGCCGGCATCTTGTCCGAGGTGCGCAGCACCGCGAAGTTGGCCCGCTCGATCTCGGGCTTGTGGTTGTTGCCGACCCGTTTCAGGCCGCCCAGCACGTGGCCGGCGGCGTCTTCGGAGGCCTTCATGTTGCCGCTCTGGGTAAGGTCGAGCAGCACCGAGGTCAGGGTGTTGTCGGCGGTGCGCACGCGCTCGCCGCCGATCACGTCGGCCGCGTTTTCCTTGTCTGCCAGCCAGCGCGCGCGTTGCGAGGATGCACCACGGGTAGACAGCACGTAGACAGAGGAGCCGCGCGCATTGCGGTTTTCCGCGGCATCGGCGTGGATCGACAGGAAGATGTCGGCCTTGTTGGCGCTGGCGCGGCGCGCGCGCTGGCCCAGCGGGATGAAAACATCGGTGTCGCGGGTAAGGAACGCCTTCATGCCCGGCGTGGCATTGATCTGCCGCGCCAGTTCACGGGCGATGGACAGGGTCACGTCTTTCTCGCGCGTGCCGTTCAGACCATGCGCGCCAGGATCCTGGCCTCCGTGGCCGGCATCGATCGCGATCACCAGCGGACGCACGCCGGACTGCATCGGGCGGCGCGGCACCGGCACGGAGGGCTGTTCGCCCTGCAGTGGCGCGACAGTGGGCTCCGGCTTGCCAGTCGCAATGCGGGTCGGAACCCCTGTTGCGACAGTGCCCGGCAACTGAGAGACCGTGGCGGCCTTGTCGATGCCCTTGTCGGGCGTGCCAGCAGTCGCAGGCACGGTTGCGGAAGCCCTGGCGATCTCCGCGATCGGGTCGCGCACGGGCGCAGGCACATCGACTGCCGGCTTGGAGGCAAGCGCGACATCGGCCACCCCATCCCCCGGCCATTCCAGCACCAGACGCGGGCCTTCGGCGGATTGCTCGATGCGCGGCTTGAGCACAGCCACACTGCCGGAAAGATCGAACACGATGCGGACGGTGCCCGGTTCAGGCTGGCCAGAGCGTACGGCCTTGATCACGCCTGCGGCCTTGGGAAGGCTCAGGCCGCGACGAAGTTGGCTTTCGGGGAAGTCGACCACCAGGCGATCCGGATTGCGTAGGTCGATCAGCTTGTAGGCGCCTTCGCGATCCAGCAGGAACTCGGCACGTGTTCCGGTGGCGCCGGAATCGACGCGCAACTGCTTGATTTCAGAGGCATTTGCGAGATTCCAGCAGAGCGCGGCCAGCAACATGGCGGCCATCACTACTTGCTCGAAGCGGATCCCCTTGACGCGCATGGCCTGAAGTTAAGCACTTGCAAGAACGCTTGGCAAGCACTTTTCCCTTAATAATCCGTAACCTGCCGGATATTCCTGCGGCAGGAATACGATCCTGCCCGGAAAGCTCAATCTGACGCCAATCCGTTCAGCCAAGCCTGCCCGGCCATGCTGTTCGGACGCAACAGGCAACGACGGCCGGATCCCGCCACCGCCAGCTCGATATCGAGGTCACTGGCGGGCAAGGCACCCCGCCCGCGCTCCGGCCACTCGACCAGCCACAGGCGGATGTCTGCGCTGTCCAGCCCGAGGAATTCCAGCTCGCCCGGATCGCCGATCCGGTACATATCCAGATGCAGGGCGGTGCCGCCCACCGCCAACGGGTATTGCTCGACCAGGGTGTAGGTCGGGCTACGGATAGTGCCGGTCACGCCCAGCGCACGCAGCAACGCCCGCGCCAGCGTGGACTTGCCCGCGCCGAGGTCGCCGTGCAGGTGGACGACCGCACGCTCAGGCAGGTGCCGCGCAAGTCGGGCACCGAGCGCGGCGGTGGCATCCGCATCCTCCAGCAGGAGATTGTTCGAAGTCAGTGTCTGCATGCCGCTATCGTCGCATCGGATTGGCCAATCGACGCAACCATGGCAGCAGATCGCTGGGCAGCAGGCCGCGTTCGCCATCCACGCGCGCCGCGGCGTCGCCTGCACTTGCATGCAGCAATGCGCCGGCAATGGCGGCATCGCGCGGCGCGAACCCTTGCGCGAGCAATGCGGCGATGCAGCCAGTGAGCAGATCACCCATGCCACCCACCGCCATGCCCGGATTGCCGGCACAAATGACGGCAGGTACCGCTTCTGGCGATGCAACGATGCTGCCTGCGCCCTTGAGCACCACCTGCGCACCGTAGCGCTCACGTAATGCGTTCGCGGCCGCGAAACGGTCGCGCTGCACATCGACCGTGGCGATGCCGAGCAGTCGCGCAGCTTCGCCCGGATGCGGCGTCATCACGTCGCATTCGTTCAAGCGTCGTGGCGATTGCGCCAACAGGTTCAACGCATCGGCATCAAACACGCGTGGCTTTGCACAGGCCAGCACGAGGTCGAATAGTGCCTGTCCCCATGCGCCCTGCCCCACTCCCGGGCCGATGGCGATCACGTCCGCGCGTTCGAGCAAGTGGGTGAGTTGTTCGACATCGTCGATGCCGTGCGCCATTGCCTCCGGTCGCCGCGCCAGCAAGGCCGGTACATGCGCGGGACGCGTGGCGACGCTGACCAGGCCCGCACCGCAATGCAGCGCCGCATCCGCCGCCAGCATCACCGCACCGCCGCTGCCGGCATCGCCGCCGATGCACAGCACATGGCCGTTGCGGCCCTTGTGCGAATCGCGCGGGCGCAGCGGGAAGAAACCGTGCAACGCATCGTGCCGGTAAGCCGATGCCGCAGGAGCGATCCCATCGAACGATGACATCGGCAGGTCGAGCGTCGCCAGTTCCAGTTCGCCGACATGATCCATCGCCACGCCCGTGCGCAGGCCTCGATGGCGGGCGATGAACTGCAGGGTGCGGTCCGCGACGATCGCCGTGCCCGGCGCGGAACCGCTGCGTGCATCGAGACCGCTGGGCACGTCCAGCGCCAGCACGGGTGCGGGGTGTGCGTTGATCGTTTCGATCAGCGCCGCCGTTGCCGCATCCGGCTCTCGTGACAGGCCAATACCGAACAGCGCATCGACGATGAGTTCAGCACCCTGCAACCCCTCGGGTGCTTCAACGATGCGGCCGCCAGCCGCGAGGTATTCATCGCAGGCGCGTCGTGCCAATGGCGTGGCCGGTGGCAGCAGGCTCACGACTTGCACGTTGCGGCCACTTTCCTGCGCATGCCGCGCCAGTACATAGCCATCGCCACCGTTATTGCCGGGCCCGCACACCACCGCGATCCGTTGCGCCTGCGGCCAATGCTTCAACACGCGGCGCCAGCTGGCCTGCCCGGCGCGCGCCATCAATGCGAAGGCATCGCCATCGGAAGACGCTGTACCGCGCGCTTCCAGCAGGCGCAGGGCGTCGGCGTCGTACAGGGGAAACGGGCTGTGCATCGGCCAATTCTAGAACGCGCTCCTATACTTCGCGCATGCCAGCCGAAACGCCCGACTACATCGCACTCGCCCAGCGCATCCGCGCGTTGGCGCTGGCGGCCGGCTTCCAGCGAATCGGCATTTCCGGGGTGGAATTGCCCGAGGACGAAGCCTTCCTGCGCGACTGGCTGCAACAAGGCCTGCATGGTTCGATGGAGTGGATGGCGCGCCACGGCGACAAGCGCTCACGCCCGGCCGAGCTGGTGCCGGAAACCTTGCGCGTGGTGTCGGTGGGGCTGGATTACGGCCGCGATGCCGATGCCGCTTGGGACAACCTGCGCGCTGGCGAACGCGCCTACGTGGCGCGCTATGCGCTGGGCCGCGACTACCACAAGCTGATGCGCAACCGCCTGCAGAAACTGGCTGACGATGTGGCGAAGGAAATCGGGCCGTTCGGGCATCGCGTATTCGTGGATTCCGCACCAGTGCTGGAACGCGCGTTGGCGCGCAACGCCGGGCTGGGCTGGATCGGCAAGCACACCTGCCTGATCGACAAGGATGGCGGCAGCTGGTTTTTCCTCGGCGAGCTGTTCGTCGATTTGCCGTTACCCGTCGACCCGCCGGCCAGCGCACATTGCGGCAGCTGCATGCGCTGCATTGAGGTCTGCCCGACCCAGGCGATCACCGCGCCGTATCGACTGGATGCGCGGCGCTGCATCAGCTACCTCACCATCGAGCACGAAGGCAGCATCGACGAGGAACTGCGTCCGCTAATCGGCAACCGCATCTTCGGCTGCGACGATTGCCAGCTGGTCTGCCCATGGAACAAGTTCGCGCAGCGTACGGACGAGCCGGATTTCCGGGTGCGCAACAACCTGGACCAGGCGACCTTGGCCCAGTTGTTCGCCTGGGACGAGGAAGAATTCCTGCAACGCACCGAAGGTTCGGCGATTCGTCGAAGCGGGCACGAGCGCTGGCTGCGGAATATCGCGGTAGCGCTGGGCAATGCGCCAGGAACCGATGCGGTCATTGCCGCGCTGCAATCGCGCCGCGAGCATCCATCACCCGTGGTGCGCGAGCACGTGGAATGGGCGTTGCAGCAGCAACGGCGGATCGATTGAAACAACGGTTTACGATCAGGCCGGCTGGCCCCGATTCACTCCGGGACACGCCGTGAATACATCCATGTAGGCTCATCGGCGACATCCATGTCGCCGAAGGTCCCGGAGCAAACCGGGGCCATCCGTCCCATCGAATTTCTGCCGCTGCGTGACCGAAAAGCCGACAGCAGAAAGAGAAGAGCCTCAGCGCCGCGCGTTGAATTCGCGCAGCAGTTCGCGAGTGACCGTATCGTCCGCCTCGCCTTCACCCTGCAACGCCGGCAACAAGCGGTTCGCGACTTGCTTGCCGAGTTCCACGCCGAACTGGTCGAAGGCATTGATGCCCCACAGCACCGATTGCAAGTACACGCTGTGCTCGTACAGCGCGATCAGCATGCCCAGCGATTGCGGGGTCAGCGCATCCAGCAGCAACAAGGTGCTTGGACGACCGCCCGGATAGCGGCGGTGCGGATCATCGCTGGCCTGTCCGTTTGCCAGCGCCTCGGTCTGTGCCAACAGGTTCGCAAGCAGCGCGGCATGGTTGTCGTGGAACGGATGCGCAGCCTGCAGCACGCCGATGAAATCGGCCGGCACCACCTGCGTACCCTGGTGCAGGGCCTGGAAGAAACTGTGCTGGGTATCGGTGCCGGCACCGCCCCACCACACCGGCACGGTCTCGGCATCGACAGCGCTGCCATCGACATGCACGGACTTGCCGAGGCTCTCCATCACCAGTTGCTGCAGGTAATTCGGCAGCAACTTGAGGCGTTCGTCGTAAGGCAGCACGGCCTGCGTCGCGGCGTGCAACGCATTGCGGTTCCATATCGCGGTCAGCGCATGCCAAACGGCGATATTCGCGCGCAGCGGCGCTTCGGCGGCATGCGCATCCATCGCGCCGGCGCCCGCCAGCAATTGCTCGAAGCGGTCCATGCCGATGGCCAGCGCGATCGGGAAACCCACCGACGACCACAGCGAATAGCGCCCACCGACCCAATCCCACATCGGCAGCGTGCGTTCGGCGGGGATGCCGAAGTCGGCGACCCGCTGCGCGTTGGTGCTGACCGCGTACAGGCGGCGCGAGTCGTCCTGCAGCCACTCGTGCACGATGCGGCCATTGAGCAGGGTTTCCTGCGTGCCGAAGGTCTTGGAAATGACGATGGCCGCCGTGTGCTTCGGATCCAGCCCGGCCAGCGTGCGCTGCGCGGCGTTGCCATCGACATTGGAGATGAAATGCACGCGAAACCTGGCGCCGGGCAAGGCCAACGCATCGGCCACCAGTCGCGGCCCGAGGTCGGAACCACCAATACCGATGCTGACGATGTCGGTGACATCGCTGGCTTCGAGCCCGGCGATCAGCTCGCGCATCCGTCCCAGCGCAGCCACTGCTTGCGCGCGCGCATCGCGCGCTACCGCTGCCGTCGAGTTGTCGCCGCGCAGCGCGGTGTGCAGCACCGCGCGGCCTTCGGTGGCATTGATGATCTCGCCGTCGAGCTGGCGCCGCATCGCCGCTTTCAGATTGGTGCGTTCGGCGATCGCGAACAGCGCATCCAGCGCCGCCCGGTCGTAGCGCTGGCGGGCGAAGTTGGCGTATAGCGGCCCGACCCGCAGCGCGAAATCGCGCGCGCGTGATGGGTCGGTTTCGATCAGCCCAGCAATCGAGGTGCCGGCCAACCGCTGCGCATGCGCATCGAGGCCGGCGAGCGCACTCATGCGGCCTGCTTCGGCATCGAATGATTGGTGTGGGTCAGCCGGTTGTCGCGATCCACGTAGACGCAGGTCGGCTTGTACTTCGCCGCCTCGGCTTCGTCGCAATGGCCGTAGGCGCAAATGATCACCAGGTCGCCCGGCTGCGCCTGGTGCGCGGCGGCGCCGTTGACCGAGATCACCCCACTGCCTTCCTCGCCACGGATCGCATAGGTCGCGAAGCGCTTGCCGTTGTTGACGTTGTAGATCTCGATGCGCTCGTATTCGCGGATGCCGGAGATGTCCAGCAGGCGGCCGTCGATCGCGCAGGAGCCTTCGTAGTGCAGCTCCGCGTGGGTGACGGTGGCACGATGGATCTTGGCCTTGAGCAGGGTCAGTTGCATTGTTTCGGCTCCAGCGAACGACCCGGGCAAACGCCCGGCACGGCGCAGTATAGGGGTCTGATTCCGCACTGCAACATCGCCGTTCCGGCGTTCAGCCGGCGTCAAATTCCAGGTTGTCGATGAGCCGCGTGCGGCCCAAACGGGCCGCAATCAGGGCAACCCGCGCCCCACCCTCGCCATCGGCCGGCTCGCTGAAATCCGGGGAGCGCAGTACTGCGTAATCCGGCACGAAGCCGGCATCGCGCAGCAACGCATCGGCATCGGCTTCGACCTGCGCGCGCGGCGTGCCGGCGCGGATCGCATCGCGCATCGCCTGCAGCGCGCGGTAAATCGTCGCGGACAGCGCGCGCTCTTCCGGCGACAGGTACTGGTTGCGAGAGCTCATCGCCAGTCCATTGGCCTCGCGGACGATAGCCCCACCCACGATCTCGATGGGGAATTGCAGGTCGGCGACCATCTGCCGGATCACCGCCATCTGCTGGTAATCCTTGTTGCCGAACACGGCCACGTCGGGCAACACCTGGTTGAACAACCGGCTGACCACGGTGCACACGCCATCGAAGTGGCCGGGGCGAAATGCACCTTCCAGCACCGAACTCACGCCGGGCACATGCACCTTCGCCGCCAGCTCGACGCCAAACGGATACATGAATTCGACGGCAGGCAGCCAGAGCGCGTCGCAACCGGCAGCTTGCAGCCCGCTGGTATCGGCATCCGGCGTGCGCGGGTAGCGGGTGAAGTCCTCGTTCGGTCCGAACTGGGTCGGGTTCACGAACACGCTGGAGACGATGCGGTCCGCATGCTGGCGGGCAAGTTCCACCAGCGAGTAATGGCCAGCGTGCAGGTTGCCCATGGTCGGCACGAAGCCGATACGCAGGCCTTCGCGCTTCCAGCCGCGGACGCGTTCGCGCAGGATGGAAAGGTCGGTGATGGTTTCGATCATGTCGGCGTCAGGCGTAGGCGTGGTCGGCGTCGGGAAAACTGCCGTCGCGCACCGCATCGGCATAGGCGCGGATCGCGCCGGCGACGGAACCGCCCTCGGCGAGGAAATCCTTGACGAATTTCGGCTTGCGATGGCCGGTATCCAGCCCCAACAGGTCGTGCAGCACCAGCACCTGCCCATCGCAATCCGCTCCGGCGCCGATGCCGATGGTCGGGATCGGGCTGGCAGCGGTGATCTGCGCCGCCAACGCGGCCGGCACGCCTTCCAGTACCAGCAAGGCCGCGCCGGCTTCGGCCACGGCCAAAGCGTCCTCGCGCAGTTTTGCGGCGGCGGCATCCTCGCGCCCCTGCACCTTGAAGCCGCCCATGCGCAGCACGGATTGCGGCGTCAGGCCCAGGTGCGCGCAGACCGGGATTTCGCGCTCGACCAGGAAGCGGATGATGTCCAACTTGTAGCCGGCACCTTCCAGTTTGACCATGGCCGCACCGGACTGGATGAAACGCACCGCGGCGGCATGCGCCTGTTCCGGCGTGGCATCCGAGCCGAAGGGGAAATCCGCGATTTTCAACGCGTGCCTGGCGCCGCGCGCAACGCAGCGGGTGTGGTACGCGATGGCATCGACGGTGACCGGCAGCGTCGAGGCCATCCCCATCACCACCATGCCCAGCGAATCGCCGATCAGGATCAGGTCCACGCCGTTGTCGTCCAGCACGCGGGCGAAACTGGCGTCGTAGCTGGTCAGCATCACCAGCTTGCGGCCTTCGGCACGCGCCTGCGCCAGCATCGGCACCGTCCACGGTTTTTGCGGCGTATCGCTCATGCGTGGCTCCCGTCGATCCATTGGCTAAGGTAACGCTTCAATACCGTCCACTGCCATGCCGGCGGCGATGGCGGCAACACTGCCGATGCCGGGAATCGCCATGTCCGGCGCAATGTCCGCCAGCGGCAGCAGTGCAAAAGCGCGTTCGTGCAGATGCGGGTGCGGAACGCGTAGGCCGGGTTCGTCGATCACGACGTCGCCGTACAACAACAGGTCGAGATCCAGCGTGCGCGGGCCCCAGCGTTCGCCATCCAGGCGCACGCGGCCGAACTGTCGTTCGATGGTGAGCAAGGCGTCGAGCAGCTCGCGCGCCGGCAAATCGGTTTCGACCAGTGCCACCGCATTGATGAAATCGGGCTGCTCGGTGCGGCCCCAGGCCGGTGTGCGATACAGGCGTGAAGCACGCAACAGCGTCGTTTCCGGCAACTGCGCAAGCTCGGCGATGGCATCACGCAGCGTCGCCGCCGCATCGCCCAGGTTGGCACCCAGCCCGACCGCAGCAAGGGTCATGCCGGTGCTTGCGAAGCGGATCCGTTGCGCCGGCGACGACGACGCTTCTTGCGCGGCGCACTGTCTTCATCGCCCACTTCCGCTGCGGGCTCCTGCGCCCCATGCTCCGCGTCGGCAACCGCTTCGGAGGGATGCAGCTGCGCCTCGCGCCAGAACGCCACGTCCTCGGCATGCGAATCGGATGCGGACAGGCGCAGTTCCAGGAAATCGAACGCCGCACGGAAACGCGGGTGCGACAGCAGGCGGAACACACGCTTGCGCTGGCGCAGCGAGAACCGCGGCTGCAACAGCCAGATTTCCTGCATCGGCAACGAGAAGCGGCGCGGCAGCGCCGTGCGACCGACCTGGTGCAAGGTCACGCGGTCGGCGGCGCGGCGTTGCGCCTCGGCCGCGTGCACGCCCTGCGCCTGCAGCAGCGCCAGCGCGCGGCAATACGCCGGCCACAGCAGCACGGCATAGAGGAAGGCCGGCGAGACCGAATCGTCGTTGGCCACCCGCGCATCGGTATTGCGCAAGCCCTGCACCAGCATTCGCCGCAACGCGCCGGATTTATTGGAGGCCAGCGCCTGCGCGGTTTCCGGCAGCAACGCCGGCAGCAGGCCGGTCGACTCCAGCAGTTCGAAACTGGCCACCGCATGGCCGGACAGGAACAGCTTCAGGGTTTCCTCGAACAGGCGCGCCGGCGCGGCTTCGGCCAACAAGTGCGCCAAGCGCGGGATCGGTTCGGCGGTGGCGGCCTCGATGGTGAAGCCCAGCTTGGCCGCGAGGCGGGCGGCGCGCAGCATGCGCACCGGGTCTTCGCGGTAGCGGGCTTCGGGATCGCCGATCAGGCGCAGCAGGCGCGCCTGCACGTCGTCGTAGCCGCCGGTGTAATCGCGCACCGAGAAATCCTCGATGGCGTAATACAACGCATTCGCGGTGAAGTCGCGGCGGATCGCGTCTTCCTCGATGCTGCCGTACACGTTGTCACGCAGCAGGCGGCCGCCGTCGTCGGTCTCGCGATCGTCGTTGTCGTTGGCGCTGTTGGCACGGAACGTCGCCACTTCGATGATTTCGCGCCCGTACACCACGTGCGCAAGGCGGAAACGGCGGCCGATCAACCGGCAATTGCGGAACAGCGCCTTGACTTGTTCAGGCGTGGCATCGGTAGCCACGTCGAAATCCTTAGGCGCGCCGCCAACCAGCAGGTCGCGCACCGCGCCGCCGACCAGGTAGCCGCCGAAGCCGGCTTCGCGCAGGCGGTACAGCACGCGCAGGGCGTTCGGGCTCATCTGCTTGCGCGAGATGTCGTGCTCGTCGCGCGGGATGACGCGCAGTTCGGGCGTGGGTTGGATGGGTTGTACGGAGGTATCGGTCATGCGCTGCGGTCGTGCCGCGTTCTTCCCTTGGCTGGCGGACGCGTTGCCAGTGGACGACGCGGCCCTCTATACTAGCAAGCTCGGTGCACGGCTTTGCCGTTGCCGGGCCGGCCGTCCAACCGGCGAAGCTACGTTCCATCTGCTCCCATCGTCTAGAGGCCTAGGACGCCGCCCTCTCAAGGCAGCAACACGGGTTCGAATCCCGTTGGGAGTACCAATCATGAAAAAAGCCCGAGTCGAATGACTCGGGCTTTTTTCATGATCCGCCCTTCGAGATGAGAACCCGCAGGGTTCGACAGATTCGCCTGGAGCGAATCTGGGCAGCCGAAGGCTGCCCGCGTCGCGTAGCGAAGGGCGCGGCACAGGACGTGCCGCGTCTATCCCGTGACCCGCAGCGTTAAACTACCCGTACCGCACCACGGATCACGCCCCATGCCCTTCGTCGTCACCGAAAACTGCATCAAGTGCAAGCACACAGACTGCGTCGAGGTGTGCCCGGTCGACTGTTTCCACGAAGGCCCGAACTTCCTGGTGATCGATCCGGACGAGTGCATCGACTGCACCCTGTGCGAACCGGAATGCCCGGTCAACGCAATCTACCCGGAAGAGGACGTGCCCGCCGGACAGGAAGGCTTCGCCGCGCTCAACGCGGAACTGGCGAAGGAGTGGCCGGTACTCACCGTTCGCAAAGATCCGCCGGCGGATGCCGCGGAGTGGGACGGCAAGCCGGACAAGCTGCCGTTGCTCGAACGCTGAGCCACGCCACCGCCAC